>CAZEOI010000058.1:0-23187 GCA_964513775.1 uncultured Sangeribacter sp. | reverse complement strand
AAAAGCAACCCGAAAGATGGCTGAAGACGGGCAAAGAGGACTCCATATTCAAAAATACATATAAAAATCAACAAGCCCGTAAAAAGTTTAAACAACTTCAATGTATGGAATTTGTCATTACTCACGGGTGATTCTGGGAACCGAGTCGTCACTATACTCCAATCTGCCACCGGAGAACAATCGTGAGCAGATTTCCTGGAGAATTATTCGAGATCGACGACTGTGATTCCGGCTCCACCAAAACGTACATCTTCATCACGGAAATCGGCTACATTTGGATTTGCCTTGAGTTGCTGACGTATTAGTGTCTTCAGGATGCCATGACCGGTGCCATGGAGGATTCTGAGTCGGTGTGCATTAAATTGCACGGCATCATCCATGAAATAGGTCACTGCCTGTAATGCTTCGTCGGCACGCATACCCCTCACATCGATCTCATTGCTGAAATTCAACTGTCGTTCTCTACTCTCGTTGGAAGTGGAAGCCGACACTGTCATTACAGTGGCGGTGGCTTGTTGCTTCGGTTTCTGGGCACCCTGAAGTTTGTCGAGCTCTACGATGGTGCGCAACGCACCGAACGCCACCTCTGCTTTCTTTCCTGAGATACTTAGAATCTTACCTACTACTCCACCGTTTGACATCCTCACATAGTCTCCGACACTGAGAGCAGCACGGACCGGAGCTGAAGCCTTCTTCTCAGCCTTACGGGCAGCCTCTGTCTTTTTACTCTTATGACGCAACGGCTTGAGCACAGCAGGCTCATCCACCGGTTCATCATCGTTCTCAATGCTTCGTTTATACTCCTCAAGTTCTTTTCTGATCTGGCGTGTGCGTTCTCTCTCAGCCTCAGCCTTACGAATCTCATGTATCGAACGCTCTATCTGAGCATTCGCGCCTGCCAGAATCTCCTTAGCCTCCTCCTTGGCGGCTCGTATAATGGCAGCCCGTTGAGATTTCAGATCGCTCGAACTTGATTCATAAGTCTCAAGAAGTTTATCAAGCTTATGCTCCTTCTCCTTTATACCAAGGCGCTTGTTGGCCCAGTAACGGCGATCTCGTTGAATGTCGAGAAGATATTTATCTATATTCACATAATCGCTGCCTACGATCTCTCTGGCTCGTTCAATCACATCGCGAGGAAGGCCGGTGTTACGTGCAATTTCGAGTGCGAATGAGCTGCCGGGATTGCCGATCGACAGCTGGAATGTAGGACGCAGATGTTGACGGTCATAAAGCATGGCTCCATTCACAAACCCCGGTTCAGAATCTGCAAAAGTTTTCAGATTCTGATAGTGGGTGGTCACAATACCCATACACCCGCTCTTTCCAAGATCGGTGAGAATAGACTGTGCAAGTGCCCCACCAATCTGCGGCTCAGTGCCCGAACCCATCTCATCAGCCAATATCAACGTCTTTTTATTGGCATTCAGAAGAAAATACTTCATATTTGCGAGATGTGAAGAGTAGGTGGAGAGATCATTCTCTATCGACTGCTCATCGCCTATATCAATGAAGATACTGTCGAATATCCCCATATGTGAGTTTGAATATAGCGTGGGAAGCATGCCGCATTGCATCATATACTGAACCACTGCAACGGTCTTAAGGCAAACTGATTTTCCTCCGGCATTCGGGCCGGAGATTATGAGAATGCGCTTCTCCGGAGTAAGTGTGATATCGAGAGCCACGGGAGTTTTCCCTTGCTGACGCAGAGTCATAAGCAATCCGGGGTGTATGGCATGATACCATTCTATCTCCGGCACTCGCTCTATATTCGGCATCTCACCGTTAGTGTCGGCGGCAAAACGTGCCTTCGCCTTGATAAAGTCAAGACGCGCAAGTATCTTGCATCCCTCTACAATCTCTTCTACATATGGCCTTATCTGATCTGATATGGCAGTGAGGATGATCGCTATCTCGCGGCGCTCATCCATTTCGAGTTCCCTGAGACGGTTGCCTGCCTCAACCACCTCAGCCGGCTCTATGAAAACAGTCTTTCCCGTGGCACTTTGATCATGCACGATTCCGCTGATACCCCTCTTCTGGGCTGCCGACACAGGTATCACCATGCGACCATCGCGTAGAGATGGAGTGGCATCTTTATCTACAATTCCGGCTTGCACCGCTCTGTCGAGCACCCTTCGCATGGCCCTTTGCATGGATCCTGATGCCGCTGAAATAGCCCGGCGCACCTCCGACAATCCGGGAGAAGCATTGTCTTTAACCTCTCCATATTTTCCTATACAGCGGTCTATCTCACGTTCTATCTCCGGAAATTCCGGTAGTGCGGCAAATTCATCACTAAGCCACGGATAGCGTGTGCTTCCCGTCTCTGAATCTTTTCGGGCAAAAAAACGTCCCACCTGGCTCATGGTGTGAAGTGTGGCAGCTAACTTACCGAGACGCTCCGCCGGCATAAATGAGCCTGCCGCCTTTATCTCGCTAAGCCACGGCACCACATCATATATGCGTTCGTCAGGCATATCGGCGGGAGAGCCTAACAACGTCTGCATCTCCGCCACACATTCAAGGCGTCTTCTTATCTCCTCGAATCCGGTGACAAAATCCATACGTTCCGCCTCCTCCCGACCGAGGCGAGTCTCACACTTCTCTATCAGGATCTGACGCAGGGGTGTGAAACCTATTTTATTCTCAAAATCTTTTGGAAAAATCATATTATTGCATCTTACTTCCTTACAGCCGCCAAGCTCACCCTCAACGCCCGGCTGCTCTATCTCACATATAAATCAAGCGGCGCTCCGGAAAGATCTCCGGGGCGCCGTGTTTTCTTACGATGGGTTCTTTTCTATCGCACAATTCAAGCCTTGGCCTGGTTCTGCTCCTCAAGAATCTTTACTGCCATATCATAAATGGTAGTGTCGTCAAGAACTACGAGACCTCCGTCCGGACCCGGTTCGATATGCATGCCGACGTTTTTGCCAAACTGATAGTTTACACCGCCGAAATAATTGCGTACTGTCTGTACTGTGAGGTTCAGCTCGTCGGCTATACGATGGGTTGAACCGTCTGGCAAACTGTCTTTGAGTCTGCGAAGCTCGTTGAAGGTGATTGTCTTGCTCATAGCAGATGGTATTTTTGAGGTTATACTTAAACGATTGACTATAAGTAACCGTCGATTACTTTTTGTTGGGTCTGTAGAATAATTTCTAATTTCCGATTGCTAATTTAGACATTTTTTCGCAATCTACCAAGAATTTCTGAAATTTTGAATATGTTTAATAACATATAGTCGTTATTTAAACTTTTTCCTCGTTTGAATGTAGTCTGTTTTCCTTTCGGATTGACGACCACAACCTACGCTCATATCACCTCCAGATCCTCAGCTGAAACCCAACCTAAATAATCGGAATTAAGTCTTACCTTATACCATGTCACATTTCCTTCCGCATCTGTCTCTTCCGACACGATCCTAACTTCGGTGCCTTTGGTCAGCATTCCCTCCTTACCGGTGCTTTCCTGACCCGGCTCTGTCAGCAACGGCACTTTATAGGCAGTGATCACCCCCTCATCTTTTGAAGCTATGGCGCGTGCTCCGGAAATTGCAAACGATACAAATATTACCGTACACGCCAGTGTGACGATACCTCCGAAAAAGCCGATCTTCCGCAGAAGCACACTCCTTGTGAAAATATAGAGTGTCGCTCCACCTATGAAGAGTAAGAAGCATATCACACCCCACACTGCCCACAGGTTGGAGGATGTTTCAACAGCTATAGCACTGTGAACACTCTGGAAGAAAGAGGGCTCATCAAGTGTGACCTTCAACCTCTTCCCCTTCTGTTCAGCCTTGTTGGAATCTTCAATACGGCTGCGCAAATAACGTAGATTGGAATTCAATTCCGGCTGACCGGGATCGAGGCGTTTGGCTCTAAGGTAGCATAGCATAGCCCTGCCGTAATTGCCCTCCTGATAATAGGCATTTCCCATATTGAAGAGCAATGGCACCGATACTCCTACCGTGTCGGCCACTGATTCATAAAGTTCTATGGCCCTTGCATAATCTTTGGAATTATATGCAGAATCGGCCTCAGCCACTACATTCCGCGCGGTTCCGACAGACGGAAGCAGCAAGGCCGCCACTGCCATCACCGACATTATGATGCCTCGCATTATCTTTATATCAATCATTTTTCTGACTCTTTTGCTGTTTGAACGCATCCTCAAGTGAATTGATTACTACCACACCCTGATCATACACGGGTTGCATATTGTCTTTGGTGGCTGCCGGTGCATATTTGGCAAATTCACATTCATCAAGCAGAGATATGAATGGCGCAACCACATTTTCGGGAATCTCTCTCTGGTAAAGCTTCTCACTGATGTTCTGCCGCGTAAGTTCGGAGGGTGGCATCTTCAGTTTATCGCCCATATAGCCCCAAAGCGCCGAAAGCATCTCATCATAGAAGCGGTCTGTTTCCCCTTTCTTCATGCACGTTCCTGCCTTGCGCAGACGTTTACGCGCCATCTTGTCGGCTCTACGGCTTCTTACGGCAAGCATATCCGCATTAGCCTTCAGATAAGCTCGATAGTAACCTACAGCACCCAGAAGCAGAACTACCGGCACAATGAAGAAGAGCCAATAGCCGAAACGCTTTACATATGGGATGTGAGAAGATGTAAGATTTCCCGTGACAGGAAGCAACGTCGGATTAAACGACATATTTCCCCTTGTCTGCGACTTCTCTGAACCCTTACCCTTGCCTACACTTATATCGTAACCACGTGCAACGGATTTCTCATAACTTCCGGTCTCAGGATTAAAGTAGACGAGTTCCACGGCCGGAATCTGGAAACTTCCCGATTCCAGAGGCATGAATGAGTAGTCGAAGCGTGAAGTGCCACTTACATTAGTACGACCCACTGTTGTCTGCAGATCGGGTGTAGGACTGTAAACCTCAAGTTGTGGAGGATAGAGAGCATTCAGATCAGGAAGCTTGACATACTTTATGTTGCCGGTGCCGGTGACTGTATAGATCACCGACGCGGCCTGATTGCTCATAAATGTCTGTGAAGGTAAGGTTGAGCTTATCGAGAACTTACCTACTCCTCCGGAGAAGTTGGCCGGAACGGGAGCCGGGAGACCCTTCACCTTCACAGTGAGATCATTTGGCGTGACATTGAGTTGTAATGGCTTTGCCACCGACATACTTCCCCAGAAGGGGTCGTGGTAATATTCACGTTCATCCACACTCACGGTGTAGGTGTTGCCAAGCACCTTGAGATCACCTTCCATTTGTGGGAAGATTATGTAACGGGCAATTACCGCCGTGGCATAAGTCTTGCCCCCTATTGTCTCATATTCAAGCTGGTTGGATATATCTTTCGACTCCTCCACAACAAAGCCCTCAAACTTGGGAGCGGCCGTGGCACCGATAAACTTTATGGCATCATACGTGGTGTAGAGTTTTACGGTATATACCAAGGCCTCCTGCTCATAAGCCGTGGTCTTGCTCACATTTGCCTTCAGATAGAGATTGCCATCACCCTTTCCAATGAATTTCGGACCGTCGGCACTGTTATGTCTGTCCGGATCCGCCTGAGGTGTCCCTCCTGCTCCGGGAGTGTTCTGTGCAGCTGCGGCACCAATAGTGTAGCTGATCTTATTACTCTGCACACCATCTACCGTCACAGGGCCGAAAGTGTAAGAACCCTCTGTCTGTGCTCTCACTGTAAGAGTATAGGTATAGCTGTAAGACTGAGTGGTCTTACCGTTTACGCTCGTAAAACTCGAGCTTTGGCCCGTGCGATCAAAATACATCACCTTGCCGCCGGGAACAGACGCCGGCTTTTCCGGAGCCTTCTCCGTATTGCTCACCTCATAGGTGATATAGAAGAGGTCTCCAACACCTATCTCGCGCCGGCCTCTTCCCGCCGACACATCAAGACGCACAGTTGCTGCCTCCGCCACCATCGAAAGGATGACGAAAAGAACCAATGTGAGAATATGTTTCTTTTGTAGTCTCATCTCTGTATATCCATTTTCTGGGCTATATCTCCATTATAACAGTGGGTTTTCCGGATCCCGGCAACCCCTCTTTCACCACTATCTCCACAACCGGGGCAACAATCACATCATACTTTCCGGTCTTGCTGTTGAAATAGTTGAATGCAATCCCGTCAATCGTGAAGCTACCCTCTTTTTTGGGCATGACAACACACTCGATCTCCACTTCAGAACCTAACTCGCCATCTTTCACAAAATGATTGATATTGTCGGTCATCGACTTGAACTGCAATCCTTCGGGCAACATGGCCGGGATATCGGGCAGCTTCACTCCGTCAAGACTCCCAATTCCGGAAATGCTAAGTATCATTCTGGTGTCGTCGCCACTTCGAAGCTCCCCGTCTGGAAATTCCACCTCAATCTCAAAGTCGCCCACAGCGCCCGAGAAATCGGCCGGACGTCCTTTCTGAGGCAACGAAATCACTTTTACCCCCGTCTCAGGAGCCTGAATCGTAATGGCGTCAACCACATTACCATACTGTCTGCCCCAGAAGGGATCGTAAAATTCCTGACGATGAAGGAGGCCCAAACGATATTGACCCCCGGAGATCTTGAATCTGCCGTTTTCGGGATAACGCAGAAAATAGCGGTCGATCACGGCTGTGTAATATTGTCTTCCGTTAATATCTACAGGTGTAAGCCTGTTGTCTGCAGATGATCTGCTGACATCCGCACCCTCGAAATTCGGATAAGCCATAGCCTCCACACCCTCAATCTGAGAAACAGGAGTGAAAAGCACCACCTCATATACAGCAGTCTCTCCGGCAACCATTTTATCCCGCGACAATCTTGTCTCAAGAAAAGGAGCATCCCCCTTTTCCCTGGCTACGGCTTGCTGAAACACTGTGAACAGCGTCAGGAAGACTAAGAGTATTGTATGTCTTAAAGTGGTGTTTCTCATTTTTTTCTATGGATTTATAAAATCGGGAGAGCATCGCCATGCAGAGTCGGATCACCAGTTTTTGTTGTTACGGTTGCGTCCCTTGCTCTTGTCACCCTGATTTCCGGTAGCGACTCTGGCACGCGTCTGGTTTTCCTTATTCTCCATAGCTTTCAGTATCTGGTCAGCGGTCTGCTGGTTGATATCCTGCGGCTTCGGTTGTTGCTGCTGATTATTCTGCTGATCCTGCTTGTTATCCTGCTGATCTTGATTCTGATTCTGGTTCTGCTGCTGATCCTGATTCTGCTCATTATCCTTCTGCTGATCCTCCTTATCTTTATCCTGATCCTGATTGTCGTCCTGATCCTGAATTTTCAGTTGAGTAATCCGGAGGTTACGGCGCGCTTTGTCGTCGTTTGGATTTAGTCGGAGCGCCTGCTTGTAATAGCCCAAGGCCTTGCTATAGTCTTCAGAATTGAAAGCCACATTACCCAGATTGTAATTTGCCATAGAGGCAAGCCTCGGTTTCAGGCTACCCATCTTTGCAATCTGTTCAAGTGTCTGGCATCCTTTTGCGGCAAGATCTTTTGCCGCCTGAGTGGTATCGGAGGGATTTGTACCCACCCGTATCTGCGACAATCCGAGATTGTAACGGCCTACAGCTGAGTTAGGGTTCTCACGGAGAGCCTCCTCATATTTGCCGATGGCAGCTCTATAACGGCCGTCATTATACAGTTTGTTACCGGCGGTGATGGCATTACGCTCCTTCTTGGTCGACTCATTGTCGGCAGAAGCAATGCCCGGGAATGAGAGCACGCATAGAAGCGCCATTATATATGTCAACAATAATTTTCTCATCTCTTCTCCTCCTTTTTAAAGAACGTTATCTTGTCAAGCCATCCGATCTTTCTGTCGAGCACGAAAATATCGGCCACAAGCAGTGCGAGAGCAAACCATACGAATATCGCGAAGAGCTCATCATGAACTGCTGAGAAGCTTGACTCAAGAGCCGACTTCTTCACAGTGTCAAGCTGTTTGTCAAGCTCATTGAGCGCATCATTATTGGAGGCATTTACATATATACCCTTACCGGAAGATGCTATCTCAGTAGCCAGATCTTCGTTCAATGCCGTACGTACAGGTTCTCCGGTTTCGGGATTCATAAGGTAGCCACCCCCTTTAATAGGAATGGGCACGGCTGTTGTGGAACCCAAACCCACCACGTCAAGCTGAATGCCGTTACGGGCGGCTGTCTTGGCCGCATCCATCACACTCTGCTCATCCTCCAGATCCTCAGCGTCGGTGATAAGGATTATCGCCTTGCCGATCTTCTTATCTTCGCTGAATGATTTGGTGGCCATGTCAATGGCTGCAGTTATATTCGTGCCCTGATTGGCAAGCTGGCTCGGATCTATAGAGTTGAGAAACATCTTTGCCGATACGTAGTCGCTCGTGACAGGTATCAATGTATAGGCATCGCCGGCATAGACTATAAGACCCACGCGGTCGTTGTCAAGGCGATTGATGAGTTTCTCAAGAATCAGCTTGGCGGTACGCATACGGTCGATACCCTTCTCGTCGGCTGTGGATGACGCAAGCATTGAGTTACTTGCATCGACAGCTATCACGACCTCAATACCCTCCTTCACCGTCTTCTCATCTTTCACTCCTCCCCAAGGACGCGCGAAAGCTATGATCACCAATGCCAATGCGAGCATTTGCAATGTGATCTTGATCGGGGGCTTATAAGGTGACGTCTCGGGCATCAGTGGAGCAAGCACCTTCAGTTGCCCGAATTTCTTCAGATTCCGCCTGCGTGAATAGCGGGCCCATGCGTAAAGACACACAAAGGCCGGCACGAGGAGGAGGAGCAACAACAGGCTTGGATATGCGAAACTGAACATTATATCTTCTTTGATTGTAGGTGATTTCCTAATTATTTATCTCTGCAGCACGGAGCTTACGGAATACGACGAAGCACGGTGTAGCGCATCAGCAAAGCGAGACACATGGCACACAGCGCCGTTAATAGCCAGGGCATGAAATTCTCATCTGTAAGCGTATATCGGTCTACGTCGAGCACAGTCTTTTCGAGACGATCAATCTCTTCAAACACGTCGCTTAGCATCTTCTCATCTGTAGCACGGAAATACTTGCCACCGGTCAGCTCGGCTATCTGAGTCAGACTCTGCTCATCTATCTTGGTCTCCATAGTGGTTGTAGAGAAACCGTAGGGATCCGTAATCTGGATAGTGCCGTTGGTGCCAACTCCGATAGTGTAAACCTTGATCCCTTTCTGCTTTGCAATCTGAGCAGCCGTAGAGGGGGGCACATCTCCGGCATTGTTGGTGCCGTCGGTGAGAAGAATGATGCTTTTTGATTTGGCTTTTCCGGAGGTGATACGGTTGATCGCACTCGACAGGCCATCGCCGATGGCGGTGCCATCATTCAGATCTCCCATCTGCACCTGACGTATCGCATTCATAAGTGCCGCGCGATCGTTGGTCAAAGGCATCAGTGAAAGGCTTTCACCGGCAAAAACCACAAGACCCATATTATCATTCTTTCGGGTGCTTACGAATTTTGAAGCCACATCCTTGGCAGCCGCGAAACGTGAAGGCTCAAAATCCTTGGCCGACATACTGCCGGAGATGTCGAGAGCGAGCACGATATCCGTACCCTCTATACGTGAGCTTCTGAGATGATCGTGGGTCTGAGGGCGACACAATGCTACTATCAGCGCACCTATCGCCACCAACTGAAGCACAAATATGAAATGCATAGCCACTGTCTTCCATGTCACCGGCAACTTCGCCACCGGAGCCACCGTAGAGATTCCAAGCGAGGGATTGGCATTGCGATGTTTCCATACATACCATACTATCAGAGGGATGTAGAGCAGAAACAACCATAACAGTGCGGGATATTTCAGCATCATCTCTCACCTCCTTTCATTTTTTCCTTAATACCTTTTGCTGTGGATTCATTCTTGGAAGCAGTCATCTTTTTAGTCGACTTCTCTCCCGCAGAAGACTGTGATCCGGATGCTGTGGCAGCTGATGTATCATCGGGGTTAGGATCAACGGGCCTTGTCTCCTCCACAAACTTGACGGCATTCTCATAAGCGGCGATATTATCGGCCGGCAGAGGTCTTACCTTTGCAAACTTCACGAAATCCGCCACATTCAAGATCTGACGCATATACTCCCGCTTATCCTTTATATCACTATTATAGAGACAATCCATAATCTCACGTGTGGTCATCTCCATAGCATTGATGCCGAAACGTTTCTGAAGGTACACTCGAAGAATGTCGGTGAGTCGGGTGAAGTATTCCTTCTCCTGACCCTGTTCCCACAGATTCTTCTTCTTGAGTTCCTTGAGCTCTCGAATCGCAGTTTCATAAGGAGTGGGCTGAGGTTTCTTCGGAAGCACGGTTCCCTCTTTCTTATAACGACGAAGAGCCCACACCGCAGCCGCGGCCAGGAGCAGCACGAGAAGAATAAGCCACCACCAGTCGGTGAGCCAATTGGGAAGGGCATCCGTGATACGTTTTCCCTCCGGTTCTGCCACAGGTGCATAGCCGGCAATCTCGTCATCCACAGTCACATCTACCGGGATCACATTAAGTGTCACCACATTAGACCGGGCTGTATCATTGCCGGAAACATACACGAATTCCGGAAGGCGATATGTGCCCGAATCGAATGCCTGAACGGGCACGGTGTGATTTATCTGTATTCGGCCTGAACCGAGTTCAACTGTGTCTGTCTTTATTGAAGTACGCAGTTCTATGCTGTCGCCACACACTCCTACATATCCTGCCGCAGGATCCGCTTCCTTGAATAAAGGGAAACCTCCGGGCTTACCCTTATCCTGCACCACTTCAAGCTTAAGCATATTAAGCCTGCCCATAAGAAGATTCACGGAGTCGAGCTGCGCTTTCACCGTCACCTTTCCATGAGCAGCACCCGCTCCAAACAGGCAGACTATGGCTATAAGTATGGTCTTTATTCTTTGAATCATCTTTATTAATCTTTTCAGATCTCCTTTCGACCTGAATTTTGCAAATTGCATTCAATATTAGCCCGCAACTTGCCGGATCATCGTGAGGAGCGGTTGCGGAAGAGTGCGAGCAGAGCTTTCACATAGTCCTCGTCGGTAGAGACAGAAGCAAGATCCACGCCACACCTTCCCGTGACAGACGAGAGTTGCTGCTGGCGCTCATACCACGCCTTGTCAAAAGCTTTCCTTACTTTTTTGGAAGAGGTGTCGATCCATCTGTCGGCTCCGGTCTCCATATCCCTTACTCTCACAAGGCCTACGTCCGGCAACTTGGCATCGCGTTTGTCATATACCTGTATGGCGGCCAGATCATGTTTACGATTGGCTATCGACATGCTTGAGAAATAGTCGTGATTGTCTATGAAGTCGCTGAGAAGGAATGCGGTGCATCTCTTCTTCAACGCATTGGTCATAAACTTCAACGCCACGTCTATATCTGTGCCCCTACTTTGGGGCTGCATATCGATAATTTCGCGGATAATGAGCAAGATATGCTTCTTGCCTTTCTTTGGAGGAATGAATTTCTCTATACGGTCGCTGAAGAAGATCACCCCCACCTTGTCGTTGTTCTGGATTGATGAGAATGCGAGTGTAGCCGCGATCTCGGCTATCACCTCCTTCTTATGGTCGCCGACAGCACCGAAATCGCTGCTTCCGCTCACATCGATCAGCAACATCATCGTGAGCTCTCGTTCCTCCTCGTAGACCTTGACATAGGGTTTGTTGGTACGGGCGGTCACATTCCAGTCGATGTCGCGAATATCGTCGCCGGGCTGATATTCCCTCACTTCGGAAAATATCACACCGCGCCCTTTGAAGGCTGTGTGATATTCTCCGGCGAAGATGTTCTGACTCAGTCCGCGGGTCTTTATCTCAATTTTTCTTACTTTCTGAAGCAGTTCTTTTGCATCCATAATCTATTGGATTGTGAAGCGGCTCTCCCGATATCAGGGGACAACCACCTTATCAAGGATGGCGGAGATCACCTCGTCGGCACCGATGTTGTTAGCCTCAGCCTCATATGAAAGACCGATACGGTGGCGCATTACATCATGACACACGGCACGCACATCCTCCGGAATCACATAGCCACGTCCCTGAAGGAATGCATAGGCTCGCGATGCCAACGCAAGGCTGATAGACGCACGAGGTGATGCACCGTAGGAGATGATACTCTCAAGATCGGGCAGACCGAACTTGGCCGGCTCGCGAGTGGCGAATACGATATCCACTATATAGTTTTCTATCTTCTCGTCGATATATATCTTCTCTACAATCTTCTGCACCTCAAGGATCTCACGAGTGCTGACCACAGGACGCACAGGCTCGGGGGTGCCGTAGATGTTCTGGCGAATGATCACCTTCTCCTCCTCTTTCTTGGGATAGCCTATCACAACCTTGAGAAGGAAACGGTCGGTCTGTGCCTCGGGTAGAGGATATGTACCCTCCTGCTCGATCGGGTTCTGGGTGGCCATGACGAGGAAAGGACGGTCAAGAGGGAAAGTCTCATCACCAATTGTGACCTGACGCTCCTGCATAGCCTCAAGAAGAGCACTCTGCACCTTTGCCGGGGCACGGTTGATCTCATCGGCAAGCACAAAATTAGCGAAGATAGGACCCTTCTTAACCTCAAATGTCTCATTCTTTATGCTGTAGATGAGCGTACCGATCACGTCGGCAGGCAGAAGGTCGGGGGTAAACTGAATACGGCTGTATTTGGCATCCACAAGATTTGCAAGCGTCTTGATGGCAAGTGTCTTTGCAAGACCCGGCACACCTTCAAGCAATACGTGGCCGTTGCAGAGAAGAGCGATCAGAAGAGAATCGACAAGGTGTTTCTGGCCAACAATCCTGCGGTCCATACCGCTGCGTATCATGCTCAGAAAATTGCTCTTTGAAGCAATCAGATCGTTCAGTTCTCTGATATTTACAGTTTCGTTCATATGGTTTTATTTATTTCCGGTTTTGATTTTCTATTTTTTGCAATGATGAAAAAAGGGTCTATACAGATTGATTCTCTCTGTTTTTTAGCGACACGTCGCTTTAAAACACTTTGATTTGTAACCTAAATAGATGTGCTGGTGAGCCGATGAAACGGTTCTCCCCTTTTGAATTGCAAAAATAGTATTTATTAACTTAAATTTTTACATCCCCACTGTTAAATAATCTTCAACGTGTTTAAACGTTATTAAAAACTTACTGATACAGGGAGATTTTTAAATTTATTTATGATTTTAAGCCTGTTTACAGCCATTTTTGCAAACCGACATATCGGGAAGAAGAAGAATATGTTATTAGGCATTTAGTCCTTATTCCCGGCATGTTCTGTGAAAGCATTCCAACCCTGAGCCTTGATGGGGATCTCTCCTCCGTCACGTGTGACCATAGCGCATCCTAACTCCGGCTTGGTGATATAACCAATCATTCTGACCTCTTTGAGTTTCTCGATTTTCTCATGATCAGTGAGAGGAACTGTGAAGAGAAGTTCGTAGTCCTCACCTCCGTTCATGGCTGCTGTCACAAGATTCATATTGAATTCCTCAGCCATCAGGGCTGTCTGGTAGTCAATAGGTATCTTATCTTCATAAACACGGCAACCTGTGCCTGACTCTTTGCAGATATGAAGCAGTTCGGAAGATAGACCATCGCTCACATCCATCATTGATGTAGGCTTGATCCCCTCCCTTTTCAGAAGCTCAACGATATCCTTGCGGGCTTCGGGCTTCAGCTGGCGTTCGAGAATATATTCCTTACCTGCAAAATCCGGCTGAAAATCCTTCTGTCCGGCAGCTACGGTATTCTCTCTTTCAAGAAGCTGCAGACCCATGAAAGCAGCACCGAGATCGCCGCTCACACAAATAATATCCGTAGGCTTAGCGCCGTCACGTCTTACCACCTCCTCCGGAGTTGCCACGCCAAGACAGGTTATGCTTATCACAAGGCCGGTGACGGATGCGCTTGTATCGCCACCTACAAGATCCACACCATAGAGCTCGCAAGCGAGTTTTATTCCCGAATAAAGAGCGTCGATATGTTCTACCGTGAAGCGGCTCGAAATACCCAAACTTACCGTAATCTGCTTAGGCGTGCCGTTCATTGCATAAATATCGCTGAAGTTAACAATGGCTGCTTTATAACCGAGGTGTTTCAGAGGCACATATCTGAGATCGAAATGTATTCCTTCGAGTAGCAGGTCTGTTGTAACCAGCACATCTTTATCGCCGAAATTCAAGATCGCGGCATCATCGCCTACACCCTTCTTTGTTTCGGCGTTGCGCAGAGGGAAATCTTTTGTAAGTCGGTCAATAAGTCCGAATTCCCCTAAATCGGATATTTCAGTCTGTTTATTTTCCATGTAATTTCTATTTTGTCAATATATCAATAACCCGGCCTGAACCACGGAAGTTTGCTCAGGTCGGGAATTTTAATTATTATTTTCAAAATTCAATGCTCAGATGCGCGCAAGCATCTCCTTGATGATATGCGTCATCACCGGCTGTGCTTTCACAGCTGCCTTCTGCACCTCCTCATGGGTGGGAACCTCTTTAATATCCTTGCCTCCGAGGTCTGTAATTACCGACACACCGAACACTGTCATGCAGGCATGGTTGGCTACAATAACTTCCGGAACGGTAGACATACCGACAGCGTCACCACCTATGATTCTGAAATATTCATACTCTGCAGGAGTCTCGAACGTGGGGCCGGCGGTGCCTACATACACACCGTGCATAAGGCGGATTCCCTCTTCGCGGGCAATATCATCGGCCATACGGATTAGCCCGAGACTGTAAGCCTCTGTCATAGCCGGGAAGCGCGGACCAAGTTCATCATGATTCTTACCTCTCAGGGGATTTTCGGGGAAGAGATTGATATGATCGGTGATCACCATCACATCGCCCACCTGAAATTCCTTATTCATGCCTCCGGCGGCATTACTTACAAAAAGGCGTTTCACACCGAGTTTCTGCATCACACGCACGGGGAAAGTTACCTGTTTCATGTCGTAACCCTCATAATAATGGAAACGTCCTTGCATCGCCATTATATATTTGCCTCCGAGATTGCCGAAAATCAGTTTTCCACTGTGGCCTTCAACGGTTGAAACAGGGAAATTAGGGATTTCGCTGTAAGGAATCTCTTTTTTAATATCTATATGATTTACGAGGTCGCCAAGACCCGTTCCAAGGATAACGGCGGTGTCAGGGGCATCCCCTACAGCATTGAGAATATACTCAGCTGTCTCGCTGATCTTTTCCAACATTGATTTTTCCATGACTAATGTTTTTTCTTGTAACACCTCATATGCCGGGAGAGTTGCATGAGGTTTCATATCTTTTCCTAATGTTTAAGGTTTCTTACTATTTGTTCACAATCCACATCCGGCGAACCTATCCGTCATTTCGTTCATGCCGCTCTCACTGTGGAATCTCCAAATAATCTCATTCAGGATCCGCCTCATTTGTCGACTGAATCTCCCCCTCTCGCGGCAGCTTGAGGGCACTCTTCAATGAGGGTATGAAGTCGCTTTCATCAAGAGCCTCAACCATTTTCACCGTCACCGGAAGATAGAAGGTGAATGGCTTGAGACTTTGTGGGAAATAGGGATTATGCATGAGTCGCACCGCATCCTTCTCGGTGGTGACGATTATCTTGCGCGCACCCGGCACACCTTTGAATTTGCGGATTATTCTCTCTATATCCTCTCGTGTGAAGTCATGGTGATCCGGGAAATGGTCTACCTTCACTTTAAACGGGAACCTCTTGAAATGGCGCACAAAATAACGCGGATTGGCTATGCCTGTAAGAAGCAACACTCCATCCTGAGCCGTGAGTTGCTGCAGAGTGGCGTTGTAGGGAGAATCTTCGGGAAACACGGGCCTCAGACGTCCATATTCATATTGTGAGAAAAAGAGCTTCTGATATGTGAGAAGATTCAGATCTTTCTTCTTTATACGGAAATCTATAGGTTGGATATCCTCCGGACATTTTGTCACAATGACCATATCTGCACGGTTCACCTGAAGCTTGCTCTCCCTGAGGCGACCTAACGGCAGAAGCTTGTCTTCGTAGACAGGGCGATTGTAATCCATGAGAAGCACCGACACTTTCGGCTTCACCCATCGATGCTGGAAAGCGTCGTCGAGCACTATAAGCTGCAGATCAGGGAAGAGTCGTTGAAGCTCCTCTATCCCTTTACGTCGGTTCTCACACACGGCCACATGGGCAATCATACCGAATTTCTGAAAAATCTGGAAAGGCTCATCACCTATCATCTCGGGGGTGCTGTGGGAGTTGGCAAGAACAAACCCTTTGGTCTTGCGCTTGTAGCCCCGGCTTAGCACTGCTATCTTATAATCGGCGGCGAGATTGTTGACGATATATTCGACATGTGGGGTTTTCCCGGTGCCTCCCACCGTGATATTGCCTACGCTTACAATCGGAATGTCGTATTCCACCTCCTTGAGAAAGCCCTGATTGAAAAGCCAGTTGCGCACGCCCATAACCCCTCCGTAAATCCACGAGAGGGGCGTCAGCAACGCAACCATTAATTTATCTTTCTTACTTTTCACTCTCTTTCTTATTCTACTTACAGATTCCCGGTATTTTGTATTGAATATCGTCGAGTATCAATCAGAAGGCCGGCCTACCGAAACCTACCTCCATGTATGGCATACGAGCTTGCACAGGTTTCTGTTGTAAGAGAGTACGAGCCCATTTCACAGCCAAAAGATCATACTCTCCGGCCATAGCATTACGCATGGCTTCATCAACCTTCATGTTCGTCAACTCCGGCAGAAGATCCCACATAGTTGTCTCTAAAGTAGGATAAACAGCCACATCATAACTGTCGCCGAGATCACTGTCATCAGCAACCCAATCTATAGCATCCTGAAGGCCGCCGAGATCATCCACAAGACCTATCTCCTTAGCCTTGACAGCATCCCAAACTCTACCTTCACCGATTCTGCGCACCTTCTCCTCGCTCATACCTCTACCTTTGGCAACACGGGCCACAAACTTATCATAACCTCTTTCCACGAACTTCTGCATCGCAGCCTGTTGCGTCTCAGTCATAGGATAAAAAAGAGTCGGGAAATTGGCATCCGGATTCGTAGAGACAGTCTGAGGTGTGACTCCGATCTTCTCTGCAAGTCCCTTGACATTGGGTATGAGGCCGAAAATTCCTATCGATCCGGTTATGGTGAGTGGATCGGCAAAGATTCTGTCGGCTCCGCAAGATATCCAATAACCGCCCGAAGCGGCATAATCACCCATCGACACGGCAAGAGTCTTTCCCTTGCTCTGGAAGTAATCGAGAGCCTCCCCTATCTGCTCGCTGCCAAAAACAGCGCCGCCGGGGGAGTTAACCCTGAGCACCATCCCCTTCACCTGCTCATCATCGGCAAGCTCTACAATCTGCGGCACGAGTTTCTTGTAGTTGATGGTAGAACTTCCGCCTCCATCTACTATCTCGCCGGTGGCGTAAAGCACAGCCACACGTTTCTTAGCCTTGTATGCTGTGCCCCAGTCTGTCTGCGACAGCAATGAGGAGGGTGAAGTGAAATTAAGTTTTTTCACATCCACCTTCAAGGTTTTGGCTATTATGCTGTCCATCGATCTCTCGTAGACCAACGCATCTACAAATCCGGCCTTCAAGTCGGTTTCTGCGGGCTCAAGGAATATGAAATCCTCATTGATAGCTTTATTAATTGATTCCGGAGTGAGTTTTTTTCTGCTCTTGCCGATATTTTCGCAAATCACACCCCACATATTGGAGTATAGAGTGTCGAGTTGCGCACGTGCCGGTTCGCTCATCTCATTGAGAATGTATGGCTCTACAGCCGATTTGAAAGTGCCTACCTTCACTACCTGGAATTGCACACCAAGTTTATCAAAAAGATTTTTGAAATAGATGTTTGTGCCACCAAGACCCTGAAGCATCAACTCTCCCCCCGGATTAAGATAGACCTTGGAGGCCACTGATGCAAGATAGTAGTCGCCCATGCCATAAGAATTGCCATAAGCTATAATCGGCTTGTCGGAATTTGCAGTAAACTCAAGGAGTGCATTCCTCAGAGCGTTAAGAGTGGCGGGAGAGGCCGACACGCCGCCACACTTCAGATAAATAGCCGAGATATTATCATTCTCAGCTGCCTCCTCAATGGCGAGCACAAGATTTGACAATGTCTGAGGTCTTTCCACATCACCCTGAATAAGCTGCATATAATCAAATTGCACCGGAGTCTCGCGCTCTACTATTGCACCTGAAAGGTCAAGCGTGAGCACACTGCCCTTCTTTATAGAGTCAGACGTGGAAGTGGCGACCCCTAATTTCGCTACAATTCCGATACCTACCAACACAGCCACAACTCCGAATAGCACCAATGCTATCCAGGCTCCTACGAAAGAGGAGAGTGTGTTCATAAAAAACTTTTTCAGCATGTCATTCCTGTTATGAAGTTCTTGATTACTTTCGTTTCCATTCTCAAGGCCACCGGAAGCGGGCTTATCAAGCCGGACAATCGACGATACCCCCCGGATTTCACAGATCAGAGCGAAGCTATCACCTTCTTGATATCTTCAGCCAAAGCATCGGCTTTCTCCATAGTGGAAGCCTCGCTGTAGATACGGATAATTGGTTCGGTGTTTGACTTACGGAGATGCACCCAGCTGTCCTCAAAATCTATCTTCACACCATCTATATCCGTAATGTTTTCATCTAAGAATTTCTCCTTTACAGCCTCAAGAATGGCATCCACATCGATATCCGGAGTGAGCTGTATCTTATTCTTGGCTATTGCATATTGCGGATAGCCGGCTTTAAGCTCCGTCACCTTCTTGCCGCTCTTTGCCATAAGCGTAAGGAAGAGAGCCACGCCCACAAGAGCATCCCTGCCGTAGTGCAGCTCGGGATAGATCACTCCTCCGTTACCCTCTCCGCCGATCACAGCACCGGTCTCCTTCATTTTTGTAACTACATTCACCTCTCCCACGGCAGCGGCTGAATAATCGCAGCCATGAGCACGTGTAACGTCACGCAGAGCGCGTGAGCTGCTGAGATTTGACACCGTGGAACCGGGAGTGTGACCCAAAACATAATCTGCTACAGCCACCAGCGTGTATTCCTCCACAAACATCTCACCATTCTCCATCACTATGGCAAGGCGGTCAACATCGGGATCAACCACGAAACCAACGTCTGCCACGCCCTCCTTCATAAGCGATGAAATCTGAGTAAGGTTCTCAGGAATAGGTTCCGGAGTATGGGCGAATTTTCCGTTTGCCTCACAGTTAAGCTCCACCACACGCTTTACACCTAATTCTTTCAATAGAGCTGGAATAATCTCCCCACCTACGGAGTTGACTGCATCCACAGCTACTGTAAAATCGGCGGCAGCTATCGCAGCGCAATCTACAAGAGGAAGTGCCGTCACCATCTGGATATGGCGCATGGCCCAAGTGTCGTCCTTATACTCCTTACCCAAGTCGAACACTTCGGCGTAGCGGTAATCATCAGCCTCTGCAATAGCGATAACCTCCTTGCCTTCGGCATCCGACAGGAACTCACCCCGGCTGTTGAGGAGCTTGAGAGCATTCCACTGCACGGGATTGTGGCTGGCAGTGATGATAATGCCACCGTCTGCTTCCAGACCCGTCACTGCTATCTCAGTTGTAGGAGTGGTGGCTTTACCTATGTTGATCACATCAAGACCCATTGCCATAAGAGCGCCACACACAAGATGGTCAACCATACTGCCGGAGATTCTGGCGTCGCGGCCTACCACAATACGTCGTGCTTCCGGATTATTGCGACGGATAAATTCAGCATATGCTGATGTAAACTTTACGATATCTACTCCACCGAGGCCTTCCCCGGCTTTTCCACCGATTGTGCCTCTTATGCCGGATATTGATTTGATCAGTGCCATTCTATAATTTTTATGCCCGCTCTCTATGCAGGCTGTTGTTTGTTTATATATTTGTAAGCGAAACGCGCATTACGGAAGAAACGCGCTCTTTGATTGATCCCCACTTATCCCTGTCTTATGATTCGGGATAGCTCCGTGGGGAATCTGTCTTAATATTCGGGAGCGAAATATTTAAGGTTGATGAGATAGGGATAACAGTAAGTCTGATCGTCAGAGAAGCCGTAATAGCTCTGAAGCACGAGATACACCTCGCAATCATAGCCAAAGAACTTAAGCGGCCACTGTATTCCCTGTCCCCATTGAGAGGAAGACTGAAGATAGGTGTTTTTATATATAAAACTCAGGCTTGAGCTTCCGCTTGCCGAAAGATTATTCATATTCCCCTCCCAAGACGGATTCATGCCAAGATAGAGACTCTTGAGATTAAGACGATTGAATCGGAAATACACCACATCGCCCGACTCCACTTTCTTTGAAAGATCTCCTTTATCTATAACTCTCATATAAATATAGCCATCCTCGTCAAGTTTATAGAAAGGAGCATCGGGGCCAACTTCAAAAGAGATTGAATCTTCAGGAATTTCATTAATCACTCTCTGGGTGGCGAGATAGTTGTTGACGGCATGCTCCTCGTCGCGAAGAAGCTCAGAGTAGCTTTGGCTCTTGCTGCAGCTGCCGGCAAACGCCAGAATCACAAAAAGTGCTATATAAGTTATAGTTCCGGTTATTCTTTTGTAGGTTGTTCTCATTTCTTTTTTATGGTTGATTGTCATAATGTCAGTTTCTCAGTTGTGTTGCCTGCAAGATATTTATCGAAATCGGCCATATGCGACTCAAGCAATGCCTTGCAGTCTTCAAGGCTGCCGTAGAATTCTCCTCCGGCTGCCTGAAGGTGGCCGCCGCCGCCATAAAGCTGCTTGCATATCTCAGACACCGGAAAGTTGCCCACACTTCGTGCGCTGACCTTGATGCAGTCAGGATCCTCGCGCATAAAGATACTATAGACGATACCTTTCACTTCCAACGGGCGATTTACAAGTCCCTCCGAGTCACCCCTCTCGTAATGGAATCTGTCGAGGTCAGCCTTGGAGAGTGTGATCAGCGAAGCCCGGTGAGCGGGATAAATCTGCATACGTTCCGAAATTGCAAACGCCTCAAGCTTCAGGCTCCAATAGCTTCTCGTATTAAGCGCCTCCCTTACGATCTTCTCTTTGTCGACACCCTTCTCAAGCAGACGCATCAGAATCTCGTAGATGTCGGAATGTTTGATGTTGACGGTAAAATTACGGGTGTCGGTGATGATACCGGTAAGCAGGCATGTGGCGCAATTGAAGTCGACCTCGCCATATAGACCCATGGCAGCTATGAGACGGAAACACAGCTCGCAGGTAGACGACATATCCGGATAGGAAAACATCAGAGACGCGAAGGGATCAGGCTCCTGATGATGATCTATGAGCACTTTCCGGCCGGCGGCTTCCTGAATCACCGGAGCGAGATTGTCTTGACGGGAAGGAGTGTTGAAATCGCAACAAAGTATGAGGTCGGCCTTTGCCACAGTCTCCTCGCAATACTCCTTATGGCAGGTGTAGATGCCAATCTCCTTGAATCCCGGAAGAAACGCCAGATTAGAGGGCGCCTTGTCGGGCACGATCACAGTGGCATCCTTGCCGAGGCTATGAAGAAGGTGCATCAATCCGAGAGTGCTCCCTATGGCATCGCCATCGGGACGCACATGGCAGGTAAGCACGATTCTCTCCGAATCGCCGATCAGTCGCTTTAATTCCTTTGCTTTTTCAGTATCTACTATTTTCTCCATCTTGCGGATTTGAAACCGGGCCCCCTCTCTTAAGCTGAGACCATCAAGCCTACAACTGAGTGAAGTAAAGAGCCAATTTGCATTTTCAAGCCACAAAGATACAAATTATCTCGCAAATTCTACCTAACTTTGTGAAGAATTTAGAAGTTGTTTAGACTTTTTACAAGATTCCACAACGTCTTCCGTCCACCGGAGTTATCCGGGATCGGCTAAAGAGGTGACAGAATTTTCCGGAATATTGAATAAAGTTCAGGCCACTTCGAAATCTGCCTCTGTCTTGACAACGCGATGAAACCACATTATTGTCAATTGGCGGCGGATAGCCTCGCCTTGGAATAAGAAAAGGAATATATTATTAATTTGTGACATACATAAGTTTACATATGCATACGAAAGAGGAGAAAATGGCTGCCTTCGGGCGCTTTCTTGACGTGCTCGACACTCTGCGCGTAAAATGTCCCTGGGACGCCAAACAGACTAACGACTCGTTGCGTCCGAACACTGTGGAAGAGGTGTATGAACTTGTCGACGCTCTTATCGCCGACGATGTTCCCAACATCCGTAAGGAATTGGGCGATGTCCTGCTCCATGTGGCTTTCTATTCACGCATTGCCGACGAGAAGGGTCAGTTTGACATTGCGGATGTCTGCGACTCCCTCACCGACAAGCTGATATTCCGTCATCCTCATATCTATGGCGATGTCAAGGCAGACAACGCCGATCAAGTGATCCAGAACTGGGAGCAGATAAAATTGCGTGAGAAAGGGGGCAACAAGACAGTGCTTGCCGGCGTGCCATCGGCTCTTCCTGCGCTAATCAAAGCCAACCGTATCCAGGAGAAAGTAGCCAATGTAGGTTTCGACTGGGAGAAACCCTCACAAGTGTGGGATAAGGTCAAGGAGGAGATCTCCGAGACTCAGGCCGAGATAGAAGCGGGACATAAGGAGGATATGGAGGCGGAATTCGGCGATCTTTTCTTCTCTCTCGTGAATGCGGCTCGTCTTTATGGTGTGAATCCGGAAAATGCCTTGGAGCGCACCAACCGCAAATTCATATCCAGATTCAATTATCTTGAGAAGAAAGCCCATGAACTTGGCAAATCACTTAAGGATATGACTCTCGCTGAGATGGACGAAATCTGGGAGGAGGCCAAGAGACAATGATTTTGTGTATCACGGAGAAACCGAGCGTAGGCCGCGACATAGCCCGCATACTCGGAGCCGACACCCGTCGTGACGGCTATATGGAGGGCAACGGCTATTGCGTGACCTGGACTTTCGGCCACCTCTGCACTCTCAAGGAGCCTCAGGATTACAGCCACGATTGGAAACGATGGTCGCTGGCCGCTCTCCCCATGATACCACCCCGATTCGGAATAAAGCTGATCGACAGCCCGACTTATAAACAACAGTTTGAGACAATCCGCAGCCTGATAGAACAATGTGATGAAATCATCAACTGCGGC
>CAZEOI010000057.1:0-23827 GCA_964513775.1 uncultured Sangeribacter sp. | reverse complement strand
GGCTATCTTCATTATCTTCGAGTCCATGTTGGGAGCCCAGCCGGGATAACCGTCGGAATGGCTTATCTCTGCCCCTGCAAGCTGGAAGTGTGCCTCCACCTGTCCGGCAATGTCATTTTTGCGCGACTCTACTGATGAACGCTGGGAAGTTGTTACCTTAATACGGTTGTCACCCTCCATCTTCACTGCGGCGAGGTTAGTGGATGTCTCCACAAGGCCCTCAAGATCTCTGCTCATTGAGATCACTCCATGAGGAGCTGAATAAAGGGCTCTCACCAGAGCAAGCGATGTCTTGGAGTCGATGCAATATTCAGGACGCTCCACGCTCTCCACTGTAAGTTGCATCGAAGGCTCCACACCTTTATATTCATTGATGATCTCATTGGTGTATTTTGAGAGAGCTTTCTCTATCTCGCCCTTATGCTCGCTGTGGATGCCAAACACGGCCTCCGCCTCTCTCGGGATAGCGTTGCGGAGGTTGCCGCCATTGAACGAGCTCACCTCTATATCCCATTTCTTGGAGCAATCCCACATGAAGCGGGCAAGCACCTTGTTGGCGTTGGCACGGCCTAAATGTATGTCGCCGCCGCTATGGCCGCCAAGCAGACCGCTCACCTTTATCTTTACATAATAGAAATTCTCGGGAGAGAAGCTGCGGTTTTAATTAAATACAGCGGTTGTATCGATACCTCCTGCGCAACCTACGAAGATCTCGCCGTCATCCTCTGAATCGAGATTCACAAGGATCTCACCCTTTATCATATCTTTGCCGAGATTCTGAGCGCCTTCCAGACCGATCTCCTCGTTCACTGTGAAGAGAGCCTCCACCGGACCATGCTCCAGAGTGTCGTCGGCCATTACTGCGAGAGCAGCCGCCATACCGATGCCGTTGTCGGCACCCAATGTAGTGCCTTTGGCTTTCACCCAGTCGCCGTCGATATATGTGGCGATAGGATCTTTCATAAAGTCGTGGTCTACATCACTGTTCTTCTCAGCCACCATATCCATATGCGACTGAAGCACAACGGTTGGAGCGTTTTCATGGCCTTTCGTGGCAGGCTTGGTCATCACCACGTTGCCCACTTTGTCGGTCTTTACCGCAATGCCATGCTTCTTTGCAAACTCAAGAAGATAGTTTCTGATCTGCTCTTCATGACATGAGGGGCGGGGCACTTTTGTAATCTCGTCGAAGCATTCCCATATGAGGGCAGGCTTCAAATCTTTTACTTCCATTGTATTTGATTTTAATATGGGTTTATATTTCATGATGGAGGCCGGCAATCCTGTGGATCCACCTCCTGAAGGGATTCCCAAAAGTACATAAAAATTTCCATCTTGGCAAACAGAAATATCTATTTATTGATTTTTCACAACTCTTCACCCTATTATCTTTATGCTTTTCTTTGTTTATTTTACTGATTTTTCCTAATTTTGCGCTGTGATAACCGCTCCGCCTCTCTTCCTTACTGCTGTAAAGTAGTTCACGGAGTCTTCACACTCCCCTGTTTCGTGTGGCACACCCTGCCTATCCTTCCCGAAGGGAGTTGTAAAATGTTAAAACAGTTTTAAAAAAGTGAAATTAACATTATTGGTGATGGGATTTTGCGGAATAGCATTACTTTTGCTCTCCGTTAGGGTGATTTTCTCACGGTCCCACTCTTTCCTCACAGGCCATGCCTGTAAAGGCGTGGGTAGCTCCCAGATGAAAAAAGAAGCTCACTCTCGCCGTCCTGACATTGAACAACAATAACAACTTATAACCTATAATGAAAAAATTTATCCTTAGAGCCACGGTCCTTTCAATGGCACTCTCTATGTGTGTTGCAATTCCCTCTTGCGATTCAAAGCAAAACACGGAGAAAGCCCCCGCCGCCGTAGCTAAAGATGCCGCCTCCGCTCACGTTCTACCCAACTACCGTTATGTGGATATCGACACTGTGCTCAGCAAATATATCCTCGCCCAAGACTACAATGAGGAGATGATGAGAATGCAGTCTAACATGGAAAGCGAGGTAAAACGCCATGAGAATTCAATCCAGTCGCTTGCCACAAATATCCAGAACAAGCTGCAGAACAACGGCTATCTTTCGGAAGCATCTTATAAGGCTGATCAAGAGAAATTCAACAATATGCAGGCAAATGCCCAGAAAGCTGTAGCCAACCTCCAGAGCAACTTCGAAAACGCCGCTCTAAACGCCCACAAAGCCGTCAACGACTCCATCCTCGCCTATATTAAGGAATATAACATGAAGAAGGGTTACGACGCTATCTTCCAGAAAGCAGCCACTCTCTATATCAGTCCGGAGCTCGACGTGACAGCCGACATAGTGGAGGGTCTCAACGCCCGCTACAACAAGGTGAAGAAATAATCTTACGAAGGTGGATGCCCCTCTCCACGCCTCCGCATTTCAAACATATCCTGCGGACCGGCTCCCTCCACGAGTCGGTCCGCTTCATTTTTTCGATTCCTTGAAGCTTACCGCACTTCGATCTCTCTTTTCAACCCTCAGCTCTCCCAAGGCGTTATATATATTGACAAAGTTTTGACAACCACTTCCCCTAAAACTTGAAGGTGTTTAAACTTTTTCCTTGTCCGGATTTCGACTGCTTTCGGCGATGATGCTATCTCAAAGAGGAGGTTTAGCGGGCTAAACTTCCGATTAGAGATGAAAACCCGACCCGAAAGATAGCCCGATACGGGTAAAGATGACTCTTTATTCAAGAAATACGTATAGAAATCTGCAAGCCCATAAAACAGTTTAAACAACTTCCTTATTTCCAAGCTAATGATTGAAGATAATATTATAAACAAAGAGGCCAACGAGCGCACGGTGCTGGTGGGTCTTGTCACACTCCGGCAGACAGAGGCTAAAGTGAGGGAATATCTTGATGAACTCGACTTCCTGGCCCGCACCGCCGGAGCTGAACCGGAAAAACGATTCATTCAGAAACTCGAATATCCCAACCCCCGCACCTATGTAGGGAAAGGAAAGCTTGAGGAGATACGCCAGTATATCGATGATAATGAGATTGGACTCGTAATCTTCGACGACGACCTGTCGCCTAAACAGGTGGCCAACATCGAGCGTGAGCTTAAAGTGAAGATTCTCGACCGCACGAGCCTTATTCTCGACATATTTGCAAAACGGGCTCAGACGGCCACCGCCCGCACACAAGTGGAGCTGGCTCAATACCAGTATCTGCTACCCCGACTCACAAGAATGTGGACCCACCTCGAACGCCAGAGAGGTGGCATCGGTATGCGCGGACCAGGTGAGACCCAGATAGAGACCGACCGCCGTATAATCCTCGACAAGATTTCCCGCCTCAAGGAGGAACTCAAGCATATCGACCGACAGAAAAGCATACAGAGAAAAAACCGTGGCAAGCTCACCCGTGTGGCCCTTGTGGGATACACCAACGTCGGAAAGTCAACCCTGATGAACCTCCTCAGCAAGAGCGATGTATTTGCGGAAAATAAACTCTTCGCCACTCTCGACACCACTGTGAGAAAAGTGATCATTGATAATCTTCCGTTCCTTCTCACCGACACCGTAGGATTTATCCGCAAGCTCCCTACCCACCTTGTGGACTCCTTCAAATCAACTCTCGATGAGGTGAGAGAGGCTGATATACTTGTGCATGTGGTGGATATCTCCCACCCGGGATTCGAGGAACAGATAGAGGTGGTCAACAAGACTCTACGTGATGTCTGCGGCGACCAACCGAAGCCGGTGATCATGGTCTTCAACAAGATCGATGCATTCTCCTACACTCCCAAAGACCCTGATGATCTCACCCCGACCACGAGGGAGAACATCTCGCTCGATGAGTTTAAGGCCACCTGGATGGCCAAGATGGCCAACAATTGCGTATTCATCTCCGCCAAGGAGCATATAAATATCGATGCGCTAAAGGAGCTTCTTTATGAGAAAGCCAAGGAGATCCACACCGAACGCTTCCCCTACAACGACTTTCTCTTCCAGAAATATGATGATATATATGATGAATCAGAATCTGAATGACACCACCGATAATGAAGCTTGCATCTCCCGGGAGCTGAATTCCACACCACGGCAATTGCAATGGTGGCAGACAGCTCAGCTTGAGAAGCAAGGTTGTTCGGCCGACGACTGGAATCGCGTACGCTTCTCACCGGACGTCGACCTCAAGACCATACGCAATGTCCACTTCGGAGGGCATGTCAGCGTAGAGAGCGGTGCGCGTCTACGCAACATCCCGGGTGGCATATACAATTGCAGAGTGGGCAGGGATGCGGTGATTGAGAATGTCTACAGAATTGAATTTGAAGAGGAGGCTCCATGCGGTGTGGGCACCTCCGTTGCGGCTCTCGACGAAACCGGCTCACGCCCTGTGAAAATTTATCCCGGCCTTTCAAGCCAGATAGCCACCCTGATGGCAAGGGTGCCGAAATGGCTTGAGACGACACTCTCGGCTACGATTCAGGATTTCATCGACTCGCGGATTCCGGAGCACGCCATAGGTGACAATGCGATAGTGCGCGACTGCGGACTACTGCGCAACGTAAGTATCGGACGTGAAGTGACCGTAGAGGGCGCCTCCCGTCTGGTCAACGGCTGTATCGTCAATAATGCGGCACCCGGACGTGGTTTGACTTATGTAGGCTCGGGAGTAGATGCCGAAAACTTTATTATCGAAGATGCCAAGGTTGACTGCGGCGTGATTCTTCGTAACGCCTACGTTGGTCAAGGCTCTGTGATCGAGAAAGGATTCACAGCCCACGATTCTCTCTTTTTCGCCAATTGCTCACTTGAGAACGGTGAGGCGTGTGCACTTCTCGCGGGCCCCTACACCGTGAGCATGCATAAGGCCTCCCTGCTCATCGGCTGTCAGACATCATTCATGAACGCCGGATCAGCCACCAACCAGAGCAACCATATGTATAAACTCGGACCTGTACACTGGGGTGTGCTTGAACGTGGTGTGAAGACCTCTTCCGGAGCATATATAATGCTTGGCGCCAAGATCGGAGCTTTCTCATTGGTGATGGGCCAGCATAAGACCCATCCCGACTCTTCATCTTTTCCCTTCTCCTACCTCTTCGGCGACGAGAGAGGAGCCACCGTGGTGGTGCCGGGTGCAATGTTGCGCTCGTGTGGCATGATGCGCGATGAGAAGAAATGGCCCGCAAGAGACCGTCGCCAGAAACGCAAGATGAAGCTTAATGACAGAATCAACTTCAGTGTGCTCAATCCACTCACGGTAGACAGCATGCTCAATGCAATAGATGAAATCACAGAACTCCTCTCACATCCTGCCGACGACGACCTCTACGTAAGACACAAGGGGATGAAGTTCACACGTGCCGCGCTTGAACGCGCGAAATTGCTCTATACCGCAGCTATCTACAAATATCTCTCCCTGGCACTACCCGACAACACTTTCCCGACATCCGATGGCCGGAGCGCCGATGAATGGGTTGACCTCGGAGGCCAGATAATCCCGAGAGAGGTGTTGAGGAAAACTCTGGAGGCCGATTCCATCGAGGAGGCGGAGGAGATTCTCGACAACACTTTCGAACGCTACTCAGAGCTGGAGCTTGAATGGATATCACGTCGGTTCGGCACATGGTGGCGAAGCAGGGCCAACATCATTCCGGCCGGAGCCGCACAATTTGACTCCCTTGTGGAAGATGACCGCACGGAATATCTCGAATCGCTGGCACGTGAGACAAAAATGCTCGCCCTTTAGCCAGGTCCGATTCAGGAATCTCAAACCTCCATCAGCATAAAAAGCCGGCTTGCTGACGTCACATACCGACGGCTTGCTGCCGACGATTACCGAAGGGATACAGCTGGAAAAATCACCATTCCACACGAAAAATACCCCCTCAGCTTCTAAAAAATTGTTATATCATACGTTATCTACATAAAAAAAGCGTCATAATGGCGCTTTTTTTTGTTGGTTTACAAAAAAATCACTACCTTTGCGACGCTCGCGATGAAGTTTCACGCGAGGTAGAGAATTATCAACCTATTTATTAACTTTTAATGACTGAATCTAAAGTTCAAACCCCGATTGAAGATTTCGATTGGGATGCCTATGCAAACGGCGAAACAGCTGGTTCGAAGAGCCGCGAGGAGCTTGTAAACACCTATGACGAGTCTCTTAAGACAGCTAAAGACAATGAAGTGGTGACCGGCGTGGTTAAATCCATCTCAAAACGTGAAGTTCGTGTCGACATCGGCATGAAGTCAGACGCCATCATCCCCGTTTCTGAATTCCGCTACAACCCCGATCTCAAAGTCGGCGACGAAGTAGAGGTATTCATCGAGGCTCTTGAAGACAAGAATGGCCAGCTCCGTCTTTCTCACAAGAAAGCTTGCCAGACCCGCAGCTGGGATCGTGTCAACAAGGCTCTTGAAAACGACGAGATCATCAAAGGCTATGTTAAATCGCGTACTAAAGGCGGCATGATCGTCGACGTGTTCGGTATCGAGGCATTCCTCCCCGGCTCACAGATCGACGTTCGTCCTATCCGCGACTACGATGTGTTCGTCGACAAGACTATGGAATTCAAGGTTGTTAAGATCAACCAGGAATATAAGAACGTTGTTGTGTCTCACAAGGCTCTCATCGAGGCCGAGCTTGAGGCTCAGAAGCGTGAAATCATCTCCAAGCTCGAAAAGGGCCAGGTGCTCGAGGGCAAAGTCAAGAATATCACTCCTTATGGTGTATTCGTCGATCTCGGCGGTGTTGACGGTCTCGTTCACATCACCGACCTCTCGTGGGGTCGCGTTTCCGATCCTCGTGAGGTTGTTGAGCTCGACCAGGACATCAAGGTCGTTATCCTCGACTTCGACAACGAGAAGAAGCGTATCGCCCTTGGCGTTAAGCAGCTCCTCCCCCATCCCTGGGATGCTCTTGACCAGACTGTCAAAGTGGGCGACCACATCAAAGGCCGCGTAGTGGTTATGGCCGACTACGGTGCTTTCGTAGAGGTTCAGCCCGGTGTTGAGGGTCTCATCCACGTTTCTGAGATGTCTTGGAGCCAGCACCTCCGCAGCGCTCAGGACTTCCTCAAGGTTGGCGACGAAGTTGAGGCTGTAGTCCTCACTCTCGACCGTGAAGACCGCAAGATGAGCCTTGGCATCAAGCAGCTCAAGAAAGATCCCTGGGAGAACATCGAAGAGAAATACGCTATCGGCTCTCGCCACACTGCCAAAGTGCGCAACTTCACCAACTTCGGTGTGTTCGTTGAGATCGAAGAGGGCGTAGACGGCCTCATCCACATCTCTGACCTTTCTTGGACCAAGAAGATCAAACACCCCTCTGAGTTCACTCAGGTGGGCAACGACATCGAGGTTCAGGTGCTCGAGATCGACAAGGAGAACCGTCGTCTCTCTCTCGGCCACAAGCAGCTCGAAGAGAACCCCTGGGATGTATTCGAGACCATCTTCACTGTTGGCTCCGTTCATGAGGGCACAATCACTGAGGTGATCGACAAGGGTGCCGTTATCGCTCTCGAATATGGTGTTGAAGGCTTCGCTACTCCCAAGCACCTCGTAAAGGAAGATGGCACTCAGGCTAAGCTCGACGAGAAACTCAACTTCAAGGTGATCGAGTTTAACAAAGACAGCAAGCGCATCATCCTCTCCCACAGCCGTATCGCTGAGGATGCCAACAAGGCTGAGGCTCGCGCCGCTCGTCCCGCTGCCAAGAAACCCCGTCGCGAAGAGGAGCAGGTTGCTGCTCCCCAGATCGAGAAGACTACTCTCGGCGACCTCGGAGCTCTTCAGGCTCTCAAAGAGCAGATGCAGAAAGAGGGTAAATAATCTTTGCATAAATGTGGCTTAGCCACTCATTAACCATAAAAAATGGAAAAGCTTTCCGCTTTTCCATTTTTTTTTGTAATTTTACACCCCAAAGCAAGATAAGACCCGCGCAAGTCATCAAAAAGGATTGCATCCCCCGGGCCATCCGGCTAAAACATCTCCATTGCTTCTATTCAGACCTATGACAAGAAAACGGTTCATATCACTCTTATCCGCCGTAATGATCGCCGCATCAAGCGTAAGCGTATGCGGTGCTTCCGGTGCGAGCCGTTGGGAACCGGTCAAGACTGAGATTAGAGAGGCGAAAACAGTAGCTAAAGACACGGATATCGAAATTCTGACTGCCCCCGGATATATTATAGTCAACTCCGGAAAACAAATAGATATCACAGTCTTCACAATTCTCGGACGTGTGGTCTCTTCAGAGACTCTCACCCCCGGAAGCTCAAGGCTATCTGTCGGCGCCCACGGAGTCTACATCGTGAAAGTAGGTGAACTCACTTGCAAAATAGCTCTTTGATTCATCTTGTTGAATTCGCGACACAAACCATATAACAATATACTCAAACTTAGCGGAGATAAAAGCCGCTTATTGTGCAGAAATTTTTATGAAAGAGACAGAAATTGACTGGAGCAACCTCTCCTTCAGCTATATAAAGACAGACTATAATGTGAGGTGCACATATAAAGACGGAAAATGGGGTGAGATTGAAGTGTCTGATTCCGAATTTGTTCCTCTTCACATTGCAGCATCATGCCTACACTATGGTCAGGAAGCATTTGAGGGCCTCAAAGCTTTCCGTGGCAAAGATGGTAAAGTGAGAGTTTTCCGTATGGATGAAAACGCCCGCCGTTTCATTCGTTCGGCCGAGGGCCTGAAGATGGAGCCCATGCCGGAGGAGCTCTTCTGCGAGATGGTCAGGAAAGTTGTAAAGCTCAATGAAAGATTTGTGCCCCCTTATGGCACAGGCGCATCCCTCTACATTCGTCCGCTTGAGATCGGCATCTCACCGCGTGTAGGTGTCAGCCCGGCCAACGAGTATCTCGTAATCATGCTTGTCACTCCCGTCGGACCCTACTTCAAGGAGGGCTTCAAGCCCACCAAGGTGTGCATAAGCCGCGAATACGACCGTGTGGCTCCTAAGGGCACAGGTTCAATCAAGGCAGGTGGCAACTATGGCGCCTCACTCGTAGCCGGAGAGAAAGCACATGAACTTGGCTACTCCGTAATGCTATACCTTGATCCCAAGGAGAAAAAATATATCGACGAGTGTGGTGCAGCCAACTTCTTTGGTATCAAAGAGAATACCTATGTCACCCCCGCGAGCGAGTCGATTCTCCCCTCCATCACCAACAAAAGCCTGCGTCAGCTTGCCAAAGATCTTGGATTGAAAGTTGAGGAGCGCCACGTGCCTCTTGCAGAGCTTTCATCATTTGAAGAGATCGCAGCTTGCGGCACAGCTGCCGTATGCTCCCCCGTATCTGAGATTGACGACCTCGACACCGGCGAGAAGTATGTGATTTCCGAAAATGGGGAGGCAGGACCTGTCACCACCAAGCTCTACAACAAGCTTCGTGCAATCCAATATGGCGATGAGCCCGACACCCACGGATGGTGTGAGATAATCGACTGATTCCCGAGACCATGCTTGACATTCCCGGAATATTCAGTCTGTATTACAACGATAATCCCGAGTTGCTTTCCACCGTGGCCACACATTCAGAATGTGTGGCCCGTAAAGCACTCGCCTGCCTCCAAGAGAAAGGGATCGAGGCCGATATGGAGTTCGTGAAAGAGGCAGCCCTCCTTCACGACATTGGTGTGGTGAAATGTCACGCCCCCTCAATCTTCTGCTACGGTGATCTTCCATATATATGCCACGGTGTAGAGGGTAGAAAAATGCTTGATTCTTTCGGTCTGCACCGCCATGCACTTGTGTGTGAACGCCACACCGGTTCGGGGCTCACCATTGAAGATATCGAAAGGCAGAATCTGCCATTGCCTCACCGCGACATGTGCCCCGTTTCTATCGAAGAAAAGGCTATATGTTATGCCGACAAATTTTTCTCAAAATCCGGAAGTCTCACAGAAGAGAAGCCTCTCGAAAAAGTGATCCGGCAGATGGAAAAATTTGGCGAAGCATCTCTGCGGAGGTTTCTCTACCTACATTCCATCTTCGGATGTGAGTGAATATACTGCTCCGGTCCTATAAAAGTTATAGACTTTTGCGACTACTTATGTTTTTTTAAAACTTATTTCGTATCAAGCTTGCATTTTATTGCTAACTTTGCAGTTGCAAAGTGAATCTTTCCGGCAATGCGCAGTTTTCCAGCTACGTCCGGATAGATTGGCAAGATGAACCAGCAAATCGTGAAGCGACGACCAATCCTCTACATATCGGCTTTCGCCTTTATCGGCTCCATAATCGCCGGGCAAAGCGGACATCCACGGATGAGACCTCCGGTGGTGCCCGCCAACCCTACCGCAGATTCGGTAGACGCTCAGCGTGTGCCTCTCGATACTCTCGGCGCATCACGTGTGTCGGCCACTGATACCTCTCTGCAATATCCTGATTCCGCTTCTTCCGCCGGAGTGTCAGATGATTCCATCTCGATCTCTCGGCCGGGAGTAGATGTTGATTCAGCTGCCTATCGCGCCCGGAGAGGCGAAGCCCTACCCTCCGATTCCTCAAGATCCGTGCTTTCACGCATAAACCGCACTAAGTCAGACCTTGAGACATCCGTATCTTTCGAGGCGAAAGACTCGCTCGTAATGATCGGACAAAACAATACATTCCTCTATGGCGATGCAGATGTTGAATACGGTTCTTTCCAGCTAAATGCCGAGCAGATCCGTATGGAACTCGACAAAAACACTGTGTATGCTTCAGGAGCACCCGACTCCACCGGCAATATGTCGGGCTATCCCATATTCAAAGATGGCAAAGATGAGTATGAGTCGAAGGAGATGAGCTACAATTTCAAGACCGAACGAGGCTATATCACAGATGTAATCACAGAGCAAGGCGAAGGCTTCCTCACAGGTGGAGCCTCAAAGAAGATGGAAGATGGATCTTTCTTCTTCTCCGACGGTAAATACACCACCTGCGACGACCACGAACACCCTCACTTCTACGTCAATATCACCAAAGGACGCATGAAGCCAGGTAAAAACGTCATAACCGGACCTTTCTATATGGTGGTGGCCGATGTGCCTCTCCCGATCGCTCTTCCTTTCGGTTATTTCCCATTCTCAAAAGACTATTCGAGCGGCATCCTTTTCCCAACCGTAGGCGAAGACTACAACCGTGGTTTCTATCTTCGTGACGGAGGCTATTACTTCGCCATATCCGACTATGTGGATCTGGCTCTGCGCGGAGAGATCTATACAAAAGGATCGTGGGGACTTTCCGGTCATTCATCCTACACAAAGCGCTATAAGTTTCGCGGCAACTTCGATTTCTCCTATATTACAACCATCTACGGAGAGAAAGGAAGTCCCGACTATTCCAAGCAAAAAAACTTCCAGCTCATCTGGAGCCACTCGCAAGATGCCAAGGCCAACCCCAACATGAACTTCTCGGCCTCGGTCAACTTCGCAACATCAGGCTATTCGCGCAACGACCTCAACTCCTATTATAACTCATCGTTTACGGAGAATACAAAATCATCTACCGTAAACATGACCTACCGTTTCCCGGGTTCCAAATGGAGTCTCTCCACCACTGCCAATATCTCTCAGCGCACGCAAGACTCCACTCTTGCAGTGTCGTTCCCAAACCTCAACGTCACACTGTCGCAGACAGCCCCTTTCAAACGTAAAGTCTCGGTGGGAGGTGAGAAATGGTATGAAAAAATTCGTCTCTCCTACAGCGGCCAGTTCCAAAACTCGCTGACCGCCCAACAAGACCAATTTTTCAAGAAAAGCCTTATAAAAGACTGGCGAAACGGTATGCGCCACTCTCTCCCGATATCGGCTACGTTCTCGATCTTCAAATATATCAATATCTCTCCCTCAATCTCGATGAACGACCGTATGTATAGCTCCAAGATACGCCGCCAGTGGGACACTCAGGCATCGCGCGAGGTTATGGACACCACCTACGGTTTCTACAACGTGTTTGACTTCAACGGCTCAATCTCTCTCGACACCAAGATCTATGGATTCTGGAAGCCGATGAAGTTTCTCGGAGATAAGGTGCAGATGATACGCCACGTGCTCACTCCTACCGTGTCGTTCTCAGCATCGCCAGACTTCAGCGATCCTATGTGGGGAAGCTGGGGCAGCTACAATTACATCGATGCCCAAGGGCTTCAGCAGACAAAGCGATATAACTATTTCTCCCACGGCATATTCGGATCCACATCACAAGGCAAATCAGGCGTAGTGTCGGTGAATCTTGCCAACAACCTTGAGATGAAAGTGAAAAGCGATGCCGACTCCACGGGCGTGAAGAAAGTATCGCTTATTGAGAATTTCTCGATAAGCCAGAGCTACAATTTCGCAGCCGACTCAATGAACTGGAGCAACATCAACACCTCCATCCTTCTGCGTCTTGTCAAGAACTTCAACCTCAACCTCTCCGCCACCTGGGATCCTTACTGCTACGCACTCTCGCCAAGCGGATCGCCAGTGAGAATCAACAAGACGCGCCTTGCGGCCGGCAAAGGTTGGGCCCGCCTCTCCTCTACGGGCACATCTTTCTCCTACACTTTCAACAACCAGACTTTCAAGAAAAAAAGTGAAAAGGATAATAAAGCCAACGGTAAAAACAGTGGCGATGGAGATGGTCCTGACGATGCACCCTTCGATGGAGGCGACGGCTCGGATGCCGACAACTTCGGCAACCACGGCGATATGAAAAAGGAGCGGCGACGACAGGCCCGCGAGGAACAGGCGGCCGCCGACGCCGATGGATATGCAAAATGGGAATGTCCCTGGAGTCTCACCTTCAACTATTCCGTCAACTACGGCTACGGTGCTTTCGACAAGAAGAAGCTTGAATATCGTGGCAAATGGACCCAGAACTTATCATTCTCAGGTAATATCCGACCCACCACCAACTGGAACTTCTCGTTCTCGGCGTCGTATAACTTCGACCTCAAGAAGATTGCATATATGAACTGCTCCGTGTCGCGCGACATTCACTGCTTCACGATGTCTGCCTCGTTTGTGCCTTTCGGCCCTTACAAGTCTTACAACTTCCATATAGCCGTGAAGTCGTCGCTTCTCAAAGATCTGAAATACGATCAGCAGTCGTCGGTAAGCAACGGCATCAACTGGTATTGACCGCATCCCCTGCGGTGTGATTCCTGTCAGTCGAATAGATTCCACCTTTCAAATATGTTCCCCCCAAGACCGCGACTTCCCGTCGCGGTCTCTTTTTTTTGAAAAACAACCCGTAAAGATGGATTGGCATGACAAGGATGGCACCAGATGGAGAAAAAGATATAAAAAACTACCGGCCCGCAAAAAGTTTAGACCACTTCATTTGGTTAATTCGGCCAAAGGTGTTACTTTTGTAAAAATTTAGGCAGTGATGGCGCTTCCTCTTACAACTCTTCTACAGACAATCTCAGATAAAGTCAATACCATTGGTGAGCACGAGCAAACCCTCGCCGAGCGTATAGATCAGCTTGAGGAGGAGAACTCAAATCTCCGTCAGGAACTTGAAGAATGTAAAAAGGAACTTGAGGCCACCAAGAGAGATGTGGAATTTCTTACCATGTCTCACCGACTGGCCGCCTCTCCTGATTCCATAATTAGAACCAGGCGACACATTGCCCGATTGATTCGAACCATCGACAATTGCATCTCCATGCTTAAGGAGGAATGACGATGAACGATACCGACAAAGTAAAAATGACCCTAAATATAGGCGGGGAGCGACTCACTCTCACTGTTGATTTTCAGAAGCAAGATGCCGTGCGTGATGCTGAAAGGATCGCTTCTGACAAATACAAGGAGTTTCGTCTGCAATATCCCTCACGCACCGACAGGGAGATTCTCGCCATGGTAGCCTATCAGATAGCCTACTTCTATCAGGATTTGTTTAAACGCCACAAGGAAGCCACCGACTTGGCCGAACAGATCGACCAACGTCTTGATGAGATTCTCGGCCACTGACAACACGCAGTAATCTCTGCCTTGTGGAACAGTGGCTTCCAATGTCGGTCAGCAAGAAGTGCTGACCTTTCGGATGCAGTCTGCAAATACTGCATTTTCCATTGTCTGTCTCGTATTGTCCTTTCCCTTTTGCCGGAATCCGTAGCCCACGGAATCTCGGCTTTTCGCATTTCCGGGTGTCGTGTCATCAATATCCGGAACTTTGAGATAATTCAGTATGTGACAACTATAACATCATAAATAATTACCTTCAGAAATTGTATTATTAGATAACATGGAAACGACAATATGGATTATAATAGCTCTGGCCGCAGCAGCCATTGGCTATGTAGCGGCCATGGCTGTTGCTAAGAAAAATGCACGCTCCCAGGCCAACATCATCGTAGAAGAGGCGAAAAGAGAAGCCGACGTGATCAAAGAGAAGAAAATTCTCAAGGCCAAGGAGGAGGAGATGAAGATCCTCTCTGAGGCGGAGCGCTCAGCTTCCCAGAAAGTGCAGAAAGCTCAGGCATCTGAGGCTCGTGCCCGTCAGAAAGAACAGCAGCTCAACCAGCAGCAAGGGGAACTTGCACGCCGCAAGAAGGAACTCGACTCAGCGAAGACCGCTCTCGACAACCGTGAGGAGCATATCAACTCACGCCACGATCAGGTGGAGCATCTTCATCGTCAGGCTCAGGAGGAGCTGGAACGCATCTCCGGGCTCTCCGCAGAGGAGGCTAAGGAGAAACTTGTGGAGTCGCTCAAGGATGAGGCCAAGACTGCCGCTGCCGGATATATCAACGACATAATGGACGATGCGAAGCTCACGGCATCAAAAGAGGCCAAGAAGATCGTGATCCAGTCTATACAGAGAGTGGCCACAGAAGCCGCTGTAGAAAATTCGGTCACAGTATTCCATATCGACAACGACGAGATCAAGGGCCGTATCATAGGCCGTGAAGGTCGCAACATCCGGGCTCTCGAAGCAGCCACAGGCATTGAGATTATCGTAGACGACACTCCTGAGGCTATCGTGCTTTCAGGCTTTGACCCCGTGCGCCGCGAGATAGCGCGTCTTGCCCTGCATCAGCTTGTCGTTGACGGTCGCATACATCCGGCCCGCATCGAGGAGGTTGTGGCAAAGGTGAAACGTCAGGTGGAGGAGGAGATCATCGAGACCGGCAAACGCACGGCAATCGACCTCGGTATCCACGGGCTTCACCCCGAACTCATTCGTATGGTAGGCAAGATGAAATACCGTTCCTCCTACGGACAGAACCTTCTTCAGCACTCTCGTGAGACAGCAAATCTCTGTGCCGTGATGGCATCTGAATTGGGTCTCAACCCGAAAAAGGCACGTCGTGCCGGATTGCTCCACGATATAGGAAAGGTGCCCGATGATGAGCCGGAACTTCCTCACGCACTCCTCGGCATGAAACTGGCCGAGAAATTCAAGGAGAAACCTGAGATATGTAATGCTATCGGCGCACACCACGATGAGGTGGAACAGACCTCGCTTCTCGCTCCGATCGTGCAGGTGTGTGACGCCATATCCGGCGCACGTCCCGGTGCGCGTCGTGAGATTGTAGAGGCATATATCAAACGTCTTAACGATCTTGAGCAGATAGCCCTCTCCTACCCCGGTGTGCTCAAGACCTACGCTATTCAGGCAGGCCGTGAGCTACGTGTGATTGTGGGCGCCGACAAGATCACCGATGAGGAGACCGACAAGCTCTCGAATGAAATAGCACGCAAGATACAGGATGAGATGACTTATCCGGGTCAGGTGAAGATCACTGTCATCCGTGAGACAAGGGCTGTAGCCTTCGCAAAATAATCCGCACCTTTAGATTTCAATATATGGAAGAGAAAGAGAGAGGTGTCTTTTCAAGCGCGTGTCCCGGCTGCAGGAAGTCGGGGTCCTGCTTCGGGTGTGCCCGGAGAGAGCCGCGCGGCAAACTTCTCGCCACAGACTGGCTCTCCGATATCCCTGTGCCTGACCGTGCATCAATTGTGGAGGTATTGTTCAAGAACACCCGTGTCGGGTTCTACTCCAATCCCTCCGGTCTCGATCTGAAGATAGGCGATATAGTGGCGGTGGAGGCAGCTCCCGGTCATGATATCGGCCGCATCACGATGGTGGGTCCTCTCGTGGCTCAGCAGATGAAGAAAGCGGGGGTGAAAGCGGGTGCCGAGATGAAGAAAGTGTTCCGTATAGCACGCCCCTCCGACATTGAGAAGTTTGAGGAAGCACGCGCCAAGGAACATTCCACCATGATCAGAGCCCGCGCGATAGCTGAGGAATTGGGTCTGGCCATGAAAATCGGCGATGTCGAATATCAGGGCGATGGAGGAAAAGCGATATTCTATTATATTGCTGATGAACGCGTGGATTTCCGGAAGCTGATCCGCATACTCGCCGACACCTTTAAGGTGAGGATCGAGATGAAACAGATCGGAGCCCGTCAGGAAGCCGGACGCATCGGCGGTATCGGTCCGTGTGGACGTCCGCTATGCTGCTCCTCATGGATGAGCCGGTTTGCATCTGTAGGCACGGGTAGCGCTCGCATTCAAGACCTGTCGATGAATCCCCAGAAACTCGCCGGACAATGTGCCAAACTCAAGTGCTGTCTCAACTTTGAGGTAGATTCATATGCCGAAGGCCATAAGCAACTCCCCGGAAAAGATATCGTGCTTGAGACAAAAGATGGTTCTTATTATTACTTCAAACCCGATATCCTTGCTCGCAAAGTCACTTACTCCACCGATAAGAATATACCGGCCAATCTCGTCACGATCGATGCGCGCCGGGCATTCGAGATTATCGCGCTCAATAAACAGGGCATAAAGGTTGATACACTCGACATCTCTGAAGAGGAGGAGGAACTAAGCGAGTATGGTGATATCATCGGACAAGACAGTCTCACGCGTTTCGACAAAAATAAGAAGAAAAAGAAGAAGAAAAAGAAACCTGGAGATGTAGCCGAGCCAAATCCACAGCCCAAGCAGGCTCAACCCGCTCAACAAAATCAGCCGCGTGGTTCACGGCCTAACCGCCAGCAACCGCAAGGTCAGCAGAACCAACAGCGGCAGCAGCAACCGGGTCAGCAGAACCAACAGCGGCAGCAGCAACCGGGTCAGCAGAACCAACAGCGGCAGCAGCAACCGGGTCAGCAGAACCAACAGCGACAGCAGCCGGGTCAGCAGAACCAACAGCGGCCGGATAGCAATCAACCACGCCGTCAGCAACCCAACAATGGGAAGCAACAGAACCATAAGAAGAAAGGGCCTCGTCCGCAAGACCATCATGACCATAAGGAGGGTGGCACCGCAGAATGAAGCGTCTTCCTCTTATGATGGCAGCCTCTATAGTGGCCGCTTGTATATTAATGATGCCGGGATGCAGCCAAATCAATGTGGCTGACTATTCCGGCTTCACTAATATCCCCCCCGACGGTATGCCTACCAACTGGGAATATGAATTCTCTCCGCAAACATTCGATTCCACCATAAGTCTTCCCGGCAGTTACGATGTAGTCATAGCCGTGAGATATACAAACCGTTGTCCCTCCCGAAGTGTTATATTTAATATAGAGGAATTATCTCTTATTCATGAGATTCCGGATTCAGCCACTGTCGAAATCCCCCTTTTTGATGAAGAGGGCAATCCCCTTGGCCAATCAAGGTATGGAGTAAACGAAACCGTCTATACCCTCCGTAAAAACTACAAATTGCCGGAGGGATATATACTCTCACTCTCCTCCCCTCTTCCGGAGGATGCCACCGTCGGAATAAAGTCTGTAGGGCTGCTGCTCGTGAATGAAGATAATCGGGAAAAACGCAAAAATTTATTCTGGCAATTTTTATGAAACTCATTCCATCAGAACTGCGCGGCGATATAGAACTGCGCATTAATTCCATCCTTAGCCACATGAAGCATCTCGGTATGGATGCTCTTCTCGTGGCCACTTCCACCAATATATTCTACACCACCACCCGAGTATTCAAAGGATACGTCTATATTCAATCCGGAGAGAAGCCATTATGGTTTCTCATCAAACCCGATATTTACGACACAGAGGAAGATGTGATAAAGATCAGGAAACCGGAGAATATACCGTCGGAGCTTGAGAAGCTCGGTCGCTCACTCCCCACTGCTGTGGGCTTTGAATACGACGATCTCTCTTACTCTGATGTGGAGCGACTGAAAGCTATATTCCCCGCAGCCAAGTCACTCAACGGCTCGCAGGTGCTTCGTCGTGCCCGCATGGTCAAGACCCCTGTGGAGCTGGAGAAGATGAGGCAGGATGGCATACACCAGTCAGAAGCGTACCGCCGCATCACACACTGCTACAAAGAGAATATGACCGACCTCGAATTCCAGATCGAGATCGAGAAGATTTTGCGTCTGGAAGGATGTCTGGGCTATGTACGCACTTCCGGCAATCTAATGGATATTAATTTAGGCTCTGTGATAGCCGGCGACAATGCCGACAATCCGAGTCCTTTCGACTACACTATGGGTGGGGCCGGAGTTGATCCCTCCCTTCCCGGCGGCGCTAACGGCACCACACTAAAGCCCGGAGAGACCGTAATGGTCGATATGAACGGCTCTTTCAACGGCTATCAGACCGACATGACACGCGTCTGGGCTGTGGGTGACATTCCGGAATTAGCACGTTTCGCTCACCGTTGTTCCCTAAACATACTCCGGGAATGTGAGAAACTCGGAGTGCCGGGCACACCTGTTGCCACTCTCTACAAGAAAGCTTTGGAGATTGTTGAGAGCGAGAAGCTTCAGGATTACTTCATGGGCCATCGTCAGCAGGCGTCCTTTATCGGCCATGGTGTAGGAATAGAACTCAACGAGATGCCGGTGGTCACTCCTCGTAGCAAAGACCATCTGGAAGAGAACATGACCATAGCACTCGAACCGAAATTTGTGATTCCGGGCGTAGGAGCTGTCGGCATTGAAAACACTTATGTGGTCACACCGGATGGTCTCAAATCAATCACCATATTCCCAGAAGACATACAGGAACTATAAAAATGAATCTTAAAGAGGATTTAATCCACCCCGTTTTCAAGACAATCGGGGAAACTGCCGATGCTATGGACCGTGAGGTCTACGTAGTAGGTGGATTCGTGCGCGATCTATTTCTACGCCGTCATTCCAAAGACTACGATTTCGTCACGGTTGGTTCCGGAATAGAATTGGCGGAAGCAGTAGCCAAGCGTCTCGGACCAAAAGCGAAGATATCCGTATTCCCGAATTATGGCACGGCACAAGTAAAATATCGCGATCTGGAGCTGGAATTCGTAGGGGCGCGACGTGAATCATATACCCGCGACTCCCGTAATCCTATAGTGGAAGATGGCACTCTCGACGACGATATGCGGCGGCGTGATTTCACCATAAATGCAATGGCCATCAGTCTTAACAAAGACAGCTTCGGTGAGCTTAAAGATCCTTTCAACGGCCTCGCCGACCTTTACAACGGCGTGATCCGAACGCCTCTCGACCCGGACATCACCTTTTCCGATGATCCACTCCGTATGCTTCGTGCCATACGTTTTGCCTCACAGCTTTACCATCTCGATGCAACCGGAGCCGAAACTCCGGATTACCAGGAAACCGTTGCGAAAGGGAGACCCTTCAGAATATTCAACGAGACTTTCGATGCCATAAAGAAAAATGCCACCCGGATGAAGATCATCACTCGCGAGCGCATAAACGATGAGCTGTCGAAAATCATGCGTTCACCACGTCCCTCTGTAGGTTGGAGACTCCTTGACATGGCACAGCTTCTTGAATTTGTATTTCCATCACTCATTCCGCTCAAAGGTGTTGAGATGAAAGAGGGTCGTGGCCATAAAGACAATTTCTATCACACTATTCAGGTGGTAGACAACGTCGCCAGTCGTTCGGATAAGGAATGGCTGCGCTGGGCTGCTCTTTTGCATGATATTGCGAAACCCGCCACGAAGAAATATGACAAGCGTCTGGGATGGACCTTTCACAATCACAATTTCATAGGCGAGAAGATGGTGCCCCGTATATTCCGCGATATGAAACTCCCGCTCAATGAGAAAATGAAATATGTGGCCAAGCTTGTGGGTCTTCACATGCGTCCGCAGTCAGTTGGAGAAGAGGGTGTGAGCGACTCCGGGGTACGCCGCATGATCACTGATGCCGGAGAGGATGTGGAAGATCTCATGATTCTCGCTGAAAGCGACATAACTTCCAAGCAGCCTGACAAAGTACGCCGGCAGCTTGAAGGCTTTTCACGCCTTCGTGAACGTATGCACCAGATTCAGGATGCAGATGCCTTCAGGAAGTGGAAAAATCCCATTGACGGCCACGAGATAATGGCAAAGCTCAATATTCCACCCGGTCCTGAGATAGCGCATCTCAAGGAGCTTGTGAAAGAGGCGATCATGGATGGACGTATCCCCTACGAACATGATGCCGCCTGGGAATATCTACTGACAGTTATAAAAAAATAATCCGATAAATAAAAGCCCGGACGAAAATTTCGTCCGGGCTTTTATTTATCGGATTTATTATTCAATTAATCCTGGTTAAGGTTTACACGCTTGAAGTCAACTACAACAAGACCCTTCTGAACACCATTGAGATACTGTCCTACAGTGATCTTGGCATCCTGAACATAAGCCTGCTCCATGAGGCAGTTGTCCTTGAAGAATTTGTTAAGACGACCGTTGGCGATGTTCTGGATCATAGCCTCCGGAAGGTTGGCAGCCTTAGCCTCGCCGGCCTCCTTCATGATCTGACGACCACGTGCTGCATCCTCCTCAGTAATCCAACCTTTGGTGATGTTGCTCTCGATGTGATCCTCGCTGTCGAAGTGGTGAGGATTAAGACCTGCTTTCTTAAGAGCAACCTCCTGAGCTTTGAGCACCTGCTCCTGCTTGGTCTTCTCGATAGCAACGCTGATCTCCTGATCGATAGTAGCCTGAGGTACGTTCTCACGGCCTACAGCCACAGGATTCATAGATGCGATCTGCATACAGATCTCACGGCCCACCTGAGGATCTACACCCTCAAGGTTAAAGCCTACGATAGAAGCGAGCTTATCGTTGAAGTGGTTGTAAGAAGCTACGCTGGGAGCCTCTACATACTCATAAGCACCAAGCTCCATCTTCTCACCGGTCTTACCTACTTCGTCAGTGATATTCTCCTGAACGCTGCGACCATTGAGATCGAGAGCCTTCACCTCGTCAAGAGTCTTGGCACCGGCAGCTACAGCCGCGTCAAGGATAGCCTTGGTAAGGTTGCGGAACGACTCGTTCTTTGCAACGAAGTCAGTCTCACACTTGAGAGCCACGATAGCGGCGAAACCGGGCTTAACAGCTGAGAGCACACAACCCTCGGCAGCCTCGCGGTCCTCACGCTTTGCAGCTACGGCCTGACCCTTCTTACGGATGATCTCGATAGCTGCATCGATATCGCCGTTAGTCTCGGCGAGAGCGTTCTTGCAGTCCATCATACCTGCGCCGGTCATGTTGCGCAGTTTCTTAATATCTTCGATTGATACAGCCATTTCTGTCTTTCTATTAATGGTTAATTATTCAGCAGCAGCTTCAGTTGTCTCTTCAGCAACTACTGTCTCCTCTACAGGAGCAGCCTCTTTCGGCTCATTGCGACGTACGCGACGACGCTGTTTGCCATTGCCTTCGCCCTCTTCTTTCTCCTCGGCAGCGTCAAGCTTCTCTACCTTACGCTCCTCAAGACCTTCAGCCATAGCACCGCAAACTGCGTCAAGGATAATCTCGATGCTCTTTGATGCGTCATCGTTAGCCGGGATTACGAAATCCACATTCTCAGGGTTAGAGTTGGTATCGACGATGCCGAATACAGGGATGCCAAGACGGTTAGCCTCAGCCACAGCGATGTGCTCCTTCATTACGTCAACAACGAAGAGTGCGCTCGGAAGACGAGAAAGATCGCTGATAGAACCGAGGTTCTTCTCAAGTTTGTCACGCTGACGCTTGATCTGAAGTTTCTCACGCTTTGAAAGATTATCGAAAGTGCCATCTTTCTGCATCTTGTCGATAGTGGTCATCTTCTTCACAGCCTTGCGGATTGTGGGGAAGTTGGTGAGCATACCGCCGGGCCAGCGCTCGATTACATAAGGCATGCCTACTGATTCAGCCTTATTTGCGATAGCCTCTTTAGCCTGCTTTTTAGTAGCTACGAAAAGAACTTTACGACCGCTCTTTGCAATCTGCTTGAGAGCCTTGGCAGCCTCGTCGATCTTAGCTGCAGTCTTATAGAGGTCGATGATGTGGATGCCGTTGCGCTCCATGAAGATATAGGGAGCCATAGCGGGATTCCATTTACGTTTGAGGTGGCCGAAGTGGCAGCCTGCTTCGAGAAGCTGGTCAAATGTGGGTGTTGCCATTTTTGTGTTTCTTTGTGGGCAATTTTAGAAATCATGATTGCCCGGGTGTTTACATTCTATTAAAATTTCGTTAGAAATCCAATCAGCAGGTAGGATCGGGCTTCAAGAAGTCTGATCATCCTGCCGATTTAGATACTAAACAGAATAAGCATTTGAAAATGCACTCTCCATTAACGCTTGGAGAACTGGAAGCGCTTACGAGCCTTGGGTTGACCGGGTTTCTTACGCTCTACAGCGCGAGGGTCGCGGGTCATGAAGCCTTCTGCACGAAGAGCAGGCTTGTCCTCGGGGTTGATCTTAACGAGAGCGCGGGCGATAGCGAGACGAAGAGCCTCTGCCTGGCCCTTGTAGCCACCACCGTCGAGGTGTGCTACGATGTCATACTTCTCAACTGCATCGAGAGTAGCGAGCGGCTGACGTACGATATACTGAAGAATAGAAGAGGGGAAATATACGTCGATAGGACGCTTGTCGATAACGATGTTACCGGTGCCCTCGGTGAGATAAACTCTGGCTACGGCAGCTTTACGGCGGCCAATTGCATTAACTTTTTCCATCTGCTTCTATTATTTCACTTTATTGATATCGATTACTTTGAGATTCTCTACATTCATGCCATGCTCCGGGCCGTTGAATACGTAAAGATTACGGAGCTGCTGAGCACCGAGAGAACCTTTAGGGAGCATACCCTTTACAACCTTGATGAAAAGGGGGTGACGGCCGGCTTTGATAGTCTTCTTGAAAGACTTAGCCATGAGATCGCCGGGAGTGAAAGCACGCTGTCCACCGGGATAGCCTGTGTAGCGGAGATACTCGCGGGTATTGAATTTGTCTTTGCTCATCTTCACCTTGTCGGCATTGATGATGATAACATTGTCACCGCAGTCAAGGTTAGGAGTGAAATCTGCCTTATTCTTACCGCGAAGAATTTTTGCCACTTTTGAGCAGAGGCGGCCGAGCACCTGATCGGTAGCGTCAATAACTACCCACTGCTTCTCGATAGTAGCGGGAGTCGCTGAGAGCGTCTTGTAACTTAAAGTATCCACGTTGGATTTAATGTTTAAAAGATTAATCAATTAATCAGCACATCATAACGACATACTGACACAAACTGTCTGATCAAAAACATAGCAAGAAAGGCCTGAAATCATACTATGCTTCCGAGCGACAGATAACAAATTGGATATAATCGGCTTGCAAAATTACTAAAAATTTCCGACATACCAAAACTCCAAATTTAATTTTTTAATTAAAAAATTCAAAAAATGAGATGAATAACCATCGACGTGATAAGGTTTAACTTCACAAAAGCCCTCGGAGCTGAAGCAGGTTTGTCTTCGAATGAATCCGGATTAAAAGAATGAAGAAAGAAATTCGGGTATGCAGAAAAGAAAATCAGGTAAATGAAGAAAGAAATTCAGATGAATACAAAAAAAGAAGGCATCCTGTTCGGATGCCTTCGGATTAAGGGGGCGATT
>CAZEOI010000056.1:0-23972 GCA_964513775.1 uncultured Sangeribacter sp. | reverse complement strand
TAAGCAAGGTCGAGACTATGGCACAATTGTGCGCCATTGACATCTACAGCGAAGTTCCTATTCTGGACACAATCAACAATAAGGTTATGTTTGCCGTTCAGAAACAGAAGGGTAGTGTATCATTCGATCTTGAGAATATGAAGATTGATGCTAATGGAGACACCATAAAGATTACTCTATCTCCTGAAATTGTAGATTTGTATGAGGCGACTGAGGATAATTCATGGGAAGTGATTGACACAAAAGCCATCGGGACTATGTCTATGCTCAAGAGTGACATATTCACAGACGAGGAGGAGAATGCTCTAAAAGCGAATATTAAGAAGAATTCCAAGAAGCTTCTTTATCACAACGGTACAATAGAACGAGCCCGTGCTGAAGCTGCGCTAAATCTTCAGAGCTTAATGGAGAAAGTTTATAATAAACCGGTTAAAGTTTATGATCCTACACCAAAGGGAGCACACTTTGAGGAGTATAAATAACAGGGTCTATATTGTGTTAATACTCTTTGTACTTGTAGCAGAGTATATTAATGAAGGTTTGTTCTAAATAAGAAGATATATTATGAAAAGAATGCTTGTGACGCTTTTCAGCGTTATGATGGCGGTAGCCGCCTTCGCCTTTGATTTTACGGGAAAGACTTTCCGCGGTACAAGTTCGATGAATGGAACGAAGGTTACCATAACCTATCGTTTCAAGGCCAACAATCGTATGTCCGGTACCATTGCGATTCAGGGGCAGAAACCTGATACCGACAGCGGTATGCACTGGGAAATATCCGGAGATTATATGAATATTTATGATTCCACCGGAGATATGTCCTATATGGAGATAAGCGAGTCTGAAGGAAAACCAGTGCTGATAGCCTTCGATTCAAACGGTAGGGAGGCGATGGTCTTCAGACAGGTGACCTCCTCCTCATCCTCTAAAAAGTCTACATCTAAAAAGAAATAGTTGTCGGCCCTCACGCCATCGGTTCTGTGCCGATGGCGTGAGTTCGCTTCTTATAGGTTTGAAAAAAGGAGCTGCAGACGAATGGACGAGAAGGTATGTTCATTATGGAGTTGTTCTGTAAGATACATTAGGTCTTCATGTGTATAAGAATAACCTTAGGAGGCGCAAATGTGTACCACATACCTTCGACTCAACAGATGGTAACATAACCTATCCCAATCAGACAAGATTCCGGAGTTTCTTGGTCAAGTATGATATTACAACTCCGCAGTATTCCTTTTTCTCTCCTTGTCCATTCTTTTCTGAATAAACTTTAATAATTTTTTCAATCTCTCCTTTTTTCCAATTCCTCTTTCCTAATGTCTCGATTAATTGAGTCCGCACCTGCTTTCGGTTGGCTTTTAGGAGTCCTGTGTTGAGATTAAGGAATTCATTTAATTCCTGATCATATTTAGGATTCGAGCTTTGGATAGATCCATTGGTCTTTATGACGTAAAATTAGAAAAAATTTTTTTCAAGACAAAGTAATGGATTCAAAAATCCAGGTTAGCTTTTAAAATAGAATGGGACTGAAATTCAGTCCCATTCTATTTCGTCTCCGTTCTCGCGGAGTATCTTGAAAATCTCCTCTTTGTTTTCAACCAGATGCATGATTATATCTGCAAATCGTCTCATTTTTTTCTCATTCTCTTCTCCACCGCAATCATAGTAGGCGGAATACATACCGGCTTCAGGATCAGACTGTAAGTCTTCAAGAATGTCAGGAGCATGTTGAGCGAGGTAATAATTCAGGAAAGCATCCCAGTTATAACCGTTCATGTATGCATCTTCGCATACTTCGTTCATTTCATCTCCCAGATCTAAGATATCATCCTCCTCAATGTAGAAGGCGAGGGATATACTTCCATCGTCGCTATGTAGGATGTTTAGATAGTCGCAGTTCGGATAATTAGAATTTTCCATGTTAGAGCTTAATTAGTTGTTTTGCAAAGCTACAAAAAATTTTTTTTAATACCAAACAGAGAGTTGCAATATCACCCGTGTCTATACCAAAACCGACAGACTGAAAAAAGTTATCAAAATTGGCAAAATATTGGATTTTATAATTTAATAAACTTTCTTGTACGAAAATTTGTATAATACGAAAATTCGTATTAATTTCGCGATGAGATTTTAAGTTAAACCATTTAATTCATCTTTTATGAAGATATACGAATTAAATGAGGATGAAGCCGAACTCATTGAGATTATACGAAATCTTAGAAGAGCGTATCCAAACGGATATACCAATCAGCTTTGGTTGGCTCAGCAGATTTTTGATAAACTCATTGACCTTCCCTAAATCCTCGGCAGTTCCATTAGACGGATGGAACTGCCACTTAGAATCTCGTAATCACAATAATATCATTCATATGGACTCGACTATAAAAAAAGACCAGGTTGTTATCTCTGATGCAAAAGAGAAACTCTCTGATATCTTAATGGCACTGTCATGGAGAGATATTGCCCGTACTTATTTCGGCAAGTCAAGTTCATGGCTATATCATAAGCTCGACGGTATCAAAAGTGATGGTACACCGGGAGGAGGATTTTCCCCGGAGGAAGCCATAAAGTTGAAAGAAGCTCTCAGAGATTTAGCCGATAGAATCAATAAAGCTGCCTCATCCTTATAACTTAATATCTCATCCCGAAATTATCATGTCCGTCCCGTGGTGATTTCATCCTTTAGCCCGGTCATCAGTGCCGGGCTTTTTATATTCGTTCCATATCATTATAATTTACAAAAAGGTACAAATAGTTTTCTTTATAAAGAAAACACTGGTATAACTAATTGTAATACATGTAAATACATTGTATTTTTAGGAATAGGCTATCTCACTCCGATACTCCGGGGAAATAAGCCTTTAGGAAAGTGTCTGTTAAAATCAATCAAGTTCATGATATGTTCGGGGAGAAGTGGGATAAATGGATGTTGTGGAAAAGAAAAGGGATAATAGTGAAAGGAGATTTGTCTACCAAACAAGACGAAGAGGTGTCAGGTGGCAGTTTTTGAATCTAAGAATACTTACGATTGGTGAAAAATTATTATTTTTGCATTCGAAAAAATTAGCCTTAAGTATCTCATGAAATTAAAAAACTATCTGACCGCAGGTTTAATGGCCGGAGCAGTGTTGCTTCCATTTTTTAGCCAGGCCAAGAAAGCCGATGAATCTAAGAAATATGATTCATATCTGTTTGTGTATTTTCCAAGTAATGCAGATGAGAATCTATATTATGCGCTCGGTCGCGACGGCTTCAACTTCACTCCGCTCAACGGCGGAAGAATGGTGATGAGCAGCGACACAGTGGCTCGTAAACGTGGCATACGCGATCCTCATATATTGCGCGGAGAGGATGGCAAGTTCTATATGGTGGCCACCGACATGAAGAGTGCCGAAGGATGGGCTTCAAACCGCGGTATTGTGATGTACACCAGCGATGACTTGATCAACTGGAAACATTCAACTGTTCATTTCCCCGACCGTTTCCCGGAATGGAAGAATGTCACAAGAGTGTGGGCCCCGGAGGTGATATGGGATCCTGACTATGTCAACACCGATGGTTCCAAGGGTAGGTATATGGTCTATTTTTCACTGCTTACCAATGATGGCAAATGTGAATATGACAAGATATTCTATTGCTATGCCAACGACGACTTTACAGACTTGATGACAGACCCTGTCTATTTCTACGACCGTGGTTCGGCTACCATTGACGGCGACATAGCATATGACGAGAAAACCGGACTCTATCACCTTGTTTATAAAAATGAGGGACAGGGCGGAATATGTCAGGTGACTTCAAAGCGACTCACCGCTGAGCCGGGGAAGGAACCGGGAAGCCAGTGGAGTGAGCCTTCGGGTCTTCTCCAGCAGACAGATGTACCTGTCGAGGGTGCCGGAATCTACAGGCTTATCGACAGCGACAAGTGGATACTTATGTATGACTGCTATACCAAGGGATACTACCAGTTCTGTTCTACCGACGACCTTGAGAATTTCAAACTTGAGGCACAGACAGAGACAAAGGGTGCATTCACACCACGTCATGGCACTGTGATACCGCTCACAGTGGAGGAGACTCAGAGAGTGCTGGAGGCTTTCCCGATAGAGGCTCCCGTGAATGCCAATCCCGCGTTGCCAGGTTTCCACGCCGATCCTGAAATCCTTTACAGTAATAAGACCAAGAAATTCTATATCTATCCAACTACCGACGGAACTCCGGGTTGGGGTGGACATGAATTTTTTGTGTATTCATCTCCCGACCTGGTGACTTGGAAGAAGGAGCATTGTATTCTTGACCTCGCCACAGATCAAGTGACTTGGGCTACCGGCAACGCCTGGGCACCCTCCATAGAGGAGAAACTTGAAGATGGAAAGTATAAGTATTATTTCTATTTCAGCGGTCACAATCCGGATAAGGACTACAAGACTCTGGGTTGTGCCGTAGCAGATTCCCCTACAGGTCCTTTCAAAGACCTCGGTCATCCGCTTATCGACAAGAATATCACCGGGGGACAGCTTATAGACAGTGATGTCTTTACTGATCCGGTGAGTGGAAAGACCTATTTCTATTGGGGTAACGGCAATCTTGTGGCTTCAGAGCTTACTCCGGATATGACAACAATCTCGAATCCGGTGGTTATAACTCCGAAAGGAGGCACGCTCGATGACTATGCTTTTCGTGAAGGTGTGTATGTGTTTTATCGCGATGGCCTATACTATTTCCTTTGGAGTGTAGACGACACCGGTGCGAAGAATTACCATGTGGCTTACGGCACATCAAAGTCTCCGATGGGCCCCATAGAGGTGGCTGCTGATCCGATTGTGTTGATTCAGGATCCTGAGAACGGCATATATGGCACCGGGCATAATTCCGTGATACAGATACCGGGTAAGGATGAGTGGTATATTGTATATCACCGTATCAATAAGAATTACCTTGATAATGGCCCCGGTGTGCATCGTGAGGTTTGCATCGACAAGATGGAGTTCAATCCGGACGGCACAATCAAGAGGGTTGTTCCAACCAACAAAGGTATCTCCAGAGTGAAACTTTGATTGATATCACTTATAAAATCAGAGAGGGTGACACAAGAATCAACATCTTGTGTCACCCTCCCTTATTATGTCATATAAATGTAGATGCGGATTAAAGTACGAAGGCGTTGAAGCCGCCATCGACAACGGCTACCGTACCTGTTACGAATGCAGAGGCATCGCTGATAAGATACTGGATTGTGCCGCAAAGCTCTTCCGGTTTACCGAAACGCTTGAACGGAGTCTGACGGATTACGTCGGCTCCACGCTCCGTGTAAGAACCATCCTCATTGGTCAGTAGGGCACGGTTCTGGTTGGTGAGGAAGAAGCCCGGTGCTATGGCATTGACACGGATCTCTGATGAGAATTTCGATGCCACCTCATTAGCCAGAAATTGTGTGAAGTTGCTGATTCCGGCCTTGGCTGCAGCATAGCCCATGACGCGTGTCAACGGACGGAAGGCTGCCATAGATGAGAAGTTTACCACTGCGCCCTTGCCGGCCTCAACCATAGGTTTCAGGAATATCTGAGTGGGGAGCACGGTGCCGGTGAGGTTTACGTTGAGCACCTTTTCAAATGCTGTTACGTCGATCTCGAAGAAGTTATGGCCCGGAGCAATCGTGGCACCCGGCATATTGCCTCCGGCAGCATTCAGAAGCGCATCTATGCGCCCATAGCGGGCGAGAATGTCATCGCAATTCTGCTGAAGCACCTCCGCATCAAGCACGTTGGTGACGTAGAAACTTGCCTCGCCACCTTTTGCTACGATATTGGCAACAATCTTCTCTCCCTCCTCCTTGCGACGGCCAAGGATGGCAACTTTGGCACCTTCCGATGCGAGATATTCACTTATGCAGGAGCCGAGCACACCGGTGCCTCCGGTGATGACCACGACTTTATCTTTTACTGAAAAGAGTTCGTTCATATTTTAGATATGTATCAAAAATTGACGTTGATTTATTCTTTTTCGCTGTTGACTGTGGCCATGATGCCGCTCACCATACCGAGGGCGAGCATACGGCCGTGGAAGGAATAGCCGGCATTGTAACCCATCTTCTCATCGCCGAGCATCAGGGGCGCATGGTCCACACGCATGGGCACTCCCGGACGCTCTTTCTCAAATGTACGCACCACCTCTATCAAGCGCGGATCCAAGTGAGAAGATTCCTTGAAGTCGCCGTTGGGGAGCACGTTGCAGATGCGGGCATGAACGAAGTGAGTGCGCCCGGCATATTTCTTGGCAAGGGCAGGCACATCGTTGTGGGCACCGCCGCTGAGTGAGCCGGCGCAGAATGTGAGTCCGTTGTGTGGATTGGGCACTGCATCAAGGAATTTTTGTATATCCTCGTCACAGGTCACGATGCGTGGGAGACCGAGAATCTGAAGCGGGGGATCATCTGGATGCACACACATATTGATGTCATACTCATCACACTCCGGCATGATGGCATTGAGGAAATAAGCCATATTCTCACGGAGCTTGTCGGCATCGATACCTTTGTAAAGGTCAAGAAGCGCACGGAACTTCCCTACGGGATCAAGATCCTCCTCCGAGATATTGCCGTTGACGAATCCCTGAGTCTTGACAATGATATTCTCTACAAGACGTTTCTCAGCCTCTGCATCCATTTTGGGTGCCACTTCCTCCTCCATGCGTTTGAGAGTGGCCTCATCATAATCGTCGCGAGCACCTTCGCGTTTAAGAATATTGATGTCGAAGTATGCGAATTCCGCGCGGTTGAAATAGAGGTTGGATGTGCCGTCGGGGTTAGGATATTCAAGGTCTGTACGGGCCCAGTCGAGCACAGGCATGAAGTTGTAGCAGATAGTCTTTACGCCGGCTTTACCAAGATTCACAAGGCTCTCCTTATAATTCTTGATGAGCCGGTCGCGGTTGGGTCCGGCATATTTTATCTCTTCCGACACAGGAAGACTCTCTACCACCGACCATCTGAGACCGTGGCTTTCGATGTAATCTTTCATTTTGTTTACCTCCTCAAGGCTCCACACCTCTCCATTGGGGATGTGGTGAAGGGAGGTAACAATACCCTCAACGCCGATCTGGCGAAGCATATCGAGAGTGATGGGGTCGTTGGGACCGAACCATCTCCATGTTTTTTCCATAGAATTACTTTGACGAGTGTGTTTTTATCAGAAGCCGAAATAGGCTTTTACATTATTATAGCAGATATCCTCCACCATCTTCTCCACGCGAGGCATCTCCTCGGAAGGTATCATACCTTTCTCTACATCTTCGCCCAAAAGATTGCAGAGCAAACGTCGGAAGTATTCATGACGCGGATAGGAGAGGAACGAGCGGGAGTCGGTGAGCATCCCCACGAATCGGCTCAGGAGTCCCTGCATCGACAGGGCATTCATCTGAGCCTCCATGCCGTAGAGCTGATCGTTAAACCACCAGCCGCTGCCCATCTGAATCTTACCGGCTATCTTGCCATCCTGGAAACAGCCGAGCATCGTGGCCACCCATGTGTTGTCGGAAGGATTGATATTGTAGAGAATTGTCTTTGTGAGCTTATCATCTACAGCGAGTGCATTAAGGAAACGTGCTATCGCTGTGGCACAGGAATAGTCGCCGATCGTGTCGTAGCCGGTGTCGGGACCGAGCTTCTCAAACATACGGCTGTTGACGTTGCGGAGTGCTCCGAAGTGGAATTGCTGCACCCAGCCTTTCTCTGCGTTCATGCGGCAAAGCTCAAGAAGAATAGCAGTCTGGAGCTTTCTCACCTCAAGAGCGTTAAGAGTGTCGCCTGAACGCACTTTCAGAAACAGATTGCTGATCTCTTGCTCTGAGGCCTCAGCCCAGGGGAAGTCGGCTACACCGTGGTCGGCCACACAGCAACCCTGAGTTGCGAAGAAGTCGTGACGCTTACGGAGAGCAAGTATAAGGTCAGGATAAGATTCTATCGCCATGTCGGCCACTTCTGCAAGACGTTCGATATAGGCGTTATATGCCGCAGGATTGTCTACTGCCATAGCTTTGTCGGGACGCCATGCGGGGAGCACTTTCACCTTGAAGTCGCTTTCCCGGAGAGCACGGTGATACTCGAGTGAATCAATCGGATCATCGGTGGTGCAAACTGTCTCCACATTATATTTCAGCATCAGTCCTCTGGCAGAGAACTCCGGTTGCTTAAGAAGCTCGTTGCATCTGTCGTAGATCTCACGGGCTGTGGAGGGATTGAGCACCTTGTCGATGCCGAAAGCTGTCTTAAGCTCAAGGTGAGTCCAGTGGTAGAGAGGATTACGCATGGTGTAGGGGAGTGTCTCGGCCCACTTCTGAAATTTCTCCCAAGGGTCGGCATCGCCGGTGATGAAGTGTTCGTTCACACCATTGGCTCTCAGGGCTCTCCATTTGTAATGGTCGCCGCCAAGCCAAAGCTCGGTGATGGAAGAGAATTGTTTATCTTCGGCTATCTCTTTCGGTGAGAGATGGCAATGATAGTCGATTATGGGAAGCTTAGCCGCATGCTCATGATAGAGATGGCGGGCTGTATCATTATAGAGAAGGAAGTTTTCGTTAATGAATGACATAAATATGAGTTGAGTTATAAACAGATTCATAAAGCATGGTAAACACGGTGGCCATGCTTTATGAATCTTATTAGTGTGAGTTTATTTTTTAAGTTCTACAAGTTTATATTTCGGCACGAGAATCTTCATCATGATCCAGCTGAAGAGATAGGCCGACCCGGCGATGATGAATACGATCATATACCCGGCGTTTTCTCCCTCGAATCCCATGAACTGGAGGTTGACCTCTTTGGCATAGGTGAAGAGTTGTCCGGCTCCGTAGTTTGAGCAGAAGCTACCGATGCCGCTTGCCAGACCGGCAGCTCCGGTGACTGTGGCAACCACGGATTTCGGGAACATATCGCTGACCACGTTATAAACGTTGGCGCTCCAGCTCTGATGGGCGGCACACATTATGCCGATAATCACCACGGGATACCACATTGAGATTGAGCCCAAAGGCATTACAACCCAACCTAAAAGAGGGAAAATGGCAAATATTAGCATCGCCTTCATGCGTCCGGAATATGGATTCACCTTGTTGCGGTTGATGAAGAAGGTAGGCAGGTAGCTACCCCACAGGGAGAGCATGGAGATAAGATAAATCGTGAATATAGCAAACATACCCTCGGTTGAGGCGGTAGAATAGCCATAGACATTGCTGATGAATGCAGGTGCCCAGAAGAGCAGGAACCACCACACTGAATCAGGAAGGAAGCGTCCGAAGATCACGGCCCAAGTCTGACGGAAAGTGAAAGCCTGAAATATTCCCACTTTCGATGTTTCCTGAATTTTCTCCTCTTTCTTTTCGGAGACGTGTTCCATAGTGGCCTCAGCGTGTAGATCCTGTTCGATATAGGCAAGCTCCGCCTCATTGACTCTCGGATTATTTCGCGGCTCCTTATATATGAATACCCATGCTCCCATCCAAACGAAACCGAGCACGCCGATGATCATGAAGGCCATCTCCCAACCGTAATATTTTGCGATGAGGGGGATTGTGAAAGGAGCCGCCAACGCTCCGATCTGCGCTCCTGAATTGAATATGCCGGTAGCGAAGCCGCGGTCTTTCTTTGGGAAATATTCAGCCACAGCTTTTATTGACGATGGGAAGTTGCCGGCCTCACCGATAGAGAGCACACAACGGGCGGCTATGAATAGCCATACGCTCACGGTGGTGACCATTACGCTGATATCTCCAATCTTTTGTGCCGCCACTAAGTTTTCGCGGGCTCCGAGGAAGGAGAGGGTCCAGTGGCCTGTCACGATGCCATCGGTGAGAATGCCACAGAACGCATGCATACAAGCACCGGCCGACCATATGCCGATGGCCCATAGATAACCGCGCTTTGTGCCGACAAAATCGATGAATTTTCCTGCGAAAAGCATTGAGATGGCATAGACAATGGAGAATACGCCGGTGATGCGTCCGTAGTCAGCGGCAGTCCAGTTGAATTCCGGGGCTATGAAATTCACCCATGTGAGTGAGAGCACCTGACGGTCAAGATAGTTGATTACAAGGGCGATGAAGAGCATCATGCAGATCACCCAGCGGTAGTTTGTCATTTTGCCCGATACTCCCACACTGCGTGAGAGTGAAGGGGACAGAGAATCGTTGTTCATGTTTTTAAAGAAATATAATGATTTGATTTATACTTATTGTTCGTCATGGTAAAACGAATGGGAGAATCCTTATAAGGTCTGTCTATTCGGGATATTCAAGCTGTTGCGGAGAGATGGCTGAGAGAACCTCTTCAAGATAAATACGGGCTGCCTCCTTCGCTTCTGAAAGATTCATGAAACTGTAGTTGCCGCAATCGCGGGGAGTTGCTCCCGGTATTTCCCCCTCAAACCGTGAAATGAACTCGAATGTGCGCTGAAGAAGAGGAATAATATCTTCAGATGAGAGATCGCCCTGCATGAGGAGATAATTGCCGGTGCAACATCCCATAGGCCCCCAATATACAATTCTGTCAGCCCATTCAGGATCGTTGCGAAGATATGTGGCTGCGAGATGCTCGATAGCGTGAAGAGCCTCCGGAGAGATAGCCTTCTGGCGGTTTGGCTCCGTCATTCGCACGTCGAATGTCGTTATGATGTCGCCTTTGGGTGTGGTGTCACGTCGGGAGACGTACACTCCGCGCAAAAGACGGTTATGGTCAATTGTGAAGCTTGCTATTTTTTTCATGATGCCGGATATCGTTTGGTCTTTACTTCACTCGCAAAATTACGAAAAAATATGATAAAAAGGGCAACAAATGTAATATAATCAGAAAAAATGTTTAAATTTGCAACTACACCAAAAGAAATGGTGTGACTCCAATGTCAGCTAAACCGTAAACAATATAAATTCTGAATCATCATGAAGACAATACGTTTCTTCGCAGCTGCCGCATGTATGGCGTTGATGGCTTCTTGTGGCGGAGGCGTTTCAAAAGAGAAAGCGGCAGAGAAAGCAGTTGACGATGAGGCTTTCTACGCAACTCAACCGGTGGTGAGTGGCCAATATCGCGCGGATAGCTACGATATCACAGGTCCCAACGAGCGTAAAGGTAAATTCGACGGGCGTCTCCTGATCTCTCTCAGCCCTTCCGAGCAATCCGGCATGTATGTCTACGAGAATGGCAATCGTGCAAAGATTGACTATAAGATTGTGCTTAAGGCTCCGTTTGAGAAAGGTGATAGCGGTGTCTACAAAACTGTTGATGTGAATGATCTTCCTGTCACTATCTCCTCCGACAGCTTGGGTTATGTTCTTTCGTTCGAGAAGAAAGACTCTAAGGTGAAGATCGGATTTGAGAAAGATCCTATGTCTACAGGTTCCGCTCTTGAGATGATGGAGCGCATCACATCCACAATCCAGAAAAACAAGTGATAACGCGAGTTACAGGTAGCCCTATGAGTTGAGTCCGGAATAAGTGGTCTCGATCTCGGCAGGCTGCTGTAAAGAAAATTAACGGGGGCTGCTTTCATCAATTGAGGAAAGCAGCCCCCGTTAATTTTCTTCATCCATTACGAGTGCGATGCCGTCGTGGAAGTCTTCGGCTGCCTTGAATTTTGATTTGAAAGCAGGTGAGCCGTCAGTTTTTATATAACTCCATTTCCCTCTTGCTGTGGCTCTCACTTTCGCCAGACCCTCGTGGAAATCGCCTGCTTCCACGAAAGTGGGCTTTATCACAAAATTGCCGGAGGGATCGATATATCCATATTTCTTCCCATCTTGTTTTATAGCCAGCCCGTCGTGAAATCTTTCAGGAGCCAAAGGATCAATCACCGGAAATTCCGGGAAGAGTTCCTCATAAGCCGGGGATCGCTTCAGTTCTGATAGAGTGTCATAGATCGGTTCGATCAGAAACTCTCCCTTTGTGTCGATGCAACCTGATTTTCCATTGATGGTCACAGTGGCAACTCCGTTTTCAAAATTGGTGGCTAAGGAAAATTTCCCCGCAATAACTATCTCCCCTTGCTTGTTGATGTAACAGTAATCGCTTCCGGTCTGAGCCCAGGCGAGGCCATCGTGCCATTCTCCCACATAGTCATATTCTATTCCGGGAATAAACTCTCCGGTGGAATTTATAAAGCGATATTTACTGTTGCTTATCACCATGGCTACTCCCCTGTGGAAGTCGAAAGCCTTCTCATAAGAGAGTGGTATGGCTATATTTCCACTATTGTTGACATAACCATACAGGCCGTCACGCATCACCCATGCCAACCCTTCATGAAAATCCCCGGCATCGTCATATTCCGGTTTCACTACAAATTGATTATCCTTGTCGATGAATCCACGCAAATAGCCTGTCTTGACACGGGCAAGACCTTCATGGAATGGCCATGCGTCGTCAAACTGTGGTGGTATAATATATTCTCCTGACCTGTCTATATAGCCCCATGCGTCTCTTTTATCTGATGTCATAAATTATTTCTTAAGAAGTGAAGTTATTATTTTTTGCTTAAGCCGAAAGACCGACTCATTACTATTGGCGGCTCTCTTACCCCCGGACTATCCTAACACCACATCAAGCACCATCATAAGCACAAATCCGATGGCGAAACCGATAGTGCCTAAGTTGGAGTGGGTGCCTGTTTGAGTTTCCGGTATCAGTTCCTCCACCACAACATATATCATGGCTCCGGCGGCAAAAGCAAGCAGATAGGGGAGGGCCGGCACAATAACGGATGCAAGAAGTATGGTGAGAATGGCGCCTATGGGTTCTACCACACCACTTAATGTGCCCATGCCGAAAGCTCTCCATTTGGTGTTGCCGGCACTCCGTAGCGGCATAGAGACTATCGCGCCTTCAGGGAAATTCTGTATCGCTATACCTAAGGCCAATGTGATGGCACCACCCATTGATATATAGGAATTATGCTCCAAAGCTCCGGCCAGTGCCACTCCCACAGCCATACCCTCCGGAAGATTATGCAGGGTTATGGCAAACACGAGTTTGGCGGTCTTGGAAAGATGTGACTTGGGGCCCTCGCTGGTAGAGCTGTCTATATGCTGGTGGGGCACCACACTGTCAAGAAACAGAAGAAAGAAGATTCCCACCAAAAATCCCACGATGGCAGGTATTATGCTTGCAATACCCTCTTTCCCCGTCATCTCCATGGAGGGGATGAGGAGCGACCATACGGAGGCGGCCACCATCACGCCGGCGGCAAAACCTGTAAGTGTCTTGTGAAGACCGGGGGAGAAATCCTTACGCATAAGAAATACGCAGGCCGCTCCTAAAGTAGTGCCCAAAAACGGTAATAATAATCCTATAACGAGTCCATTCATCTGAATTAAAAAAACAATTGATTAAAAATTCCTTGGAGTATTCCAAGGCAAACCTTGCCACGAAGTATATGATATATATAGTAATGGCAGTGTATTCCAAAGAGGATTACCTCAATAGAGTTTCCTATTCATTACGCCATTGTTTGTTCGTGGCTACTTATAATATTATTAACAAATTTTTTAACTCTCTTGTTTTTGTTTTCATATAGGCTCATAAATCTGTGGCATTTTGCAAACGGGTTGCATAACAATCTTTGTAATTTTGCAGAAAAGAAATTTAGAACCAAGAAATTATGAGAGAACATCATTTGGATGATCATGATCACCATGATCACGGAATCAATAACGGTCATGCCGGCCATCACCATCATCATCACCACCATCACCATACCATTGACAAATCTTCGTTGAACACGGCATTCAAACTCGGCATCGCGCTGAATGTAGGGTTTGTTATTGTCGAGGCTATCTTTGGTTTTATCTATGGCTCCATGGGACTTCTTTCCGATGCTGGCCACAATTTGTCGGATGTGTTCGCATTGGTTCTTTCAATGGTAGCGTTCAAACTTATGTCGAAGGCTCCGGATGAGCGTCACACCTATGGCTACCGGAAATTCTCAATCCAAGCCTCTCTTATCAACGCACTTCTTCTTTTTGCAGCAGTAGGAGTTATACTTTTTGAGTCGATTGAGAAACTTATCCATCCCACTCCGGTAGATGGAGATGCAGTGGCATGGGTTGCGGCCGCCGGTGTGTTGGTAAATGGCATCACCACATGGTTATTCCTTAAAGATAAGGAGAAGGATCTTAATGTTAAAGGCGCCTATATGCATATGCTTGCCGACACACTGGTTTCCATCGGAGTGGTCATAGCGGGTATTGTGATCCACTTCACCGGATGGTATTTCATTGATCCTATCATCGGTATCGGTATAGCTTTGCTGATAGGATGGTCTACGTGGAGCCTTCTTGCAGAAAGTTTCCGACTCTCGATCGACAGTGTTCCGGAGGCAATAGATATGAAGCAACTTGAAAAAGCTTTACAAGGTGTTGAGGGAGTAAGGGGGATACACCACCTTCATGTGTGGGCTCTTTCCACCACGGAGAATGCAATGACTGTCCATGCCGTCATAGAGTCTGCCGAACAGTTGGATGAGGTAATTACCCGGTTGAAACAAGTGGCATCTGAAGCCGGCATATCCCATTCCACCATAGAGGCGGAAACCAAGGAGTGTTCATGCCCAGACTGTGGCATAATTGCCAATGATTGACAATGAAGGATGTTGATTTTTTCGTAGTAGGCAGCTGATGAAGAGTATTTGAACGATTTTCAAAGACACCATAAACAGATAAGGGGCCACACTCCGGAGTGTGGCCCCTTGTCTGTTTATGGTGTCTTAACGGTTCCTTTTACTTTAGAGTTTGACGGTAGTCTTTTTACCGGAGTAGGAGACTTTGCGAGATTTCGGTTCAGGCTGATGTCCTGAGGCGGAGTCGGAATTGACTACCGAGACATTGAATTTGCGGTTCTTGAGCATACCGGGGTAATTGCCCTCCCGATCGGAGATGGTCAGGGTATTATCGGCATCATTCCAGTTAAACGTAATGCGCGATGATTTGCCATCCTCGTAGTTGTAATTGTCAAACTCATCTTCATAAAGTGTAAAACTGCCGTCAGCTCCGGGATAGATACGTATTTCGAGATTATCCCATTTCTTCTCACCTGAATATTGCACATCGGGCCCGAAAGGTATGATTGATCCGGCCTTTACATAGAGAGGAACTATATCCATAGGCACCGCTTTATTGTCGGTTGTGCCACCGGCGATACGACGGTTAGTCCAGAAGTCCCACCAGTCATTCCCTTTGGGAAGGTACACATCCCAAGTGGAGACCTCCGGCTTTGTGACGGGTGCTACCAATATATTGCGTCCGAAGAGATATTCTCCGCCTAAGTCGTGGGTTTTGGCGTCAGAAGCATAATCCATTACCAGCGGACGCATGAATGTGCCGTCGTTGGCCGACACATCCCACGATGTGCTGTATATATAAGGTAGCAGACGATAGCGCAGACGTATGGACTTGGCAAGCGATTCGAATATCGGATCTCCGGGTTCGCCAAACTGCCAGATCTCACGGGGTATGTCGGTGCCGTGTGAGCGCATCATGGGGCAGAATGCGCCGAATTGCATCCAGCGGTTGTAAAGATCCTGAAACTCCGGATTTCTGGCACCTCCGTTTTCTCTCCAATGCCATGCAAAGAATCCGCCTATGTCGCTGTTCCAGTTAGGTATGCCCATAAGAGTGAAATTGAGAGCTGCCGGAATTTGATTTCTGAAAGCTTCCCAGGTGGATTGAACATCTCCACTCCATGTGTTGGAGCCGAGACGTTGCTGACCTATGTGGCCGGAACGTGTCAGGATCACAACGCGCTTATCGCGGTTTTGAGCTTTCTGATGCTCCGCTATGCCGGTGTTGTGCATAAGAGAATAGGCATTTTTCACGCCACGGTAAGGCCCTTCGGCCGTAATGACATCGTAATCCTTATCTTTTTTCTCAATATGGTCCGGTTCGGTGGAATCAAGCCACCATCCGTCGTTGCCTATGTAGCTGAACACACCGTCGTTAAGATAACGCCAATAGATGTCGCGGGCCTCAGGACTGAATACGTCATAAGGTTGTGCTCCGCTATTGGGAGGCCATGTAAGGAAGTCAAGAATATGTCCCTTGCCGCTTTGTTCGGCATACTGGGGTGTCTTTGGCCCGAAACCGGGCCAGCTTACAATCATCAGTTTGGCGTTATTCTTATGGATATCATCAATCCATTTCTTCGGATCAGGGAAATTTGTCTTGTCAAAAGTCTGACCGTTCCAGAGAGAGTCGGTGTGATTATACTCAGGCCAATAGCGCCAGTCTTGGATCATCACATCGATTGGCACCCCGAGCTCACGATATTTTTTGAGAACGTCGAGAGATTCCTGCTGGGTCACATAGCGCTCCTTACTCTGGAAAAAGCCATAGGCCCAGAGAGGGAGCATTGGCGCATGTCCCGTAAGCTCGCGCACACCGGCAATGATCTTGTCGGGGGTTTCTCCGGCTATGAAATAGTAGTCGGCGGAATCACCGAGCTGGGAGAACTCCATTAGTTGTGGGTTGTCGGTGAAGTCTGATATGGAATAATTATCAAGATAGACTGCATATCCCTTCGTAGGCGACATGAAGTAGGGAGAATAGGTGAACATATTCTCATTCTGCAGATGATGCTTGGAGTTACGGCGGTTCATGTGTCCATCCATCACCTGTCCGATGCCATACACAGGCTCATTCTCATCAAGCATGAATGATTCCTTCACGCGGGTATAGTCAATGCCGTTGTGGTTTTCCGGAGTAAAGGAGGTGGAATAATCGGTAAGAAGCACCTCCCCCGTAGGACTGAGAAAGGTCACGGCACCGGTATTTGTGTTGACTGTTACCGTGACATCGGATGACTTTGCAGTTCGGGTGTCGGCTGTCTGAGAAGTGTCAACATCTGTCAGTTCCGGAGTTTTGATTACTACAAGGCTTTTCTTATCGTCGGTCTTTCCTTTGGGAGTTTTCTGCACTCTCACTATGGAGGGGGAATAGAATGTGACATCAATATCCATTCCGCGAGCCTCACATTCAATTTGAGGAGAGGCTCCGAATGTCGAGGCAGCTGTTAGGGCCAGCGACAGTGTCAATAGTTGTTTCATGGTTGGCGTATGATTGTTAATAGTGAAGCGTTCACCACTTCATTGCAAAGTTAGCGATAAAAGGACAGAAAATGACAACATTGTTGCTGAAATCTTATGAAAAAGTTGTTAATACTCGCCTGACATATGGATTTGATACTTTTTTTGTAAATTTGCAATCAAGTTTGGATCGTCTTTAATATTTTTATAATGAACCCGAAAAACTCGAATATTACTATATCCGGTGAGAAATCAATTGCTGAGATAGTCGGCAAGCTGGTCTTGTTTATGGCAATATTGTTATTTTCTTTCCCGGTTTCGGCCGTTGTAGTGGAGCCCGGTGTCAGCCGTGAACTTGCAATCCAACGTAAGAAAGGGGTAAGTGATGTGATCTACAATTTAAGTTTGACTCTTGATTCTCTCAATAGTGTTAAGCCTGAGGGTAGGGTGGAGATAAAGTTCCGCTATCCGCAGGATGGTAATCCTGTGCAGATAGATTTTATGGGCGAGCAGGTGAAATATCTCTCGGTAAATGGTAAAGAAATTACTCATCCTGAATGGGAGTCCGGTCATATTATTATTCCTTCCGAGAGTCTCGTCGACGGAAATAACTCTGTGATAGTAGATTTTGTGTCGTCTGACAGGGCGTTGAATCGTAATCCGGGCTATCTCTATTCTCTGTTTGTGCCGAATCGTGCACATTCCGTATTCCCTTGTTTTGACCAACCCGATATGAAGGCACGCTATAATCTCACCCTTACAGTGCCGGAACAATGGAGGGCGGTAAGCAATTCTCCTGTGATATCTTCAATAAGGAATAATGACGTTGGCACTGTCACAATAAAGTTTGGAGAGACCGAACCTTTGAGCACATATCTCTTCGCTTTAGCTGCCGGAGAATTCAATTATCGGCAAAACACGCAGGATGGCCGCACTATCGGTGCCTATTACCGTGAATCCGATCCTGATCGTCTTGATCAACTTGATGAGATTTTCAGACAGGTCCACAGTTCACTTGCGCAACTTGAAGACTACACAGGGATTCCTTATCCATTTGCAAAGTATGACCTTGTAATAATTCCGGGATTTCAATTCGGTGGCATGGAACATACGGGTGCTACATTTTATAATGACAAGACAATATTCCTAAGTAAAAATGCGACAGGTGCAGATGAACTGAGGCGCGCTCAGCTCATAGCACACGAGACGTCGCATATGTGGTTTGGAGATTATGTCACTATGGAATGGTTTGACGATGTATGGACCAAAGAGGTATTTGCCAATTACTTTGCGGCTATGCTCACCCGGGAATTGCTTCCTGATTTCGACCATGATTTGGAGTGGCTGAGAGTCTATATGACCGCGGCTCTCGATCAGGATCGCTCAGACGGGTCGACACCTATACGCCAGGAGCTTGACAATCTGAAGAATGCCGGACTGATTTATAATAATATCATCTACAACAAATCGCCCCTTATGATGGCGAAACTCGCCGAGATCACCGGTAAAGAGAATTTTAAGCTCGGGATAAGAAAATATCTTAACGATCATGCTTATGGGAATGCAACGTGGGACGATCTTGTGTCGGCCTTAGGTGCTTATTCCGATTCCGACTTGGAAAGCTTCAGCCGGGTATGGGTCTATGAGGCTGGTATGCCTGAAATCAACTTTACGGTGAGTGACGGCAAATTGATAGTCAGGCAGACTGACCCCCGTGGAAGAGGAATAGTGTGGCCTCAGACTTTTGACGTAGTTGTGAGCGACGGAAGTCATACCGAGACTTTGAATGTATTATTTGACGGTAGTTGTGCCACTGTGGAAGTACCGATCACTTTGGTTTCTGATAATCTTCTGATTCTCCCTGCTGCAGATGGCAGAGCTTACGGCTTGCTGACAGTTGATTCTTCCAATCTCGCTCTGCTTATGAGGGATGCTCTATTGTCGGATGGAACTGTAGCGGGATTGGCTCCGGTAGGACGTTTGGCCACCCTCATGATGCTTAATGAAAATTACCTTGCCGGTAATGTTTCGACTGATGCTTGGCTCGGCTTTCTTCTAAGTTCTATCGAGGCTACTTCCGACACCCAGATGCTTTCGGCGCTTACACGATATGCCGGCGCGGCCTTGATTGATCTTGAGCCTGAAGATGCGGAGGTTTTTGAAGAGCGTCTTTGGAAAATGGTGGAGGAGCATCCATTGAAGCAGGGTCGGACTTTAGTGTTGAAAACTCTTGTTTCTAATGCACGGTCTCCCCATGCTGTGGGCAGATTGCTGGATATATGGGAGTCGGGAAAGTCTGACCTGCTCGGAGCCGATGATATAAGCGATCTTTCTCTTCAGCTTGCGGTGATGATTCCTGACAGGAGTGAGGAGATAATCACTACACAGCGCGGTAGAATCAAAGATGGCGACCGTTTGCGAAAGTATGATTTTGTGAGCAGGGCTGCCGTGAGCGATACCGTGGCAGTAGACTCTCTTTTCGACTCACTTCACGATCCTGCCAATCGTCTTGTCGAGCCTTGGACGCTCAATCTGCTAAGGCTACTCAATCATCCGTCACGCCAGGATAGGAGCATAAAATATATTATCCCGGCGTTGGAGATGCTTCCTGACATTCAGGCTACAGGCGACATCTTCTTTCCTGCCAACTGGTCGGCATCACTGCTTGGTTCCTATCGTTCTGCTGAGGCAGCCGAGTGCGTCAATAGATTCCTTCAGGAGAATAAGGATATGAATCCGTTGCTTCTAAATAAGGTGAGGCAGGCTGCCTCCCGCCTGATGATGAAGCAACGATGATCTATTGGTATCAAATTGAATAAAAAACTTCTATTAAATTTTCTGATATCGTCTTAATATATTAATTTTGCTACTCAAATGACATTATTTAGAACAATAGTAATTGTCGTGGCGGTAGTTTGGAGTCTTATCGCCGGCGATTTAAATTCCGCTTTTAAAGGGAAACCTAAAGAAGTGGTTGCAGACGAAGTGTCTTCGCTTGAATTAAAGCTCAAAACAGATCCCGATAATCCTATTATCCTTCAGGGCTTAGGCAGATATTATTTCAGAACAGATAATATGGAGGCTGCAAGAGAATATGCATTGCGGCTTCTTGAATATGCAAAGAGAAAAGAAGACCGAGAGTTCTCAGAGATGTGGGGACGATATATTCTCGGTGCGGTGCAGTCGTCGCTTGGTGAATCTAAGGATGCTTTAAGAAATCTTGAAATTGCCAGAGGTATAGCCGAGTCTGAAGAAAATAAAGATGCCTTAAGTCTTATATATAATACTCTGGGAATCTATTATATGTTTAATAATAATGATCCCTTTACCGCTACTGCGTTCTATTATAAAGCTTTGGATAATACCCGCAAGGAAAAGGATTTTCAGAGAGAGGCGCCTTTGCTTGCAAATCTTGCGGCTGCTTATCTGGTGATGGAAGATCCATCCGGTCTTAAGCTGGCAGAGCAAGCGGTTGAGCTCTCTGAAAAATATGATCGTGAGTTTACGATAAAACCTCGCATCATATTAGCGGAGACATATATCTTGGTAGACAGTATAGAAAAGGCCAGGCACACTCTTGAAGATATCCGATTAAAGGAATCAGAGTCTAATAAAGCGCAGTTTATGTCTACAATTCAATATATAGAGGCTTCGCTTGCCGCGAAAGAGGGTAGATGGGATGAGGCAATTGAAATTTTCAGGGATTTGCTTAATTATGAAAAGGAAGATCCTTCATGGGTAGCCTCTGTGTCGCTTGAACTTGCAGCTGTTCTTGAAAAGAAAGGTTTTAATTCAGAAGCTATCAGCATTTTGGAGAGGGCAATACAAAATTCGCGCGCTACTCAGGTGCATATTCACTCCTCTAAACTGATGAAGTCACTGGTAAGATTGTATGCTAAAGTCGGACTTAATGAGAATGCCATAGCAATGGGTGAACTATATGTGGCCTATAGTGATAGCATATATACACTCGGCCATCATAGAACGCTTCAAGAAAATAGAATTAGAGAGGAAGTTTATACCAGAGAACGTGAGATTGATGAGCAGAAGCTTCAATTGGTCTCAAAGAATAATAGAATATCTTTACTCACCATCGGTATCGGACTCTTGAGTGTGCTTCTGATCTTTATCTTCGCTGCCAATCGAAAAAAGGAGAGACTTTATAAGACAATTGTGGCCCGAAATTCAGAGTTCATAAAAATTGACAGGTTGCAGAAGGATGAAATATTATCTTTAAGGCAAAAGGTCAGCCTGAATTCACAGAATAAAACGGAGGAAGTGGAACGACTTGATAAAACAGATATTCCGGAAGAAAACACCCATGAAGATCTGAGCACTCCTGTAGCCGATAATAAAGATCAAAACGCTGTAATCAATAGTAACGACCAAAAGGTTGCTGTCAATAATAAAGACCAAGATAAGGATTCTGATAACACCAGAGAGCTTATGCAACGATTTGTGGCGTATTTGGAAACCGATAATGGGTATTCCGATCCTCATATTACCATTGCAAACGTTGCAAGAAAACTGGGTACAAATCGCACTTATCTCTCCAAGGCAATCAATGTAGCTACCGGTAAAACATTTACTCAAATCATTAATGATTATAGAATGCGGCGTGCTGTGGAGGTGTTGTCTGATAAAGATTCAGCCATCCCATTGAAGCAGTTGGCTGCCGATCTGGGTTATAATTCCATGTCGACATTCTATAGTCTCTTCAATAATTATACCGGCATGACCCCTGCTAAATATCGTGAGCATGTTCATCGTATTGCAGAGGAGTCTCCCGAAAGCAACATAGAGATGTAGGTAATACCATTACGAAAAAAACAATATACGATTCCGTATATTGTTTTTTTATGGATATGTCAATTTTTATAGATACGTAAGATATAAATTTCTATAATTCAGTACACATAATTAAATTTGCAACCGTAAGGTAAATTATAACGCCTAACTATAATGCCTGCGGAATGAAACAAAAGTTTGTAATAATTTCAATAGCCTTGGTTCTCCTGATAATAGGGAGTTGTGCTGAATCAGACAGTCAGCCTCTATTGATGTGTGACTTTGCCGATGAACGTGAAAGCGTTACAGTTGATGCTATCCTTCATGAACAGGATGGAGACCACAGTTGCACGATTTGTACAGATGAATACGGTATGCTCAGTTATTCTCCGAGTTTCGCCGGGGAGTTTGCTGAGGTTGAGTTTGTACATAACAATAGGGATTATGGTGCAATATTGCAAAAAGGAAAACACGTCAAGATGGTAATAGCTCATGGAGAGCCGATTTTTTCATGTGATAACAAGGAGTGTAATGATGCTTGCGAAGCCATCAGACGAATATATGATAAGGAGCAATTCCTTCATACCGATGCCTCTCCGGCCTCATATGATGAAAAGACAAAGATACATCGTCAGTCGATTCAGAAAGCTCGTCAATACATAGCTGTTGTGGCAGACAACGACCTGCGTGAAAGACTTACCAAACGAGTTGAGAGAATCCATAATGAGTATGCCGTAGCAATCGATATATTGAAAAATAAAGGAGACAGAGAAGAATATAACAGTTCCATCAACCGAATATCTCTCTATGATGAAAATATATACCTCCCTTCTTTAACAGTAAATGATTTTTATACTTTATCCAACTGACTAATACAACACATCATATATGAAACCTACACCTAAAGTTTTTACATGCAGTCTTGCCTCTCTGGCAATACTGCTGTCGATGTTGGGCACTTCATCCACAATGGTGGCTCAACAAAAGACAGAGATCGAGAAAAAAATACAAGATATTGAGCAAAATACCCTCACCGGTGAGATTTTTGATGAAGAGGGTGAGCCGGTTATCGGAGCGGTAGTGAAAATAGAAGGCACTCCCAATGCGGTGACCACAAACCTGGATGGAAAATTCGCTATAACGATGCCCGATAATAGGAGCCATGTTCTGGAAGTGCGGTACGTAGGGATGAAACCCCAGCGGGTTGAAATCGACAATAAAACAAAATACATCAGATTAGTAATGAAACCCGATGTCACTACCATGAGTGAAGTAGTAGTGACAGGTTACCAGAACATAAAGCGTGAGAACGCAACAGGTGCATACCAGACAATAAAAGCTGATGACCTTGACAAACGTTATACAGGAGATCTTACTTCCAATCTTGAAGGTAGGGTGCCCGGTGTGGTATATGATCCCAATAAGTCGGAAGAAGATGCTCTTATGATTCGTGGGCAGGGCACGTTTAATGCTAAAACTGCCCCTCTCATTGTGCTTGACGGACTTCCGATAGAGGGTGGCCTGAATTCGGTAAATACATACGATATAGAGAATATAACGATATTGAAAGATGCGTCAGCAGCTGCCATTTATGGAGCACGCGCGTCAAACGGAGTTATTGTTATCACAACAAAAAGAGCGAAAGAGCAGAAATTTACTCTCGATTTCAACGCAGATGTTGTAATCAGTGAGAAACAGAATTACAATAATTTTAATTGGGCTTCAGCTGCTGATATCCTTAGGCTTGAGCAGTATAACTTCGACGCTATGCTTACTGAAAATCCCAAAACGATAGAAGACAATCTCAAATCTCTTAATGGCAACAGAATCAGTTCTCTTTCATTGCCGATGAGAGTTCTTCTGAGGGAATATAGCGGTGAAATCTCTGCTTCAGAAAAACAGTCGATCTTCGATAATTGGGCACGCAACAATTATCGTCGTGAATGGCAGGATGCTCATGACAGAACGCAGGTTAACCAGCAGTATAATCTTTCTATGCGTGTTCAGGGCAATGCTTTGTCAAGCAGTGTGGTTGTCAATTATTCCCGAGGAAACAGGGGAGCACAGAATGAGAATGACAGTGACCTCTCATTCAAATATCGTGGAGATTTGAGACCGGCAAAGTGG
>CAZEOI010000055.1:0-24062 GCA_964513775.1 uncultured Sangeribacter sp. | reverse complement strand
CACCAACTGCACAGAAAGCTGCAACAGCACCATCGAGCACACGGAGTGAACGTTCTACCTCTACAGTAAAGTCAACGTGTCCCGGAGTGTCAATCAGGTTGATTTTATATTTATTATTATTGTAGTTCCAGAAAGTGGTGGTGGCAGCCGATGTAATGGTAATACCACGCTCCTGCTCCTGCTCCATCCAGTCCATGGTGGCAGCGCCATCGTGAACCTCACCGATTTTGTGAGTAAGACCGGTGTAGAAAAGGATACGCTCGGAAGTTGTGGTCTTGCCGGCATCGATATGCGCCATGATGCCGATATTTCTGGTCAAATTAAGATCTTCGTGTTTAGCCATGACTTATCTTGCCTAATTAAAATCTGAAGTGTGCGAATGCGCGGTTAGCCTCTGCCATACGGTGCATATCCTCTTTTCTCTTGAAGGCACCGCCCTGGTCGTTGAACGCGTCTACGATCTCAGCTGCAAGCTTGTCAGCCATAGTCTTTCCGCCACGCTTACGGGCATAGATGATAAGATTCTTCATTGAAATTGACTCCTTGCGGTCAGCACGGATCTCTGTGGGCACCTGGAATGTAGCACCGCCCACACGGCGGGATTTAACCTCCACCTGAGGAGTAATGTTCTCAAGCGCCTTTTTCCAGATCTCAAGCGCGCTCTTCTCCTCGTTCGGCAATTTGGCCTTCACGGTCTCAAGTGCCGTATAGAAAATAGTATAAGCCGTGTTCTTCTTGCCATCATACATCAGATGGTTCACGAATTTAGTTACTCTCACATCGTGAAACACGGGATCGGGCAATGTCACCCGTTTCTTCGGTTTTGCTTTTCTCATTTCTTTGTTTAATTGTTTGTGGTTGTCTTTTCAACTTCAACGCCGGCTCTCTTGCCGCCGTTTACTCAACCGGTTGGCCTATGCAACCCCTACAGGCTGCTATGCAGGCCGAAATTGTTTCAAGCTACTCTTAACGTAAGCTTATTTCTTCTTGCCCGGAGCAGCTTTTGCCGCACCTGCCTTAGGACGCTTAGCACCATACTTGGAACGACGCTGTGTACGACCCTGCACACCTGCAGTATCGAGAGTACCGCGAACGATGTGATAACGTACACCCGGAAGGTCTTTCACACGACCGCCGCGCACCATCACGATAGAGTGCTCCTGAAGATTGTGACCCTCGCCAGGGATGTAGGAGTTGACCTCCTTACCATTGGTGAGACGCACACGAGCTACTTTACGCATTGCCGAGTTAGGCTTCTTGGGGGTGGTGGTGTAGACACGCACGCAAACCCCGCGACGCTGCGGGCATGAATCCAAGGCAGGCGATTTGCTCTTATCCTTAAGAACATTGCGGCCTTTTCTTACTAATTGCTGAATAGTTGGCATTCTTGTCTCTAAAAATTGATAATATTGATTTTTCAGCCCCTGAAACCAACTTCAACCATTCATATGCGATAAGATTTAAACAACTGATCAACAGCTATTTACACAAATAAATGCCGATTTTGGCTCCAAAAACTTTGCAAAGATAATGAAAATAAGCCATTTACACAAATATCCTAATAAAAAAATTTCATAAAAACTCTTAACGCACACAGCACGACAATTCCGCAACCTCTCCCCACCCCTTTCCTACTGAAGAATCAAAGCAATCTTACGCGCCCGGTTTATAGTTTTTAACACTATTGTTTTGAAGTTTTACGATTTTTATACTACTTTTGCACAACTTTAAGCTTTCTGAGCAATGAACACTTCCACAAAGATATACCTTGTCGACTCTCCCGACAGCCATGCAAACCTACTTCCGTTAAGTTTCACACGACCGGTGGCCGATTTCCGCGTAGGCATCACCACCATTCGTGAGAAATGGGAGCATTTTATACCAGGCAACTACAATTACTATCCCGTAGAATATCTCCGCGAAAAGTTCGGCGACATCTCCGACCACAACGAAAACGCACTTTTCATAACCGGCTCGCTCATTCCCGATCAAAAGATTGCCGACGCCATAAACATGCTGCGTCCGGGAGAAGCTCTCTTCAAGGGGGAGATACCTCTGGCCTATAATGCCACACTGGCCAATATTATTAATAAGGAGTATAAAACCCTGGAATTTCCCGGCGAACCGAGAATTATCAAATACGTATTCGATATTTTCCGGCTCAACCTGACTCTCATCACAGAAGATTTTCATAGGCTGACCTCGGACAGAAAGTCGCAACCGCTTTCCGACTCCAACCGCGTGATAGGCGACTTTACTGACGAAGAGGGACGCCCTCTGCTTTTCATCGAAGAGGGAGCCACAATTGAAGGCGCTACAATAAACCTCCGTAAAGGCCCGGTTTACATAGGCCACAATGCCGAAATCATGGAAGGGAGCTGCGTAAGAGGCCCCTTGGCGCTCTGTAAGGAAGCTAAAATCAGAATGGGATCCAAAATATACGGCGGATCCACATTCGGTCCCTTCTGCAAAGTGGGCGGAGAGATCGACAACGCCGTATTCTTTGGTTTCAGCAATAAAGCGCACGATGGCTACCTCGGAAATGCCGTAATAGGAGAATGGTGCAACATAGGCGCCGGAGTCAACGCTTCCAATCTAAAAAACGACTATTCCAAGATACGCGTATGGAACTATAAATCTCACACCTTCATGCGCACCGACCTGCAATTCTGCGGTCCCATAATCGGCGATCACACAAAGATAGGCGTAAACTGCATGCTTAACACCGCGACAGTGCTCGGCGTAGGAGTCAACATACACGGTTCCGGCTTCCCCCGGGTATTTGTGCCCAGTTTCAGTGAAGGCAGTCCCGTCACAGGCTTCACCAACGTTTCCATGAAAAAATTCCACGACATAGCAGAGCGCGTGATGAGCAGACGAGACCTACGCCTCACCGACATCGACAACCGTATATACGAAAAAGTCTATGAAGTGGCCGCCCGATTCAAAGGATAGTCACGAAAGACCCACCACCTCTCCATACACAACCTCCGATTCCACACATACACTATAACCGATCAAGCGCTCCGGCACGACCCAAAAGAAATTGAGGTCAAGCCGGAGCGCTTGATCTTATGTGAATCCCTAATTAATATAAATCCCCAATTGATACGAACCCCCAATTAATATAAATCCCTGAATTAACGTGAACATCGGAGAACTGGTGCAAATAAAATGAAACAGGGATATAAAACAAAAGTAGCAGACTGTTTCACAACATTCCGCTACCCTGTGATTTCGTAGACTGTCATACCTTCACAAGCCTGAGTCGCCTTACTCAACCACTAACTTACAATTTATATCACTATTACTTAAAAAGCTTTTTGACTTGCCATTTTTCACTACCGCAGGGAACGTTACACCCTGCGGAAAAATCTCACTGCAAAATTAGAAAATATTTTTCAAACTACAAAACATTCCATTAAAAAAAATAATAGATTTTACATAAATACACTCAAAATCACCTTATTATATGATGCATTTTTTTCACCTTCAACAATAGAAATCCTCTTTTCCCATCGCAAACAACCACTTTCCTATCGAAACAAATCACTTTTTCTACGAAACAAATTCATCGCAAAAGCTTTCACAACAAAAAAAATTACGACATTATAAATTGTCAGCATTGTAAGATGAAACCATCGTATCATCGTAAACTTAACAGAAAACACAACCAAACAATGTAAATATTATAAGGCGAAGCCATGCAAGCTCCCAAAAATAAGACAATCCATTCTTGCATACTCACGTTTTATTAACTAACTTTACCATCAAATAAACACAACTTCATAAGTTATGGAAAAGAAAAACCTTGAATATCTTGCTCGCTTGAGAAAATCAATGGCCAACCATTCGATCGACGCCGTTGTAATCTCAAGCACCGACCCTCATCAGTCGGAACTACCCCCCGCCCATTGGCGCGGACGTGAATGGCTCACAGGCTTCGCAAGCGAAAACGGAACAAGCGGAACTGCCGTAGTCACAAAAGATCAGGCTTATGTCTGGACCGACAACCGCTACTTCATCCAAGCCACTGAACAGCTCAAAGGCACCGGATTCTCGATGATGCCCGAAGACGGCCCGGATGCCATCAACCTGATCGACTGGCTCGTAGAGCACCTTAACGCCGGTCAGACAGTAGGAATCGACGGCATGACTTTCTCGATCTCCTACGCTCAGCGACTCCAACAGGAGCTCAACGACAACAATATGAAGCTCAACGACAGTTTCACACCTTTCGACGAGATATATCCCGACCGTCCGGAGCGTCCCAAAAATAAAATATTCGTCCACGACGAGACAATCGTCGGCCAGGACGTAAACTCCAAAATGGAGGACATTCTAAACCAGGTGAAATCAGAACTTGCCAACGCAGTGCTCCTCTCGGCTCTCGATGACATCGCATGGGCCACCAACCTTCGCGCTGCCAACGACATACCTTATTCACCCATGTATCTGGCCTTCCTCTACATTTCACCTACACAACGAGTGCTATTCGTTGACGCCGACAAACTCACAGAGGAAGCCTCAGCTCACCTTAAGAAATATAACTTCGAGATAAAACCCTACGACGGAGTGCTCGACTTCGTGGCAACCCTGCCTAAAGATGTGCGCCTACTCCTCGATCCCGAAAAGACCGCCCGTGGAATCTACGATAAAATAGATTGCACTCCGGTGTTTGGCGGCGACGGCATATCTCGCCTGAAGAGTATCAAGAATCAGACCATGCTCGCCAATCTTGAGAAAGCCATGGAGAAAGATGGCGTGGCCCTGACTAAATTCTTCATGTATGTGGAGAAGAACTACCCCTCCGGGAAGCTCACAGAGATGAGTCTCTGCAAAGAGCTTCGTGCTCTCCGCCTCGCCGATCCTTCATGCGTGGATGAAAGCTTCGCCCCAATAATCGGATGGAACGAACACGCCGCCCTACCCCACTATGAACCCACTTCCGAAACAGATGTAGCTATCACCGGTAACGGTCTGCTACTCGTAGATTCCGGAGGACAATATGCCGAAGGCACCACCGACATCACACGCACAGTGGCTCTCGGCACCCCCACCGCCGACCAAATCCACGACTTCACCCTCGTGCTCAAAGGCAACATCGCCCTGTCGGCAATAAAATTCCCTGCAGGCACACGCGGCTCCCAGCTCGATGTGCTCGCACGTCAATACCTCTGGAACGAAGGAAAGGCATATTTCCACGGCACAGGCCACGGCGTAGGCTTCTTCATCAACTGCCACGAAGGTCCGCAGTCTATCCGCACTCAGGAAAACCCTGTCGTGCTTGAGCCGGGGATGGTCACCAGCAACGAGCCGGGGCTATATCTCGAAGGGCGTTACGGCATCCGCTGTGAAAACCTGATAGCCTGTGAGCCTTGGCAGACCACCGAGTTCGGACCATTCCTCCAATTCCGCACCATGACCCTCTTCCCGTTCGACACAACCCTTCTTGACACCGGCATAATGACTCCGGAAGAGATCAGCTGGCTCAACGCCTACCATGAAGAGGTGCGCTCACGTCTCACTCCGCTCCTGTCGGCCGAGGAAGCCGCATGGATCGAGAAGAAAACCGCTCCAATCACAAAAGCATAAAAATACTAACAAAAAAATGGCAATCATACAATCAGTCAGGGGTTTTACCCCCGAGATAGGCAAAGACTGCTTCCTTGCGGCCAACGCCGTAATTGTAGGCGATGTAATCATGGGCGACGAATGTAGCATATGGTTCTCCACCGTGCTCCGAGGCGATGTCAACTCCATCCGCATCGGCAACCGCGTCAACATTCAGGACGGAAGCGTGCTACACACTCTCTATCAGAAATCCACCATCGAGATAGGTGATGATGTCTCTATCGGCCACAACGTAGTGATCCACGGTGCCAAGGTGCGCGACTATGCCCTCATCGGCATGGGAGCCGTGGTCATGGACGATGCCGAAGTTGGGGAAGGCGCCATTGTAGCCGCAGGGTCGGTGGTGCTCAGCCGCACAAAAATCGGTCCTCACGAACTTTGGGGAGGCACCCCCGCCAAGTTCATCAAGATGGTAGAGCCGGAGAAAGCCAAAGAGATGAACGAGAAAATCGCACGCAACTATCTCATGTACTCAAAATGGTATGGTGAACAGTAATCATCCTGAAATCATCAACCTTCCACGCTATCTCGACCACCGGGGGAATCTCTCGGTGGTTGAGCAGCTTAAAGAGATACCATTCGCCATAAAGCGCGTCTACTGGGTCTACGATGTGCCCGGAGGCGAGGAACGTGAGGGACACGCCTACCGCACCAACTGCGAGTTTATCGTGGCTCTATCGGGAAGCTTCGATGTCATCACCGACGACGGCGACGAGCTGCACACATTCCCGCTCAATCGTTCCTATTACGGCCTCTACGTTCCCGCCGGCACATGGAGAACCCTCACCAACTTCTCCACAAATTCCCTGGCACTCATCGTAGCCTCCTTACCCTACGACCCCGACGACTACATCTATACCCACGACGATTTCAAAATCTACAAGCGATCCGGAAAATGAACCGAACCACCGTCTACGACTGCTCAATAATAGAACTCAACCGTCACCACAGCGACCGCCGAGGCAACCTCACCGTGGTGGAAAACGGCCAATCGCTCCCCTTCGATGTGGCCCGGATATTCTACCTCTACGATGTGCCGGGTGGCATAGGACGCGGCGCGCACGCCCACCACACGCTATATCAGCTTATCGTGGCCGTCAGCGGCAGTTTCTCCGTCACAGTCGACGATGGCGGTGTGAAACGCACCTTTATGCTCAACCGTCCCTACAAGGGACTTCTCGTCGTGCCCGGCATATGGGCCTCCCTTGAGGATTTCTCATCAGGAGCCGTATGCATGGTGCTCGCGTCGGCTCCTTACGATGAGAAAGACTATATCCGTGAATATTCCGACTTCATCACCATCAAGAACAGTGATGCCAATGGCTGATTTCACTATAAAACAGTTCTCCCCGGCTCTGAAGCAGGAGTGGGACTCCTTTGTCGCCATATCCCGCAACGGGACATTTCTGCATAAGCGCGACTACCTTGGGTATCACGCCGACAGGTTTCCGGATGCATCGCTCATGATATATCGGGATGGCAAGCTACATGCCCTCCTTCCTGCCACCTTCAACGGCACCATATTCTCATCACACGCCGGACTCACCTACGGCGGACTCCTTCTCAACGACAAAGGCACCACAGCCGAGGTGCTTCACATAATGCAGCTTCTACGCAGCCACGTCAGCAGTCTCGGAGCTGAAAGCTTCATCTATAAACCGGTGCCACACATCTATCATCATCTTCCAACAGAGGAGGATCTCTACGCCCTGTTCCGCATGAATGCCAATATTGTGGCAAGAAATGTAGCTGCGGTGGTCGACGCATCCCACCCTCTTAAACCACGCAACATTCGCAAAGCCGGTATGCGAAAGGCAACCCAAGCCGGAATAGTAATAGAGGAATCAACCGATTTCTCCACTTTCTGGCAAATCCTCTCCACAAATCTCATGGAGCGATACGGAGCTTCTCCCGTGCATACATTAGATGAGATTATTCGCCTTAAATCGCTGTTCCCCTCCGAAATACGCCTTCACACCGCCCACAAGGATGGCAAGATGATTGCCGGAGTAGTGGCCTACGCCGGTCCTCGCGTGGCACATATGCAATATATCTCCGCTACACCGGAAGGGAAAAGCCTCCACGCTCTCGATCTCCTCTTCCACCATCTGTTGACATCCGAATATGCCGGCACTCCATTCTTCGACTTCGGCACATCCAACGAAGATTCCGGCCGCACGCTCAACGAAAGTCTCATTTATCAGAAAGAGGGCTTCGGCGCCAGAGCCATCGTCTACGACACCTACTCGATCCCATTGTAATTATAATAAATTTTATAATATGATTAAATTCCTTGATCTCCAGAAAATAAATCAACAATATTCCGCAGAAATCGATGAGGCTGTCCATAGGGTCATATCATCCGGATGGTACCTGCTCGGCCAAGAGGTCAAGGAGTTTGAAAAAGAATACGCTTCCTATATCGGCACCTCCCATGCCATAGGATGTGCAAACGGGCTTGATGCTCTCACGCTCATACTGCGTGCCTATATTGAAATGGGAGTAATGCGCCCCGGCGACGAGATAATCGTGCCCTCCAACACATATATCGCCTCTATCCTCGCAATCTCTGATAACGGTCTTATCCCCGTGCCCGTAGAGCCAGATCCCGCCACTCTCCAGATCGACCCCAACCGTATCGAGGAAGCCATAACACCGCGCACAAAAGGGATTATGATCGTTCACCTTTACGGACGTTGTGCCTACACCTCTGAAATAGGCGAGATCTGTCGCCGACATTCCCTTAAACTTATAGAAGACAATGCACAAGCTCACGGCTGCCAATGGAGAGGTCAACACACCGGATCACTCGGCGATGCCGCGGGCCACAGCTTCTATCCGGGTAAAAATCTTGGTGCGCTCGGCGATGGCGGTTGCGTCACCACCTCCGATCCAGAGCTTGCTCAGACAGTACGCACACTTGCCAATTACGGCTCCTCAGCGAAATACGTATTCGACTATAAAGGGCGCAACTCACGCCTTGATGAAATCCAGGCGGCGATACTGCGTGTGAAGCTACGCCACCTCGACACCGACAACAGACGGCGCGTGCAAATTGCATCGCGCTACATCGCCGGCATAGAAAATCCGGCAATCAATATCCCCAATCCTCAACCAACCACTGCACCACTATCCAACGTATTCCACATTTTCCCGATACTCACCGACCACCGCGACTCGCTTCAGGAATACCTCACCCAAAACGATGTGCAGACCCTCATACACTACCCTGTGCCCCCTCATCTTCAGAGCGCCTACAAAGAATGGAACTCGCGGAGCTACCCCATTTCAGAAAGCATCCACCGTCGCGAGCTCTCACTCCCCATCTCCCCGGTAATGACAGACAGCGAAGTGGACACCGTCATCAACCTCCTCAACCGTTTCCACATCCCATAGATTCTTCAGAGCCGTTAACCAACGTATAGGGATACTGCGGGGCATGGCCATCTCAATGCCGTTGTGGATTTCGCTGAAAAGCGGAGAGAACCTTCTGAACATCTCTTTACACTATAGAAAATTTATTTATCCTGCCGATGTAATAATCTCGTGATTTTTATCTAAATTTGTAAAGTACAACGTATTTTTGTAAAGTACAACGTATTCAGGTATTGGCACTGTATATTAGATTGTGGTAACTATAATATAGTGCAACCCTCGAAAGATACGTTGTATTTTAATTATTTTGCCGCATTATTAATATCTCGAAATAAGTTTAAACCACTCCAACAACTTAACCCAACTAAACCACTATGAGAAAGAAACTTTTCATCGGAATGGCCATTTTCTTTTCGTGGGTAATGGCCGGATGTTCCAGCCATGCCACCTCCGATAATGACTCTTCATCAAAGAATCTGGTGGAACAGACGTATGCAAACGTTGATTCTATCCCTCTTGATTTCCCATTCAACCTATTCAGATGGAATATCAGTGATTCCGTCATATGGGTTGTAGACGCTCGTCAGGATCCTTTCCTGACAGGAATCAGCTCAAAATCATTTCACAAAATCTATGAGGGAGGCACACTCGGTCAAGGCCCCGACGACTTTATATCTCCCGGAATAGTGGAAGGCCTGACACACGGCCCGGAAATTTACAGCATTACCGACAACAAGATAGTAACATATCACCTCGAAGGCGATTCCCTACACCCGGTGTCATACGGTAAATTTACTCTGCTTGAGAACAGAGGGACATTGCCTAACTGCTATACTCGTGTGGTAAAAATAACCGACTCGATATTAGCAGGCACATACTTCTATCCGAGATATATAGGGGTGGATATATTGGAGCCCACAAAAGGGACATTGCTTTCCACACTCACTCTTCCGTTTGAACAGACCGGTGAGACAATGTCAACTCCATATGAATTGAAAGTTGCATCCTCTGACTCAATCCTTGTCACCGCATACCGATATCTTGATCTGATAGGATTATACTCTGTAGACAGCTCCGGCAATGCCACGCTGTTCAAATCTATCGGGAACGCAGACAATCCTCAGACCGAACGGTTTGAAAATGATGATGACGATAACGCGATAAAATACTATTCAGATGTGGACTGTGCTAATGGAATGGCCTTTCTTCTGTTTCAAGGTGTCAGCGAAGCAAATCTCTCAGAGGTGTCCACAGCCCTCCATGTCTATTCGCTGAAAAGTGGAGAGAACCTTCTGAACATCTCTTTGGGTAGATATTTTGACCAGTTGCTGGTGAGTCCTGACGCAAAGACTATATATCTTCACACCCCCTACAACGAGGATTACTTATTCACAATACCGATTTCAAAACATATTCCTGTCATCTAAATCATTATGAATATGAATTGGAAAATTATCTCACTATTTTGGTTTCTCATCTTTTGTGTGAGCTGTAGCTCACATAAATCTTCCTCTTCCAGCTCTGATGCATCAGTTATTAAGGCTGATGGTAAACTCTCCGACCATATAGAAGTTCAAGAAAATTATCTTCTTCTTGACACCGTGACAGACGCACAGATTAATTGGCCGGAAAAAATTTATAAGTCGCCGGATGGAACCATCTGGATAAGTGACATGAGGGCTCGGAAACTCGTCAACTTCACTTCGGAAGGGAAATGGCTGAATACTTTCTCAAAAATTGGTCAAGGTCCCGGTGAATATCTCAATATTAGTGATTTTGAAATCACCAAAGACGGAAACCTTTATATCCTCGACGGACGGCTTGATAAAGTGATGATCTATGACAATAATGGGAATTTCTCAAAGTCTCTCAAGCCTCCCTTTGAGGCTGACATGATGCATATTTTAGACAATGGCAACATCCTCTTCGGTATCTCGTCATGGGATCAAGGCCATGGTAAGGAATGGAGAATTGCCCTCACAGACAGTGAATGTAATCCTATCAATTTCATGATCCCCGCCGATGAATTCTTCGATCCTAATATCTGGCTCGGTACCTCCGGATTTACAATTACTCAAGATGGGAAAACTGTCTATAACCGCGAGATTGATGACAATATATACATCTTCAATCAACAAGGTGAAATAGAATCTGTCACTCGACTTGACTTCGGTAAGTATACGGTACAGGATGAAGACAAAAAGAACATTGAGGATAACTCCAATTTCGAAAACTACCGAAACATTGTCAGCAAGGTAGGTATGGTCGATGGCAATTTTATGGGGAATATATGGGTCAACGGAAATCTCGCTATCTTCTCTACAAAGGATGGCAAGGCTGAAATCCAGCCAATTGACTCGCAATTCCAAAATATCGGGACTATCGACGGATGCCTTGTAATTCCCATCATGGTTAACGATGAGGAGCTTAACTTACCTGATTCCGTGCGTAATCATCTCGACAACGAGGGTATGGCTCTACGACTCCTCAAATTCTAATTACCAAGAGTTACACAAAAAATTCTCCACAGGAAGAGACCACATAACCCAGGCAAAACACCTGAGTTATGTGGTCTCATCTGTAACCTCCATCACATCCCCAACCTCATTTCCCCACCGAAACCTCTGCTCCCCCTTCTCAGACTCACACGCAGTGAAACACTACCATTGATTGCCGAATAATCTAAAAATAAACACGTATTGCAAGGATATATACACTTATGGCAGAGAAGTGCACAACAATCTGAGAAAGAATATCTAAATTTGCATAATTCATTATACTTATAAACGAGATCAAAGTTAATTTTAACATTGTTTTAACATTGATTAGTCTAACATCTATGAGCCAAATATACTATAAAAAGGAAAGCCATCACTCCTCTATGAAATTTTTTCATATCTTATTGTTGACTATGAGTATGCTCTCAGTGTTGAGCTCATGTCATAAGAAGGAATCAGAGTACCTCCCTCCTGTTTTTATAGATATACAGGATGCTGAGGTAACGGTTATTGGTGGTCCCGAGATCATCTACCCTTGTGCATGGTCAATGCAAATTGAAGACTCCTCAGTATTAATGCTGGGGCTCTTAGACGACCATTGGATTCAAATCTACAACCGCTTCTCCGGAGAACCGACAGGTGTACGTATCAGAAGAGGGGAAGGTCCGGAGGAAATGGTTTCAGCAAGTGGGACAACCTTTGGGATCGATAGCAATTATTATAAAACTTTTGATGAAGTGACTCAAAAAATAAAAATCTATGATAAGAACTTCGATAATATTGAGCAAATCTCCCCTAAGCATTCCGATGCCATAAGAATATGGAATGTGCATTTCTTGCCCGACAATCGATATCTCCTCAAGTGTTTCACCCGGATGGGTCCAAGTACTTTGGCCATTGTAAAAAAAGATGGAGAGGAAGGTGTGATGTACACTACAACTCCGGTCGACTCACCTTCGGATTCGGTGCGTGACAGAAACACGCCAACTCTCAAAGATCTGTATCAGCGAAAACGATTAGCACTCTCTCCTGATGGCACCAGACTCGTCTGTACAACGATGTCAGGAGCCTTCATGGAGATATTCGATATCAAAGACCTAACCTTGACCCCAAGGGTCACAAAATGCATGTATCCCTATGAAGTTGAAATGAGAGGTAATCTGCGACGTGTGACAGATGACAGTATGCTAGGATTTTCCGCCGTCTGTGCCACCGACTCCCGAATAATCGGGGCTTTTCTGGAACATACCGACTTAATGGGTCCATCCGATATTACAGTCTGGGACTGGGATGGCAATCCACTCCGGAGATACAAAACCGATTACCAAATTATTGCCATGGCCCTGTCTCCCGACAATCCTGACGATATTTATGCTGTCGGAGGTACAAAAGATGGCGAAATCTCCCTTCTGCTTTTTCATTGCCCCGGACTTCTGGATTAGCATTACTTCTTGCTCTTGTTGCCTTTACCGGATGCAACCGCTCTAAAGAGAACAGTCTTGAGACGGTGCTGGAGATGGCCGGAGGCAACCGCCGGAATCTTGAGAATAACATCGGATACTGTGACATCTATAAGAACTCCGTGTCGCGCGCCTGCAGAATGGTAAACGACTGCATAAAAGATTCCCTCCAACCTAAACTGCTTTTATATCTCCGCGATCTCACCAAAGGTCGGGAGGACCGTATCTTCACATATGAAAACGGCCAACAGGTGTGGAGATAAGCCCATTCGACCATCTTACACGCAATCGGCTCTATTACACTAAGTATCAATCGACCAATTAATACGATACCCTTCAAAAACCTTACATGGTCTCAAAATGAGCCATCAAGGGTTGCTTCTCTCCTTATTTAGATGTAATTTTGCATCTTAACTCAATCATTCTCATTGCGATTTACCTAAATCATAATTATAAATATATCTAATGATTCACTCTGCACATACCATAATATCCATGCTCAGTACCTGAGTCTTTTCCATCCATTAATAAAAAAGGCCCTTCAAATCTGATGTGAATCCACCAATTCTGAAGGGTCTTTTTCAATTATCCTCTACAATATCACATAACCGTAGAGGTATGTGGATGGAAGACGGAAAACAATCCGTACGTTACCTGACACTGTGGGTAAGAAAGAGAGGAAATCTCCTTCACTGCAGAATACTGCAATACATTCTTCGCATGAGTTCCAAATCTCATAAGTAAGAATGTCGTTCTTATCCACACCCGGAATCCTAACTCCATTCTGAGAGTTAATTGTACATATCTGGCCCATCTGCCAGCTTCGTCTTCCCTTATCGGGAGGATTCACATCATCTCCATCATCTCCATCTTCATCTCCATTTTCTATTGGGAAATCATAGGAATAGTCACCTCCGTGAGCATAAGAGATAATGGGGAAGGTGAAAGTCATCATCAGGATGATAACCAATAATCGAACTCTGATTTTTTTCATTATAATAATTTTAAGTGTCTACAAAATTACCAATAATTGTACAGACTCTCTTTTATAATTGCTACGAAAAAAATACGGTTTGTTGTAATAATGTTCATATCTTATAAATATTTTCCTAACTATGTCAAAAACGATACAGCAATTTTCCCTTGGAATATAAGCAATTATACATTACCGCAATTTTTCCGTACCACTTAAAAGATTCCACCTATTACATTTTTTATTAACTTTGCATTTTAATAAAAGTATCAAGGTTTTCAACCAAACCCTGAGTTGCCCTTGAATTGAAAATTACTTCGATTCAAGAGTACGAATAAGAGAGTAATTTCAATGAATTTGTATTTAAACACAACCTAGTGTTTTCTAATATCTACAAAAATGACAACTTCTTTTTCCTCACGCATCTTAACTTTTTTCTTATTTATCTTTTATTTAGCCTCCTTACTCATCATCGAATCATGCTCATCAGGACCTGAAGCCTCACCCCTCAAATCTTTAGCATTATTAGTTGATGCTAATCCGGAAGTAGCCCTTGACTCTTTAAGAGCTATATCCCCACAACATTTAAATTCAGACGATCGTGTTTTTCTTGATCTTCTTACTATAAAAGCATCAGATAAATCCTTTGTAAAGCATACTTCCGACTCCCTGATCCGTAATGTATTAGACTATGTCTCCGTGCATCCAGATGTTGACTACAGAACAGAGGCTCTCTATTATGGAGCACGTGTCTATCACGATTTAGGAGATCTACCCACCGCGATGAAATACTATCATTCCACCCTTGATAACCTGAACGAGATGGATGAGGATGAGAAAGATCTTCAGTTTGAAGCCAATGTCATGAGTCAGTATGCTAAACTTTTAAACGATTTGCAACTCTATGATCAGGCTATACCCTATTTAGAAAGGATTGTGGAGCTGGACATAGCCCTGAATGATACTCTAAATTTTGTAGACGACTGCAATCTTTTAGGTCATCTGTGGATTAACAAAATGGAATACAAAAAAGCCCACGATTTACTCAGTAAATCAGTGGCCATAAGCACACATACCCCAGGACTTTCAGCAGATATATCCTCTATGTATCTTGCAGTGGCTAAAGCTCATATGAATCAATTGGATTCCGCGTTACTCTTACTGCCAAATACCTCAAATTTCAAAAATAAAAACGATCTCAGCACACTATTGGCATTCACATCCCAGATTTTAAAGAAAGCCGGAAAGAGTGATTCAGCAGCATCTGTAGCCCGTCAACTCATAAATTTAGACACCATGACAAATAACAGACATCATGGATATGAGATTCTACTTGACCACGATTATGAGAACGTCTTACAAGCTGATTCCCTTGTTAAGTTGTCAAAAGGCTATGTCGCATCTGTGAAATCGACTCCCAATAACAACCAGAACATTCTGGCTCTTTTACAACAGAGTTCCTATAATTACAGTCTACATGATAAAAAAGCAAAACATGCCATAGAATCGAAATCTCAGATTGAAAAGCTCGTTACCATAATGGGAATTATCATAACCGTCCTCGTCATTATAATAATTTCTTATGTTTTAAAACATCATCAAAAGAGAAGTAATAAAAAAGAAACTAACAAATTATCAGCCAAAGAAGCCTCACCTTCAAATGTCAATCTTTATACGGATGATAAATCAGAAACTAATAACGTCCAAACTAAGGAAGAGATTCGAGCAGAATTATTACAAAAATATAATGAAGCCATGCAAGACAAATTCTCACTTTCCCTTAAAATCATTGAAAGTAATCCTTATGAAAAAATTAAGAAATGTATTAAGGACAAAAAATCAATACCGGAAACCGATAGTTGCCATCAAGAACTCCAACAATTGGTATTTCAATGTTACCCGAAATTTAAAACCCGGCTGAATATTCTTACCGACGGCTCACTTCCCCCTCACGAGTTGAGAACTATTATTATGATTAAATGCAAGCTCCGACCCACCGAAATTTCCATAATTGAAGCAAAAGCCGAAAGCACCATAGGAAGTAGGCGTAAACAAATTCTCAATAAGATAATGGGTAACGAAATTTCCTTACCATCCAAAGCGATTGATGCGATCATACACATAATGTAATGCTCGGACTACCGAGGTTGCCATCCCGGTGGAAGAATCATGCTTTCACACCTCATTTTTCTTAAAAAATGTCATATTTCACATCTACTCACCACTACGGCAAAACTACGGCATCTCTTTCTTTAGTCATTTATTCACACATAGTTAACAAAACCGTAGTTTTGTCGTACCTACTCTTCCCGTGGAATAGTTGCGAAACCTCCGATCTATATCTAATTTTGCATCGTGAAACCCCAATAACACGTCAGCATCATGGATACAAATTGGAAAATAACTTCAATATTTCTGTTGCTCATATTCCTAAGTTCGGGTTGTAAAACCGATCCAAAAAAGGAGTATGAGAAAGCAGTTTTAGAATGGACTGGAAAGACCATAATCTTTCCTGACTCCATGAGAACTATCTTCGGAAAACCTTTAGCACCTCCGGAATCTGAATATACAATCGTAGCATATTTCGATTCTGTTGGGTGCACAAGTTGTCGCATGAAACTCCCTGAATGGATCGAGTTTATGAAAAAAGTCGCTACTCTTGATCCCCAAAAGAATGTAGAACTTATTATTATAACAGATACAAAGGATAAACAACAAATAACCAGTCTAATACGTCAATACCGATTCCACTATAATGTGGTTAATGACTCTCTTGGCTATTTTCGTTCAGTAAATAATCTGACTGAAGATAAAAAGTTGCACTCATTTCTACTTGACAGCAATCATAAAGTTGTCTTACTTGGTAATCCAACAGATTCCAAGGTAATTGCAGACCTTTATCTCGAACAAATTAGTTCCGGATTAACCGATAATCTCAATTCCACCGATAACGAAATTATCTATGAGCATGACTTCGGCACTGTCAGGGCAAATGAAGAGGTAAACCAGGAATTCGTCATTACCAATGAAAATACAGACACTCTTAAACTTCAAGATATAGTTTCATCGTGCGAATGTATATCTGCAGTAGTGTCTGAAGATAATATTGCCCCAAAGGATTCCTTCACTGTAAAGATCCTCTTTAAGGATACCGTAAAAGGAGACTTTACGAGATCCGTAACATTAAGATTTCAAGAAAATAAACCGGAACGAATCTTCGAAATTTCCGGCACAATAATCAATTAACTTCATTTTACCAACATCTTTATGAAAAGAAAGGTTTTTATTGTGTCTACTGCTCTGTTTCTCGCAGTTGGCACCCTCTCAATCCTCTCAAGTTCATCATCAGATGAGCAGTCCATTTCTCCAATGCTTATGGCAAACGCCGAAGCTCTGTCTCAAAACGAGAGCAGTGGATGTAAATGGGCTGTAATGACAGATAACTTCGGAGTCCTCGTGCATGTGTGTATCTCTACAGGTACAGGAAATCCTTGTACTTGTGGAGATGTACAGTATACTACTCCATCCACGATATTGTAAATCTTTAACTAACTCTAAACAAAACGCCATGTTCAACAAAATTCGAAAATTTACCGGGATTAAATATTTTATTTATATCTCTGTTTTCCTGATCATAACAGGTTGTAAAAAGGAAATTCCAAAAGATTCCTCAACTCTATTTCCCTACATTGAGGCTGTAGATAAAACCAAGACCCAATCCAAAGAAATAGACCTGTCAAAAGTGTTTGTGAATTCACGCATAATCCCCCTCGAAACCAATCAAAACAGCATTATAGGAGGATTCTCGACGAAAACAATCAAAAACAATTCACATTTCTACGTTCAGTCTACTAATGATGTCGTCATCTTCAACGACAAGGGTGAGTTTACATCCCGTCTCTCCAAAGTGGGTTCAGGACCTGAGGAATATCCCTATCTTCTTGACTTCGATGTGGTGGACTCTCTTGGAGAAATATGGATATCATCCAATGATGGAATAATGCGCTACGACCGCTCATCACTCAGATTCAAGGGAAAAATTGATATTCCGTTTGCTGCCACGAAATTCAAGTACATCAACGACTCCACCATAATAGCCAAGACACCTGAGGATATCACATATTGCATTTTTGATATCGAAGGAAAGACAAGGAAATCATTTTATGAAAAAAATATTGCAAACAGCGCAATTAAACCGCTTGGATTCATCAGGATTGGGAATCTCATTGTCAGTCAGCTTGAGGATACCAATTCAGCCATCTGCTTTGATGTTGAGACTGATGAGTTCTCCATACGTCACCTCATAGCTCAAAATGACGGTATTTCATCACCGGAAACCAACGATGAATACATGGAAAAATATGGCTATTTCGACATGTCAAAACATGTTGACGAAGATTTCATATGCATATCTGCATTGCGCGCTGTGAAGGATTTCGTCTTGGTCACTTTATCTTATCCAGATAAATCCCGAAAACTTGCGGTTGCTGACAAAAAGTCATTCAGATTATTCCCTTACTTTCCTTCTGATGAAAATACATTGAAATATAATCTATCAACTGTTGAAGATCTACATCCACTTACTCTCAACACCCTGATAACAGGTGAGAGTGATGATTCATTTCTATTTCTACTTACCTTTGACAACGACATTGAATCAAATCCTCAGATTCTGGAAGTTTTCGACATAAACATCCCTGTAGAATAAATAAGAGACCATGTTGCCGGATGGTGCCTACTATCCGGCCCATGCATTTGTCAACTCCGAGGGTCTGCACATAGTTACTTATTCTGACGATGATGATTTCTTGACCTTCAAAGTTGCCAACAAATGAATTTACTGAAATACCTCATGCTCCTGTGACTATCTGTAACAATCTGTTCTTGATGCTCCCAACCTAAATATGAAGAACAGATTGTTTAAATACTGGCTCTTTATATCTCCCCGAGGAAATTGAGGATGATTACCACAGAAGTGCGGAACGCAGCCAATATATCAAGGGCATGATCGCCATATGTTGGGAATCACTCGTTATCATAAAATATTACTATGGTGAGAATGCCTACCGCGACATTTGGAATAAAGACACCGAGAAACTGATATACCGTAGTAAGTTCCCTTTGCCGGATGCAACCAAAGTAAGTATTCTCCCGAATTAGTTGCCGTATAATCTAAAAATAAACACGCAAGGCAAGGCTATATACATGTATGGCAGAGAAGTGCACAACAATCTGAGAAAGAATATCTAAATTTGCATGGTTCACCTCTAAATATTATACACCATGAATCGTCTTATTTACGGCACAGAGATCTTCATCCTTTCCTCTGCCGGATATAACCGCCCTAAAGAGACTACTCAACCAATCTATGCACTTCTCCAAAATAAGACTCCTACACATAGAAAACCTCCACATATCCCCGTTAACCACTGTCTTCACCACGCTGTTCATGGTGCTGATGGCGTGTACACGTCACACTCCTGATCCAAGGCTCTTGGACATTAACCGGACTATCGAGGAGAATCCAAACACAGCCCTCTCAGAACTTACAAAGATAAATCCGGATTCTCTTAGCAACGATAGCCGTCACTTCAGGGATCTGCTCATCATAAAGGCCTCCGACAAGGCATATATCACACATACCTCCGATAGCCTTATCCTTGATGTCATGGATTATTATGAGACTCATAAGGATGATTCCTACTACCCCGAAGCACTGTATTACGGAGGACGCGTTTACTACGATCTCGGAGATCTACCTACCGCACTTGACTTCTTTCAGAAAGCTGTCGATAATCTACCAAATAGTGAAGACAACCTTAGGTTCAGAGCAAATATTCTAAGCCAGATAGGACATATTTTAAATAGGCTGAGATTGCATGATGAAGCCCACATTTGTCTGAAAGAGGTGGTGAATATTGATCATAAACTGAATGACACTTCCAACCTACCAAAGGACGTTATAGCTTTAGTCTACAACCACGTCTATAATAATAATTTCTCTCTTGCAGGAAATCTTATCGTTGAAACATTGAAAAACGACAGTCTACCGGAAGAAGAAAGGAAAAATTTATGGGTGCTACTTGCAGTAACCAAGTACAAAACCGGAAAACTCACTGAGGCATTACGCATTATCCAAAATGAAGGACAGTCCTTAAGTGATAAGGAACAGAGTGATATATTAGCTTATCGGGCCCAGATCAGTTACCGGGCCGGTGAGCTTGATTCCGCTTATGCAATGGCTAAAAGACTTATAAAGCATCCTGAATATATAAACAGACGAATCGGCTACCGCATCCTTATCTCCCCCGAGATAAGACCGAGAATTTTGCTTGATTCTTTAAATTACTACATCGACCAATATTCGGATGGCATGGAGGCATATCTGGATGAGAATGCTAACCAAGCCGCTCTCATGCAGCAGGCAAGCTATAATTATTCAAAACATGCAAGAAGTAATGAGAAAACATTGAGAGAGAATTCAAATCTACACATATGGCTGACAACACTGTTAGCTATTATGCTGATATCCTATATTACATATATCATTCTGAGAATTCGCATTAAACGAAAATTTTTAGACCTTCAAGGTAAACTTGAGAATACCAGTGAAATTATAAATCTCAAAAACACGGAAGTCAAATCTCTCCAACTTAAAATCGAAGAATTATCGAAACTTAGAGACGAAGAGGTTATACTCCTCAAGCATGAGATTGTAGAGCTCTCAAATAGCAAGAAGCAAGAAATCGCAGTCCTACAACAAAAACTCGTAAAGTTATCTGAATGTCAAAACAAGAATATAGAGGATGTCGAGAATAAAAAAGAAACAGCTACTTCAACCTTGGATAACTCTGTGAACGCTGATGAGATTAAGATTTTATCAAATAAAAATATACCTGATATCAACGATCTGCGTAATGAGATAATAGAAAAATTAAATACATTCATTACCAATAAGGAGAACTTGCCGGTAATTCCTTCAGAAATACTGCACTCAGACATTTACAGTTATATTCAGACAAGGTTAAACAATGATATGCCAATCCCGGATGATAATAATATTTGGGAGAAGATCCAGACTGTGATTAATACCGTATCTCCCGAATTCATCAAAACGCTTAATAATCTATCTGAAGGGACTCTTTCCAATGTAGAATTCCAGACAGTTCTTCTCATTCGATTAGGAATGCAACCTTCTCAGTTAACTGTTTTGACAGGTAGAGGAAGAGGTGCGATTATCTCAAGAAGAAAAGCTATTAGTAAAAAGATACTTGACAAGGAAATCGGCACTCAGGATTTAATTGTGTTGATACGAATTTTATAGCATCTCCTATAGTATTTTTTTTAAAACTACCAAATTTCGCATGTATAAAAAAATGCACAAAAATAGATATAATTAAATTATACCTGTTTTTATACACTATCATTTTGGATTAAACGTCTGTATCATACTAATTTTGCAAAAAATCGAAATTCATATGAGACATTTAATCATCAAATTTATTTATCTATTTTTATTGTCTGTGTTGGTAATTCCATCTGCTTCGGCATCAGATGATTCCCAATCAGATTATGTTGTAATACTATCCGATGATACGGATAATGAAGATGACGACAACCGACCTGAGACCGGAAACACGGGACGACGAGATTATATCTGGTCTACTATATGTCGTATCAATCCGGACAAGATTGAGATCTTATCTATTGATAAGGAACACATCCTCTCCTATGAATTGTATGATCAGAGTAGTCTGTGCATTGGAAGCTTCTACAATGAAGTAGACTTTCTCGCTGCGGTATTTACAATTAAAGGGAAGTTGAAAATTCGTATTGTTTTAGAAACCTTCTCCCTCTCGGGATATCTTGAAATACCATGAGGCTATTTAATATTTTATCTATAACGCTTCTTATTGCCCTGATAATGGTATCTTGTACAGAGAATCCTCAGAGGAAAAAGATGAGCAATCTTTAAATCATAAGGTCAGTTTTTCATTCTTACTCAATATAACAGTTAGTAATGAAAATTCCTGCCCAATTATTTATTATTCACACTATTTATCAAATTTGCTAATCTCTTCTCATTGAGAACAAATAAATACATTAACAACATGAAAACAATTATGAAGGTACTTATCGCCTCTGCATTTACAGTTGCGATTGCGTACGGAGCTTCATCTAATGAAGCCAAGGTGGAGAATTCGATCTCCCTCAGCAATGTGGAATCGCTTAGTTATAGCGAACTCGGATGTATTAACAGACCCCATCTCAACGATGGCCATTGTGTAACAGATGGAACTTACTTTTTCTGTGCAAATGTCTATCCTCCGTATGTTATGGACTGTGTAAAGGCAGCAAACGCACAATGAGAATAACCAAATTAATAAAGAGAATAGGGATAGTCATCCCTATTCTCTTCAGTTGCTCATCAAAAATTGAACATAGTAATCTTCAATTTGAGAATGAGAATAAGAACAATAGAATGTATCGAATGAATCTAAAAAAAACTGGCACCAAACAATGGAATCTTGATTCTGTTACTATACCTTACTTTCATTCTGCCTTTTATAATCCTATTGACAGCACTTTATCCTATATTTCGAATCATAACCTCATTCAATGTAATCTGAATAATACCAACCAAACAAGAAAATCTATTCCATTCAATCTGTCAAATTTTACTATAAAAGATGACACTGTAATCGGGATTGACTATGCCTCCAATAGGCTACTCTTTTACCATGATAGTGTGGCATATTCGAAAACACTACCTCAAACAGCTAAATATTCGCCATTGCCTCTTACAGGGATTTCTCCAGTTATCACTGATAATAACTATGTATCATTCTTTGGGGAAATAGCGGGAGAGCCTCTTGACGAGGATTCAATCAACAGACCTGTTTTCGCACATATTGATCGTAGAGGCAATCAAGACACATATTCACTTGGATATCCTGAAATATACAGGGAAGCTAATTGGGGAGGTGGTATACTATGGTGGGTGTATGCCGATTATGTACCGGATCAGGAAAGTTATATTATTAGTTTTCCTATAAGTCATTCACTGTACATTTACAATCCTGCGACAAATGAGGTCGGGAGCTTCTATGCCGGTAGCAAGGATATCTCAGGTATAACTGCGTATTCAAACGATAAAACATATGCCCTCACTACCGAAGAATCCTTAAAGTTTGTAGCAGAAACATCCTCGTATGCCAATATTTTTTATGATCCATGGAGAAAAGTGTATTATCGTATCGCTGAATTCGGAATACCATACAACGAAAAAAACAAAGGTATGCATAAACCTATTTCTGTGATAATTCTGAATGATAAACTTAACAAAATTGGAGAAACCAGAATCAATAATCCGGGAAGAAATTTTCGGTATGGCTGCTTTGTATCACATCTTGGCTTAATGATTCCGAAAGATACCGTTGAGGATCTTCTTCTCTATGAAATATACACACCTGAAAACATTCCCTTAGATAGATGAAATTGAAGATTTTATTATTGATAATTACTTTTGCTTTCTTGAGCTGTGAGGAATCCAGCAAGCATAGATTCCAAAAGATTCTGGACCAAACCATAACCCACGAGAATCTTATACATTATGACTATGTTGTAATTATACCTCAAGAGGGTTGCGAAGGATGCATAACCTTTGCTGAAGATTTTTATAACACACACAATAATTTATCCAATATTCTATATATATTTACAAATATACTCTCAGAGAAAAGTCTTAAACAACGAGTTAACTTAACGTCGACAACTATTATTGATAAAGCCAATAATTTTACTTCGGCATATCCGGATAAACAAAGACTTTACCCATGCCTGTTGACATTGGAAAAAGGAACTATTCAAACAGTGGATTACCAATCACCTGATGGGAACGCTCTGATTGATTTAGAGGAATTAATAGATAATAACTAAAAATAAATATACGTATAATTATGAGATATCTGTTAATAAGAATTAGTCTTGGCATCCTATTGTTTCTTGCTGTTTCGGCATGTAACTCCGGAAAAGAACAAAATGCTATACCTACCCTCGACCTCTACGGAGAAATCAACTCTCCATCCTGCAACCATCTTGATCAGATAAATTGGAAACTCA
>CAZEOI010000054.1:0-24555 GCA_964513775.1 uncultured Sangeribacter sp. | reverse complement strand
ATCGTTTCATGATGTTAGGTTAGTTTGAAAAGTATTATGGAAAACATTTGAAAGCGGACGATGTGAATCGTCCGCTTTCGTTATATTTAATAAATGTGGGATTGCACTGGATGGCATTTTCAATAATGCGGATGCAGGTTTTGACGCTCTGGCCTTCAGGCAGGCCCTTGACAAATACGGGATTATTGCCAATGTCTGCCCAAATCCACGCAATGGAGAGCCTGCTGAAGAATATCTCTTTGATGAAGTTATGTATAAGGAACGGTTCACTATAGAACGCACAAATGCATGGATGGATAGTTTCAGATCCATTCTGTGCAGATTTGACACAACCGTTTCCAGTTGGAAGGGCTGCAACTATCTGGCGTTCGCTGTGGTATTCCTTAAAAAATTTCACAAATCAAAAAAGTTTAGATGGCTTCAATATTAAAATTAGCTAAGTAATATATAATCAGCTATTTGTTAAAAACTAAACAATCCGTATGTAGAATAATAATTCATGAATTTAGTACAAAAATACTATCTTGTCCCATTGATAAGTCATAACTTTGCAGTGTAAAAACCTTAGAATCATACCTAACGTGGGCTGTGGCCCGAGTTTCCCGTTGCCGCAGGGTAGTCTTATGGTTATTTTACGAAACACATACAAGAATAAATTGCTTTAAACTAATTATTTTATTATGACTAAACCAACATTACTGAAACATTTCAGAAGAACGATCGCAGTTTTTCTGATCTCTATCATTTCATCGTTGGGTGCACTTGCTCAGATAACGGTGAAAGGTTCAGTGCTGAACAAAGAGAAAGAGCCTCTCATAGGCGCGACCATTATGGAGAAGGGTACCACCAACGGCACGACGGCTGATATTGATGGTAACTTCACCCTCGTAGTTAAGGGTAATGATTCCAAACTTGAATTCTCTTACGTCGGCTATGCTTCGCAGACAGTCGAAGTGATGTCTCAACGTGTTTTCGACATTATCCTTGATGACGATACTCAGACACTCAAGGATGTGGTGGTGATCGGCTACGGCACCATAGATAAAAAAGAACTTACCTCTGCCGTTTCCCATATCTCCGGTGACGACATGATGGCTGTAAGTTCCATAGATCCGGCTATGATGATTCAGGGAAAGGTGGCCGGTGTTTCAATCAACAACACAGGTACGGGTGATCCCAACAACGGAGCGAGTATCCAGGTGAGAGGTGTCTCTTCCCGTTCAGCAGGTCTCGGGCCGTTGATTGTGATAGACGGAATCGCCGGTGGGAATCTTCATAACATCAATCCTAATGACATTGCCTCAATAGATGTGCTGAAGGATGGCGCCGCTTCCGCAATTTATGGCACGAGGGGCAGTAACGGTGTTATTGTCGTGACTACCAAAAGCGGTGCGAAAGACGGACAGGTCCACACCGACTATCAGGGCTATGTATCGTGGGATTTTCCCAAGAGTGAATTAAAGGTATTGGGGCGTGAGGAATATCTGGCTGCGGGTCTCGGTAACGATTACGGTTATGACACCGACTGGTTTAAGGAGATTACCCGTACAGGTTTTACTCAGAATCACACGCTTTCACTGAGTGGTGGCAACCGCACGAGCAACTACCGTGCTACCATCGACACCCGGCACTCCACCGGTATCGACATCCGATCAAGCAGAAGGGAGTATGGCGGAAGAGCGCAGTTCGAGCATAACAGTAAAAATGGCTTGTTTACATTCACCGGGGCGATAGCTCCCCGTTATATAAGGGCCAACAATTCTGACTGGAGTGCTTTTGCAAATGCTTTCGGAGCCAATCCTACCACCCCAGTGATGGATCCGACAGATCCTTCGGGTGTGAAATATTATGATGTTATGGGCGATGGCATATCAAATCCGGTGGAGCTACTGAAAATTGATAAAAGCTGGACAGAATATAAGCTGCTCGACTGGCATGCGGCGGCTAAACTTAACATTCTGCCCTTGCTGGCGAAAAATATGTCGGGCCAGAGTCTTGATACAAAGATTTCAGTGTCTCAGCAATACAACGACACTCATTCACATTGGTTCCGTCCCTCATATCACACTGTAAATATACGCAACGGTTATAGCGGTGAGGCAAGTCAGGAAGCAGGCACTGTGAACAACTACGGACTTGAGTGGCTCACCAACTATATGCTTGACAAAGACAACCATAATCTTAAGGTTATGCTTGGTTACTCATGGCAGCAGTTTGAGTCGTATGGTTTCAACGCATCCAATAAGGATTTTCCATCGGATGCGCTGACATGGAACAATCTCGGACAAGGTACGTATAACCAGGAAAAGGAAGGACGCCTCGGTATGGGGTCGTGGAAAAACACGAGCAAACTTATAGCCTTTTTCGGCAGGATCAGCTACAATTATGACAACCGCTATATGGTGACGGCCTCTCTACGTTACGAAGGTTCTTCCAGATTCGGTGAAAATAATAAGTGGGGTTATTTCCCCGCTGTCTCCGCCGGTTGGAGAATCAGTCAGGAGAAATTCATGGAGGCTTCTGCATCTTGGCTCGACGACCTTAAGATCCGTGCCGACTTTGGTGTGACCGGCAATCAGGAGATTGGCAACTATATGTCGCTCGCGACTTACGGTGGCTTCGGCACAGTGCAGTATAACGGAAAATATTATAAGGGATGGGCTCCTAATAAGAATCCTAACCCGAATCTGAAATGGGAACGCGCCGAGAATATGAATGTGGGTGTTGATTTCTCATTGCTTAATGGATTACTTTCCGGTAGCGTAAATTATTACCACCGCACTCAGAAAGACCTCCTTGGCGACTATAATGTTTCTGTACCTCCTTATCTTCACACCTCAATATATACCAATGTCGGAAAGATGCTAAACTCAGGTGTGGAGGTGGAACTTAATATCAATCCGGTACGTACCCGTGACTTTGACTATAGCATCGGTCTTGTGGGTGCCACCAATGATAACAAATTCATCAGTTTTTCCAATAATGTATATCACGGACAGTCATATATATGGACCTGCAACATGACATCTCCCGGATCTCCCGGCTCATTACAGCAGATCAGGGAAGGTGAACGTATCGGCACCTACGTCACATGGCGTTATGCAGGAATTGATGATGGAGGCAACTGGCTGGTCTATAACAAAGATAATGAGGTGATTCCTATCGGCGATGCGAGAGAGGAGGATAAAACTGTCACAGGTAACGGTCTGCCAAAGTTCACAATGTCTTGGAATAATAATCTTCGCTACAAGAATTTTGATCTGAGCCTCTATTTCCGTGGCGCATTCGGTTATGACCTATTTAATGTGCATGAATTCTATTATGGCCTGCCTAACGTTGGAGGCTCCTGGAATCGTCTTGAAGGAACATTCAAGAAAAACGGTGCTCTGACCACCGCCATGAACCAGCTGACAGACTACTTCATCGAAAAGGGTGATTATTTTAAGCTTGATGTAGTGACGTTGGGTTATACCTTGAATCTTCAGAATGCACGCTTCATCAATAAGATCAGATTCTATGGTACTGTCACAAATGTCTTCACTCTGACAAAATTCAGTGGTGTCGATCCGACAGCCTATCCGGTCAATGGCCTTACCCCAGGCACATTCAATGGCCAGAAGACCTATTATCCCTCCTCGACACAGTTTGTACTCGGGGCCCAAATCAGTTTTTAATATAAAATGAAATAACGATGAAATCTATTATAAAGGCATCCATCATATCTGTATTGTCGATCTTTGGACTGTCTTCCTGTACCAATCTGGATGAGGAAGTTTTCGACCAGATAATGTCGAGCAACTATTATCAGACCCGAGATGATATAATCCGGGCTTATGTGCGGCCGTTTGAGCATTCCTATTGGTCGATCACATCCCTGATTACTCTTCAGGAGAACTCAGCCGACCAGTTTGCCACATATAACCGTAACGGAGACTGGCTTGACGGGCAGTTCTATCAGAGATACCACTATCACACATGGACAATTGATGATAGCGATAATCCCTGGGTTGGTGCTTTCCAAGGTATTGCGCAGTGCTGTTCTGTAATTGATGACTTCAATGAGCTTGATCCGGAGAAATTCGGTTATACGAGAAGTGAATTTGATGCTTTCATATGTGGCTTGCGCACGCTGAGAGCCTGGCTTTATCTGAACGCATATGATGCCTACCGGAATATTCCACTCATGGTGAGTGTGAAGGATGTGTCGAAAAATTCCGAAGGTCAGGTATCGCCCCGTGAGATGTTTGATTTCATAGAGAGCGAGTTGCTCGAATGTATCGAGCTGCTTCCCACCAAGATCGGATCTTCCGGCAACGGGGTGAAGCAGGGTGAATGGAATAAGGCCGGCGCAGCCGGCCTGCTCGTGAGGCTTTATCTGAACGCGGAGAAATATATCGGAGAAGCGAAGTACACGGAATGTGCTAAATATGCCCAGGATATTATCGACGGGAAATATGGCTCTTACTCCATAGCACAGAGATGGGACGCACCTTTCGACTGGAACAATGATCAGTGTGAGGAGGTGATATTCGCTTTTTCCGGATCCTACGGTTATGCTCACTGGCATTATGACGGTGGCGCATGGTGGAATGGTTTTCCCGGTAATGCCCATCTCTATTTCGGCTTTAAAGACTGGGGTATGTCGAATCCTAAATTGGCTCTTCAGCCTAGTCTTGATATCGACGGTACGCCATATACATATGAATTGGGCCGCCCTGTGGCCAAATTCAAGAAATATCCGGAGGACTGCCGTCTGAAACTGTATAAGAATCTCCCCGGACAGTCGCAGAGAGAGGGTATGTTCCTTTACGGATATCTTGAATACACGGATGATAACGGAAATACACAGCGCATCACCAACCCTCGTGGTGACTATACCCTCTATATACGTGATAAAGTTGGTATCTTCAACGAACTCGACCCGGCTAATGATGCGGCTGCCCTTGAAAGAGGCGTCTCAAACATGAATAATGGCGACCATAATTCCGGATGGCATATGGTGAAATATCCTGTATACCGAGATGGTGATCCGGGAGCAATTGAGTCGGATTGGGTTGTAATCCGTCTGGCGGAGATATACTATTCGTTGGCGGAGTGTAAATTGAGAAGCGGTGATACGGCCGGAGCCGGTGTTCTTCTTAATACTGTTCGTAAGAGATATTATCCCGAATCCACGTATGCCGAATATCTATACGCTCCGGAAGGAAATGCTGTATTGAACGAGGCCGAGATGCTCGACGAATGGGGACGTGAGTTCCTTGGAGAGATGCGACGCCGCACCGACCTTATCCGTTGGAATAAATATTGCCAGGGTGAGTGGTGGGATAAAAAGCCGGATGCCGATACACATACCGAGCTCTTCCCGATTCATAGAAATGTGCTTGGCGCGAACTTAAATCTCAAACAGAATCCCGGATATGAGGATATCGCACGGTAACCCATGCGTCGATAGATTCAGATATCGTGAAATATAAGCAATCAGAGTTTCTCTAATCGACATATAAATTCTTGGTACGCATCCGGGGGTATACCCTCGGATGCGTTTTTGATTACTGTTTCTTACAATATTCTGAACAGTTGAAGAAGATTGCGCAAATGGTAGGGTTCCCGGGCTGTTCCGCAAAGGTCTTGTATCTGTATTCCTTATTATGGCAGAAGAACTTGCGTGCCTGAAAACATAAGATAACATTCTTCCCGAAAGCCGGCAGATCCTGAAGCCTGCGAATATATCTGTTGTGAACCTTCCGGGATACGGACTGACAGTAAGGGCATATGCCATGAAGCCTTGACGAACGGGTATATAACAACAGACATCCATTCATATCCTCTTCATATCCATCCACATGCAGGTGGCTGTCCCTGAAAAAATGATTGAAGTCTAATTTTGAATCTGGATCTTGGAGAAAATCATTTTTTTATTATCTTCGCGTTTACTTACGGGATATACTTTCATTGATGAGTATTTAAGTCCTAGGAAAACTCGAATATAATATCAAGGGGAGAATATCCCATTCTTTCGTCTGTTAACTATCTGTAATTTAAGTTGACAAATCTCAATCTTATCCTACTTCATGACTATTTTTCAACTAAAGTAGGAAAGAACCATACTTTTCAGAGATACTTATCTCAGGAGACATACAATATCTTCCGGATACAGGATATGTACCTCAGAACCGGTGATGGAATCCAAATCAAGTGGACGCTCGCGTAAAAAAAGAACATATTCAACGTCTCTATCGTTGAAGGACGCTACCTTAGACACTTTTGTCTTCAATTTATGCAATATTCTTCCGGCATAATCTGCCGAATTCCATTTACATTCCCCTATCAAAAGCTTCTTTTTATCAAGACTTTCTGCCACTACGTCAAGTTCGATATCAACCGAACCACATACCTTACCTGTATCATCTTTCTCCGGCACCCTCCCCCACCATCGTGACGCAATACCCCACTCAATACCAAACAGTCTACTTAAAGACACCGCTCTCATGCAGCTGTTCTCCCAAACCTCACCCACATGTCCATTGAAATCTTTAAGAATCCTCTGCAAAATTCTTTCCGGCTTTCCTAATGCAAGAAAAGATTTATTGGGAGCCACAAATCTGTAATAGAAAGACATGAATGGATCCGAAAAACGATATAACGTCTTGCGGCTTTTCTCTTCATTCTCACCAAACGGCACCTCCTTAGCTATGTAAGACATATCCTGAAGACTTTTTATAGGTGCACTTAATTCAGTCACCTTTTTACCGATAGCATCTGCCAACAAAGAAAATCTTCTGTTTCCGACTCCCAGTGCTGTCATGATTGAAGAATAAGGTGCAATTTCAGACGATTCATCTAAAAACAAGGCATTGGGTTCGTCTGAAAGAACACCATGTTCATCAAGAATAAGATACTCAATCGCACTCCACATATCATCATATTCCTCTCTAAGACTCCAATATCGAGGTACTCCTCCCCAAACAGAAAACTCCTCAAAAGCGTCTTTTGCATCCAGACCTAACGCATCTTTCCAAAAAGGGAGGGGAATCGGACCAAGACAAATTTTCTCGTCGGCACGTCCATACAGAGGTTCGGATGCTCCGAGTATTAGCTTCTCCATCATTCTTTGCGATGAACCACATATAATTAAATTGTAATTCATTTCTCCGGAATCGATCAGTCTCTGTAAAACGGAAGGCAGCTCCGGATTTTTCTTTACAAGATATGGAAACTCATCAAAACATAGGGTAGCGTTATCATCACATATTGTATTGAAATGTCGTAGCAATGCTTCCCATGACTCATATCTCGCATCAGCAAACGCCGGATAGATCATTCTGATTGTATTGACCAAAAGGTGCATCTCTACTGCCGGTTCATTAAGATCGGCTTCAAAATACACATCATTCTCTTTCAATACTTTCTTTATAAGGGTGGACTTCCCTAAACGACGCCGGCCATATATCACAATAAACCGCTTCCTTTCGGAGTCTAAAGACCTCCTCAGACGAGAAATCTCTTTTTGTCTATCTACAAAATCCATTGAGCTTTTCTTTTAACATAAATTATAATTTTTCAAAATATGATATTTTGAAAAATTATAATGCAAATTTAAACAAAAATCAGTTACAACAAGGTATTATACTTAGATTTATTCCTTCGTATAGTTCATTTTTTATCTTGCCCCTAATTATTTTTAGGTATTCGATGAACCAACCGGGAGGGTCGGATGTTATAATATCAGAAGATCGGATGACAGATCATCGATTTTCAATCGTTTCATGATGTTAGGTTAGTTTGAAAAGTATTATGGAAAACATTCGAAAGCGGACGATGTGAATCGTCCGCTTTCGCTATATACATCTCTCTGAAAATCAGTGGATCAATAGACATAAACTATTACCGCAGAAAGTCATTATATTTACCCATGGATTCCAGTATGTATTTAAAAGTGTATTAAATCAACATAGATGTACAATCACATGCACGCAGATGTTTAGCCAATAAACATATAAGTGTATTCGCGTATGTGTATCGCTCCTTTTTGTCAGTGATCTTGTCAAGGTGATATTTCTTGCGCCTCATCTTCTGCGAGGCAGGGTCGAAACAATAAAAATCCACATAAAAATGTTTGCCCCGATCATGGTATACAGGGTAGGTGTAAGGCATCAATATATCCCCCGAATCAGGCAAAGGGAGGGGGCAATCATCATTACCACGACGGAGGTTAAAAATCATATGTTCCGGGGCGCATCGTCTACACAGCGTCCGCGTTTTTAAAGCGAATCGCGACAACTGATTTCATCTCAATCAATTATCGCGATCTGGCGGAGAGAACGAGATTCGAACTCGTGGATAGGATTGCTCCCATCGTCGGTTTAGCAAACCGGTGGTTTCAGCCACTCACCCATCTCTCCAATGGTTTGTCTGAAGTAAGATGCCTTACGGCATTTTCAGTTGAGATTTATAAAATTAATCTCATTGCTTTCGGACTCTTCCTCCAAGCGAGTGCAAAGTTAGACATTTATTTTTTAACTACCAACTTTTTTACAATATTTTTTCTGAAAGATGTAAAAAATTTATTTATCCTTACCCTCTTCCCTACCCTCTTTTATGTGAAATTGAATTTTCCACGGGTGTTTCCTGACCATATTTTCGATGAAAAAGCTGTCCTCAACGATGGCTATAAATCGGAAGGTGTTTTCTGTTACAATCTATCATCCGAGATGGCTGTAACGGGTATACCTGTAGTGACTTTCCGGTAAAAAGCTATTCACCGACTGAGACGCTACGATGTGGGCGAGTGGGATAAATCAACTTTTTTTGCCCCCTCTTGCCGTTACTTTCAACCTTTTTGTTTAAATTTGGGAAATTTATTGAATTTACTATTGACCAGATGAAATATAAACGTATTCTTCTTAAGCTCTCCGGCGAATCCCTCATGGGCAATCAGGGCCACGGCATCGACACCGAACGCCTGAATTCTTACGCGCTCCAGATACAGGAGGCCGTAAACAATGGCGTTCAGGTGGGTATCGTGATCGGTGGAGGCAACATATTCCGTGGCCTCTCCGGCGCCTCCAAAGGATTCGACAGAGTGAAGGGCGACCAGATGGGAATGTTGGCCACCGTAATCAACTCCCTTGCCCTGAGCTCCGCACTTGAAGCCATCGGACAGCCGGCGAAAGTGTTCACTGCCATTCCGATGTTCCCTATCGGTTACCCATTCTCGAAATGGGAGGTTATCAAGGCACTCAAGGAGGGTTCTGTGGCCATCATGAGCTGTGGCACGGGATCCCCCTATTTCACCACCGACACCGGTTCGGCCCTACGTGCTATTGAGATTGAAGCCGATGTTATGCTCAAGGGCACCCGCGTGGATGGTGTCTACACCGCCGACCCCGAGAAGGATCCCGAGGCTAAGAAATTCGACCATATCACCTATGAGGAGGTAATAGCCCGCAATCTAAAGGTGATGGACATAACCGCCACAGCTCTATGCAAGGAGAACCATATGCCTATCTATGTCTTCAACATGGACAAGGAGGGCAACCTCGCGAAAATGCTCCGTGGGGAGAATGTGGGCACTCTCGTAGACTGAAATCTCACAGACACCCGAGCAGAGATCCCAACAGAAATCAATTCACCAAAAATACCATCATATCATGGAAGTTAAAGAATATCTCGACAACGCGAACGACAGCATGGAGCTCGCCGTTGAATATCTCGACGAGACACTCTCTCACATACGCGCCGGAAAGGCTTCGCCGAAGCTCCTCGACGGCATCCGCGTAAGCTACTATGGCTCCACAGTGCCTGTATCGAACGTGGCCAACGTTTCTGTGCCCGATGCCCGCACCATAGCGATCACCCCCTGGGAGAAACCTATGATCAAGGAGATCGAGAAGGCCATCATCAACTCGGAACTCGGCATCACACCGGAAAACAATGGTGAGGTGATACGTCTCTCCATCCCGCCGCTCACCGAAGACCGTCGTAAGCAGCTCGTGAAGCAGAGTAAGGCCGAGGCCGAGAATGCCAAGGTGTCGGTGCGCAATGCCCGCCGTGAAGCTATAGAGGGTCTTAAGAAGGAGATCAAGAAAGGTCTCAGTGAAGATGTGGAGAAGGATGCTGAAAACGATGTCCAGAAGCTCCACGACAAATATATGAAGAAGATCGACGATATCTTCGCCGCCAAGGAGAAAGAGATTCTCACCGTGTGAACCGACAAGCAGATCTCATTAAATATCGCAAAGGAGCGGATCCATCCCGGGTCCGCTCCTTTGCGATATTTTTGTTGACATACGCATAGCGTAGGCTTATCTCAAGCTCTCTTTACGCTCGTCCCTCTTATGGAGAACATACAAGACATGAAGGGTTCAGAGCAAGCCGGAGACCATCTGCCACATGGCGATCCCGGCGCTCACCGACACGTTGAGGGAGTGCTTCACACCATGCTGAGGAATCTCCAGCACCACGTCGGCTACGTCTACTATCCGCTGGTCGACGCCATTCACCTCATTGCCCACTACGAGCAGATATCTCACGCCCGGTTCGCAACGGAAATCCTGGAGCATTGTACTGTTGTGAGCCTGTTCGAGCACACAAACTTTCCACCCCTTCTCTCGCATCTCAAGCACCTCGGCGAAGGCATCGGCCACGTGTCGCCATGCCACACTCTCCTCTGCACCCAAGGCAGTCTTGGAGATCTCCGGATGAGGGGGCACTCCGGTGATGCCGGCCATTATCATCTCTGATATGAGGAAGGCATCGGCCGTGCGGAGCATAGCCCCGACGTTATACATCGACCGCACATTATCGGCCATCAATGCCACGGGAAGCTTCTCCACACTCCTGTATTCACCCACGCTGCAATTGGTGAGCTCGAATATGTTTTTTTTCTTTCGCTCCATTCAATTACTATCACGATTCAAAAGCGACCTTCATCCACCTTGATCACTCCGACATCTCAAGCATACGCTTGATGGGAAGCACCGCCTTCGCCGCAATCTCGGGATCAACCTCTATCTCATATTTATCGTCGCGCAATGCCTCATACACCTTCCTGAGCGTATTCAGCTTCATATAGTCGCACTCGTTGCACTGACATTCCGCATCCTCTGCCGGAGCGGCGAGAAAGGTCTTCTGAGGGCATTTCCTGCGCATCTCGAAAAGGATGCCGCTTTCCGTCACCACTATATATTCGCGTGCGTCATCATTCATTGCGAAATCGAGCAAAGCGGCCGTGGAGCCCACCTTGTCGGCTATCAGCTGAAGGGGACGGCGACACTCCGGATGCACGAGAATCTTGGCTCCGGGATGCTCCTTTTTCATCTCCATGATACGATCAAGAGAGAAGCGGTCGTGTACGTGGCAGGCACCGTTCCAGAGGAGCATCTCCCGCCCGGTGACACTGTTCAGATAGCCTCCGAGGTTACGGTCGGGCCCGAAGATTATCTTCTCGTCGGCGGGTAGCTTCTCCACAATCTTACGTGCATTGCCGGATGTGACCACGATATCCGTATGCGCTTTCACAGCGGCTGAAGTGTTGACATAGCTTATCACCGTATGGTCGGGATGTGCGGCTACAAAGGCTGCGAACTCCTCCGGATCGCAACTGTCGGCGAGTGAGCAACCGGCCTCCGGATCGGGCACGAGCACCCTCTTGTCGGGACAGAGAATCTTGGCAGTCTCCCCCATGAAATGCACGCCACACATAACTATGACATCGACGTCGGTCTTGGCGGCCTGTCGTGCAAGGGCGAGAGAATCGCCGATGAAGTCCGCTATCTCCTGTATTTCGTCGCGCTGATAATAGTGGGCCATGATGAGCGCGTTCTTCTCCTTTTTGAGCCGTGCGATCTCCTCGCGCAGCCGGGATGCCTCCTCGGGTTTGGCGGAGTCTGTTTTCATTGTTTATTATTTAATAAATATCTATAAATTTAAAATTAATAATTCAACAACAATAAAGATTGTAAATAACGTACAACAACTTTCCGGCTGAAAATTTGGAAATTCGGGTTATTGAATTCTATCAGGCAGTAATTGTCATTTTATCTACAGGGGGCGTTGTTGATTGTCAGAACGCTGTGAGGGTTGTCTACACGTTGTTGATAACTGCAAAGTTAATAAATTTTCAGCAGAGGGGATGTTGAAACCTGTAGAAAAGTCCCGATTTTCCTGTTTATAGAGCGGCCGATAACTTCATCATGCATTATAGCCAGATTTACAAATATACGTAAATGCCACATTCTCAATGAATCTTTATAAATTCAAAGGAATATCGGTTTTAGTTATGAATCACTTCTCTACGGCATTTCTTCAGCATTTCTACGGCTTTTTTACCGGTTTTCGTCGGCTTTTCTACAAGTTATTGACAGGAGGATTGCAAAAAAAAGCGGAGCCACCGACCCTGTTGGCCCCGGCGGCTCCGCAACATCAAGGTTACGAAAAGGTGATTTCCTTTTATATGTGCGCGTCTCTCCTTGATAAGAGGCGCGTTGAAGAGTTTTGATTTATTAGCACAAAAATGGTCCGGCTGACGTGTTGTCCCGGCCTTCTGTTATTATAACCGAAATAGGGCTCCGGAGGTTCAGATGAGGCTATATAAAAGCATAACTCAGCCTCCCCCCGTGCAGACACAGCAACGGCACGCAGCCACTCAGGTTGCGTGCCGTTGCTGTGTCTGTCTGTATGTATGGAGGAGAGGAAGAGGTGATACGTTATCCTTTGTCGGCGCTCAGAAGAGAGCGTCCTTTCTCAATAGCCTGCTCGTTGAGAGGGAGCAGGTGGTGGTGGCGTTCGGGGATAGATTTCTTGAGTCCTTTCACCACATTCTCCATCGGCAGCTTATAGTCCATGGCTTCGAGGAGCGCGCCCATCACCACCATATTGTAGGCTTTTGAATTGCCCAGGTCCAAGGTGGCCTGCATAGCGTCAACCGGGATTGTCCGTATGTCCCGACGTTCGGGATGCTTGTGTATTCCGGCAGTATCATAGATAAGGATTCCGCCGGGTTTCACCCTCGGCGAGAATTTGTCGAGACTCTGCTGGTTGAGCGCCACAACGATGTCGTATGTGTCGAGCACGGGTGAGGATATCTTCTCGTCAGAAAGGATCACGGTCACGTTGGCCGTGCCCCCTCTCTGCTCCGGGCCATATGAGGGCATCCAGCTCACCTCCTTATCGTCCATCAGTCCGGAATAGGCAAGGATCTTCCCCATGGAGAGCACTCCCTGTCCACCGAAGCCCGCTATGATTATCTCTTGTGTCATGTTCTTTTCTTATTAGAGGGATAAGCCTGCGGTTATCCCGGTCAAACATTCTTGAGATCGCCCAATGGGTATTTCTCAAACATATGCTCGGCCATCCATTTGTTGGCCGCGTCGGGCGACATTTTCCAGCCGGAGTTGCAAGTCGACACCACCTCCACCACGGAGGTGCCCTTCTTGGCGAGCGCGTTTTCGAAAGCCTTCTTTAGAGCGGCTTTGGTCTTACGCACGGCAGCCGGTGTGTGTACGGCCTGACGGGTCACGTAGCAGGTGCCGGCGAGCTGCGCGAGCAGATCGGTTATCTCCAGTGGATAGCCGTTGAGGTCCACGCGTCGGCCGTAAGGTGTGGTGGCGGTCTTCTGTCCGATAAGGGTTGTAGGAGCCATCTGTCCGCCGGTCATTCCATAGATGGCATTGTTTACGAACACCATCACGATATTCTCACCACGGTTGGCCGCATGGATCGATTCGGCTGTGCCGATTGCGGCCATGTCCCCGTCGCCCTGATAGGTGAACACCACGTTGTCGGGCCATAACCGGCTTATGGCAGTGGCCACGGCAGGGGCGCGTCCGTGAGCCGCCTCCACCCAGTCTACGTCGATATAGTTGTAGGCAAACACGGCGCAGCCCACAGGCGAGATGCCAATTGTTTTCTCTGCAAGCCCCATCTCGGCTATCACCTCTGCAAGCAGCTTATGGACCACACCATGACTGCAACCCGGGCAATAGTGCATATGTACGTTATCAAGGAGTTCAGGTTTTGAATACACCTTGTTCTCCTCTTTCATTATATCTTTCAGTTCCATTTGTGCGATCATTGCTGGTTGAGGAATTTGCTCTTGAGCGCCCGGACCACTTCGGTCGGACTCGGTATGATTCCGCCAAGGCGTCCGTAATGCTCTGTCGGGATACGGTCGTGAGTGGCGAGTCGCACATCCTCGATCATCTGTCCGGCATTCAGCTCCACGCATAGAATACCCTTCTTCCCCTCGGCAGCCTTGCGGATGGCATCGGCTGGGAAAGGCCAGAGAGTGATGGGGCGGATTATGCCCACCTTTATCCCCTCTTCTGCGGCCAGTTCACGGGCCTTGGCACAGATTCGGGCTATCGATCCGAAAGCCACTATCAGATAGTCGGCATCGTCGGTGCCTATCTCCTCCCAGCGGGTTTCGTTTTCACAGATTGTGCGGTAGGTGGCCTGCAGGCGATTGTTGATCACCTCCATAGGGGCAGGTTCAAGCTCAAGCGATGTCACCACATTTCTTTTGCGCATACCCTTGCGGCCATCGGCGGCCCAAGGACACTGGCGGCGTATCTCCTCCTCCGTGCGGCGCGGGCGTTGCGGGGGGAGAGTGACTTTCTCCATCATCTGCCCTACGATTCCGTCGGCAAGGATCATGGCCGGCGTGCGGTATTTAAACGAGAGGTCAAATCCGAGGGCCACGAAATCCACCATCTCCTGCACAGAGGCGGGAGCGAGCACAATCAGATGATAGTCGCCATGTCCGCCCCCCTTTGTGGCCTGGAAATAGTCGGCCTGCGAGGGCTGGATCGTGCCCAATCCGGGGCCGCCTCTCATCACGTTAAGGATGAGGGCAGGGAGTTCCGCTCCCGCCATATAGGATATCCCCTCTTGCTTGAGGCTGATTCCGGGCGACGACGATGATGTCATCACAGCCTTTCCCGAAGCCGCTCCTCCGTAGACCATGTTTATGGCCGCCACTTCGGATTCAGCCTGAAGCACGGTCATTCCCGTAGTCTCCCAAGGCATGAGGGCCTCAAGCGTCTCCAGCACCTCCGACTGAGGGGTGATCGGGTAGCCGAAATAACCGTCGCATCCGTAGCGTATGGCAGCGTGGGCGAAGGCTTCGTTCCCCTTCATGAGTCTTACCTCTTCTTTCATATTCGGTTTGGTTGTCACTTCTTGTTTGTAGACGGGGCCGGGAAGGCTCCGCCGAGTTTAAAAAATTAAGAGTAATCGGTCAGTCATCAGTTCTGACTCTATAGACTTCTATACATGCGTCCGGGCACACCCACGCACATGAGCAGCATCCCGTGCAGTTGTCGGGTTGGGCCATGAATGCGTAATGATATCCGCGGTCGTTCACTTCGAGAGGCTGCAGAGACAGGGTTGATGTAGGGCATGCCACAACGCATAGGTTGCATCCCTTGCATCTGTCCACATCTACGGTTATCGCGCCTTTTACTTTTGCCATGTCAGTAGTGTTGGTTTTCTTTAGTTAGCTTCCGGTGGGCTGAGTCATCCATGTCCGGCATCAATGTCCCGGAGTGAGGATTTCCACGAGTTTTCTCATTCCGGCGATGGCCTTGTCGCGTATCACCGTCACCCCCTCCATACCTATGGCTGACGCCGCCGGATTGGGATCGATGTAATAGACCGGCACTCCCCGACGCACGTAATGTATCAGGCTTGCGGCGGGATATACGGCCAAGGATGTGCCTATCACCACAAAGATGTCGGCCTCTTCGGCCAATTGGATAGCCGGCTCTATGTTGGGCACGGCCTCCTGGAAAAACACGATGTGCGGACGCATGAGATCGCCGCGCTTTCCGCGTGTGGCCGGAGTGGTGTCGAGATGATCCTTGTCGAGGGTCTCGATATAGTCCGGATCGCTCACGGAGCGTATCTTCATGAGCTCGCCGTGGAGGTGGAGCACCTTGGTTGAGCCGGCTCTCTCGTGGAGATCGTCCACGTTCTGAGTTATCACATACACGTCGTAGTCTTTCTCAAGCTCGGCCAGAAGGCGGTGAGCCTCATTGGGCTCCTTCGTCACAAGGTCATGCCTGCGGGCGTTGTAGAATTTGTGTACAAGTTCGGGATTGCGTCGGAAGCCGTCGGCCGAAGCTACTTCCATCACGGGATAGTTCTCCCATAATCCTCCGGCATCGCGGAAGGTGGAAATTCCGCTTTCGGCACTTATGCCGGCCCCTGAAGATATAACTAATTTCGGTTTACCCATAATTCACTTCGTTTATTATACAACGCCCTTTGCACGTCATCTTGTTTTAACTTATCAGCGAATTTAAGTGAAATAATCCATATTGCCTATAAAATTGCACTGAAAGAATAATGAATGTGCAATTATCGTGGCGGTATTCAATACAATTTCGTAACTTTGCGTTATGCAACAGGAAGATTTCAACATCCGCGACCGTCAGGTCAGCGATCAGGAAAAAGATATAGAAAAGGCACTCCGGCCGCTTGCTTTCGATGATTTCAGCGGCCAGGAGAAGATAATATCCAACCTCAGAATTTTCGTGCAGGCTGCCCGTCTGCGCGGGGAGGCTCTCGACCATACTCTCCTTCATGGCCCTCCGGGACTCGGCAAGACCACTCTCTCCAACATCGTGGCCAATGAGCTTGGCGTGGGGTTCAAGGTCACGTCGGGTCCTGTGCTCGACAAGCCGGGCGACCTGGCCGGAATCCTCATGAGTCTTGAGGAACATGATGTGCTCTTCATCGACGAGATACATCGCCTCCATCCGATTGTGGAGGAGTATCTCTACTCGGCCATGGAAGACTATCGCATAGACATACTCCTCGACAAGGGACCCGGCGCGAAGAGCGTGCAGCTCACCCTCGCCCCCTTCACCCTTATCGGGGCCACCACGCGCAGCGGTCTGCTCACGGCTCCGCTCCGGGCGCGTTTCGGCATCAACTGCCATCTCGAATATTACGACCATGAGGTGCTCAAGGGGATCGTGAAGCGTTCCGCCTCACTTCTGCGCACCGGCATATCTGATGAGGCGGCTCTTGAGATAGCTCTCCGCAGCCGAGGCACGCCGCGTATCGCCAACGCCCTCCTACGCCGTGTGCGCGACTTCGCCATGGTGATGGGCAACGGATTCGTGGATCTCGAGATTGCCCGACATTCTCTTGAGGCGCTCAACATAGACCGCTACGGACTCGATGAGATCGACAACCGTATTCTGCTCACCATAATCGACAAGTTTAAGGGTGGCCCTGTAGGACTGAGCACGATCGCCACAGCCCTCGGTGAGGATTCCGGCACATTGGAGGAGGTGTATGAACCGTTTCTGATAAAAGAGGGCTTCATCAAGCGCACGCCACGCGGACGTGAGGTGACTGACCTTGCCTACAAGCATCTCGGCCGCCACCGTTTCAGCACCCCCGGGTCGCTCTTCGAAGAATAAATCCTAAATCCCTGACAAAAATGGCTGGAATAAAATCGCTCGTAAAAGACACCGCCGTCTACGGCCTCAGCAGCATCGTGGGGCGTTTCCTCAACTGGTGTCTCGTGCCCCTTTACGTCTATATATTTCCGGCGGCTGAATATGGCATAGTGAGCTATCTCTACGCCTTCACCGCCGTGGCCCTCGTGATTCTCAACTATGGCATGGAGACCGGCTTCTTCCGGTTTGCCAACAAGGAGAGAGATCCGGAGCTGGTCTACACCACGTCGCTTATCTCCGTGGGTGCCACCTCTCTCCTCTTCATAGTGCTTCTCACCATCTTCCTGCGGCCGGTGTCTAATCTCCTGCTCCTCCCCTCACATTCCCTTTATGTGTGGCTTTTAGGAGTCACGGTGGCCATAGATGCCTTCTCCAATCTCCCCTTCGCCTATCTCCGCTATAAGAAGAAAGCCTACCGCTTCGCCGGCATAAAGCTTCTCAACGTAGCCCTCAACATCACTCTCAATCTCTTCTTCATACTTCTCTGCCCCTGGCTTGAGAAGCATTGTGCGGGAGCTGTGGGATGGTTCTACACACCCATGGGTGGCGCGACATTCGGAATAGGATGGATATTCGTGGCCAACATCATCTCCTCGGCAGCCATATTGCTTATGCTTCTTCCGGAACTCACCGGGCGACGCTACCGCATCTCCGGTGAATTATGGCGACGCATGATCTCCTACAGCTGGCCTCTGCTCATATTAGGTGTGGCCGGAATCCTCAGTCAGAACATGGGTCAGCTTCTCATCCCCTACCTCTTCAAAGGCCATGAGGTGGAGGCGCGCGAGATGGTGGGCATCTTCAGTGCCAATATGAAAATTGCCATAGTGATGGTGATGTTCACCCAGGCCTTCCGCTACGCCTACGAACCCTTCATCTTCTCACAGGCCAAAGAGGAGGGTGAGGGTAAGAAGCAAGCCTATTGCGATGCGATGAAATACTTCATCATCTTCGGGCTTCTCATATTCCTTGCCGTGATGTTTTATCTTCCGGTGCTCAAGCATTTCATCTCACCCGGCTATTGGGCCGGTCTGCGGGTGGTGCCCGTAATGATGGCTGCCGAGTTATGTTTCGGAGTCTTCTTCAATCTCTCGTTATGGTATAAGCTCACCGACCGCACTCAGTGGGGCATGTATTTCTCCCTTATCTGTTTTGTGGTGATGCTCGCGCTCAATGTGTGGCTTGTAAGGGCCATCGGTATTCCCGACGGCTATATGGGCTCAGCCTGGGCCGCTCTGATAAGCTATTTCTTCGTGATGGTGTTGAGTTATTTCGCCGGACGTCGCTACTATCCCCTCCCCTACGATCTGAGGCGCATCAGCGCTTACTGTCTGGTGGCCCTTCTGCTCTGGATGGCCGGAGCATGGATGGATGGAGTGCTGCCGATGTGGAGCGTTTATATCCTGCGCACGTTCATTCTTATCTTCTATATAAGTATTGTGGCAGCGTTTGAGAATGTCCCCGTCTTAACGCCATTGGTAAGAAAAATCAGGCAAAAAATTGGAAAATGATACTAAAAATTAAAATAGTTGCGCAAAATGTTGCGCAACTATTATTTTTTTTATAACTTTGCCCCCGGTTCAGAGAAGCTGATATGAAATCGGCTCAGGGATGGTCCGGTTAAAGGCCTCCCGCTACAGGTAAAAAAACAACATACAACATAAAGATACTCTTATTTATGAAAGCAACCGAAGTGATGGCAGATCTTCGCCGTCGATTCCCTAATGAGCCTGAATATCTTCAGGCAGTAGAAGAGGTAGTGACAAGCATCGAGGATGTCTACAACGAATATCCCCAGTTTGAGGCTGAGAATCTCATCGAGCGCCTCTGCATCCCTGACCGCATCTTCTCCTTCCGTGTAAGCTGGGTCGACGACAAGGGTAAGGTACACAACAATATGGGCTACCGCATCCAGCACAACAACGCTATAGGTCCCTATAAAGGAGGCATCCGCTTCCACGCATCCGTCAATCAGTCCATCCTCAAGTTTCTTGCTTTCGAGCAGACATTCAAAAACTCGCTCACCACTCTCGCCATGGGTGGCGGCAAAGGTGGTTCCGACTTCTCGCCCCGTGGCAAGAGCGACATGGAGATCATGCGCTTCTGCCAGGCATTTATCGCGGAGCTCTGGCGCCAGATCGGTCCTGACACCGACGTGCCCGCCGGCGATATAGGCGTAGGCGGCCGTGAGGTAGGCTATATGTTCGGCTACTACAAGAAGATGGCCCGCGAGTTTACAGGCACCTTCACCGGCAAGGGTCTCGACTTCGGCGGCTCACTCATACGTCCCGAGGCAACAGGTTATGGCAACTGCTACTTCCTCCTCAATATGCTCGCCACCCGAGGCATCGACATCAAAGGTAAGAAGGTAGCCGTATCAGGCTCCGGCAATGTGGCCACCTACACCACCCGTAAGCTCACCGAGCTTGGCGCGAAGGTAGTCTCCATGAGCGATAGCGGCGGTTCCATCATCAAGCCCGAAGGCTTCACCGAGGAACAGCTCGACTATATCTTCGATCTCAAGAACTATTATCGCGGCCGCATCAGCGAAGTGGCTGAGAAATATCCCGATGTAACTTATCTTCCCGGTGAGCGTCCCTGGAAGCATGTCAAGTGCGACATCGCCATGCCCTCCGCCACTCAGAATGAGCTTGACGGTGAGGATGCACAGGTGCTTCTCGACAACGGCTGTATCGCAGTGAGCGAGGGAGCCAACATGCCCTCCACTCCCGAGGCCATCAAGAAATTCCTTGCCGCCAAGATTCTCTATGCTCCGGGCAAGGCAGCCAACGCCGGCGGTGTGGCAGTGTCAGGTCTTGAGATGGCACAGAACTCTCAGAAACTCTCCTGGACTCAGGAGGAGGTAGACGAGAAACTCAAGCACATCATGAAGGATATCCACGAGCAGTGTGAGAAATACGGCAAAGAGGAGGGTTCCGACTTCATCAACTATGTGAAGGGAGCCAACGTAGCCGGCTTCATGAAAGTGGCCCGCGCCATGATGGCTCAGGGTGTGCTCTAAATCCTTACGACGCGTGCAATCTCTACATCGGGAGATTGCCCACAACGAAGAAAGGAATAAAATAGAATAATTGTGATAAAATATATCCTGCTGATCTGATTGGTCAGCAGGATATATTTTATAATGAAATCGTAAATTTACTCGAAAGCTGATGGCAACGGCTGCATGACGTACCCGGAGGTAACGTAATTGAATCCCACATTCATGGCACGTTTAGCCAGGATTCGTCAGGTTGCGGCTTTATTGTAGGAGGCAAGAGGAGCACGGTCTTAAAAAGAAATACGCGGACCGGTATGGTTCCGATCCGCGTATTGAGAAATCCTATATTGCATAGGATTATTTTGATGTGTCGATGAGAGGGTAGCAATCAAACTTTATATTCTCTTGCGTAGGAGGTTGATGATAGCGGATTGCAAAGATACCGAGAATATTACAAGGCTCACCGTCAAGTGTGGCAGGATATGAGAACAGGATTTCATTTTGCAGGAATTGCAAAACTATCCTGTCATTCTCTAAGTCAGTTGATTCCAATATTGTACAGTCTATAAGATCACCATTTTTATCGACAATCAACTGGAACTTAGACATCGGCGCACTTTCTGATTTAGGTGTGGCGATGTTCAGATCTTTCTTATATTTCTTTTGTAGAATATATTGAAGATTATAGAAAGGAATTGTAGCACCCGATTGATACACAGGGGGTATGAACTTACCTTCGAAGGTCTTTGGAATCTCCACAGTTTTGGAAGACTTGTTTTCCGAAGCGATGGTATCGGCAAACATTGAGGATGAGGTCATCAATAAGATGGCGCACATCAAGACGAGTAGTTTTTTCATAAGCATTCTCTTTAAAGTGATACAACATCATCTTCTTGTCCGGATTGACCTTTCAAGACAGGCAGTCGGTATAAATCCGCAATGATCTTATCCATTCATTGGAGTCAATAAAACTTGATGAAGCAATATTTCGGATCACACCGGAGACTCCTTTCTTATATAACGTCAAATCCTTGAAGATATTTTATAGCATTTTGTCAATTACGAAAGTAAAATCATCAAGACAATCGTTCGGTCTGTGTTTCATCTCACCCGTCACCGGATCCAGATATATGAGAGTATTCTCCTGAGTATACCCCACGATAAGCATGCATTTGTAGATGCATTGGGAATTTCCGGTCTTGCTTACCGTGATACACAATCGCTTGTTTTTAATGTTGGAACAGATGCTTCCAGCAGATATTTTATGATATCTGAAATATTTTGATATAAGATATTCAAGGTCTCCAGCATCAATATAGTCATCAAATATATTGTAGAAATAGTCAGGACTGTCAAGCTCGCTCCATATGGTGTCAAGGGAGATGAATGTGTCATAATAGAGAAGAGCTAAGGAAATAGCCAGACATGGAGAAGATCCATATCCCCCGTAAGGATATATCGAGCCATCCAAATAATAAGAATTGATTATTGACTCTTTAACAAAGGTACACCCTTCAATTTTGACTGAATCTCTCTGAAGATAGTCCGTGGTGTGGTATCGGCCGCCTCTGCCACCACCTAAGTAGTCACTGCATGCATCATCAGAATCAGTCTGGACTCTGCCTGTTGGTGTGATGTGCTCGAAAACAATTATCACACTATTCACCTTATTATTATCATCTGTCTCCCAGATTTCTATTGCTTCCTCATATTCCTGATACTCTCTCGTCTTTCTGTTTTCAGTCTGAGTGAATGAAATGTTTCTTAGGATTCTTTCCAGAAACGCAGATTTGATTCTTAAATGAGGATCATCATCATATAGTATGGTTCCATATTGTTGTTTTCCATCCTCATAATACCAGGCACCAAAAATCATACCCTCATCGGGAGTTGAATATATTTCATAGCCGGTGAAATCAGACTGACGATCATAGAATTTAAAATCATTCCAATTCAGAGTTGTGTGATTTTTAGCATATTGGGGAGTAGGAATTAGAGTCGTTATTATCTCCTTAATTTGTTTTCCGGAGTCATCTGAGATTCTTATAAGGTTTTGGAATGTTTTTACAATTGTTGTGTCGTTGTCATTTTTGAATACTGCCCATAGGGTGTTGGCTGCTTCAAAAGCAATGTTTTCAGCAATGTACTCATTTCTTTTACTCGTAAGACTGTGCTCAGTATGAATTTGTATGATTCCAGTGTAGAAGGGTGAGCGTGTAGCCGTATCGTGGACTGTTTGTCTCGCGTCACACAGTTCCTCATTTTGCTTTTGGAGCATAAGATTATCTACCTGGCTACACCCTGAAAAATATACTGCACAAAGCAGGAGTAACCAAATAAAATTACATTTTTTTCTTTCTCCTCGCGTAGCCGCCAATTTCCGGAGGCCGATCGGTTCAATTTTAACTTTTCTGAGCATGATGTTTATTGTTTTATATTGTAGTTTAGATTTTGATTGAGCCGGAGGCTTTCCATGATGAGGTGATCACCTCTATCTGGTAGAGACCGGATCCGGAGAGTGGAAGAGTATCTCGGTTGTTTTGATGTTGCAAAATTACAATGACCTACTTTCATATGACAAATAAATACTTTCATATTTTGAGAAATTTTATATTTATAAATCATTGATAGCCAATAGTAATGTTATATGTGCTCAAAATATTTTGGCGCAAATAAGACAGCACATTCATGGTGAAGCTAATATGAAAGTTTGAGATAGTTAAATTAGTCAGTGGATATGAGTATGACGGTGTGGTATTGATCTTTTTGCTCAATCCAAAGAAAAGGAATAAAATAGAATATTTGTGATAAAATCATCTTGCTGACTAATATCGGTTAGCAAGATGATTTTTTTCTTTATAGTAAATATTGTATTACATTGTGCGGTATTCCCTCTCTCCCAATTATTGCAATTACGCTTTCTTGGCATGTTTGGTTAAGATTCGTCAGATGGCCGCTTTTATGTAGAATACATAACATCTGAATGCCTTACGTCTATATGCCATAAAAACTTTATAGGGAAAGTATTTTATCATGAAATTTTATTATCTTTGCAAATATTTTTAATATTAAGTGTATTTATATTTATGCCTTATATATGGGTATAATAATAAATGTACTTATATTTATAAATGAGAGAACAGATGTATTCAAGACAAGTTCAGTCACCGGTTGAGACGATACGCAGTTTAGGCAGCAGGTTTCGGGATTACAGGATGCGCATGAATATGACGCAAAAAGAGATTGCGGAGATTACTACCATAAGTATCCCTACAATCTATAAATTCGAGACCGGACGTCTGACAGATATGTCGGTTATAACTCTGATGAAATTACTTCGGGCTATCGACATGGAGGAGAATTGGGACCAACTATTGCCGGAATTGCCTGAATCTCCATATCTCTACAAAGAAAATAAGAAACGTCAACGCATACGCCACACAAAGAAATGAACTATATTTAATGTTCTGGCAAATAATACAGACGATCATACCAAGAATTTCTCCTTTCTTCTTGAGCAAGATGGGAAGTGGAAGCTGTCGCCGGCCTATGATATGACTTTTATATTTGCTGCAGACGCACATCATCCGCAGCCCACCCGATGTATGTCGCTCTATGGAAAGATCAGTGAGATAACTAAAGATGATCTTCTTGACTTTGCAAAGGATAATGGCATTAGGAACGCAGAGGAAATTATCAAAAAGATAGCCGATGCTCTGATGTTATATCCGACTTTAGCCAAGAAATATAATATTCCTGCCGGATGGAGCAATATCATACATAAGACCTTGCGAGATAACGTAATTAGATTCGGTTATATTATTCCTTCTGAGAAATCTTCGGAATTCATGGATAAGTATGGCCGAAATATTAAGTTTGAGAATCTAACCATTAATTCAAAGGGCCATTATCGGCTCAATGTTACTATTGATGGTAAGCCAAGACGTCGTTTTATAAAGCCGGATACAGACTTGTTTGATAGCCTTCATCAATATGAGATGCAAACCTTACCGGACCATCTTTTCATTAGGTAGTGTTTCACTGAGTGTGTCTGAGGCGAGTTCACACAAGCCTATAAACCTC
>CAZEOI010000053.1:0-24829 GCA_964513775.1 uncultured Sangeribacter sp. | reverse complement strand
AAAGCGGGAGAGTAGGTAATCGCCCCCTTAATCTGAAGGCATCCGAACAGGATGCTTTCCTTTTTTACATACAAACCAAAGATAAACCTGCTTCAGCTCCCGACTACTTCGTAAAGTAAACCTTATCACGCCGATGGTGATTGTTTCTTTGGGAAAGCGGGAGAGTAGGTAATCGCCCCCTTAATCTGAAGGCATCCGAATAGGATGCCTTCCTTTTTTACATACAAACCGAAGATAAACTTGCTTCAGCTCCCGACTACTTCGTAAAGTAAACCTTATCACGCCGATGGTGATTGTTTCTTTGGGAAAGCGGGAGAGTAGGTAATTTTCTGACTTCTTGGATTAGATTTGTGTTTTTAAGTATATTGCTTTGATATTTAGGTAAATATTGCTTAAGTACGGCTGAATAAGGGCTGTGAGATTTGATTATTTTATAAAACTATACAGCAGCAAGCTAATTTTTTTAAGCTTGCTGCTGTTTCAGTTGTATTTTTTGATTTTAGAAGCCGAGTGTGGTATAGTCTTGGCTTAGGCGAAGCATCTGGTCGATGTAGTTTTCTCCGTATTTGAGTTTTACATCGGTTATCTTTCCGTTGGCATCTTTTACGAGTTCATAACGGGGATTGATAAATCCACGGTATGGTGGAATGTCAAGTTTGGAGTAGCGTTCAAGTACCTCTTTGTGAAGTTTTGGATCTACCTTGACAGCATATTTCTGGATAAGATCATTGCCGGCTTTGTAATCGCCTTCACTCTTTATGCGTTGTACTTCGGCAAGTAGCTGGCCAATCAGTTCACGCATCTTAGGATAGTTGTTGATCTTGACATAGGTCTTGCCGTTTTTCTTTGTAAGCTCTACAACCTTGTCTTTCTTACCCTTTTCGAGAATCCATTTTGCAATCAGCTGACGGTTGCGCATATGTGCTTCCTCTATGTCTTTACCGGGTTCGATACGATTGAGTTGTGTCATAAGTCCGTTGAGCATATACTTATAGTATTCAGCTTTGTATGCCTCAGGATTATCAAGGATACCCAGTTCAATTAGCTTGGGATCAGCAAGATAGTAGAGCGCAAATAGGTCGGCACGGGCTTCTTCAAGTGCTGAACCGTTCTCTTTCAGAGCATCCGGATCCACACCGGGCATAAGTTGACCGGATGCATGACCGAGACATTCGTGGAGATCGGTGTGGAGCATATCGGTGATATAGAGGTAGTCTTCGAGAATCTTGCGTGTGGGGGCATCAATTACGAACTCCTCGTTAAAACCGTTGCCGTGAGATGCCATATCATAGGCCTCTGTAATATTCTCAATGGTGACGGATTTTGAACCGTGGGCGGCACGGATCCAGTCGGCATTAGGGAGATTGATTCCAATTGCAGTGCTCGGAAATGCATCGCCGGCAAGCATGGCTGCGTTGATTACCTTAGCGGAAACACCTTTCACTTTAGGCTTGCGGAATTTCGGATTGATAGGAGAATGATCTTCAAACCACTGGGCGTTGGAGGAGATAGTTTCAGTGCGGGATGAAGCTGCGTTATTGCGGAAGTTGACATACGACTCCCATGATCCGGTCATGCCGAGTGGATCGCCATAGCTCTCAATAAAGCCGTTGACAAAGTCAACATCAGATTTAGTGTCTTCGGCCCAGAGAATCGAATATTCATCGAAGAGACGAAGGTCGCCTGTGATGTAATAATCAATGAGTTTTGTGATATATGCTTTCTGCTCATCATTCTCTGCCACGCTTTTAGCCATATCGAGCCAGTAGATTATCTTTGCGATGGCCGGACCGTATAGACCGTTGAGGTGATAGTGTTCCTCTTTGATCTTGCCGTTCTCTTTCACTACCTTGGCATTGAGTCCATATGAAATCGGTTCCGGATCAGAGGGATCTTTGAGAGCGGCATAGTAGGCTTCAACTTCAGCTTGAGTGACTCCATCGCCATAGAGGTTGGACGCGGAGGACGCAACCACATCGCCTGAACCATCCTGACTAACACGCTTGGGTAGTACGGTTGGGTCGAATATCACCGGAGTGAGCACAGAGAGCATCTGTGCTTTTGTCTGACCGGGTTCAAGGGGGAGCATTGAATCCGGGAGAGCGTTGACCTGTTCTGTGAAGAAAGACTCGGAGAAGAGGGGTGTGAATTTATCAGTTGAGTAGTGGTGATAGATGCCGTTGCCGAACCATATCTGTTTGAGGTAGGTTTCGAAGGCTTTGTAATCGGGTGAATTCTTGTCGCCTTTATAGTTTGTGTATATATTCTCAAGAAGCTTACGTATCTGGAGGTTATAGCGTCCGTTCTGATCCCAGAGGATATCGCGTCCGGCTTGAGCGGCTTCCCCGAGGTAATAGACCATTAGTTTCTGATTGAGAGAGAGACGATCGAATTCAGGCACTTCGTAACGAAGCACTTCGATGTCGGCGAAACGGTCGACATGATAGTCGAAGTTTTTGTCGACCACGGCGTTGGCCTGTTGTGTGAGCATAGCTGCTAATATTATTGTTGAGAGACTATGTTTCATTAGTTTGTAGTTTTTAGTTTATGGTTTAGAGGATAGATTACTCTACATAGAGGACAAGACCCTTGAGATATTCGCCCTCCGGATGGGAGATGTCGACAGGATGATCGGCCGGCTGAGTGAGCTGGTGAAGTATACGCACCTTTCGACCAGATTGTGCGGCAGCAGTGAAGACAGCGAGACGGAACATTTCACGGGTAACAACCTGCGAACAGGAGAATGTAAAGAGTATGCCGCCGGATTTTATTTTCTCAAACGCCTTCGCATTGAGTTTGCGATAGCCAATCAGACCGTTCTTCAGTGCCGAGCGATGTTTGGCAAAAGCAGGAGGATCAAGGATTATCAGGTCATAAGCATCTTTCTCCATGTCAGCCAAATATTTGAAAGCATCTACGGCATGGGTTTTGTGGCGGGGATCATCGGGGAAATTCAGTTCGATATTAGCATCCGTCAGAGCGGCGGCCTTTGCAGAAGAATCCACAGAATCAACTTTGACAGCACCGCCACGCATTGCATAAACAGAGAAGCCCCCTGTGTAGCAGAACATATTGAGCACTTTGCGCCCGTGAGCGAATTTCTCCAGAAGAGCACGGTTCTCACGTTGGTCAACAAAGAATCCTGTCTTCTGACCCTTCAACCAATCGATGTTGAAACGGAGACCATTTTCTATGGCTATATTGCCATCGAAGTGACCGATGAGATAATCATTCTGAGGGTCGAGACGTGCTTTATAGGGGAGCGTTGTCTCACTCTTATAATATACGTTGCGTATGAGAGCCTCGGGAAGCTCAGTGAGTGCGCGTGCAATTTTCATGCGTTCGAAGTGCATACCCGGAGAATGGGCCTGCACAACCGCTGTGTCACCGTAGATGTCGATTACAAGTCCGGGGAGGAAATCACCTTCACCGTGCACGAGGCGATAGCAGTTGTTGTCGGGGCGGATAAGCCCGAGAGCCTGCCGAAGACGGAATGCGGCATCAAGACGGCGATGGAAGAAGTCGTCGGTTATCTCTTTATCGCCGAATTCAAGCAAGCGAACGGCTATGCTGCCGATCTGGAAATGACCGGTGCCAAGCTGTCGGCCGTCGGCACTGACAACTTTCACGAGTTCACCCTCTTCCAGGTTTTCAGGAAGCGATGCTATGGCTCCTGAGAATACCCAGGGATGGTGGCGGAGGATTGATTCCTCTTTTTTAGGTTTCAGTTTTATGGTTTTCATGCTGAATATTGTGTGTCATATTAGGAGCAGAGATTAATCCGGAGAGATAAAGGAGGGTAAGGAGAGATAAAGGAGAGGGGTGATGAGATAGGAGAAAGGAGAAGTTTTTAATGATAGAGAGTTGGAGGAGAGCGGTGATGAGATAGGAGAGATAAAGAGATAGGAGGGAGGTGATGAGTTAGGAGAGAGGTGATGGGGTGGAGAGAGGAAGAGAGAGGAAGAGAGAGGAGAGATGATGAAAGCGAGGAGAGAGGAGGAATTTATTTGAAGAGTCGGACTATGTCCATGCCGTTGGCGTAGAGAAGAAGAAGGATGAGAAGTCCCATACCAATCATTTGCGCATATTCCATGAATTTTTCCGAAGGCTTGCGTCGAGTGATCACTTCATAGAGAAGGAACATTACATGACCGCCATCGAGAGCCGGGATAGGCAGGATGTTCATAAATGCGAGAGCCACAGAGAGGAAAGCAGCTATATTCCAGAACGCAATCCAATCCCATTTCTCGGGGAATATGGCGCCGATGGAGCCGAATCCGCCAACGCTCTTGGCACCTTCCTTGGTGAAGACGAGCTTCATTGACTGAGCATAGGAGGTGAGACGATCGGTGCCAAGCTGGATGCCACGAGGTATAGACTGGAAGAGATTGTATTTTTTCTCTTCCGCTTTATAGAAAGCTGAGGGATCAATCTCAAGGCCTACGCCCATCTTGCTACCTTCAGAAAGGGTGACAGGGAGAACGATCGTATCGTTGGAGGCTGTGTTATCCTTATCGCTACGAACAACGGTAAGGTTGACAGTTTCAGAGGAATGACCTGCGAGGGTAGGGAGGAACAGATCGAGAGAGGGAGTCTTGACAGAATCTATCGCAATCACTACATCGCCCGGCTTAATTCCGGCTTTTGCGGCACCTTCGCCCGGCATGACCTGAGTGATCTTGGCAGGGATGCGGTAGGTCATGAAATTGATGACAGCTGTGTCGCTTTTAGCCTCTTTATCAAGATTGAAAATAAAGTTTTCGGGAATAGCGATCGATACAGTATCTTTGCCATCGCGGAGCACTTTCACCTCCTTTGCCTGAATGATCTCCATTCGGCCCTCCACGGGGCTGATGAGCTCTTTGCCATCGGCATAGAGAGGAATATCGCCATCTACGAAACCGATTTTCTTGGCTTCTCCCGAGTAGGCCATACCCAACTTAGCCTCTTTGAAAGTCACGAATTTCTCACCAGTGACGTAAACGATGCCTGCATAGATGATTATGGCGAGCAGGAAATTGAAGAGGACGCCGGCTATCATAATAAGGAGTCGCTGCCAGGCCGGTTTGGATCGAAATTCCCATTCCTGAGCAGGCTGCTTCATCTGTTCGGTGTCCATGCTTTCGTCGATCATGCCGGCGATCTTGCAATATCCTCCGAGCGGGAGCCAACCAATGCCGTATTCAGTATCGCCCCAGAATGAGCTTTTCTTCTTTTTGCCTGAAGCGGTAGCAGTCACGGTTGCTGACTGTTCGGTTTTGTCGTCAGGTCCGGCAGTGGTGAGATTCTTCTGTTTGCCGAGTCCACCGACATATTTTTTCGGTTTCCATTTGAAGAGTTCGATCCAGGGATCGAAGAAGATATAGAATTTCTCCACTTTTACGCCAAAGATACGGGCGAACAGGAAGTGGCCAAATTCGTGAATTATCACGAGGATGGCAAACGCGAGAATAAGTTGCGCTGCCTTGATGAGAAAAGTTTCCATCTGCGGAAATATAGAAATGTATGATTAAAAAATAGCATTGGGAATGCGGGGTAAAAGAGTCTGCTGATTCGATTACCGGGCGTTGCGGCTCAGCCATTCGTCGGCTACGGCCAACGCCTCTTTATTAGTGGCCACGAGAGTTTCGAGATCCGGAGATGCAACGAATGGAGTATGATCCATAGTATAGCTCACAAGTCGCGGCATATCTGTGAACCCGATACGACTGTTAAGGAACGCGGCCACACCTTTCTCGTTGGCTGCATTTAGGATGCAGGGCATATTGCCTCCACATCGTATTGCATCGAAAGCGAAACCAAGGAGCGGGAATTTTTCGTAGTCAGGCGCCTCGAAAGTGAGAGTGGCGAACTGGCTTAGCGACAGGGTTTGATTCGGAGAGGGGAGTCGGTCGGGGTAGCCGAGTGCATAACGGATGGGGAGACGCATGTCGGGGACACCAAGCTGAGCCTTGACCGAACCATCGACAAACTCCACCATGGAATGGACGATACTCTGCGGATGCACGAGGATCTCAATATCGTCGGGAGTGCAACCAAAGAGCCATTTAGCCTCGATCATTTCAAACCCTTTGTTCATCATGGAGGCGGAATCGATAGTGACCTTAGCGCCCATGTCCCAATTGGGATGACGAAGAGCATCTTGAGGAGTGACATTCTCAAGCTGAGTCTTGTCAAATTTACGGAATGGACCTCCACTGGCTGTGAGCAATATTTTTTTAGCCTGAGATTTTTTCTCCCCTACAAGGCATTGAAATATGGCGGAATGTTCGCTGTCGACGGGTATAATCTCAGACTCGGGATTTCGGATCATACCTGTAATTATCTCTCCGGCCACCACGAGGGTCTCCTTGTTGGCCAATGCGATTTTTTTTCCGGCGCGAATTGCTGAGACTGTTGGAAGCAGTCCGCTGTATCCCACCATAGCAGTGACAACGACGTCAACTTCGGGGATCGTGACTACATCCGCAATAGCTTCAGATCCGGCCAACACTTTAATATTGGTGTCGGCCAACGCCTCTTTAAGAGGCAAGAAGTGTTCTTTTTCTGAAATAACTACAGTGAGCGGATGGAATTTTCTTGCCTGTTCGGCAAGCAGACGCCAATTTCGGCGAGCCGTCAGAACAGTTGCACGAAATCGGTCGGGATACTCGGCAATTATGTCGAGGGTCTGAGTGCCAATGCTACCGGTGCTACCGAGAATGGCGATATTTTTTATTTTTTCGTTCACGGGATGTGTTTAATGTTGAGATGTTATTGTTGATTGTTGAGGGGAGAGGAAAGGGGGCTTGGTGTCGGCATCGGTCATTCCAATATACTCATATGGAACGAGCGGGTCGCCGTTGTGCCAAAGTTCAAGGTTTACGATTTCTCCGTTTCTGGCATTGCCATTGTTGGAGAAAGCGATAATCTGTCCGCCTGTCACTAAATCACCGGGCTCGACAATGACAGTGCCAAGACGGCTGATGCGGCTAAGGAATCCTTTGGGATGCTGTATAATGATAGTGCATCCGCCGTTTTTGACCGATTGACTTACTGCTATTACTGTGCCGTCGGCAATGCTTGAGATCGTGGATTTTACGGGAAGAATAACTTCGGCTTTTATAGATTCACGAGATCTCATGGAGAAGAGAGATGATTCGTTGATAGGTGAGAACATCATGCTTTCAGCAGCGAGAGGCGCGACAATGGATACGTTGTATTTATCGCGGTCGCGCATCATGGCAGCAAATCTCAGTTCGTCGGGAGACGCGGGGAGGAGAGCTTCGTGCCTGTAATGTTCCGGGTCGGGAGCGTTGGAAATAGTGTCTTTTCTCCGGGTTTCGGGATTGAGCACTGCCTGAAGGTTTGTGACGAAGGCTGCATTAATCTCGTAGGCGTTGGTGAGGGAGTCGAGGCGGATAAGTTGCATTTCGGTTGCGGTGCGTTCGCTTTCTTCCAAGTAGCCTGGAAGGAGACGACGCGCGGGGGAGAGAAATATAATGAGAGCTCCGAGCGACATGGCGATAAAGAAAACAACAAGAGCCCCCAATAGCCATTTGTAGCCGGGAGCTGAGATGGAGATGAGGTTTTCAAGCCTACTCTCGTCTTCTATTGTAATCCGAAAACGGGATTTTGTTTTCATCGTGATGCCGGAGGAGAGGGTGGCATAGTGGTAATATTAAGCAAAATTAGTGAAAAATGAGGAAATAACAAAGGGCTCCACGGTCTTTATTTTTGGAGGGGCTCCACGGTCTTTATTTTTGGAGCTCGGAAGGCCTGCGGCCTTTTTTAGGCTCCAAAAATAAATGACCGCTCCGCATGGGACGGCTTCGCCAAACTAAGCTGAACGTTTGCGGGAGGGGTTAGGCAAGCTACGCTGAGTGGTTGGGGGAGGGCTTCGCTAAGTTAAGCCGGGGTTTGGGGGAGGGGTTCCCTAACTAAGCTGAAGGTTTGGGGGAAGGATTCGCCAGGTTAAGCCGGGGTTTGGGGGAGGGTTCCCTAACTAAGCTGAAGGTTTGTGGGAGGGATTTGCTAAGTTGGACTGGGGGTTGGGGGAAGGGTATGATATGAGGGGGAATTTTTGGAGAGGAATAGAGCAGCGGGAGATTGAATGAGTCGGGAGACGGTGGAGAAGATATTTTTTTTGAAGATATGTTATAAAACATGTTTTTTTATTTGGAGGGGATAAAAATTGATTGTACTTTTGCAACGAAAACAACGGGAAACCCGATAAAATTACAAGTTAGGGCTTTCAAGTTGTAATTTAAATAACGAAATAGCTTGCAAAAGTCAAGCTATTTCAAAAACTAACCAAAAATCTAAATAAAAGAATTAACGACATGAACATCTCTGAGATTATGGCAGGCCTTGAGGCCAAACACCCGGGAGAGAAAGAGTATCTTCAGGCAGTGAAGGAGGTTCTTCTCTCGGTAGAAGATGTCTACAACCAGCATCCGGAATTCGAGAAGGCAAAAATCATCGAGCGTATGGTTGAGCCTGATCGTATCTTTACATTCCGTGTAACCTGGGTTGACGATAAGGGAGAAGTTCAAAACAATATCGGATACAGAGTGCAGTTTAACAACGCTATCGGTCCCTACAAGGGCGGTATCCGTTTCCATGCATCTGTAAACCTCTCCATCCTGAAATTCCTCGGCTTCGAGCAGACATTCAAGAATGCACTCACCACTCTACCTATGGGTGGCGGCAAGGGTGGTTCTGATTTCAGCCCCCGAGGCAAGAGCGATGCAGAGATCATGCGTTTCTGCCAGGCCTTTATTCTTGAGCTTTGGAGAAATCTTGGTCCTGACCGTGATGTACCCGCAGGTGATATAGGTGTAGGTGGCCGTGAGGTTGGCTATATGTACGGAATGTATAAGAAGCTCGCTCGCGAGAACACAGGTACATTCACCGGCAAGGGTCTTAGCTTCGGTGGTTCAAGAATCCGTCCTGAGGCTACCGGCTATGGCGCTCTCTATTTCGTACAGGATGTATTGAAAGAGATGGGAGACGATATCAAGGGTAAGACTATTGGTGTTTCCGGCTTCGGTAACGTGGCTTGGGGTGCAGCCAAGAAGGCTACAGAACTTGGTGCAAAGGTCATCACTATCTCCGGTCCTGACGGTTACATTCTTGATCCTGCCGGTCTTGATGATGAAAAGATCGAATATATGCTTGAACTCCGTGCATCAGGCAACGATATCGTAGAGCCTTATGCAGAGCGTTTCCCCGGCTCAACTTTCTTCGCCGGCAAGAAGCCTTGGGAGCAGAAGATGGATATCGCACTTCCTTGCGCTACCCAGAACGAGCTTAACGGAGAGGATGCGAAGCAGCTTATCGCCAACAACGTACAGCTTTGTGCAGAGGTGAGCAACATGGGTTGCACTCCTGAGGCAATCGATGCTTTCATCGCTAACCGCACTATCTACTGTCCGGGTAAGGCTGTGAACGCAGGTGGCGTTGCTACCAGCGGTCTTGAGATGACTCAGGATGCCGAGCACCTTCAGTGGAGCGCAGCTGAGGTTGACAAGAAGCTACATGAGATCATGAGCTCAATCCACGAGGCTTGCGTAGAGTATGGCAAGCAGGAGGATGGCTACATCAACTACATGAAGGGTGCTAACATCGCCGGCTTCATGAAAGTGGCTGATGCCATGATGGGTCAGGGCATTATCTAATCACCAAATGGTGGTTGGAGAATGTATCTCAAAATTTGATTGAAAAGAAGCAACTAAATAAGAGTAATTGAAATGTTTCATCATCAGAGCGATAGCCCGGGAGGGTTGTCGCTCTTTTTTTAATACGTTGTCGCTCTTTTTTAATACAAGGAGATAAGGTGAAGGAGACGGTATGAAAAACTGAGGATAAAATTATGACAATTAAAAAAAATGTATTAACTTTGCAAAGTGATTCAGGGTTGACTGACCTTATGTAATCATAAGCCGCAATAGCTCAGTTGGTAGAGCATTTCATTCGTAACGAAAAGGTCGCGGGTTCGAGCCCCGCTCGCGGCTCAAAGAGGAGTGGTAGAGATACCGCTCCTTTATTTTTGATATTTATGACTGAAAACCTAATCAAAATAAGAGCTGATCTCATAAGGAAGTGGCGGAGTTTTGCATTGACATAAGGCGTTGCTTGGAAAAATAGAGTTGTATTAATAAAAGTTTTTAGTTATTTTTGCAGTGATATATAAACAAATCTAAAAATGAAAAAGGAACTTAATTCAAAAGCTGCTCCGGGAGCTATCGGTCCTTATAGCCAGGCAGTACAGACAGGTAATCTTATTTTTGTGTCAGGTCAGCTTCCTATCAATGCGGAGACAGGAGCAATGCCTGAGGATATCAAGGCACAGACAGCCCAGAGCATCGAGAATATCAAGGCAATTCTCGCAGAGGCCGGCGCAACTCTCGACAATGTTGTGAAAACTACTGTGCTGCTTGCTGATATGAGCCTCTTTGGGGCCATGAATGAGGTGTATGCGGAATATTTCAACGCCGTTTATCCCGCACGTGCCGCATTTGCAGTGAAGGAGCTTCCCAAGCAGGCTCTTGTGGAGATTGAGGCTGTGGCAGCGTTGTAAAAATTACACATTAGCGTTGTAAAAATCACACATTAATTAATTTGATTATGCCATAGTTTCATTGGAGACTATGCTAAAAACAGAGAGAAGATGATAAGCTATCTGCAGATAGAGAAGCTCACTAAGTCGTATGGCGACAGAATGTTGTTTGCCGATGTCACCATAGGTATTTATCAGGGTGACAAAATCGGCCTAATTGCGGCTAATGGAGCCGGCAAGACAACATTTCTGAACATTATTGCGGGTGTAGAGGATTATGACAGCGGCAATGTTGTGTTCAGAAATGATCTGCGGATAGGGTATCTTGCCCAGCAGCCGGAATTTGATCCGGATGAGACAGTGCTTGATTATGCCACCCCCGCTCCTCAGCGAAGTGACGATTATACATGCGCCGACCGTGCCCGCCAGATGCTCAGCCAGTTCAGACTAACTGATATGAGCCAGAAAATGGGCACGATGTCGGGGGGGCAGATAAAGAGGGCAGCACTCGCAAGGGTGCTTCTTTCGGAACCGGATCTGCTGATTCTTGATGAGCCTACCAACCATCTTGACATAGAGATGGTGGAATGGCTTGAGAATTACCTGACCCGTCAGCGCATCACTCTACTTATGGTGACTCACGACCGATATTTCCTTGATAAGGTATGTAATAAGATTATCGAGATAGATCGTGAGGCCGTGTATGGCTATGACGGTAATTATGATTATTACCTGGAGAAACGTCAAGAGCGATATGACGCCATGAATGCAGAGTTGGCTAAGGTGAAGAATCTGCTTCGCACGGAGCTTGACTGGATGCGTCGGCAGCCACAGGCACGGGGTTCGAAAGCGAAGTATAGAATAGACAATTTCCACCAGCTGGAGGCAAAGAGCAGGGTTAATCTCTCAAGCAGGGAATTGAACTTAGGGGCAGGCTCATCTTATATCGGTTCGAAAATTTTCGAGGCCCACGATGTGTCGAAATCCTTTGGCGACATAAAGATTCTCGATAAGTGGAATTATACGTTTGCCCGTTATGAGAAGGTAGGCATTGTAGGTGATAACGGTGCCGGCAAATCGACATTTATAAAATTGCTTCTCGGTGAACTTACTCCGGACAGTGGCCATTTCGATATCGGAGAGACTGTGAAATGGGGTTACTACAGTCAGGAGGGGATGACCGGTTTTGATGAGAAGAAGAAGGTGATCGATGCTGTGAGAGAGATAGCGGAGGAGGTAAGGATCGATGACAAGACTCGTCTTTCCGCCTCTCAGTTTCTATCGCGGTTTCTGTTTACTCCCGACACACAACAAAAATATATCTATAAATTAAGCGGAGGTGAGAGACGGAGATTGTATCTTGCCACCGTGCTTATGAGGAGTCCTAATTTCCTTATTCTTGACGAGCCAACCAACGATCTTGATATTCTTACTCTCACTGTGCTTGAGGATTATCTTGTGAACTTCAAGGGATGTGTGATCGTGGTGAGCCATGACCGTTTTTTCCTTGACCGCATAGTGGATCATCTTTTTGTGTTCAAGGGGAATGGAGAGATCAAGGATTTCCCGGGTGATTATTCCACATATCGACATTGCGTGCAGGAGGAGGCCAAGGAGAGAAAGGCTTTAGAGGCAGCCGCCACAGGTGCAAAACAAGTGTCGAACCAGCGCCCTCAACAGGAACGTAAACCGAAATTATCTTTCAAGGAGAAAAGGGAGCTTGAGGAGCTGACGTTGAAGGTGGAGGATCTTGAAAAGGAGAAAAATCTACTTGAGACAGAGATGTCGTCGGGCAATATGAATGTGGAAGCTATCACAGCGGCCGGCCGGAGAATGGAGGAGATTATCATGGAGATTGATGAGGCTGAATTCCGACTGCTCGAATTGATGGAAAAAGAGGGATGAGGGGGCGAACAGTCCATTTAGCTTCATGTAATGAAAGAGGAGAAGAACTTTATGAATAAGATTTTGAGATTGGCGATAGCCGGAGTGTTGCTGGCAGGCGGCATAACCACTGGTTCGGCGGGTCCGGGTATTCCTGTCATGATGTATCCTACAGCAGCGGATCACAACAAGATGCTGAATGAGGCGGATGACCTTATTGATGAGATGGCTGATGGTCTTCAGGATCATCAGGCCGATGCCATATACCATGCCTTGAGGGGTGTAGGGGGAGAGCTTGCTACATTGCGTAAGTCGCGCAATACGGCATCGACACCAATGGCGGGAGTTGAGCGTGTGGATATTCAAGGAGATGGCAGGGCAAACGGTCTGGCTATGCGTCTTTACAGACCTAAGCAAAAGTCGGCTTCCCCATTGCCGTTGCTGGTGTATTTCCATGGTGGAGGATGGACCATAGGGAGCATAGAAAGTTGTGCAGCTTTTTGTGATGCGCTGGCTGCCACAGGAAAGGTGATGGTTCTGGCGGTAGATTATCGACTTGCTCCGGAAAATCAGTTTCCGGCAGGACTCAACGACTGCGAAGGGAGTATAGAATATGCTATGAACCATGCCGCCGAGTGGGGCTCGAAGGCAGATATGGTCAGCGCCGGAGGAGACAGTGCCGGTGGGAATCTCGCGCTTGCATCTGCCATGGAATTGTCACGAAGAAAGGGGATGCCGGCCAAACTGAAGTCGCTTGTGCTGATATATCCTGTTGTGAAAAGCTACAAAGATGGCACAGAATCGTGGAAGGAATATTCCAGGGGATATGGACTTGACGGAAGATTGATGGAGGCTTTCAACGAGGCATATGCAGGAGGCCCTAACAATATAGGTAATCTTGTAAAAAATCCGAAATTTTCTCCTGCCCATGCCACAGACGCGGATCTAAAGGAATTGCCACCTGTGCTTATGATAGCCGCAGAGAGGGATATACTTTGTGATCAAGGAGAGGAGTTTGCTGTACGTCTCAAGAAATTAGGTAATAAAGTTGAGCGAATTGAATTTCCGGGAGCTATTCATACTTTCGTGACAGTAAAAGGACAGCCGACTGCATTCAATAAGGCAGTGGAGCTTACAGAATTGTTTTTGAAGTAAGGGGATATAATTTTTATATAAAAAACAGCACTGACTATGAAGTCAGTGCAGTTTTTTTTGAGGGTGATGAGTGTCTGTCTCAGTATGGGATGAAAGCAAGGCCTATCTCCAGTTTGTTGGTCCTTTCAAGCGCCTGAGGCAACAATTGCATGGCTTTCTCAAGCAAGGGCAACAGAGGCTTCAGATTGGGCTTGCTCTGAATATATGACTCAATGGCTTTCATTGACTCACTGTCGGCAATAAGCGGTGAGACTATCTCCTGGAACAACTGCATAGCCACAGCATTGTCAAGACAGAAATGAAGCTCATCATTTTTCATTGAGATATCGAAAGGAAGTCCATCCGCAAGTTTGGGTAGAATCACTTTGAGAGTGGCGGCAGCAATTTTCTTAGCCATTTCCGATTTAAGAATCTTCTCCATGACACCGGGTTCAACTTCTGTGACATGACCGGAGGGATAGATGCCATTGCCAATAATCTTCACATCCTCAACCGGGGTTCCTGAGGATCCGGCCATCAGTAACATGCCGAATAGTGCCGTGGGGTTGAGATAAAGATTCACCTTTTGCTGTGACACCGGGAGATACATGAATCGGTTGGGAAGAGTCTGTGCAAGCCTTGAGGCCCCGCCAACTGAAGAGACATATGAGATGATCAGACTACCGTCGTCGGAAAATGCTACACTTTGAAGAAGCAGAGAGACTGCCTGACTCACCGACATATAGGCCGTGTTGTTGTAGACCGGAATAATGGGAAGGGTTGTGAGCGCCTCCAGATAAGGGGAAAGGTCGATATCGACATCCGGAATGGGAAGATATTCCCAGTTAATATAAAATGGGAGAGATGTGTAGACCCCATCAGCTTGCTTGATAGGAGCCGGCTTCCAAACAGCCGGAGTTATGGCGGGAGTCTTCAGTTTAACTTCAGAAAGGAAAAGAGCCATTCGCTCATCGTTGGCATAGCCTTTATAATTATATGAGCAATAGGCATCTGAACCGGAGCCAATGAAATTCCAATATTCGCCGGAAGCCGTCATGTCAAGATCGAGGATAGTGACCGGCGATCCCGGGAATACCCCGGGTGCAGGTATTGTGCCGGAGAGTCCAAAGTCGGAAAGTTGAGCGAGATCGAACTCTGCAAACAATTTTGCAGTGGCTTTAGTGCCCTCTTGAGTGAGTGTGACAGATTTATTCGGCATTGGTTCCCCGTTGTAATAAAGCGTGAGATTATCACCTGTGAAAGTTTTCTCTTTCACAGGCAAAAGATCGGGCGCCTCATAATTGCTACAGGAGGCAAGGCCGACAACTGCAAGAATTGCGGGGACTGGAAATCTCATAATCACTAAATTGAATAGTCGACACAGGCGCGCGATTCCTTGAAGGGGGCGATTATAGCAACGGCTGCCACATGGGCAGGATGGGCGGAATAGATAGCCACATCTTCAAGAGAGTCAGCTGTAGCTGTAAGGACGAGGTCCCAGGTTTCAGCAGGATTCTCATTGATTCCTACCTCAATGGATTTCAGCTGTTGAATCTGCGCGGGGAGCGCTCTAAGAGCGTCGGCAAATTTTGAGGCACATTCACGACGTTGCTCGGGAGTGCCTTTGAATTTGAATGTAACTACGTGTTTAACCATAGAGATGTGTCAAAAAAATAAGTTATGAAGTTGTAGGAATCCAAGTATGTGTCAACAAATCAATTATATCATTAATTTATGACACATACTTGCGTACAACTTCTTATTTAACAAATATCGGGTGATATTAGTTTTTGGGATAGAGCCTTTCCCGAGCTGCAGCCACTTTATCATCGGTGATATAGTCATCGTAGTCCATACGTTTGTCGATGATTCCGTTAGGTGTCAGCTCTATAATACGGTTGCAGACAGTCTGAATGAACTCGTGGTCATGACTGGCCATCATAATAACACCTTTGAATGCCTGAAGAGTGTTGTTGAATGCCTGAATTGACTCAAGGTCGAGGTGGTTGGTGGGGGAGTCGAGCACGAGAGTGTTGGCATCGGTGAGCATCATGCGGGCAATCATACAGCGAATTTTCTCACCACCCGATAGCACGCTGGCCTTTTTGAGCACCTCCTCACCGCTGAAAAGCATCTTCCCGAGAAAACCTTTAAGGTAAATCTCTGATGAATCGTTGGAATACTGGCATAGCCAATCCACAAGATTCAAATCGGTATTGAAGAATGAGCTATTATCGAGCGGAAGATATGCAGTTGTGATGGTTTGTCCCCATTCGTAAGTGCCTTCGTCGGCTTTGCGATTGCCGTTTATAATCTCAAACAGAGCAGTCATAGCACGTGGATCGCGGCTAAGGAATGCCACTTTATCGCCTTTCTCAACCTGGAAATTGACATCGTTGAAAAGCACTTCACCATCAACGGATGCTTTGAGTCCTTTGACTTCAAGGATCTTGTTGCCAACCTCACGATTGGGTGTGAATATGATGCCGGGATAACGACGTGAAGAGGGCTTGATCTCCTCAACATTAAGCTTCTCAAGCATTTTCTTTCGGCTTGTGGTCTGCTTGCTTTTCGACACATTGGCGCTGAAACGTTGAATGAATTCCAAAAGCTCCTTGCGTTTCTCCTCCGCTTTCTTATTAGCCATCTGTTGCTGACGGAGTGCAAGCTGTGAGGACTGATACCAGAAACTATAGTTTCCTGCGAAGAGGGAGATTTTATTGTAGTCGATGTCGAGTGTATGCGTGCTCACGGCGTCGAGGAAGTGACGGTCATGGCTCACCACAAGCACTGTGTTTTCGAAATTCGCAAGGTAATTTTCGAGCCAGCTTACAGTCTCAAGATCAAGGTCGTTGGTGGGCTCGTCGAGAAGAAGGTTGTCGGGATTTCCAAACAAGGCTTTGGCGAGCAACACACGCACCTTTTCATTGGCACTCATATCTTTCATGAGCATATAGTGGCGGTCTTCTTTGATTCCGAGTCCACTGAGAAGAGCCGCGGCATCGCTTTCGGCGTTCCATCCCTCAAGCTCGGCGAATTTTTCTTCGAGTTCGGCAGCCTTTATGCCATCTTCGTCGGAGAAGTCAGGTTTGGCATAGATGGCATCTTTCTGCTGCATGATGTCCCACAGTACGGTATGGCCGCGGAGAACAGTTTCGATTACAGTACACTCGTCGAATTCGAAGTGATCCTGGCTGAGAACAGAAAGACGTTCGCCGGGACCAAAAGTGACAGTGCCATGTGTAGGGGAGAGCTGTCCGGAAAGGATTCTCATAAGAGTGGATTTTCCTGCTCCGTTGGCTCCGATGATTCCATAGCAGTTGCCGTGGGTGAAAGTGAGATTCACATCGGAGAACAGTGTGCGTTTGCCGAATTGGATTCCGAGATTATTTACCTGTATCATAATTTGTTAGCGTTATACCTAATGATGTTGGTCTATTTCTATACAACTTATTGAGGCTGTAGGGGAGAGTAAAAAACAGGCCAAGTGTAATTTTACTGCAAAGTTAGTGAAAATTCGGCTAACAGACAAATTGATAAGTCCCCTGAAGAATCCGTTGGCAGATTCTTCAGGGGACTTAATTCAGGATTGCATAGATTATATCAATATTTTGATTTTGATTCTTCGAGCATTTCTTCAACTGCTTTTGCGATAGAAGCATCACATGATGCAAGATCCTTATCTTTGATCCCCACAGCGGGCATCACCCATACTTTATGAACGAATTTGCGCAATTCGTTCACGACATTATCAGCACCGTCGCCGGAATGAACCACAACCGGAACAATTCTCTTTTCAGAGAAATCGTATTCATCAAGGAAAGTGAACACGGCCTGTGGCATTGTGTCGTACCAGTTAGGTACTACAAGGAATAGATCTTTCACATCTTTCATGCCGCTGTATTTGCCAACGAGCTCCGGACGTGCGTGAGCATCTTTCTCAGCCTTGGTTGCAAGTTTGAAGTTGGCGGGATCCGTGGGATATTCCTCAACAGGAACGATAGCAAACTGATCGAACGCTATGCCTTTCTGCTGAAGGAGCTTGCCGATTTTTGCGGCAATCTGAGCTGTGGCCGCACTATCTTCTTTACCTTTTAACGTAAAATATGCCACAAGAGTGGCTTCTCTTTCTTTTTCCATAATATAATTATAACTTAAGATTTTAGTATCTGTGGTGAGCTTTAAACCAACGGGCAATTGCCGGTTGAGGCTCGATTCTATATAAATAACAAATTTATGCAAGGTAAGTTTAGATAAGGGTTGCCGCGACAAAGGATCGCTCTCAGATCAGGGATATGATAAAGCCCCGGATTTTTAAGTCCGAGGCTTTATGATCAGCTCTTTATGTTAAGTATGTGTCACAAATTAATTAATATATTTCTTGTCGCCCTCTAAGGCGATCTTTGACACCGCTTTTCAGTTATAATAGAACCCTATTACGCCTTCAAAACGGTGTCAAATCTCATCTATATATGTCACCAATCAATTATATCATTAATTTGTGACACATACTTAAGTGGCTACTCAAATTCCAAATATAGAGTGATGCTAAACAGGGGAGTGTAGATTTCCGAATGATTCTCTTATCAAGGGATACTATTAGCAGGATTATACTACTTCACCGTTTATTTATGGCGGCGAGGAACACCTATGTTATGGCTGTCGAATATTTTCTGTGCTCCACGATCAAACAGGAGCCAGTGTGTTTTCTGTGAGGGGGGAACCTGATCAGACATCCATGATGGTATTACTTTAAAATTAGATCTCCCACCCGCCGGTTTAGCAGAAAAGAATGTGTCGTAATCAGCATGGCTGAAATGAGCTTTCCCATCAGGATCTCTTGTAATGGTGGCTCTCACAAGAGCACCTCCGCGGGTGTCGGCGGTCTTCATGTTTGAAATAAAATTGCCTAAGGAATAGACCACAAGCACATCTTTGTTTTCCTTTTCGTTGCGGACAACTTTCATGGGTTGTATCACATGGGGATGGCCTCCTATTATAAGATCTGCGCCACGATCTATGAGGAAATCAGCGAGATCTCTCTGGACACCGTTTTCAAGGAGCACGTATTCAATGCCCCAGTGCATGGTGACCACCAGGATCTCCGCGCCGGCATCACGGGTGAGTTTTATCTCATGATCTATCTTGTCGCGATCAATGAGAGCCACCTCCACACCCTCGCGAGGGGGAATGCCGTTGGTGCCATAGGTGTAGTTCAGGAATCCAACTTTGAATCCGTTGATATTTTTAATGAACGGGACAAGAGAATCTCTTTGTGCAGAGTCGTGATATGTGCCGATATGATCTATGCCAAGGCTGTCAAGAGCCACTAATGTTCGTCTGGCCGCTTTGTCGCGACGGTCGAGACAGTGATTATTGGCAGTGAGCATAAGGTCGAAACCGGCATCGCGCAATGCCTCCGCGTAGGAGTCGGGAGCACTGAAACAAGGATAGCCTGTATAGTCAGGGCCGCCGCCAAGAGGCACTTCCAGATTACACACTGCATAGTCAGCCTCTGAGACTGTGGGCGCAATAAGAGTGAAGCAGTCGGAATAGTCATAATGTTTGCCGCCACCAAGCTCAAGGGCACGGTCGAGCTGAGCTTGATGTTGCATCGCATCACCGACAAAAAGAAGCTCCGCCTTTGGAGCGGAGCCTATGCTGTCGGCCCCGGTTATGAAGGAGATGAGGCTGAAAAGCAGCGAATGTATAAACATATTCAGGGCATCGATTGAATTACTTGTAAAACGATTTTAAGAAGCGAATTTACCAGACTTAATGCTGTGTCATTCCATCATCTGAGAAGAGAAGGTGAAGACGATAGTGGCATTTTTCGTGTCAAGTAAAGTCATCGTAGGTTGGGTGGTGAAGGGCACGCACTTAGTGATGTAGGTGGTGGTGGAGGAGCTTGAGTTTGAATCAAAGGTGACGTCTACCGGAATCAGAGAGAATTGTGTGTCTTCAGGAGAGTATGAACCCTTATCCAAAAGATCAAGTATGTAGCTTCTTAGTCCGGAAAAACGATAGCCTCCGATTGTGGAGCTATATGCCGCATAGAAAGAGGAGACATTGTCGGGAATCTTATTTTCGGCGAAGAAATTCTCCAGTTCGGAAGATTTCACCATAAGGAGATAGGGCGCGCCTACAATACCATAGCCATTGCTGACGGTGTCGGCCGGGATCGTCATTGAAAGTCCGCTAACGATCGAAATATTGGTGTTGGCTTTATGATACTTCTCAATAATCTCGTCGGCCGGGAATGTGATCTCGGCTGTATATCCTCCGGGAGTTGTAATGATAGTCTCTCCGGCTTTGATACGGTTGATGAGCGATTGAGAGGGGTTGTAGGAGATGCGGTTGCTGCTGAGCACCTCGGGGGTGGTGGTGCAGAGCACGATTGAATCTTTCTGGTGGACCGTCTCATACACGATGTTGCCATCACTGTCTTTTATCGTATTGCCATCGTCATCTTTAGAGGCTTGCTGTGTGAGATGATATGTGTAGGCAGTGATAGCCAGCTGAGAGAAGGTAGCCAAGCAACCGTTGCCGAAAGAGCTTTCGACATAAAGGCCCGGGATGAACTGTGCGAATTTGTCGGGCCATTGGAATGTCTCAGGATCTTCTATATACTTATTGAAGATATCTGCGGCAAATTGCTTTTCTACAGGAATCCTCAACAGGAAGTTACTGTATTTGAGATATGACGCATCTTCGGCCCCCGCATTCACGAGAGTGTAGTTCTTGCGTCCGAGAGGGGATGAAGGGGAATAATAGCCTTCCGGATTAAATTGGTTGGTGATGTCGTCGGGCAGCTGTTTGTTTAATTTAAACACTTTGGTCTGCTGAGGAGCGAGGGAGTCGCCGACGAAATTGCCTCTCACCATATACAACTGAATGCTGCAGCTGTCGAGGAGCTGGAGATATTTATCCATAGCCTCTTTTGACTCGGTGATGGAGTCGGGAAGCTGAGAGATGGATAATAGCCTTGTCACAAAGGAGCAATCAAGGCTACCATACTCAGGCACATTTATCTTGCCGAGCAGGATGCTGCCGGAACGGGCATCGAAAACGGGATTCGATATAGAGCGAGTGGCGAGCTCGTAATTGAGAGAATCGACAGAGATGGCCACTTCACCGGAGGCTATTGATCCGCCGATAGTGCTCACGTCGTCGTTGCAGGCGAAGTTGGCTGCAACGAGCATGAGAGCAGAAACCGGAAGAAGAAAGCGGGAAGACTTCATAAGGAAAAGAAGTAAAATTTTCTTAAAATAAGGGATGTAGAGATCAGAGCGACTTGAAGAATGCCGCATATTGAGCGGCCGCCTCTTCAGGATTCTCCACGATTAGGCACGGTTTTCCGGTATCCTTAATATATTGCAGGAGCTCGGGAGAAATCTGCGGATCAGTCACAACCACTGCGTGAGAATAATCTACGCCCATTTTATGGAGAAGATCAGTGTCATGAGTCACATTCGTGAATTTCTTTATGTCGCGCGCCGGAATTCCATCAGCCTTCAATTTAGTGAGGAATCTTTCGTCAATCGGGGCACTGAGGCGATCCGGAGTGACAGTATATACAATCTTGGCTCCTTTGAAAGAGGGATCGTCGTTGTAAATACGCTTAAGATAAAGAGGAATTAAGGAGCTGAACCAGCCAGCGCAGTGAATCACGCGTGGTTCCCACCGGAGTTTTTTAGCAGTTTCGAGGGTGCCACGTGAATAAAAAATGATTCTTTCGTCGTTGTCAGAGCGATTGCTTCCAGCGGGGTCTATATCCTCATCCTCCTTAAGGAAGAAGTCATCGTTGTCGATGAAATACACTTGAATACGGGAGGGTTGCAACGAAGCGACCTTTATAATCAAAGGATGATCGTTGTCGTCGATAATGATGTTGACGCCACTTAGGCGAATAACTTCGTGGAGCTGGTTGCGGCGTTCGTTGATGTTGCCGAATTTAGGCATGAAGGTTCTGACTTCAAATCCATTTTCCTGCATGCCTTGTGCAAGCGCCTTTCCGAAGGCTGCCTGAGAGCCCGAAAGATAAGGTGCGATCTCCTGGCTGATGAGAAGAATACGGTTGTTGTTTGTCATGCTTTCTGATTTCATTCCGGACAAAATGCCGGTAGATGCTGAAGCCGTAATCCATCCCCCCGGAATTGTAAAAGGAGAGTGAAATTGGGAGGAATCAGCGACTTCAACTGCAAAGTTAATAAAAATTTTGCAGTTGGCTGACATAAAAGGTCTGAGAAAACGATGTTAGGGGTAGATTTTAAATATCTTTAATAGAAAGATGGAACTTTTAGTGGTGGCGGGATTCATTTTTAGTATAAAAGATAGTCAAGATTGTGAAGATTTCATTAATTTTGCAGTCTGATAGTTGTGGCATGAGATAATCACCTTATTAAGTAGCTTAAACAATGCGGTTGGATGGTGGCTTAGAAGGGATGCGACGGCTGTCAGCTCAAAAAAACTGAACCAAAAATCAAACTATATTGCAACGCAGAGGCACTCATCGAGAATTGAGGCTGACTCTGCAGAAAAACGAAGGCAATGATAATATTAAGAACAGTCAACGATGTGCGCGACTTTGTGGCTCAGGCCAGAGGTCGCAAGGCATCGGTGGGCCTGGTGCCAACGATGGGCGCCCTGCATGAGGGTCATCTTTCGCTCGTGAAGGAGGCTGTAAAAGGGAATGATGTCACGATAGTGAGTTTGTTTGTCAATCCCACCCAGTTCAACAATCCCACAGATCTGGCCACCTATCCTCGTCAGGAGGAGGCGGATTTCAAGCTTCTTGCCGAGGCCGGAGTCTCGGCCGTGTTCGCACCGTCGGTAGAGGAGATGTATCCCGGAGGTCCGGAAGCTCAGCCGAAGAAGGAATTCTCACTCGGACGCGCGGCAGAGGTAATGGAAGGTCAATTCCGTCCGGGACATTTTCAGGGTGTGGCTCAGGTGGTGAGCCTTCTGTTCGGAATAGTGACACCCGACCGTGCATATTTCGGAGAGAAGGATTTCCAGCAGATAGCTGTGATTCGAAATATGGTAGAGAGCGAAGGGATAAAGGTTGAGATCATAGCGTGTCCCATAAAGCGCGCCGATGACGGTCTTGCGCTCTCCAGCCGTAATGCACTTCTCACACCGGAACAGAGAAAAGTGGCTCCGGAGATTCATGCTGCATTGAAGTATAGTGTGGAATATAGCAAAGATCATTCCGTGCAGGCCACACACGACACAGTTGTGGAGCGTCTTAATGCAGTGCCGGAACTGGAGGTGGAATACTTCGAGATTGTAGACGGACGCACCTTGGAGAAAATTGACGAATGGGAGGAATCTCCCTATGTTGTAGGTTGCATTACGGTGTATTGTGGCAAGGTTCGCCTGATAGATAATATAACCTATCGTAAGTAAGTCTTAATTTGTCAGGCAAGACTTAAGACGGGAGAGTATAAATACTGACTATTCGCATTAAAACAAGAGACCATCATGTTTATAGAGATGATGAAATCGAAGATTCACCGCGTCACCGTGACGGAGGCGAATCTCAACTATATAGGAAGTATCACCATAGATAGCGCCTTGCTCCGTGCGGCAAATATCATGGAGGGGGAGCGAGTGTGGATTGTAGACAACAACAATGGAGAGCGGTTCGACACTTATACCATAGCAGGAGAGGAGGGAAGCGGCGTGATTTGCCTTAATGGCGCGGCTGCCCGTAAAGTTCAACCCGGAGATATTGTGATAATAATGGCTTATGGAATTATGACCCCGGAAGAGGCGAAGGATTTCAAGCCGACAGTTATTTTCCCCGATACGGCTACAAACCGTCTGGTGTAAAATAGTAAGAAAGAATTATGTTTAACAGTCTATCAGAAAGATTAGAGAAATCGTTTAAGATTCTCAAAGGTGAAGGAAGAATCACCGAAATAAATATAGCCGAGACGGTAAAGGATGTGCGCAGAGCGTTGCTTGATGCCGACGTCAATTATAAAGTAGCCAAGACCTTTACCGACAGGGTGAAGCAGAAAGCGCTCGGCCAGAACGTCATCACTTCGCTTAAGCCGAAAGAGCTTATGGTGAAGATCGTCCATGATGAGCTTGTGGAGCTGATGGGCGGCTTGGAGGCTCCTCTCAACCTGTCGGGAAATCCTACTGTAATCCTCATGTCGGGACTTCAAGGTTCGGGTAAGACAACTTTTACCGGAAAGCTTGCCAAGAAATTGAAATCTTCTAAAGGTAAACGTCCGCTTCTTGTGGCGGCCGACGTTTATCGTCCGGCTGCAATCGAGCAGTTGAAGGTATTGGCCAATACGATAGATGTGCCTGTCTACACAGAGGAGGGTAATAAGAATCCGGTGCAGATAGCTCAGAATGCCATCGCGCAGGCCAAGGCCAATCATAACGACCTCGTGATAATAGACACGGCCGGACGTTTGGCAGTAGACGAGGAGATGATGAATGAGATTGAGGCTATCAAGAATGCCGTCAAGCCACAGGAAATTCTCTTCGTTGTTGACTCTATGACCGGTAACGACGCGGTGAATACCGCCAAGGAGTTTAACAACCGCCTTGATTTCGATGGAGTTGTGCTTACCAAACTTGATGGTGACGCACGAGGCGGTTCAGCTCTTTCAATTCGTGCGGTGGTAGACAAACCTATCAAATATATAGGTACGGGCGAAAAGCTCGACGATATTCAGGAGTTTAATCCTGAGGGTATGGCGAGCCGTATTCTTGGCATGGGCGACATAGTTGAGCTTGCCAAACGTGCTCAGGAACTTTATGACCAGAAGGAGGCTGAGAAACTTCAAGAGAAAATCAAGAAGAATAAGTTTGACTACGAGGATTTCCAGAATCAGATTCAGCAGATCAAGAAGATGGGTAACATCAAGGAGTTGGCATCCATGATTCCCGGAGTTGGTAAAGTGATAAAGGATATAGACATAGATGACAGCGCTTTCAACTCTATTGAAGCGATCATCAGCTCCATGACTCCTTATGAGAGACACAATCCGGAGTGTCTGAAGAATGCAAACCGTCGTCAGAGAATTGCGAAAGGATCGGGTAACAGTATTCAGGCTGTGAATAAGTTCATCAAGCAATTCGAGGACACCCGTAAGATGATGCGCGCTGCCTCAACGATGAAGAATCCGATGAAGATGATGAATCAGTTGAAGCAGGTGAAAGCCCAGATGGGAGGTCGCAGAAGATAATCAGATATGAGGCTGTGTCAAAATAGGCACAGCCTCTTTTTAGGAATATGCTGTAAAACAT
>CAZEOI010000052.1:17446-25370 GCA_964513775.1 uncultured Sangeribacter sp. | reverse complement strand
ATCTCCGCCCCCTCCGGCAAGCCGCTGACAATTGCTGATCTCCGCCTCTACAACTGGCTCCTTTCCGATGCCGAGAAGGCTTTCGACGCTACAAGTGAGATTCGCCGTAATCCTGTGGCTGACCGTGAGAACAAGGGTGTGCTCGTAGAGATCAATGCCGACAATCTAAACATGGGCGATACCCTCCAATATATCCCCAACACCGGCATCCGCGGTTATTTCGAGGTTGAAAATGCCTCCACCCCGGCAATCGTAGAGGAGATAAAGGGTAAGAAAGCCATACGTTTCGACGGCACCAACTTCTACCGCTCCAACTTCCCCCTTCCTGCCTCAGTGCGCGACAATATGCCCTACACTATGGAGGCTGTGATACTCAACCCCACTATGGAACTCAATGAGTGTTTCGCCGACTTCACCACCTCTCACGATGAGCTGGAGAAGATAATGGGTGTAAACGGCACCGAACCGCGCTGCGGGGTAATGAACCACTACGGCTGGTATGAAGACTCCGGCTGGCAGGATCTCTTCCATGTGAGTCAGGACTTTGTGAGCGGAAAAGATAAGAACGCACCCGACCCGAAGGAGATTGAGGCCCTGGCCCGCTCTCACGAGGGGGAATGGCAACATATAAAGGTGGATTTCGACGGACGCATAGAGAAGGTCTACGTCAATGGTAAGCTCATCAGTGAGAAGGATATCCAGTTGCTTGTGAAGCCGGTGCAATACGTCACCCTCGGCCGCAACGCCGAAAATGAATGGCCCTTCACCGGCTACCTCCACTCCCTCCGCCTTATCCTCCCTTAACCCCGCAGATAATATTTCTCTTCTGGTGTTCCGCATCCCAAGCCCATAATAACAAACCCATAAAAACCAATCATATCATGAAATTAAAAACCCTGCTCATCGCCTCCACGGTAGCCTCCCTGGCTCTCCCGATGCAGGCCAAGAGCCCCAAAGCGTCACACCACGGCTATCCTATCGATCCCGTGCCCTTCACATCCGTGAAAGTTACCGACGACTTCTGGGGACAGCGTCTCAAAGCCAGTCGCGAAACCACCATCCCCCTCGCATTCAGCAAATGCGAGGAAACCGGCCGCTACGATAACTTCGTGAAGGCTGCCCACCCGTCGGATACAATCACAGTCGGCGGTTTCTCTTTCGACGATACCGATGTCTACAAAACCATCGAAGGCGCCAGCTATCTGCTCCAGACATATCCCGATCCGAAGCTGGAGAACTATATCGACAGCGTACTCGTGATCGTAGCCGCCGCACAGGAACCCGACGGCTACCTCTACACTTCGCGCACCATGAATCCGAAGCATCCTCACGAATGGGCCGGATCAAAACGCTGGGAGAAGGTGGAGGATCTTTCTCACGAATTCTACAACCTCGGCCATATGGTGGAGGGAGCGATAGCCCATTATCAGGCCACAGGGAAGAGAAACTTCCTTGACATAGCCATGAAATATGCCGACTGCATCTGCCGCGAGATCGGCGACGGCCCGGGGCAGGTAGCCCGCGTGCCGGGTCATCAGATTGCAGAGATGGCTCTCGCGAAACTTTATCTCGTCACCGGCGACAAGAAATATCTCGATCAGGCTAAATATTTCCTCGACAAACGTGGCTACACCTCCCGCACCGATGAATATTCTCAGGCTCATAAACCTGTGATTAAGCAGGATGAGGCTGTTGGTCATGCTGTACGCGCAGCCTATATGTATGCCGGCATGGCCGATGTGGCAGCCCTCACGGGCGACACTGCCTACATCAATGCCATAGACCGTATCTGGGACAATATCGTAGGTAAGAAGTATTACATCACGGGCGGAATCGGTGCCACAAGCAACGGCGAGGCCTTCGGTGCCAACTACGAGCTCCCCAATATGTCGGCCTATTGCGAGACCTGCGCCGCCATCGGTAATGTCTACGTAAACCATCGACTCTTCCTCCTTCACGGCGATTCGAAATATTACGACGTGCTGGAGCGCACCCTCTACAACGGTCTTATCTCCGGAGTTGCTCTCGACGGCGGCGGCTTCTTCTATCCCAACCCGCTCGAATCTATGGGCCAGCATCAGCGTCAGCCTTGGTTCGGTTGCGCCTGCTGCCCCTCCAACATAGCCCGCTTTATTCCCTCGCTTCCGGGCTATGTATATGCCGTGAAGGGTGACGACGTTTACGTCAACCTGTTCATGTCGAACAACGCCGACCTTGATGTCAACGGCAAGAAGGTGGCTCTCAGCCAGCAGACCAACTATCCCTGGAACGGCAACGTGACCGTGACGGTAGACAAAAACAACGCCGGACTCTTCGATCTCAAGCTGCGCATTCCGGGCTGGGTGAAGAATAAGCCTGTGCCGAGCGATCTCTACACCTACTCCGATGGCAAGCGCCCGGGCTACACAGTGACAGTCAACGGACAACCGGCCGATGGCTCTGTTACCCCCGACGGTTACTATACTATTGGCCGTAAATGGAAGAAGGGCGACAAGGTGGAGCTTCACCTCGACATGGAGCCGCGCACTGTGAAGGCTCACGCCAAGGTCGAGGCCGACAAGGGACGCATAGCCGTTGAGCGTGGTCCTATCGTTTACTGTGCCGAGTGGCCCGACAATGATTTCGACGTGCTCAGCATCTTCGTCAACCAGAAACCTCAGTTCACTCTCACTGAGCGTCCCGAACTCCTCGAAGGTATCGTTACGCTCACCACCGACGGCCAGACTCTCGCCTACGACAACAATGGACGTCTCGTGACAAAGGATGTGAAGCTCAATCTTATCCCCTATTATGCATGGTGCCATCGTGGCAGCGGCAACATGGCCGTGTGGCTCCCGCAGGAGCTGAGTGCCTCACGTCCCATAATGCCCCCGACACTCGCTTCTCAGAGCAAGATATCCACCTCTTCCGAGATGGGTTCACTCACCTCTCTCAACGACCGCCTCGTACCGAAAGATGAGAACGACCGCTCAGTGCCTTACACCCATTGGTGGCCTAAGCAGGGCTCTACCGAATGGATTGCATACGAGCTCCCGGAGGCTCAGCAGATTCAAAGCGCCACGCTCTACTGGTATGACGATGGTCCCTGGGGTGGTTGCCGCGTGCCGAAATCGTGGAAGCTTTATTATAAGGATGCGTCGGGCAACTGGCAACCCGTGACCGGTGTCGACAGCCCCTCCGCCAACGGTGGCAACCCTTATGGCACAGTAAAAGGATCGCCCAACACGGTTTACTTCGATCCCGTGACCACCACCTCCATGAAGCTTGAAGTGGTGCTCCCCGACGATAACTCCACAGGCATCTTCGAGTGGCAGCTCGACTGATAACTCCACTCAATTCCCTACGCAAAACAAACAGAGGCGGAATGAATTCGAATTCATTCCGCCTCCGTTTGTTTTGAAAATGAGTTATTTAAGGATGGCTGAGGGTGCGGATTGCTGGGTACCGAGCTCGTTGTTGCGACGCACTTTCTTACCGTAGCCTATGGTATAGGTCAACATCATGTTTAATCGGGGATGATAACCATAGTTCAAATCTACCGACTCTTGACGGAAATATTCACTTTCGGTGATTACGGTAGTGTTGTTCCATCCACGGTTGAATATGTTTATGGCACTGAGAGAGATGTTGAGCCTACTATTGCTCCATCCTCCCTTGAGACTATAATAGTTGCGTTCATAGGAAAACTCGGGATCAAATTCCGACAGTTGCTTTACGGGAGAACGATAGTAAGCTTGTAAATAGAAGTTGCCTAAATACCAGACACCTTGGACTGAAACTGTAAAAGGATTGTAACTCTTTTGGTAAATACCCGTGGTGTGATACAGGCTCTGTTTAGGACGCACAGAGAGATACAGGCGATTGTCAAACAACCTCAGAGTGGCGTTGACACCGATGTCGCCACGTGTAAAATCGCCATTGTTGGTGTAGCTTCTTATCACTCCCTTCCCGGCATCGTAGGGTGAATAGGTCGAGAATATCCTGTCGTAGTCTTTGAAATAGGATGCGTAAGCCGACATGGAGAAGATTTCTGACTGATTCCACGTATAGTTTAAACTGAAGGTGATGTGGTGAGAATTTTTTAAATTGGGGTTTCCGGTAATGAAAAGATATTCGTTGTTGCGTAAGACATCAGACGTTTTGTAGGATTGCGTGGGAGAATTGGCGGCATACTGGAACCATGCCGAGAGCAGATGTCTTTTGACAGGGGTGTATTGCAGATTCAGATGAACGTTGGGATAAAGGTCATTTATAATATTGTCGTTCACCTTGTTTCTTTCAGTGCTAAGTGAAAAATCGGTATTCAACGACACCTTATTACCGTGGAAGTTATAACCTATCGTTCCGGAGGTAAAGAGAAGGGAAAACCTATTGCGTGAGTCAATATTTCCGCTATATTTCAAGCGACTTACATATTCGGTGCAATTCATGCCTATCAAGATGGAGTGGCGAGTATTGAAGTTTTTGCGGAGGAATGCGTCCACTCTGAAATTGTATGCGTCTTCCCGGGCGTGGCGCATAGATATCGGATTGTCGGAAGCAGTATAGACGTATGTGTCGTTGTAATGGGAATAATTGAAAGTGGGTGTGACATCAAGAGAAAACTTACGCGGTAAGAGGAAATAATAATAACCTGAGTAAGAGGCTGAGTTAGTTATGGATGGATTATTGTGGCAGAAGCCGGTGTTGTTGTCGGCAGAGGGCGTTAAGGAGATACGGCCACGATAGTACGCCGTAGGTTTGGTGGTGTGGGAGTAGCCTACAGTGTTGCGTATCTGCACCTTGTCGGTGTTGTAGCTTGCACGTAATGATATGGGGAAACTGTTGCGTATGTCGCGCGACTTCTCAGTTTCCTGAGTTCGCGTAAGGGTGTAATCCTTCCCCGCATCATCGGTAAGGCGATAGTGAGTCACGGATGAAACTCCGTTGTGTGCTTCATTGTTATTGTTGGTGCCGGTGTATATATCATAGCTCATACGGCGATATGTGAACTTGCTGAAGAGCTCCGCATGATTGTCGAGACCCGTCAGCGCACTCTCACTTGCCCCTATTTTCGTATAACCACCATAGAGGTATTCCTGCACTATGAAATTGATCACTCTCGGAGCTCCTTTGTAGCGAGGGTCGGTGGGATACTCAAGGTATTCCACTTTGTGGATATCCGTTGTGGGCAATCCCGACAGTTCGGCAGAAGAAGCCTCCGCTCCGTTGATATACATCTTGACTTCAAGGCCGTTGTTATCAGTCACCGCCCCCGATAAGTCGCAGTTGATCTGAGGGATTGACATGAGTCGCAGAAGATCGGAAGCCGTGTGAGCGGCACGTTTTTGTCTGGTGGAAGGGCGATATATGGTTTTGTCGGAATAGATATCTGAGGAGTTGGCCTTCACCTCCAGTTTGGCAAGCTGAACATAGGAGGGGAACAATGTAACCGTACCGATGTTGAACGACCGGCATCTTATGAAAGATGTCTTATAGCCCAGACATGAGAACTTGGCTATGACATCCGAACGGTCGCAGGGGATGGAGAAGCGTCCCGTGGAATCGGTAATACCATAGGTCAGCACGGTGGAGTCCTTTGGGGAGAGGAGCCAGACGGTGGCGGCTTCCACCGGCGCGTTGTCGGTGGCTATGGCCCGTCCGGAGTAGCGGTATTTCCCATGTTGGAGAGCCTCTACGAAATAACGGTTATTTTTACTGTTAACAGTCACGGGATTAAGTCCGATTGTCTGCTTCAAGGCATCGTAAGCGTTATCAGTGTCGACTTTGGCAGAGGTGATGTATTTGTCTAATTCATTATAGATGAAATTGAGATATAGGTCGGGATGATCTTCGGCAATTCTGACCAAGGCGTCGGAGAGAGGGGTGGATTTGAAGCTATAGCTGAAAGTGGAGGCATAACCGGTGGCCACACAGATTAAAGCTGTGAGAAATGGTATGATTATCTTCATAAGAAACAAATGGATTGGATTAATTGTGTCATGATGAGGAGCGTGCTGTCGCGAAGAGTTCCTCGGAAAGACTGTTTTGTCAGGAGTGCTTCAGTGGTTTGTCACTTTGCAATGAGCAACACACTGTCAGCGAGCGTGATGTTGATTTGTTCAAAGTTGTTGAGCTCCTTTACCACATCTTCCAAGGGAAGCGACTGGTCCCATCTGTAGTAAAGATGTAGATCTTTCAAGGAGGGCTCGCGGAATTGTGCCGACGCGCCGTAATATCTACAGATCACGTCAATGATCGACTTGAATTTATCGTCTTTAAAGGTTATGGTCACGGGATCGGCAATCGTCAGATCTTCTTTGGTTACCGTATCGGATAATGGCATAGTAGAGGATAGCTTATTAATCGGGGTCTCTTGGGCAACCGCATCAGTCCGGGGACTGCGGCGGGTTATGCCGACAGTGGCTGCCACCACTGCTATCGAAGCCACTATTAATATAGCGATCCCGGCAGCGGCATGACGCATGAAGAGGCGCATGTGGAGTTTCTTCGGTATGTTGTGGCCGGAGAGGGGGTGATGTTTGTTGTCGAATTCTTTCCATTCGTGGTCAATGTCTATGACCGGAGGTTCGGCAATGGCATCGGCAGTCTTGGTCAGGATAAGATAAAGCTCCCTCGTGTCGGGATCTTGGAGAAGTTTTGAGAGTTCATCATCTGAAAAGCGTTCGGGATGTTCGATGGCTTCAAGAAGTAGGTCGGTGTTATCGTTCATTTTCCATTGAAATTTTTGCGTAAAACATCGAGTGCATGACGAAGATTTTTATACACAGCCACTTCCGATATGCCGAGGTGATTGCTGATCTCTTTATAAGTCATCCGTTGATTGAAACGCATTTTCACTATGCGGCGAGTCTGTGGTGAGAGCCTGCAGTCAATAATGGAATTGATGAGACTGATATCATCCTCTGCGGGCCAGTCGTCGGCCTCAAATTCTTCGAGGTCGAGAGCATAGAGATTTTTGATACGTTCGCGAAGAGCAAGATTACGGATATGGTTAAGGCAAGCGTAACGTACACCCTGCAGAAGATAGGCGGGGGTTACGTTTTCGGGGCAATCGGCGAGCAGATCGGCAAAACGGTCTTGTACTATATCGCGTGCCACCTCCTCATCGCGGGTGAGCCGGAAAGCAAGGGTCAGCATTGCGGGATAGTTGCTTCGGAAGAGCTGTTCTATGTCCATTCTTGTCATCATTCATTAATATAAAACATAACTTCCTTATTTCCTAACCCGTCAATGCAAAAAAATTTTGATAAATCGGTTGTTCAGCCCGCCAAATATCCTCTTTAAACTGAAAATCGCCTCCGAAAGCTGTCGGAATCCGGACAAAGAAAAAGTCTGAACAACTTCAAATACAGAGCCGTAATGAATTCGAATTCATTGCAACTCTGTATAGTTTCATAAAACTATTCTTTTATCGCAATTTCCTGCATTGATAGGTTATGAAATACATTCTTTTTCAAAAAAACGAAATAAAATTTGGCGTCTCGAAAAAAATGTGTTAATTGCGGAATCACTAATAATTAAGTATGAATCTAAAGACATTAAAAATCCTTCTTGCCGAATACTTCAAGACTAAACCGGTCTTGAGGGCCTGGATTTTTGGCTCATTTTCAAGGGGTGAAGAGAATGAAAACAGCGACATCGACATTTTGGTTGACCTTGACCATTCCCATAAAATAGGCCTGGAATTTTTCGGTATGTTTGAAGAATTGAGATTACTCCTGGGACGACCCATAGATTTCGTAACCACAAATTCACTTGCTCCATTTGCAAAAAGTGAGGTAAACAAAGACAAAATTCTGGTTTATGAGAGAGGACTCTAAAGATCAATGGAGAATTCAGCATATCCTCTTATAAGAGAAGATTTACCCATTATACTGTCTGTTATATCTATAAAATTTATTACTTTTGTAAATTCTCTCGA
>CAZEOI010000052.1:0-17346 GCA_964513775.1 uncultured Sangeribacter sp. | reverse complement strand
CCATTATACTGTCTGTTATATCTATAAAATTTATTACTTTTGTAAATTCTCTCGAAGTAGACCAACTTTAAACCAAATCTAAACCAACAACATGAAACTGAAAAAAATTTTTGGCACTCTCCTCCTCACTATAACCGCTACAGGAGCCGCAGCTGCCAATCCGGATTTCAACACATTCTTCGCCGACAGTACCCTGCGCGTAGACTACGTATTCGGAGGCGGCCCCGGCGGCATCAAAGTCATGCTCGATTCCCAGAGCAAACAGGCCGGATGGGCCGGACGTCGCCACCACCTCAAGGAGGTGCCCACCAACCATAACGGCTTCATCACCGTGACAGATCCTGCCACGGGCGACACCATCTACCGCAACACATTCTCCTCCCTCTTCCTCGAATGGATCTACACTCCGGAAGCGGAAACAATCGACATGTCGTTTGAGCATCCCTTCCTTGTGCCGCTCCCTAAAAAGGAGGCCGATATAAATGTGAGCCTCTACAGCAATCGGCATGAGGTGATCGGAAGTCTTACTCACCGCTACCGTCCCGACGACGAACTCGTGGCTCTGCGCGGCACCAACCCGATGCCTCATAAGTATCTCCATAAAGGTGGCGACCCTAAGGAGGCTATCGACATAGCCGTGCTTGCGGAGGGATACCGTCCCGAGGAGATGGACGAATTCGTTGACCGCGCGGGCGTGATCGTAAACGAAATCCTCAACTATGAGCCTTTCGCATCGAATAAAGATCGTTTCAACTTCGTGGCAGTAATGACCCCCTCCCGCGAGAGCGGCGTGAGCGTGCCCTTGAAGGGACAATGGAAAGATACAGCTTTCGAATCGCATTACAGCACATTCTATTCCTCTCGCTATCTCACCACCCCTCGTGTGAAACGCCTTCACCAGATGCTCGAAGGTATACCCTACGAACATATCCTGATGGTGGTCAACACCCCCGAATATGGCGGTGGCGGCATCTACAACAACTATCAGATAGCAGCCGCAAACCATGAACTTACACTCCCGGTGTCGGTTCATGAATTCGGACACAGCTTCGGTGGCCTGGCCGACGAGTATTTCTATGCGAATGATGAAGACGACTCCTACCCTCTCGATGTAGAACCGTGGGCTCCCAATATCACCACAATGGTAGACTTCGACTCCAAGTGGAAAGATATGGTTACACCGGGCACCCCGATCCCGACCCCCTGGGTCGACAAGGGTGGCACGCGTGAGGAGCGCATGGCCGAGGCTAAGCGTCAGCGTGAGGAGATGAAGAAAAAGAAGCCTGTAGTCGGTGCCTTCGAGGGAGGAGGCTACAAAGCTAAAGGAATTTACCGTCCGGTAGAGACCTGCCGTATGCGAGACAACTATAATCCCACCTTCTGTCCCGTCTGTGAGCAAGCCCTGCGCCGCATCATCGACTTCTACACCCTCCCCTGACATCGGGCCGTCACCGGGAAGGATGCCATCCAAAGCAATTTTTTCAATAAAAATTTGCTTTTTTCTACCAAACGTTATAACTTTGCAACGTTTTTATACGCAAAAGCATATGAAATCATGTGCCGGCGATAAATAATCACGCGAAAAATACAGATAAATACGCATAAACGATAACGCTCTTCAGCAATGACAGCAAGCATTATTATTATACGACTTACCTCCATTATTCTACCTCTCTGAGCGGTGGGAAGTCTTCTATGTGCGCATTTAAAATACGGCATAATTAAAAAGCCTTTCCCACCATCCGCGGGAAAGGCTTTTTGTTTGATGCAAGATGAATCTTCTTTAATGCAAGATGAATCCCAAGCCAATTAACAAAAAACAAACAACAAACTAAATAACAAGCTACAGGTAAAAGAAAATGGCAAACACTTTGTTCGACAAAATCTGGGACCGACACGTGGTGCAACACGTGGAAGATGGCCCCGAGCAGCTCTACATCGACCGCCTCTACTGCCATGAGGTGACAAGTCCCCAGGCATTCGAAGGGATGCGTCGTCGCGGCATCAAATGCTTCCGTCCCGGCAACATATTCTGTATGCCCGACCACAACACCCCCACCCACGACCAGGATAAGCCTATCGAAGACCCCGTGAGCAAGACTCAGGTAGACACCCTCGCGGCCAACGCCGCCGAATTCGGTCTTGAACACTTCGGCATGATGAACCATAAGAACGGCATCATCCACGTTGTAGGTCCCGAACGCGGTCTATCCCTCCCGGGCATGACCATCGTCTGCGGTGACTCCCACACATCCACCCACGGTGCCATGGGTGCCGTAGCGTTCGGCATCGGCACTTCAGAGGTAGAGATGGTGCTCGCCTCTCAGTGCATCCTCCAGCAGAAGCCCAAGTCAATGCGCATCAACATCGAGGGGAAACTCGGCAAAGATGTCACAGCCAAAGATATCGCTCTCTACCTCATGTCGAAGCTCACCACCTCCGGCGCCACAGGCTATTTCGTGGAATATGCAGGGGAGGCCGTGCGCAATCTCTCGATGGAGGGTCGCCTCACACTCTGCAACCTCTCTATAGAGATGGGAGCACGCGGCGGTTTCATCGCCCCCGACGAGGTGACATTCGAATATATCAAGGGACGTGAATATGCTCCCAAGGGTGAGGAATGGGATAAGGCAATCGCCTATTGGAAAACCCTCAAGAGCGGCGATGATGCAGTGTTTGACAAGGAGCTTACCTTCAAGGCCGAGGATATCGAGCCGATGGTGACCTACGGCACAAACCCCGGCATGGGCATGGGGATCACGCAGTCTATACCGGAGCTCGACACAATCCCCGAGGCCGGCAAGGCTTCCTACCTCAAGAGCCTTGACTATATGGGCTTCAAACCGGGTCAGAAGCTTCTCGGCACTCCCGTTGACTATGTGTTCTTAGGCGCATGCACCAATGGCCGCATCGAAGACTTCCGCGCCTTCGCATCCATCGCCAAGGGTCGCAAGAAAGCCGACAACGTAACCGCATGGCTCGTGCCCGGCTCCTGGATGGTCTACGACCAGATCAAGGAGGAGGGTCTCGACAAAGTGCTCGAAGAGGCCGGTTTCGAGATCCGTCAGCCGGGATGCTCCGCTTGCCTCGCTATGAACGACGACAAGATTCCGGCCGGCAAACTCGCCGTGTCGACATCCAACCGCAACTTCGAGGGGCGTCAGGGTCCCGGCGCACGCACCGTGCTTGCCTCTCCCCTCGTGGCCGCCGCAGCTGCGGTGACAGGCGTTATCACAGATCCCCGCTCATTCTAAACTCCTTTTGAACGATGAAACAGAAATTCGATATAATTACGAGCACCTGTGTGCCCCTCCCCCTTGAGAATGTCGACACCGACCAGATCATTCCGGCCCGTTTCCTGAAAGCCACTACCCGCGAGGAGAGCTTCTTTGGCGAAAACCTCTTCCGCGACTGGCGCTACAATCCCGACGGCTCCCTCAACGAGGAGTTCGTGCTCAACAATCCGAAATATTCCGGCGAGATCCTTGTGGCCGGAAAGAACTTCGGCAGCGGTTCGAGCCGTGAGCATGCCGCATGGGCAATAGCCGGCTACGGATTCCGCGTGGTGATCAGCAGCTTCTTCGCCGACATCCACAAAAACAACGAGCTCAACAACTTCGTGCTCCCCGTGGTGGTGAGCGAGCCATTCCTTGCGTCCCTCTTCGCATCTATCGAGAAGGATCCGCAGACAATCGTGGAGGTAGATCTACCCAACCAGACCGTCACCAACAAGGCCACCGGTGAGAGCGAGCGTTTCGAGATTAACGGCTACAAGAAATATTGCCTTATGAACGCTCTCGACGACATCGACTTCCTTCTTGAAAACAAGGGTAAGACCGAGGCCTGGGAGGAGGCCAACGCGTGAGCAGGTTTATCGAGATCATGGACACGACGCTACGCGACGGAGAACAGACCTCCGGCGTGAGCTTCGTGCCACATGAGAAACTGATGGTGGCGCGCGCCCTTCTCAACGACCTCAACGTCGACCGCATTGAAGTGGCCTCCGCCCGTGTGTCGGAGGGGGAGAAGGATGCCGTCACCCGCATCTGCAAATGGGCGCGCAACGCCGGATTCCTGCATCGCGTAGAGGTGCTCGGATTCGTCGACGACGGCACATCGCTCAACTGGATCAACGACTGTGGCTGCGTCAACATCAACCTCCTGTGCAAAGGCTCGGAAAACCATTGCCGTAATCAGCTCAAGAAAACCCCTGAGCAGCACTTCGAGGATATCCGCCGCAACATCCGTATGGCCCACGACATGGGAATCAACGTCAATGTCTATCTCGAAGACTGGAGCAACGGCATCAAGCACTCTCCCGACTACGTGTTTGCCATGATGGAGGCACTCAAAGACTGCGGCATAAAGCGTTTCATGTTGCCCGACACCCTCGGCATCCTCAATCCCTTGGAGCTCCTCGGGTTCATGCGCAAGATGGTGAAGAAGTATCCCGACATCCACTTCGATTTCCATGCCCACAACGACTACGACTTAGCTATCTCCAACGTCCTGGCGGCCGTGTTGGGTGGATGCTCCGGCATACACACCTCTGTGAACGGTCTCGGCGAACGGGCCGGCAACGCCCCACTCGCGAGCGTGCAGGCCATTCTGAAAGATCAGTTCAACGCCGGCACGAATATCCGTGAGGAACGTCTCAACGATGTGAGCCGCATGGTGGAGAATTACTCGGGCATACCTATTCCACCCAACCGCCCTATCACAGGCGACAGCGTGTTTACCCAAGTGGCGGGCGTGCATGCCGACGGCGACAACAAGGCCAACCTCTACTGCAATGACCTGCTCCCCGAGCGTTTCGGACGTAAACGCGAGTATGCCCTCGGCAAGAACAGCGGCAAGGCCAACATCCTCAAGAATCTTGAGCAGCTCGGCCTTGAGCTTACACCGGAACAGACCCGCAAGGTGACGGAACGTATCATCGAGCTTGGCGACAAGAAGGAGGTGGTGACTCAGGAGGATCTACCCTTCATCGTCTCCGACGTGCTCAACTCCGTGACTCAGGTGGAGAAAGTGAAGCTTCTCAGCTATATGGTGAGCACCGCCTACGGACTCAAACCTATGGCCGCCCTCAAGATTGAGATAAACGGTGAGGTCTACGAGATGAATGCCTCGGGCAACGGTCAGTTTGATGCCTTCATGAAGGCTTTGAAGCAACTATATAAGGAGAAGCTCAACCGCCGTTTCCCCCATCTTGCCAACTATGCAGTAACCATCCCCCCCGGCGGACGCACCGACGCCCTCGTGCAGACGGTGATCACCTGGGAATGGAACGAACGCATCTACCGCACCCGCGGCCTTGACGCCGACCAGACAGAGGCGGCCATCAAAGCCACGATCAAGATGCTCAACCTCCTCGAAGAAGTTTAAAGTCAAGTATTAAGTTTTAAGGTTTAAGTTATAGCAGGAAGATATGCGAAATCTTAAACCGCAAAAAAATAGCGAAAACAATGGAATTGAAAATAGCAGTCCTCCCCGGCGATGGCATCGGCCCCGAGATCTCGGCTCAGGGTGTGGACGTAATGACAGCCGTATGTGAGAAATTCGGCCACAAGGTAGAATACAAATATGCCATCTGTGGCGCAGACGCAATCGACAAGGTAGGCGACCCCTTCCCCGAAGAGACCTTCCAAATCTGCATGGAGAGCGACGCGGTGCTCTTCTCCGCAGTAGGCGATCCCAAGTTTGACAACGATCCCACAGCGAAAGTGCGTCCCGAGCAGGGACTTCTCGCAATGCGCAAGAAACTCGGTCTCTTCGCCAACATCCGCCCTGTGGAGACATTCGATTGCCTCATCCACAAGTCGCCCCTCAAGGATGAACTCGTGCGTGGCGCCGACTTCATCTGCATCCGCGAGCTCACCGGCGGCATGTATTTCGGCGAGAAATATCAGGACGACTTCAAGGCATACGACACCAACGCCTACACCCGTCCCGAGATAGAGCGTATCCTCGAAGTGGCATATCAGTATGCACTCCGTCGCCGCAAACATCTCACCGTGGTAGACAAGGCCAACGTGCTCGCATCCTCCCGCCTGTGGCGTCAGGTAGCCAAAGAGGTTGCCGCCAAATATCCGGAGGTTGAGACCGACTACATGTTTGTAGACAACGCTGCGATGCGCATGATCCAGGATCCCAAGTTCTTCGATGTGATGGTGACAGAAAACACTTTCGGCGACATCCTCACCGACGAGGGCAGCTGCATCACCGGCTCAATGGGTCTTCTCCCCTCCGCCTCCACCGGCGAGCACACCCCGGTGTTCGAGCCAATCCACGGTTCATGGCCCCAGGCCAAGGGACAGAACATCGCCAATCCCCTGGCACAGATTCTCTCCGTGGCCATGCTGTTTGAATACTTCAACCTCACCGAGGAGGGCAAGCTGATCCGTGAGGCTGTAAACGCATCTCTCGATGCCAACGTTCGTACCCCCGAAATTCAGGTAGAGGGTGGCGCACACTACGGCACGAAAGAGGTTGGCGCCTGGATCGTAGACTACATCCGCAACCACTGATCTCTCTCCTGAGCTTCCCCAGGATGCCATACTTCCCGGCCAGCTCCACATAACGCAAAGAGGCATCGGAATCGCACGGTTCCGATGCCTCTTTTCATCAAAAAGATAATTTTAACTAACATTTACAAAAATTTTTAACTCCAAAAATTTGCATATTGTTTTACAAATGACTAATTTCGCGCAAAACTAATAAATCTCAAAACAACAAATACCCCCCCATGCGTAAATCGCTAATAATTAGTAAATTATAAATACAACAGCCATATATCCACACATTCTCCACTCTAATGGATTATGAAAATAAAACTATTTTTACTACCACTTCTTGTCCTGCTGCTCCATTTGCCGGTCAAAGGACAGGATGTCGCTCTTAAAACTAATGTTCTATATGACGCGACACTATCTCCGAATATCGGAATTGAGATTGGACTGGCACCACGCTGGACGCTGGATGTATCCGGCAATCTCAATCTCTGGACTGTCGGCAACGGCCACAAATGGCGTCACTGGCTCGTGCAACCGGAGGCCCGCTACTGGTTTTGCCAGCGTTTCGCCGGACACTTCCTCGGCGTACATGCTCTGGGAGGACAGTATAATGCAGGCAAGCTCGACCTACCCTTCAAATTTCTCGGCACAGATTTCCGCAAGCTGAAAGACCGCCGCTACGAAGGCTGGGGCGTAGGCGCAGGTGTGGCTTACGGTTACGCGTGGCCCATAGCACGCCACTGGAACATCGAAGCCGAGCTCGGCGTAGGTTGGATCTGGACAAAATTCGACGCATATCCCTGCACCGAATGTGGCACACGCCTCTCAAAAGGGCGCACCCACAACTACTTCGGGCCCACAAAATTAGCGTTAAATCTTGAATATGTGTTTTAATTCTGAACCTTTTGATCAGCTGTAACAGACATGAAACCAATTAAAGGAATTATTTCTTCATTGTTTCTCGCCCTCGCCGCGACAGCAATGGGTCAGCAGGTCGACAGGCTTGGACTGACCGACATATCGGTGGCTACCAACGACAACATCTCCCTGACAGTCACCATGAATATCAAGCCGAATCTGTGTCATCTCGGCACAGACAAAATGCTTAAGGTGGTGCCGGTAATCCGGAGTGCCGACGGCGAGAGCGAGAAGGAACTTCCCGCTTATGCCATAGCAGGACGCAATCAGTATTACTACAACCTCCGCTCCAATGCCGTAGCACCTCTCTACCGTTGCGGCGCACACCTCACCGACACCTACACTTTTGAAGTGCCCTGGCAGGATTGGATGGGTGAGTCCACACTCGGCTTCAAGATTCTCACCTCAGGATGCTGTGGCGCACCCATCAGCGAGGAGGATATACCGGTAGCTGATCTTGATCTCGTGCCTCCGGTCATCCCCTCTGATGCCGACCTCCAGTACATAGAGCCTGTGGCAACTGCGGTGAAGGAGTATGCTCTTCAGGGTAAGGCATATGTCAACTTCCCCGTCAACAGGACGGAGATATATCCGGCGTATATGAACAACCCGGTGGAGCTCAAGAAAATCACCAACTCCATTGATACGGTACGTGATAATAAGGATGCCACAATCGAGAGTATCACCCTTACCGGCTACGCATCCCCCGAGGGTCCCTACAACAACAACGTCCGTCTTGCAAAGGGACGTACGGAGGCTGTGCGCGACTATGTGAGCAAGCTCTACGACTTCCCTGCATCAGTCTATAAGACGGCCTCAGTGCCTGAGGACTGGGCCGGCCTCCGTGAGGCTGTGGTGAACTCGGCTCTCGAGAACAGGGAGGATATTATCAGATTTATCGATTCAGACTATCCCATTGAGAAGCGTAATGACCGTCTGCGCCAGCTTTTCCCCCGGGATTATGCATGGCTTCTGCAGAATGTCTATCCATGGCTGCGCCACACCGACTATCTTATCAAGTATAATGTCAAGAAATACTCTGACGTGAACGAAATCAGACAGGCATTGGCAACCCGTCCGCAGAACCTCACTCTCGATGAGATTTATCTTCTCGCAAACACTTATCAGCCTGGCACTCCGGAATATAATGAAATATTTGAGGTAGCTGTAAGATTGTTTCCCGAAGACCTGATAGCGAATCTGAACGCGGCCAACAATGCAATTGCCCGCAATGACCTTGACAATGCGCGCAAGTATCTTGAGAAGGCCGGTGACAGCTCCAACGCCGACTATGCGAGAGGTATGCTCGCAGCGAAGGAGAAAGACTATCAGCAGGCTTTGGTATGGCTCCGTAAATGCGGCACACCCAAAGCACAGTCGGCCATAGAGCGCATAAACCAGATTCTCAACTTCAAAGGAGGCGTCACCTTCCGATAAATTACAGTTTGACTGGCATCAACATGACGGGGTCACTGTAATTCAGGAATAGCGAAATAACATATTTACATCAGTTATAGATTAGATAAATCAATATAAATCAATAGTAATAACTTAATTATCAAACAAATGAAAAAGAATCGAATTTTCGGTGCGCTGTCGGCTATAAGTCTTCTCTTCGCCGGTGCATGCTCCAACGACATTATCGATCCCAATAAAGGGGGGACATCAAATGTCGTGAACTCCGAAGATGGAGTGTTCCTCGCGGTTAATTTCGATTTGCCTACAGCCAAGGGTACCCGTAGCTATACTGATGGCAACAATAGCAGCAACAGTGGGACTGAGGTCGGAAAGGACTATGAGAACACTGTGAGATCAACCTTCATCGTACTGGCCAAGACTGACAACTCGTTTATTGCTGCCGCCGATAATACAACTCTTCAGGAGGTGGGTACAAATGGCGACAGCTACAGAAGTACAGCAAAGTTTACCAAGACCGAGCTCAGTGAGTACTATCAGACCCTTGAATTTGATGTGAATGAGAAGGGTAATCATAAGGTAAACATCTTCGTTTTCTGCAATCCGACCGCTGGTCTGAAGGATGTGCTTGATAATGCGACTCTCGGCGATAAGGACTGGGTTAACAAAGTTGGAGTGTGGGATGAACTCAACCATGGCAACACCGCCCCCATCTGGGCCTCAGACAACTTCCTGATGGGCAATATCTCTATCTGCGAACGTCTCCTCCCCGGCACACTTGAGGAGTGGGATGATTATTCCACCGAAGCAACCGCTTTCAACCTTTCAGGCATGAACAACTTCGGACGTCCCACGGAGATTGACAATTACCTCGATGGTAAAGGGAACATCGAAGTGGAACGTGCAGCCGCTCGCTACGACTTCCGTGATGGAACAGACAGCGGAGTGGCACAAACCTATCATGTGCTACTTGATACTGATGAAAACCCTCTTGTCGATGTATTTCTCGGTAAGATGTCGCTTGTCAACATGAATAAGGAGTATTTCTTCCTCCGCCGAGTTTCAAACAATGGCCGGGAAGGTGCTGAGATGACCAATGGCAATCCAAATAATTATAGGATCTGCGGCCCGGAACTTTCCTGGACTAACCAGACAGGTAATTATGTGGTAGATGCTTTCTCTGCGTGGAAATATTCAGGTCCGAGTGAGTTCAATAAAGGTGGATATGCCGAGCATTTCAACTATCCGTTCTTCAATGAGGATGGACTAAGCGATAACACCTCAGTCGACAAATGGTATACAAGTCTTATTTCAGATGTGCTGCAAGGTACAAAAGATAGTTATACCGGTGACGGAACGCAGGAGTACCATATCTGGCGATATGTTACGGAAGGTACCATTCCAGGAGTCCAGAGCCAGAAAAATGCTGTTTCAAATGGTATTGTATTCAAGGGACTTCTTCAGCCTGCACGCGAAGCAAGAGAAAGTGACGATGATTTCACTAAGAACCTGTTGAATATTCTTAAGGTAAGAGCTGGTGAGGAAGGAAATGAAATGGATGATCCTATCCTGTTCCTGTTCGGTGGTCATCTCTACAGCACATGGGATCACATCCGCCGTGCCGCTATCAACTTCGCCATTACAGATATACATCAGGATACAGATGGCAAGTGGACATTCAACATAAATCGATCCTCCACCCTATACAATGCAGTCTTCGGTCAAGGAGGCTTCGGCACCGTAACTTTCGAACTCAACGGTGATAAATGCAATTTCCTCACTACCAAGACTGAAGGTGAGGGAATTGTGACCATCACTGATGACACTGCACAGGATATGACCTCACCCAATTATCTTTACAACGAATGGCAGACAGCTCCGACACTCGACGAGCAGTTCTACCAGTTCCGAGATCAGGCTGTGAAGAACAACATAGCAATGTATATGACCAGTTACGACAAAGAACTCGGTGGCTGGGGCTACTACTGCTACTATTATTACTGGAACCGCCACAATGATAACGGTCAAAACGGTGTAATGGGTCCGATGGAGTTCGCAGTAGTCCGTAATAACGTCTATAAGCTTGCCGTAACCAAACTTTCACGCATCGGTCATCCACGTGTGCCGGAAAACGACCCCGACAAGCCTACCCCCGACACACCTGATGAGAAAGGTGACGTATACATAACTGTTACCTGCCAGACTCTCCCTTGGGTAGTACGTGAGAATAATATTGAATTCTAAGAAATTCTCATAATCACACGAGGCCTTATCCCTTGCGGATGGTTGCGACCCTCCGCAGGCGATCCGGAATCGCTTAAAGGCTTTACAGATGGTGACATCTGTAAAGTCACTAACCAGAAATAGATTTATAGAATAATGAAAACCAGCATCATCCACTGCTATTTCAACAGATTGTTTATTACTGTCTTCTCGCTATTTGCGATTATCTCTTCAAGCTCGTGCAATCGGCTTCATGAAGATCTCGAACCATGTCCTCAGGGTTTGAGAATACGGTTCATATATGATTACAACATGGAATTTGCCAATGCTTTCTACTCTCAAGTAGATTGCCTGACAGTCTTATTCTATGATGAGAATGGAAATTACGTGCGCACAGAGACTGTAACCACTTCTGTGCTTGCTAATGAAAATTGGCGTATGGTGGTAGATTTAGCTCCGGGCCAATATCATATTCTCGCATATGGTGGTATGGCTGATGAAAAGGCATCTTTTGAATTCGTTACAAATCCAGCCACAACTCGATATAATGATATTGAAGTGCGTCTTAAACCATCTTGTATCACTGAGCCGGAAGGCACAGAACTTCATCATCTATTTTACGGCAGACTGGATACAGAAGTTGAGAAGAACTCCACCACATATCGTGAGGTGACTGTACCTATGATGAAAGACACCAATAACCTTCGCGTTCTCCTCCAGCAGGTAAGCGGCGATCCGATAGATAATGCTGACTACGAATTCCGTATAACGGATAACAATACTCTCTTCGCATGGGATAATGATCTCCTGCCGGTACCAACAGTTACATATTATCCATGGGCCCGAGGGAATGCATCTCCTGGAGAGCTTCCCGATGGGTCTGATGCAAGCGTGGCATGGGCAGAGCTGAGTTTCTCACGTCTCGTCACAGGAGCCTCTCCTCGTTTTATTATCACTCATAAAGAAACCGGCCAAAATGTTGTGGATATCCCTCTCAACAACTATCTACTCCTCTTGAAAAGCCAAACTTTTGCATCTATGGGAAATCAGGAATTCCTTGATCGTGAAAGTCGTTGGAACATGATATTCTTCCTTGACCAGAAGAATCATTGGGTATCCATTTCGATCACAATTAAAGATTGGACTGTAAGAATTAACAACTCTGAGGTATGAAAAAATTCCTTCAACATATTACACTGCTCGTCTACGCTTGCGCTGTGATTCCATTCGGAAGTTGCACGTCTGATGTAAAATCGGATCGTGTTATTTACTCGGCTTCCGATGTGGGAGGAGAAGTTGATCTGTCGCTGAATGTCAGGATTGCCAATACGTTAGGTATGGGGCTGACTCGCGATGGAGAAAACACTGACAACAGCTACTCTTTCGAGCATTCCAATATTCCTTATGAACTCATCAATACCTTGAGGATAATTATTGTGCGACCTGACAATACTATTGAATATAATCGTACGATTTCTCTTGGTATTGGTAATTCCGAAGCTATATTAACCGGAAGAGATGATTTGAAATTTAGGGTTTCTACAGATTTGGGTCAAGTGAACAATGAGGACATGACGTGTACTGAGAGAAAACGTATATACCTAATTGCAAACGAAGCCTCTTTGAATAAATTCAATTCAAATATTGCCGGTGATGGAGAATCAATCACTGAAATGCTCGACGGTTTAAAACCAATTCACAACATTTCTATTGAAGAAGGCACAAATTCCATTGGAGATAAACTTGATCCCTATTCTTTAGAGAGATGGGTTATTTATAATGCATGGGCCGGAGGTGTGGACACTGCGGGTGAGACAGCGGTGCCTATTATTGACAATACCGGCACTGAGAAAAGTTATATTCCAATGACCGAATATTTTGATGTTGATGTTGTCTCCACTTGGCGACCGGAGATCCCTTCTGACGGTGAGGATACAGCGGAGACTGAAAGGCCTGATGAACCTATGGTGACCATAGATGAGCAAACGGCAGATCTTTTCGTCACTCGTAATTTCGTGAAATTTCAGTTCTCGGCTTCCAGTACGACTGAATCATTTGATATTACAGCTATCCGGTTTGAAAGTCTTATGCAAAAGGAATACTTCTTTCCTTGCAATACGATATACGAACCTCTTAAAGCAGTGAACAACACATCAGACCGCCAGATTATTAGTTTTCAGACTCCAGGGTTTGCCGATAATCTGACTCGTCCTTATATATTTAACCCAACTTCAGTATTGAGTTTCATTGCTCCATCCACTCCAGAGGAAACGGTTGTCCCATGTACTTACGCTCCACAACTCTATTTTTGTGAAACACATAATTACGAAGCCAACACAAGCAATCTGTCTCTCTATAAAGTTGGGATTGACATAGATTTTTACAACGATGATTCGTCTAAACGAGTGCATGAATCATTCGAAGCCGTAGAGTTACCTAACCTCCCCTACTCTCTCCCAAGAAATACGATTGTAAAAGTACATTTCACAATTGGGGAGCATCGTAAAGTGGATGCAACGGTTACAGTATTCCCGTATACGGCAGTAAATCTGAATCCAGATTTTGGATTCTCTCCACCGGAAAGTATCCAACTTACCATAGCTCCTTATTTGAATCTCAGTGTAGGTGAAGCAGCAGCCTTACTGACAGCTACCGTAACTCCAGAAGATGCAGAGATGGAACCTTTAGTATGGGTGGCCTCTGATCCGGATATAATTTCTCTATCCAATATGGATAATACACAAAGCGGAGCCTCAGTAGTGATCGAAGCAAGTTCTAAAGTAAGGGTAACACCACTTAAACCCGGAGACACCCTTTTGAAAGTGTATGCTCAGAATGGTCTCACAGCTGAATGTAAAGTTAGAGTGAAATAGTCACCTCAAAAAGAAGGAAACTAATATAATTTCTATATGAAAACTATTATTTATAAATCAATATATCTACTATCTCTGATATTTTTAATATCGGTTGGTTCATGTACTGATGATTTTCCTACTGTAGACGGAATAATTCCGGATGGAGAGGGGGGTGTATCGGCTACAGTGACGTTTACTCCGGTCACCGCTACAAATCTCGGGACCACACGAACTCCCGGGAATGAGCTTAATGATATAGAATCGCTTTGTGTGCTTGTCTACGGTACGGATAATAATCTTATAAAAAAATACACTGTAGCAGACCTTGTAAATTATGATGTGAGCAAGACTTATACAGTTGATAAGGATAAAGATCATCTTGATGGGTCTGAGGCACATACGGATGAGAGCACAACAGCCCAGGCTACATTCAAGCTCAATGATCTACCCTATGGTCGTTATTATATATATGCCGTAGCAAATATGGGAGATTTATCTGACCCTAAATATTCAGATGCTATTCAGACAGTAGAAGGTCTGAAAAACATTTCCCTTATCTGGAATCCTGAAGATATTGCTTTAAATAACCAGATGTTTGGTTACTTTACACCATACAACGATATGGAATCAAAAGGCTTTGATGCTCCACTTCTGGTTTTTAGAGATAAAACTCAAGATTTAAAGATCCACGCATGGTTGAAAAGAGCAGCATCCAAAGTAACTGTACAATTCGATCCCAGTGGACTCAATCAGGGTGTTAAGATTTACATTAGAAATGTCACCATCCGTGATATTCCTAAGACTTGTTTACTTGGCGCTGAGAACACCCCTTCCAGTATTGACGAATTGGATAATCATGTCCAAACACCGTATCCTGCGCCTGATTATAAAACTAATCCTACAGAAGCTATTAAGAATTCAAGATTTGAATATAATAGCAACGGTATTATACTTAATCAGAATGATCATACGGGCGATGCAAAAACAGATGGCCTAAGACTGGATAACAGTATTCGGTCTGCCGTACCTGCAGATGCTCACGCAACTGATGCTCCCTCATTATTTTTTTTCGAAAACAATCAGAATAATTATCTTGAGAAAAGAGATCCAGACTACAAAAATAAATCCATTTATGATAAGCAGCAGAAACCATCTGATGATAAAAATGGGGATGGTGTAGGGACTCCTGTACGTGATGAGAAAGATGAGGATGGTAAACTTACAGACCTTAAAGATAAAGTACCATTTGGCACTTATATCGAGGTAGAAGCCTACTATATATCTGATAATCCAGCAAATATGGGAGAAGGTACAATAAAGTACCGTTTCATGCTTGGCAAAGATTCATCATTTGATTACGATACCCAACGAAACTATCACTTCAAAGTCACTCTTGGATTTAAAGGGTGGGCTAATGATCCCGACTGGCATATCGACTACGAACTCCCCTCTCCAGGTTTGGAAGTACCCCCTACATTCCGTGTGTCTTATCTGTACGGACAGATGAGCGAACTTCCTATACGTATACTTGGCGACTGTCAGTGGCTGACAGCTGAGATTATCGAAAATAACTGGGCACCGTATGACCCGACTGCAGATAATATTTATAAAGTTCCAACATCTGTAATCTCTACGACTCCGTCCACCTACGAATTCAAATGGAATTATGAGGCGTTTATGAATAGTGCCTATATGAATGGTACAGTGCCGAAAACCCAGTATGGCTTTTTGGCTCTGCATCTTCCTTCTCGTAATACAACAACTATTGACGCAAATTTTAGTCTGGGTGCTAATCAGCAGCTCGAGAGATATTATGAGGAATACCAAGAGGGAATAAGAAGATTCAATGAAAATGATCTTACAATAGGAAAACATTCCTCAACATTCTATGATAATCATTCAACAGTAGATGATGCATATACGGTTACTTCGATTTTAAATGATGCAGGACAGGCACTTCCAAATCAGAAGACAGTTATGCTCCCTATATGGACACGAACGAAAACACTTATAAACGGATCTGGGTTCTCCGGAAATAATCCCTATGAAGCATTCGAAAGGAAAGCTGTAATTCGAATTACCGCACAATTTAGAGATGGAAGTCGGGTTGAGAAAGACGTTGACGTATTTCAAGTAAAACGTCTTGTAAATCCTAAAGGTGTATGGCGTGCACATGATCGAACTGAAACTTTCAATGTAACTCTTCTTGAAGCTATTAATTCTAATGCAGAATCTAACTTCCAACCATTTATTTCTGAAGGAGAATGGACGGCGTTCATTGAAAAACAGACCAATGCAGCAGGATTCTCTATCCGACCGAATGGTAAAACTAATGGATTTATGAAGAATGATACTATCCATGGCTATACGGGTTCAACCATAGATTTTGCTATTAATTTCGGCAATGCAGTTGCTCAAGATCAATCTGAGTGTGCCATCGTGAAAGTGCTGTATCACGGTAATCAATGTCTTCATAAGATACTTATTCGAAAGGGATATGATTCACCTCTTAGAATGGGCGGACGTCTTTGGAGTTCTTTTTCTCTTTATCAGGCAACTCAAAGATCTGGTATAAACATAGTTGAGGGCGTCAATGACTCCTATGATGCAGTCTTGACCAAGAATCCTCTCATGCTCGGATCAATGTTCCGACGCGGGAAACAATCACTAGGTATATTCGTAAGTAATAATATGCGACCCGACTTAGGACCTTTCATGCCGCCTGGAAATAAAACCTTTGTAGTAGGTAGAAAGAATGGCAATAGCTGGCTTGAACAAACATGGGAACAAATTAACTATCGTAATGACCGAAATACCAATAACACCCTTGGTACATTCTATGGTGAAGATGGCACGGTATATCGAGTACCTACCTATGAGGATTTCCAAAACTTAACAGAAGCCTCTGAGTTTGGTTTTGGAGTTATATATGGCAGTTCCGCAACAGAACCTGCTACAACAGCTGAAGAGGCTTATGGTCTTATAGACCCGAACAATGAAGGTTTATTCGATAGTAAAATGGGAATGAGAGGAGTAATTGCTTATGACAAAGAGTCGGGTAATCAGCTATTCTTCCCTGTGGGTAGATATGGTACAGGTCGTCGTAATAACTTTATATTAACGGGTGATCAGGCTGGAGAATTACGCTATGGAGATGTAGATTACCTATTGACAATAGCAAGGAATGCTAATAACCTATACCGTCCTGTACCATACAACTTGATGATTTCCTCAGGAAATATCTATTGGATCGATCAGTATTATCCAACCGCGGATGGATGTTTAGGATGGGATATGAACTACTTCAATTTTGATTTTAATGCTTATACAGCTAATAACTATCGTGATGCCTGTCCGATAAAATTCGTAATCGTAGAATAATCAAATAAACTTACCTTGTCAATTTGATGGGGTAAGTTTAT
>CAZEOI010000051.1:0-26047 GCA_964513775.1 uncultured Sangeribacter sp. | reverse complement strand
ATCGCCTTAGAGGGCGACAAGAAATATATTAATTAATTTGTGACACATACTTATCATCGCTCATTTTAAGTTTTTTTATTTGTAGTTGCTAAACTTTTTCTTTTTTCATTCCTTTAGTTAGCTAATTATTTGCTAACTTCGCGATATGTTTGCAAAACGAGCAATTCTTTTCTGCGCCGCCATCTTATTTTGTGCGGTCGCATTTTCTCAGCCGAGGTCTGGTAATATTCCCCGGTCGGGTGCTGACGGCCCTAAATCAAAACATGATCAGCTGGCCGAAGGAGCCGAAGCAAAAACCGATACAGTCAGACAAGGAAGCGCATGGACCCTCACCTTCCCCCTTGGCAGTCATGTGGAAAGCACTCTTGACACCGCCTCATATAATTTTCAGCGCACCACCATCCCTACCATGGTGTCGGATGCTTATGCCGCTACAGGCACGATTGGTGCGGAGGGTATAAATCTTATTTATCTCTCGCGTCCGAGAAGAGCCACTTTCTTTTTTCAGGATGCTCTCGACGCCTGGATTCCCACCTTCAAGAAACAGAAGTTCTACAATGTCTATGTGCCTACTACGATATTGACATATCAATTCGGTGGTAACGACTACACTCACAAAGACCGTCTGCAGATGGATTTCGCCGGGAATGTGAATCGAAGAATTGGAATCGGAGCAACTTTGGATTATAACTATTCAAAGGGTGCATATGAGGCCCAGGCTGTCAAGGATTTCTCTTTTGGCATGTCTACCTACTATAATGGTGATCGCTACGAATTGCAGGCCTTCTACAACCATTTTAATTCCCTGAACAAGGAAAATGGAGGTATCACCGACGACCTCTATATCACCGATCCGGCGCAATTGCAAGGTGGAGTCAACAGTATTGATCCCAAAAGTATCCCGGTTCGTCTCACCGCCGCACATTCCAGAGTGAACGGCGATGAACTCTTCATGACACACGCCTATAAATTGGGTTATTGGCATTCTGTCGAGGTCAACGACACGCTTACACGAGAGGAATACGTCCCCGTAACCAGATTCATATATTCGCTCGATCTACAGCATCGTCGTCACATGTTCCGTAACGACAATGTGACACAGGCTGAAGAATTCTGGGACAACACCTATCTCGATCCTACAAGAACCCTCGATTACACTTATCTTATCCAGATGACCAATTCCTTTGGTGTGGAGTTGATCGAAGGATTCCAGAAATGGGCTAAATTCGGTCTTTCGGCCTATATCTCTTACCAGACGCAACGTTACCGTCAGGCCACACATTACAAGATATCAGATCTTACGGAAGATGAACTCGCTGAGCTCACTCCTCTTCCGGATAATTTCCATGTGCCGGCTACCTCTAACCGCAACCTTCTTTGGGTTGGTGGCAGATTGCATAAGGATAAAGGATCCATTCTCAAATATGCGGCCAGTGCAAAGTTCGGTCTTGTAGGAGACGTGATCGGCGACCTTGAAGTCGACGGACATATCAACACACGTATCCCGCTTTTCGGTGATTCCGTGAATGTCCTGGCCAAAGGTGAATTTAGAAATACGGCCCAGCCATATCTTCTCCAGAACTATATTTCAAATCATTTTGCCTGGAATAATGATTTCGGGAAAACCCGCACATATCGAGTGGAGGGTGAGCTTTCCATACCTTGGACCAAGACCACTGTCGGCGCAGGAGTGGAGAATATCCAGAACCTCGTCTATTTCAACAATAACTCCCTCCCTGCCCAATACTCCGGTAATGTGCAGGTGTTTTCTGCGAAGATAAGCCAGATGCTGAAACTGGGTATTCTCAACTGGAACAATACTGTCTACTATCAGAAGAGCTCCACCCCCTCGGTGCTCCCGCTTCCGGAACTTACCGTCTACTCAAATCTCTTCCTGAAATTCATAGCTTTCAAGGTTCTTAAGCTTCAGATTGGAATAGATTGTGATTATTACACAAGATACAATAGCCTGAATTATCAGCCAGCCACTATGTCTTTTCATGTTCAAGGCGACAACCCTGTTAAAACCGGCAACTATCCCTTCTGCAACGCCTACATCAACGCTCGTCTTTACAAGACCCGGTTCTATGTGCTTTGGAGCCATGTGAATCAAGGTTGGTTCTCGAAAGACAGTTTCATTCTCCCTCATTACCCCTATAATCCCAGAAAATTCGAGTTTGGCGTGTCGATAGATTTCGCCAACTGATTCTTAATGAAAAAAACCATAATCTGATTATGAGAAACTACAAGACCAAATACAAGCAGACCGCCCTCTATCTGCTTCTCCTGATAGGGGTGTTTGCCGTCATGGGTATGACCCGCCGTTGCAACACGGCCCTGCCCCTTCCTGCTTTAAATAAGGGAGAAAGCAAGGGCGACACTCTTGATGTGGCTATAGTGTATGGCCCGCTGAGCTATTATCTTTATGGTGACACTCTCGGAGGGCTCAACTACGATCTCATCAACAGAATGTCAGAGGAGACAGGACGCCCCGTGAAGCTTTGGCCTGTCACTGATCTTAATGAAGCGTTGGAGGCTCTTCAGAAAAACAAATTCGATATGCTCGCATCCATGCCCGCCGATGCCGGAGTGAAAGAAAAGTTTCTAACTACAAAAAGCGTATTCCTCGACCGTATGGTGCTTATCCAGCTTCAGGATTCTTTGGGCGAGACCACGGTGAAATCACCTCTTGATCTCGGAGCAGACACGGTGTTCATCGAAAAGGGCTCACCCGCGGCATTGCGTCTGTCGAATCTGTCGGATGAGACCGCCAACCCGATACCCGTGAAAGAGGTTTCCCTTTCTGAAGAATACCTCTGTATGAAAGTAGCTTTAGGCGAATTTCCGCTCGCTGTCGTGAATGAGAAGACCGCTAAAAAGATGAAGAATCAATATCCACAGTTGTCATACGACAATCCGGTGAGCTTCTCTCAGTTTCAGGTTTGGCTTATACCTCGCAACGACTCTATTCTCTTAACCGAAACAGACCGTTGGCTTGATTCATGCCTCAAGACCGATCACTATAAGGAACTTCTTAACCTTTATACCGGCAACCCTTCTAACTAAATAGCGTAACCAACGCATATAAACACTTAACCACATTTTTTCTTCCTATGGATAATCTTCATCTTATTCACAGGATTAACCAAAACCCAATTCCATGGCTCTTAAGAAAATAAAAATCAATCTGCTTGTAAAGATCCTGATTGCCATATTGCTCGGTATTCTCGCCGGACAATTCTTCCCGATCTGGCTCGGGCGCATCTTCGCTACATTCAACGCAATCTTCAGTCAATTCTTAGGGTTTCTCATCCCTCTTCTTATCGTAGGATTCGTTGCTCCGGCAATAGCCGAAATAGGTAACTCTGCCGGTAAAATGCTTGTGCTTACGGCTATTCTCGCTTACGTCTCCACCACATTCTTCGGATTCGTGGGGTTTTGGGTCGGCGATGCCACTTTTCCCCACCTCATTCATCCGCGCGAACTCAGCAATCTTGAGAAGGGACAAGATCTTCTCCCCTTTTTCAATATCGAGATGAAACCGTTGATGGATGTCATGTCAGCCCTTGTGCTCGCTTTTGTATTGGGAATCTGTCTTGCGTATATGAAAGGGGAAACAATGAAATCATTTCTCAATGAATTTCGCGACATCATCTCCATGACAATAGGCAAGGTTATAATTCCCCTTCTTCCTATCTACATTTTTGGAATCTTCCTCAATATGACGGTGTCGGGCGAGGTCTACACGGTTCTGTCAGCATTCGCCAAGATTATTCTGATTATTTTTGGTCTGCATATATTCATACTCCTCTTCCAGTATGCAATCGCAGGTCTCGTGGCCCGTAAGAATCCCTTTAAGATGTTATACACCATGCTCCCTGCCTATTTCACGGCACTGGGCACTCAATCATCTGCCGCCACGATCCCTGTCACTCTCCGTCAGACAGTCAAGATGGGAGTAAGTGAAGGAGTAGCCGGTTTCGTTATTCCACTTTGCGCTACAATTCATATGTCGGGGAGCTGTATGAAAATAGTGGCTTGTGCGCTTGCGCTTATGATAATGGAGGGACATCCCTACGACTCCCAGATGTTTGCAGGTTTCATCTGTATGATCGGAATCTCCATAATAGCTGCTCCAGGAGTGCCAGGAGGCGCCATAATGGCTTCCCTTGGCCTGCTTGCAAGTTTCCTGCATTTCACGGAGTCTGATCAGGCTCTCATGATTGCACTCTACATTGCGATGGACAGCTTCGGCACAGCCTGCAACGTGACCGGCGACGGGTTCATTGCCGTGATCGTAAACAAAGTGTTTCCTGTAAAGTCTTCAAAAGAAGACAACGAAGCCACCACTCTGTTAGAGAGCTGATATCCGCCGAATTGAAAACAACTATAGTAAGCCGGGTGTTGTATTTACAGCACCCGGCTTCTTACATAAATATAAGGATTTTAAATCTTTTCATATCCGGATGTTATGATGTAGTTATGAAAAACACAGATGAAGAAATAAAACTTCCGGCGACGGAAGCCGGAATAGAGGCATTCCTGTCAAGTAATCTCATAGAGGGGATCGGGCCTGCATATGCAAAAAGACTCACTGAAAAATTCGGTACAGCTACCCTTTCTGTCCTTCTGAATAATCCGGAAACAGCAGCGGAAGTGCCGGGGATAGGAGAAAAGAGAATTGCCTCCGCTGTTGAGAGCATTAAGAAAATACCATTCCAATTAGATACGTTTGCGTTTCTGTATTCTTGCGGATTGTCGGAATCATATATTGAAAGGATTTTCAACAAATATAAAAAGAAGACTACTCATATTGTAGCCACCGATCCATATTCCATGGTTGAAGATGTGTGGCAACTTTCATTCTTTACAGCCGACAAGATAGGCCGTAATCTTGACATCCCCAAAGATGATCCGCGACGTTTGCAGGCTGCCATAGTGACTGCCGTGAAAAGCTATGCTGAAAACGGTCATCTCTTCGCCACACGTTCCCAAGCGATAGAGACTGCTTCGGTAATAGCCGGAACGGATTGTGTTGCCATAGAATCACAGATTGATGCCACTGTCAAGTCCGGGCGTATTGTAGAAAGTCATGGAGGATTATATCTGCCGATGTTCTACAAAGCGGAAAAAGAGGGAGCACAACGGCTCTCCGAGCTCGGCAGTGCAGTGATAGAGAAGTATAATATCGAAGATGTCCCGTCCACGGATGGTGAGGGTCATAACTATACGCAGAGCCAAAGGGAGGCTATTTTAAAAGCTCTGAATTCACCCGTCATGGTGCTTACCGGAGGTCCCGGCACAGGAAAAACCACCGTGTTGCGTGGTATAATCGAGACATTGGAAAAGGATGGAAAGAAAATTACTCTCGCCGCTCCTACCGGACGTGCGGCAAAACGTATGACGATGCTCACCGGACGCCATGCATCCACAATCCATAGTTTGCTCGGATATATGCAGGATCGGGGCTATAGCCGGAAAAAGCTCGATACCGAGGTATTGATCATTGATGAGGGTTCTATGATGGAACAAGTGCTTTTCAATCATCTCCTGCAAGCAATTGTTCCGGGCACGCGAGTGATATTGGTTGGAGATGTCGATCAATTGCCGGCTATTGGTGCTGGCGATGTACTGCGCGATATGATTGATTCTCCCGTGATCCCTGTTGCTCACTTAAACGAGAATTTCCGACAAGCCGAGGGGAGCCTGATAGCGGATGGAGCCAAAGCAATAAATTCCGGCGAATATCCGCAATCCTCACCTCAAAAGGATTTCATGATAATTGAGGAGCCCACAGTTAAAAGAATACATGAACGCATACTTGATCTGATGGCCACCCAACTCCCGGAGAGTTATGGCATAAGACCGACAGAAATACAAGTTGTGACACCTCAGCAGAAAGGCCCGTTGGGTGCTCGCCAACTTAATATCGACCTTCAGCAGAGGCTTAATCCGGAAGGGCCATCGCTCAAACGGGGAGCCACCATAATGCGTCTTGGCGATCCGGTCATGCAGACTGCTAATTCAAGAGACCGGGGAGTCTATAACGGTGAGGTGGGATATATATCTGAGGTAAGTGTTGATGAGCAGACATTAACCGTGAGCTTTTCCGACGGTAGGAAGTCAACATACAAAAGATCTGAACTGAGTGAACTCACACTCGCCTATGCCACAACCGTTCATAAATTACAGGGGTCGGAAGTGAAATACATGATCTTCCCGATTACTATGGCTCATAAACCTATGCTTTACCGCAATCTGCTCTACACCGGAGTGAGCCGAGCATCGAAACTGTGCGTTCTCGTCGGTGAGGAGGAGGCAATCCGATATGCAATTGCCCACACACCGGCCAACTCCCGCAACACGAATTTCAAGGAGAGATTACAAAGAATCGCCGAAGATGCCAGCGTGATAGAAGAACCCGAAGAGAGTTGATTGCTAAAAACTTACTCCTCATCAACTCAGGGATAATAAAGGGAGGATATGCCATGATGGCGTATCCCCCCCCATTATTATGCCTGATTGTCGTTTAGTCCTGCTTGAGCACCCCGAGCTTCTTCCCCACCTTGATGAAGGCGGCTATAGCCTTATCAAGCTGCTCTCTTGTGTGGCCGGCTGAAAGCTGCACACGTATACGTGCCTGTCCTTTCGGAACAACCGGATAGTAGAAACCGGTTACGAACACACCCTCTTTCTGCATCTCGGCTGCAAAATCCTGAGATAGTTTCGCATCATACAGCATCACAGCACATATCGCGCTCTGAGTGGGCTTGATGTCGAAACCGGCAGCCATCATCTTGTCGCGGAAATAGTTTACATTCTCTACAAGCTTATCATGGAGGTCATTGTTTTCCTTAAGCATCTTGAGCATCTCAAGGCTTGCACCCACGATAGAAGGAGCAACTGAATTGGAGAATAGATAAGGACGTGAACGCTGACGGAGCATATCTATTATCTCCTTTTTGCCGGTGGTGAAGCCACCCATAGCTCCACCGAAAGCCTTGCCCAAGGTGCCGGTGAAAATATCTATCTTGCCATAGCAGTCAAACTGCTCGGCCACACCATGACCGGTCTTACCCACCACACCGGCCGAGTGACTTTCGTCAACCATCACAAGCGCATCATATTTCTCGGCGAGCTCACATATCTTATCCATTGGAGCTACGTTGCCATCCATTGAGAAGACGCCATCTGTTGCGATAATCTTAAACCGGCAGTCTTTTGCTTCCTGCAGGCAACGCTGCAGATCCTCCATGTCGGCATTCTTATAGCGGAATCTTTTAGCTTTGCAAAGACGCACGCCATCAATTATGGAAGCATGATTGAGCGAGTCGCTGATAATGGCATCCTCCTCTGTGAACAATGGCTCGAAAAGACCGCCATTGGCATCAAAACATGCTGCATAGAGAATTGTGTCTTCCGTTTTGAAATAGTCGCTTATGGCCTTCTCAAGCTCCTTGTGGAGATCCTGAGTGCCGCAGATGAAGCGCACTGACGACATTCCGTATCCTCTGTTGTCCATAGCTTTCTTGGCTGCCTCTATGAGGCGGCTGTTGTCAGCCAAACCGAGGTAGTTGTTGGCACAGAAATTGAGCACCTCACCCTCTGTGTTTGCCACCTCTATATCTGCTCTTTGAGGCGATACGATAACTCTCTCATTTTTATAAAGGCCGGCGTCCTTTATATCCTGAAGCTCTTTCTCCAGATGTTGCTTGAAGTTGTTGTACATGATGAAAAGTATAAGGTTGTTAAAACTATTCGTAAGCGACAGCAAAACCGTCGGAGGCCCGTGAGCATGGGCCAATTCATTTTCAGGCCGACAACTGAATTTCGTAAATATCAAATTGTCAGCGGATAATTTAACTTGGTGAAATTATCCTGAAAATTTTTACCCAAAGTTAAGTATTTTTTGGATTAATAGTTGTACTTTTGCATAGAAATTATTGACAAAAGATGATTTTTTAATTCGAAAGTAGTTAGGTTTCATTATTGCCGGTGATTTCAGCTGTAATTTTTCTCTCCCTTGACGCTGTTTAAACTTTGTCTCGCTCGGATTAAAGTTCAAACAAATTCAATAATCGGTTATTTCAGATTTTATCCAACACATATCTAAGAGTTAATTGTTGCATTATGAAGAATATCCTCATAATCGGAGCAACGGGCCAGATCGGCTCCGAACTAACCATGAAACTCCGTTCCCTCTATCCGGAGGGTAATGTTGTAGCGGGATACATTCCCGGCGCTGAACCCAAAGGAGCACTGCTTGAAAGCGGTCCGTCGCATATTGTAGATATCACCAACCCGGCTCAGATTGCCGAGGCTGTTGATAAATATAAGGTAGACACCATCTACAATCTTGCGGCTCTCTTGAGTGCGGTTGCCGAGGCACGTCCTCAGTTAGCCTGGAAAATTGGTGTAGGTGGTCTTTACAACACCTTAGAGGTGGCACGCGAGAAAGGCTGTGCAGTGTTCACACCCTCCTCAATCGGATCTTTTGGCAAATCGACTCCACACGTAAAGACTCCGCAAGACACTATTCAGCGTCCTGAGACGATTTATGGAGTCACCAAAGTCTCCGGAGAGCTCCTCTCCGACTACTACGCCAAACGTTTCGGTGTCGACACCCGTTCGGTGAGATTTCCCGGTTTGATATCATACGTCGCTCCTCCCGGAGGTGGCACCACTGATTATGCCGTAGATATCTACTATTCTGCTGTTAAGGGTGAAACGTTCAAATGTCCCCTTAAGCCGGGCACTTTCATGGACATGATGTATATGCCCGACGCACTCCGTGCTGCTGTCGAGATTATGGAGTCTGACCCGTCAAAACTCGTGCATCGTAATTCCTTCAATATCGCAGCCATGAGCTTCGACCCGGAAATCATCAGTGCAAAAATCAAGGAGTATGTGCCGGGCTTCAAGATGGAATATGAGCTTGACCCTCTGCGCCAGGCAATTGCCGATTCATGGCCCGACAGCCTTGACGACAGTTGCGCCCGTGAGGAATGGGGTTGGAAACCTGAGTATGACCTCGATGCCATGACCAAGGACATGCTGAAGAACCTTCGCACAAAACTTGCGATTCCTGAGAATAAGTGATTTTATTCATACGCACCCTGTTGTCACGCTATGTAAATGAAAGTATTGATCGCTGAAGCAGACTTACTTTGATGGATTAAGCTCTACTGACTAATCTGAATAAATATTAAGATGTGTAAATTTGAATTCATATCCGGATTGACATATAATAGGGATGCCATCTTAGCCACCTTCACTGCTTCATTGATATAATCTTTCCGATAAATTATTCTAAATTACCAAAAAACTGGAAACTGCAATGTAGTTTCCAGTTTTTTATTTAATTTCGCGAATCAAATAGATACGATTCTGATATGACAAAGGATGACATGACACCGGAAGCCTATGACCGATTGATAAATTCGATTGGCGAACTTCTATTCACACATGGTCTTAAAGCCACTACAATGGATTCTATTGCCGCCAGTCTGCAAATATCGAAGCGCACCCTTTATGAGATTTTCAACAGCAAGAACGAGATGGTGCTCAGCGCACTTGAAGCTTCACATCAACGTCATTCTGAAGAATTGAAGAAAATTTTTGACTCCTCTGCAAACCTTATGGAGGGTATCCTTAAAGGATTTCTTTATCATAGGGATGAGATGCGCCGAGTGCATGTTGATTATTTCCGCGACATGGATTCTCTCTTCGCTGAGGCTCGTCAACATACGTCAAACAACAAGAAAAGAATGTTGGAGAAATTCCTTGTTGTATTCCAAAAGGGAGCTCGTCAGGGTTTCTTCAGGAAAGATGTGAATTTTGCCCTGCAATACCGCCTGTTATGGATTCAGATGGAATCCCTCAAACGCATGGAGGAATTCTTTCCACCTGATATTTCACTGCTCGAAGCCTACGACTCTATATGTATCAGTTTTTTGAGGGCTATATCCACCTCCAAAGGGCTTGAAATTCTGGAGAAGGTGACAGATCATATCGAGACATCATACTAAATTACTACATAATAAATGAAACTTTTTTTTAAGACACTACCTGTCTTGGCGTTGCTCTTTCCTATGGCTAATAATGCCGTGGCTGAGACCTTGACGCTTTCGAGAGAGGAATGTGTAGAGATTGCTTTGCGTGATAACCCGACGGTCAGAGTGGCCGACATGGAGGTAAAGAAAGTGAACTACGCAAAGAAAGAGACTCTTGCTTCTGTGTTCCCGTCAATTGATTTTTCAGGCAACTATCAAAGATCTATCGAGTTGCAAACCATCCGCATGAATATGGGTGGTCAAAGCCAAAGTCTGAAGATGGGTTCCGACAACAGCTGGAATTTTGGATTTAGCGCTTCCATGCCGTTGATAGCCCCTACTCTCTGGAAAGCCATCAGCATTTCCGACACTCAGATCCTCGCCAATCTTGAAAGTGCCCGGGCATCACGGCTCGACCTTATCAACAATGTCAATAAGGCGTATTATGCACTCATGCTGGCAAAGGCCTCTCATGAGGTTGTGAAACAGAATTATGATGTGGCTGTAATGAATGCTGAGATCTATGAGAAACAACATAAGGCCGGAACTGCTTCGGAATACGATGTGCTTCGCTCTTCTGTGCAAGTCAAAAACATCGAGCCGGAATTGCTTCAGGCCGACATAGCCATTCGCCAATGCTCACTTCAGCTAAAAGTGCTGATGGGAATTGCGTCAGAAGTTGATATTGAACCAAAGTCGACACTTGACGACTATAAATCTACAATGTATTCTTACCCGTCGGATTCAAACACTTCCATAGAACGCAACACTTCTCTAAGATCGCTTGATATTCAGAAGAGGATTCTCGATAAGAATATCGACATGAAGAAATTCGCTTGGATCCCTACCCTTGCGGCCTCTTTCAATCTCTCATGGCTCTCTCTGAGCAACGGTTCCCCTTTCAGGAATCAGGAATTCAATCCATTCAGTAATGTTGGATTCAGCCTGCAAGTGCCAATCTTCTCGGGAGGTTCGAAATATTATGGCCTCAAACAGGCTCAAGTTCAGCGTAAGGAGCTTGATCTGCAGCGCGAGGACCTTGTGAATGCTCTCAATATGCAGGTGGATCTCGCAATCGACAATATCAACCGTGAGGCCAAACAGATCTCCACATCCGAAGAGGGTGTGCGTCAGGCTGCGAAAGCCTATCAGATCATGCAGAAAAGCTTCGAGATCGGAGCTGCCTCCTATCTTGACCTGCGTGACAGCGAATTGGCCAATACTGCCGCTCAGCTCTCCTATCTTCAGGCCATCTACAATTATCTGGTGTCTACTTCCGAACTCGATATGCTGCTCGGCAAGGGAGTAGACTGAGATTCACATCTTTAACTCTAAAATTATTTGATTATGAAAAAATATTTTTTTCCGGCAGCTATTTGCTTGACAGTTGCTATCACGGCATGCTCCGGATCTGAGAAAGCTAACTCCGAAGCCGAAGAGGAGGCGAAACCGCTTGTCAAGACCGAACTCGTCTCAAGTCGTGAAGTTGTGCAGGAGGGTGTCTACACGGCCACAGTTGAGCCCGAGTTGATCAACAACATCTCCTCCTCTACCCCTAACCGTATAAAGGAGATATATGTAGATGAGGGAATGAGGGTGTCGAAAGGTCAGAAACTCGCGGTGCTCGATGATGTCAACACCACCTCTTATGAGCTTCAGGTGGCTAATGCCAAAGCTAATCTTGAGAATGTCAAGATCAACTATGACCGTGCTGTGGAACTCCTTAAGATAGGAGGAGGCACTCAGCAGAACGTCGATCAGATGCAACTGCAGTACACCAATGCACAGAACACTCTTGCAAATGCCGAGCGCGCATTACGCAATATCCGTGAAAACACCATTCTTACCTCCCCTATTTCAGGTGTGGTCACTGCCCGCAACTATGATCCGGGCGACATGACAGGAGCTCTCCCGATTCTTACTGTGGCTCGCGTGCAACCGGTGAAGATAATAATCAATGTCTCTGAGAGTGAACTCTCCCACATAAAGAAGGGGATGCCGGCCGTAGTGAGATTCGACACTTACGGTGATGAGGAATTCACAGGACATATCACCATGGTATCCCCTACTGTGGATGCCGCCAGCCGCACATTCGGTGTGGAGATAACTGTACCTAATCCTGACGACCGTATTCTTCCCGGAATGTTCGGGCGTGTAACTTTGAATCTTGGTACTGCCGAGCACGTCGTGGTGCCGGATGTCGCAGTCGTGAAGCAACCCGGTTCAGGCAACCACTATGTCTATGTATATAAAGATGGCAAGGTTACTTACAACAAGGTTGAACTCGGACAACGTCTCGGCAATGCCTATGAGCTTCTTTCAGGAGTAAACGATGGCGATGAGGTCGTGGTCTACGGGCAGTCTCGTCTTGCCGACGGAATTGAGGTGACCAAATAAAACCTTACTGAATTTCATCCTCTCTTCTAAAATTTCTATTTTTTCAATACTAATCATTTTCAGGATGTCATTATATTCCTCAGCCGTAAAAAGGCCCATTATGACCACCCTTTGCTTCGTGACGGTGATCATTCTCGGTCTCTTTTCTCTGGCTAAACTACCGATCGACCTTTATCCGGACATCGACACCAACACTATCATGGTGATAACGATGTATCCGGGTGCATCTGCCGAAGATATCGAGCAGAACGTGACCAAACCATTGGAGAATACATTGAACTCTGTGGAGCATCTAAAGCATATCACCTCGCAATCAAGAGAAAATACGTCTGTAATCACGCTTGAGTTTGAGTATGGCTATGATATCGATGTGCTCACCAATGATGTGCGAGATAAGCTTGACATGGTGAAATCGTCGCTTCCTGACGACAGCGAGAACCCTATCATATTCAAATTCTCAACCGATATGATTCCTATCTGTCTCCTTTCGGTGGAGGCAAAGGAGAGTATGGCAGGTCTTTACAAGATTCTCGATGATCAGGTCGCCAACCCTCTCGCACGTGTCGACGGTGTGGGTTCTGTCTCGATCACAGGTGCTCCAAAGCGAGAGATACACATCTATTGCGATCCCAACCGCCTCGAATCATACAATCTCTCGATCGAAACCATCGCTGCCGTAATCGGTGCTGAGAACCGCAACATTCCGGGTGGTTCATTCGATATCGGTTCCAACACGTATGCTCTTCGTGTGCAGGGAGAGTTTGACGAAGCGGCGCAGATGGAGAATCTCCCTGTGGGGAGCTTCAACGGCAAAGTGGTCTATCTGAAAGATGTAGCCCAAGTAGACGACTCTCTCGAAGAGCGCACGCAACAGACATATATAGGTGGCCGCGAGGGTGCCATGATCATAATCCAGAAGCAAAGCGGGGCCAACTCCGTTCAGATTTCCGACAAGGTTATGAAGATGCTTCCGCGCCTGCAGAAGAATCTACCCTCCGATGTGAAGATAGGCGTTATCGTCGACACCTCAGACAACATCCGCAACACGATTGCCTCTCTTGAGGAGACTGTGCTCTACGCCCTACTCTTTGTGATGATTGTGGTGTTCGTGTTCCTCGGACGCTGGAGAGCCACTCTTATCATCGTCATCACAATTCCTGTTTCGTTGATAGCCTCTTTCATCTATCTCTTCGCTACAGGCAACACTCTTAATATTGTCTCCCTTTCGGCACTCTCCATATCTATCGGTATGGTGGTTGACGACGCAATCGTGGTATTGGAAAACGTCACAACCCACATCGAACGTGGTGCGGATCCGAAACAGGCCGCCGTTCATGGCACTAACGAGGTGGCAATCTCCGTAATCGCCTCCACTCTTACGCTTATAGCGGTGTTCTTCCCTCTTACCCTTGTGACCGGCATGACCGGTGTGCTCTTCCGCCAGCTTGGTTGGATGGTGACTATCATGATGATAATCTCCACCACCTGTGCCCTTTCTCTCACCCCGATGCTCTGCTCACAGTGGCTTCGTCTCAACAATAAACACTCCAAACTCTACACCCTCTTCTTCACCCCGATAGAGAAAGCTCTTGATAGCTTCGACAACGGTTATGCCTCACTGCTTAAGAAAGTGGTTGCTCACCGTGCGATTACCATCATAGTCTGTCTGGGTATATTCGTGGGTTCCCTGTTCCTGCTGAAGTTTGTGGGCACGGAGTTCTTCCCTACTCAGGATGACGGCCGTCTCGGAGTGTCACTTGAAACTCCGATTGGCACTCGCGTTGAGATATCGCAGGATGCCACACGCAGGCTCGACTCTCTCTGGCGCGAAAAATATCCGGAGATTCTCAATTCCAGCTACACCGTCGGTCCGGCCAGCTCCGACAACACCTACGCCTCTCTTTCTGACAATGGCTCTCATATCATCTCGATGAATATACGTCTCCTTGATCCGGGCGATCGTGACCGTGGCATCAAAGAGATTGCCGAAGGGATGCGTAAGGATATAGCCGAGGGATTCCCGGAATTCAAGAAAGCTCAGGTGAACATCGGTGGCGGCCGTGGTCAGGGCATGGGCGGACAGCAGACTGTGGATTTCGAAATCTACGGTTATGATTTCACAGCCACCGACTCTGTGGCACAACAGCTGAAGACGATACTTGAGGGAATTCCAGGCACTGCTGATATCATAATCTCACGTTCGGATTACCAGCCGGAATATCAGGTAGACTTCGACCGTGAAAAATTGTCGCTCTATGGTTTGAATCTTCAAACAGCCGCCTATTACCTCCGCAACCGCATCAATGGTTCCACTGCATCAAGATTCCGTGAAGATGGTGAGGAGTATGACATCAAGGTGATGTATGACAAAGAACACAGAACCTCACTCTCAGATATCGAGAACATCGTGATCTATACCCCCACAGGAGCCGGAGTGAGAGTGAAGGAACTCGGAAAGGTTGTGGAGCGCTTCACACCGCCTACCATCGAACGTAAAGACCGCGAACGTCTCATCACAGTCTCAGCCGTTGTCGACGGCGTGCCTATGAGCGAGGTGGTGACTGAGGCCGAACTTAAGATCGACGAGCTGCATCTGCCGCCCGGCATCAATATCGGACTCTCCGGATCTATCGAAGATCAGCAGGATTCATTCTCCGATCTTCTCATGCTCGGCGTGCTGATTATCATTCTGGTGTATATAGTAATGGCGGCCCAGTTTGAAAGCCTCACCTATCCCGGCATCATTATGACCTCATTACTCTTCGCCTTCTCCGGTGTATTCCTTATTCTTTGGATGACAGGCCACACTCTTAACGTGATGAGTATGATTGGCGCCATCATGCTGATCGGTATAGTTGTGAAGAACGGTATCGTGCTCATCGACTATATCTCGCTCAACCGAGAGAGAGGCATGTCGATTCGGAATGCAGTGATATTGGGTGGCAAATCACGTCTGCGTCCTGTGGTTATGACCACACTCACCACTATCCTCGGTATGGTGCCGATGGCTGTGGGAAGCGGACAAGGAGCGGAGATGTGGCGTCCTATGGGCACGGCGGTAATCGGTGGTCTCACCTTCTCCACGATTCTGACACTGCTCTTTGTGCCGGTATTATATTGTGTGTTTGCCGGAAACGGTGTGAAAAACACACGTCGACGCCTGAGAAAAGAGAATAAAGCAAAATAATCTATCTTCAAATGCCGGCTACTGTTTTCATCGGAGTTTCCAAACTGAGAAAGAAGACTGTCATTTAAATGAAGTCAAAAGAAACTTCAATGAAAACAGTTTACGGCTCAATCAGCAATACACCTATGCAAGCGATATTCATAGCCTATGATCAGGCTCATCACGAAGCCATTCTCGATCTTCTTGAGAAGAATTCATGCCGTGGCTTCACCTCTTTTGGCGAGGTGCAGGGAAGAGGCTCTGTAAAAGGGGAACCACATTATGGCTCCCATGCGTGGCCCTCATTGGGAGGCGCCATTCTCACTATAGTTGAAGATTCACGTCTGCGTCCGGTGTTGGATAAACTGAAGGCGCTTGATGAATCCAAGCCACGTCTGGGACTACGTGCTTTTGTATGGCCGGTGACCGAGACGATCTGAAATATTTCTAACCTGCAAGTCATAGGAGGGTGTGCCAAAGGGATTTAATCTCCGGCACCCCTCCTTTTTTATTTGTGGCAATAACAGAATTGATATGGACATCCGTTGCAACTTTCCCTTCGTAAGCTGAGATTTTTATTCATCGACAGTCGGCATTGTCGATTTTTTTTTGTAACTTTGCGTGGGGGCAAAATTCCCTCCTTTATTATGGCAGACAGCAACGACCTTTTTCAATTTGACGATTTCTCAGGCACCGAACCGGACTCGGCTGAAGTGAACGACGTGGATACATCCGACAAAATGGAGGAGCCAACTGATGACACAGCCGATGAAGGTCTTTATGAAATGGAGGCGGAAAGAATAGTGCCCGCCGGAGAAGCAGAACAGAGATCAAACTACGACGATAACTCAATCCAACATCTCGAATGGAACGAGCACATTCGTCGTCGTCCCGGTATGTATATAGGCAAGCTCGGAGATGGTAGCCTTGCGGAAGATGGTATTTACGTATTGATAAAGGAGGTGGTCGACAACTCTATCGACGAATTCAATATGGGTGCCGGAAAACGTATTGACATAACTCTTACGGAAGAGGGTGAGGTCACGATCCGCGACTACGGACGAGGCATTCCTTTAGGCAAAGTGCGAGAGGTGGCTTCCGAAATCAATACCGGTGGAAAATTCGACGATAAGAACTTCAAGAAATCTGTTGGATTGAATGGTGTGGGTCTGAAGGCTGTCAATGCCCTGTCATCATATTGCCGGGTTGCGAGTGTGCGCGATGGCAAGAAAGTGGAGGTGGATTTTGAAAAGGGTGTGGTGGTAAACCAGACTCAGCCCACCGACACTAAGGAGCCTAACGGCACATTAGTTCAATTCCTCCCTGATCCCACTCTATTCCGCGACTATCATTTCCGTATGGAATTTATCGAGACCATGGTGAACAACTACACTTATCTAAACACCGGTCTTCAGATTCATTTCAATGGAAAACGATATCTCTCCCGTCATGGTCTGCTCGATCTGTTGAAAGAGAATATGACAGCCGAGCCTCTATATCCCGTTATCCACTTAAAGGGTGACGATATCGAGGTGGTGCTCACCCACACCGATCAATATGGTGAGGAATATTATTCTTTCGTCAATGGCCAGCACACCACACAAGGTGGCACCCATCTTTCGGCTTTTCGTGAGCACGTAAGTCGCACCATAAAGGAATTCTCAGGAAAGGGTTATGAGTTTTCAGATATCCGCAACGGCATGGTGGCGGCTGTGAGTGTCCGTATTCAGGAACCATTGTTCGAAAGCCAGACCAAGACCAAATTGGGAAGCAAGGAGATAGCTCCGGGCAGCAGCGTTACCGTAAACAAATTCATCGGCGACTTTATAAAAAAGGAACTTGACGATTTCCTCCACAAGAATCCGGACATAGCCGAAACTATGCTCAAGAAGATAGCCGCAAGTGAGAAAGTGCGCAAATCTATGGCCGGAGTAGCGAAACTTGCAAGAGAGAAAGCCAAGAAAGTTAGTCTGCATAATCGGAAGCTACGCGACTGCCGCATTCATTACAACGACACATTCAAGTCTAACTCCAAGACAGAAGATCGTAGAGACGATTCATCAATCTTCATCACCGAGGGTGATTCTGCATCGGGCACCATCACCAAAGTGCGTAATGCTGAGACTCAGGCTGTGTTCTCACTGAGAGGTAAGCCACTCAATTCATATGGAATGACTCAAGAAGTGGTCTACAAAAATGATGAGTTTAATCTTCTTCAGGCTGCTCTTAATATTGAGGAAGGCATCGACGGACTCCGTTACAACAAGGTGATTATCGCAACTGATGCGGATGTCGACGGCATGCACATTCGTCTTCTGGTGATCACTTTCTTCCTGATGTTTTTCCCGGATCTTGTTAAAAAAGGACACGTATATATTCTGCAAACACCTCTCTTCCGTGTGCGCGATAAAAATGCCACACGACGCAACAAGACCAAAAAGAAGAAGAAAAATAAATCCGACGAAAGTGCGGAACCGGATACGTATTACTGCTATACCGACGAAGAAAGAGAAAAAGCTATCGCAAAATTCGGGAATAATGCCGAAATCACCCGATTCAAAGGTTTGGGTGAGATCAATGATGTGGAGTTTGCCGAGTTTATCGGCCCTAATATGCGTCTTGATCCGGTTAAACTGAAGCGCGACGACACCGTTGACAAACTTCTTGAGTTCTATATGGGTAAGAACACTATGGAACGTCAGAATTTTATCATAGACAATCTCGTGGTGGAGGACGATTCTGAAATATGAAAGCACTCTTTGCGGGAAGTTTCGATCCTTTCACCATTGGTCATTGTTCTATAGTAGAACGGGCGTTGAAAATGTTTGATCATATAGTGATCGGCATCGGCTTCAATGAGCATAAACCCGGAGAATGGAGCGTGGCCCAACGTCTTAGAGCCATCAGAGATTTTTATGCTTATAATTCCAATGTGACGGTTGAGGCCTATTCAGGACTCACGGCAACCTTTGCAAAAGAGATCGAAGCAGGTGTGCTTCTTCGGGGTGTGCGGAGCACAATAGATTTTGAATATGAAAAGAATCTTGCCGACACCAACCGTAAACTTTTTGGGATTGACACAGTCTTATTGATTAGCGAGCCGGATCTTGCTTTTGTTTCCAGCTCAATGGTGAGGGAGCTGCTACATAATGGTGTGGATGCTTCGGAATATATAGCCGGGGAGTTTCCATTGCCGGAGGTGATCTCCTGATAAAAATTACTTATATATGAAAAAGACACTCTTATTTATCGGATCAGCTGTGCTCTTCATGGGAGCCTCCGCTATTTCCGGTGCTCAGAATATCAATCAGAATCAGAAGCTAAGAATGGCCGAAGCGGCTATTTCACAGTTTTATGTAGACACTGTCAACGAATCAAAACTTGTAGAGGATGCCATCAAGGGCATGCTCGAAGGTCTCGACCCTCACTCACAGTATTCCAACCCTGAAGAGACTCGCGAACTTAATGAGCCTCTCGCCGGAAATTTCAGTGGTATCGGCATCTCATTCAATATGGATCAAGACACCCTTTATGTGATTCAGACTGTAAGTGGTGGTCCTTCGGAGAGAGTTGGCATCCTTGCCGGCGACCGCATTATCTCCGTCAACGACACTGTAATTGCCGGAGTCGGGATGAAGAACACCCAGATTATGAAGCGTCTTCGCGGTCCCAAAGGCTCGGAGGTGGATGTCAAGGTTCTTCGCCGTCAGGAAGGAAAACGCGACACTATAGATTTCACTATCACTCGCGCCGACATACCTATATATAGTGTGGATGCAGCCTATATGGTGGATCCCAAAACCGGATATCTACGCATCAACCGTTTCGCGGCTGAGACAGCCCATGAGGTACAGACAGCCTTGAAAGATCTCAAGGCTCAGGGGATGGATCGCCTTATCCTCGATCTCGTTGACAATGGCGGCGGCTACCTGAATGCTGCCGTGGATCTTCTTGGAGAATTCCTGCAGCCGGGTCAGCTTGCCGTCTATACTCAAGGCACTAACTCTCAACGTCAGGATCTTAAGACAAAGCCTTCAGGCTCAAAGCCTCTGTTTGCCGATGGACGCCTCGTAGTAATGGCTAACCAATATTCCGCTTCAGCTTCAGAGATTACTTCCGGTGCGATTCAGGATTGGGATCGTGGTCTTGTTGTAGGACGTCGCACATTCGGTAAAGGTCTTGTGCAACGCCCCATACCATTCCCTGACGGCTCAATGATACGCCTCACAGTGGCTCATTATTATACTCCATCGGGCCGCGACATACAGAAGCCTTATGAAAAAGGTGATCAGAAAGCATATCAGGAAGATATTCTTGAGCGCTTTAACCGAGGAGAATTGATGCATCAAGATTCTATCAAATATATCGACTCTCTGAAAGTATCGACTCTCAAACTTCACCGCCCTATTTATGGCGGAGGTGGCATATCGCCCGATAAATTCGTAGCACTCGACACGACCGACAATACGAAGTATTATCGTAACGTGATGGCGAAAGGACTCATAAATCGTTTTGCAATCAAGTATGTTGATGAGAACCGAAATAGTGTGAAAGAGGAATACCCCGACGACACCGACTTCGTAAACCGTTTTGAAGTTACACCCGTCATGCTCCAGACTCTCTATGATATGGCCGCAAAGGAGGGCGTAGAGTTTGATAAAGAAGAGGCCCTCCGAAGCACTCCTCTTTTCTCTATGATTCTGAAAGCCCTGATAGGTAGGGATATATATGACAATGCCACCTATTTTAAGGTATATAACACCTACGACCCAATCTTCAAAGAGGCTTTACAACTCATTAATTCGAAAGAATACGATAAGCTTCTGTCAAAATGATACCGATATGTCACCATGGATTTCAATAATTGATTTCCATGGTGACTGTCAAATTTCTTCTCCGAAGACATGAAGATGATCATGTCATGCACCACTCTTCTCCACTCTTCTCCACTCTACTTCCACTAAATATTCTTAAGTATAACTAACTTAAATCAAAGACGAATGAAACAGTCAGCCAAAATGATTGCGCTCCTGTCTGCTTTCTCTCTCTCAATGGGCCTTACCCAATCTCTGGATGCGCAAAAGAAAAATCTACGGTCTTTTGTCCCTCCTGTGGTTGAGGAAAACACGCCACTTGTCGATTCCACACTCTTCGTTGCAAGAGAACTGGATGACCTCCTCTCGGCTATCGATACCATTCAGGTTGATAAACTTGATTTCAACAAAGTGAATGGACCTTGGATATTCACAGGATTTCGCCACATCAATGCCAACAGGAAGTATGATTTTGACTACACTCCGAATTATCCGGGATTATCTGTAGCCACCAACGACACTACAGAAAAGCTCGTACGCAAATTCATAAACCGACTAAGGGGAGATTCCACTTATGTCAACACCGGTATTGACGATATCGATGAAGAATTGTTGGTTGAAGAGGAACTTCCGGCGGCTACCTATAATGTGACAAATCCGGAATATACTCCGGAATGGCTGTTAGATGCCGTCACCCAGATGCGCCGACAGGAAGACCTCATGTATGCCTCCATGATCACACGACCCAAATATATAGATTTTGCTTATTGGGATCTTCCTGTGCCTCCCACCCTCCCCGATGATGATGTCACTCTGATGGCTTATATCCGTAAACTCGATCTTCCTGAGGTAGAGACCGACAAGGCTATCTTGCCGGAAGAGGTCGTAAATAAAATTCACTGGCTGCATACATTCAACGCTTTTGCACAATTTTCGCAGGCCTTTGTTTCCGACAACTGGTATCAGGGTGGTAATAATCATCTGGCTCTCCTTTTGGGAGCTAACTGGAACGTACAACTTAACCAGGTTTATCATCCTAATCTTCTTTTCCAGAGTAATCTTTCCTATAAGTTAGGTCTCAACTCCACACCTCAGGATCAGGTGCACGATTACTCTATTTCAGAAGATGTGCTCCAATGGAACCTAAACACCGGTCTTAAGGCTTTCCAGAAATGGTATTATTCATTTAATGCCCAATTCAAGACACAGATTTTCAAGAATTACAAATCAAATTCCAACGATTTGAAGGCGTCATTCCTATCTCCCGGCGACTTTAACCTCGGTCTCGGTATGTCTTATTCTCTCAAGAAGAATAATATCGAGTTTACCGCTACTATCTCTCCCCTCTCCTACAACTTGAAGACCTGTATTAACAATCTGATTGATCACGCACAGTTTAATATTAAACCTACCAGAAGCACACATAGTGAGATAGGTAGTAATGCGGAGTTCAATATGAACTGGAAGATACGATACAATATCAATTACAAGACCCGTCTCTTCCTATTCACAGACTACAGCTATTTCCTCGGTGACTGGGAACACACATTCAACTTCGACATCAACAAGTTTCTCTCAACCCAGATCTATGTACACATGAGGTATGATACGTCATCCGAGACCAATTCGAGTTGGAAGCACTTCATGCTCAGAGAGGTGTTGAGTTTTGGTCTCTCCTATACATTCTCTACCAAATAAAATGAGATTATATTTCTCTAAAATATATGACCGACATAGACTTATAGCCATAACAATGGCTCTGGCAGTCTGTGTCGGTCATTTCTCTTCTCAAGCAAGTCCCCCGGTGTTATATGATATCGACGCGGCAAAGGCCTACTGCGACTCGACTGCTTTGGAAGATCCTGAAGGTATCTGGATCTATCCGGACGACGGAGTTACAGTGTTGATTGCAAGACGTAATGCCCTATCCTTATCAAGTCTTCCGATTTACGATATACACGTGATTGAATCAGATGATGTAAGGCTACGGCCCGGAGATCTGTTAGGTTCGTTGTCAGCCTCTCCGGAACGTAAGAAGTTTGACATCTCACTCTATACCGAACGTGGCGCATCCGGGTTGCTGAAACCTAAAGCAGTCTCTGCCACATTAGGCGATGAAGGTGAGACCTTGATTTTGAAAAAAGATAAACCCAAATTCAATCTTCGCTTCACTTTCAATCCATCTACTCTTCTTCCAAAATTATGGAGAATAGTGAGAATCAACGGATCTTCATCCGGCACTTCCGGCTCAAACAATTCCCCCTCAGTAGGAATGGTGAAAGTGTATCCATCTTACGATGGCAATGGCTCTTCCCGACGTCGTCCCCGCTATCTCTGACTCGCGATCTCCTCTTCCTCTAAGTCATAGCGTATTATCTAAGTAGCTACCTACAATTAATTGATTGGTGGTGTATTCCTATCTATTCATCCTTACGGAAAATCATATCAAAATAAATGCAAAACATTAGAATCAACCCTCTTTTCCTTCTATTGCCGATTTTGCTTATTCTACCCTTTACACTATCAGCACGAAAGATCAAACAGACTCATAAAATAGAAATCAATAAAGGGATGGGAAAGAAATCAGCTACTGCTTCCTCAAATGAAAACCAACGGAAGACAGTAAGAATTTTTGTCGACAGCACATCTTCTGATGTCATAAGATTTTCCGGTTATGACAAACCCGCCAAAGCCAAGAAAGAGAGTTTCCATATAACCAATAACTCCGATTCAATAATAAGCAAGGTCGGGATACGACTAACGTACCTCGACCTTCAAAACAGGATGTTGCATGCACGTGAAGCTGAAACCGATTGTATCGTGCCTCCGGGAGAGACGAGAATAACATCAATAGAATCGTGGGATCAGCAGCAAACATTCTTCTATCACTTGGGTCCTGAACCTAAAATGACAGCAACACCATATAAAGTGAAAATTGAACTGCTATGGTTTGAACACTGACAAATTGCTAATCGCGACAGTGAAGTATTATTTACCGGTCATGATGGAAAGCACAAGGCGATCCGTCTCCTGCATGGCCTCTCTGCCTATAGATGTGAGATTTTTAATTGACTCATCCACATCATCACTTATGATTCCCTCAGCCGCTGTCACATAACGGCCTTCCATAGCCAGCATGGCCGACATGAGAGCCGTAGAAACCCCCGACGTTATTTTCATGGAGCAAGAGGGTTTGGCTCCATCACATATCATTCCGGTGAGATTCGCTATCATATTCTTTACAGCCGCACATATCTCTTTATATTTACCTCCCATAAGAAAGGTTATACCGCTGGATGCTCCGGTTGATGCCACGACGCAACCGCAGAGGGCAGAAAGCCGACCAAGACTCTGTTTGATATAGATACTTGTGAGATGGCTTAATATCAGAGCCCTGATTAGTTGCTCTTCGGAAGCATTCATATCTTCAGCAAAACTTACCACAGGCATCGTAGCGCATATTCCTTGATTTCCGCTTCCGGAATTCGACATCACCGCTATCTGAGCCCCTCCCATACGAGCATCACACGCAGCCGAGGTATAACTCATCATATGATCTAATGGAGAGTCACCAAACCATCGTAAGCCACTATGCCGAATCGTGGCACCGAGACAGTGGCCATAGTCATTGTTGAGCGCCAGCTCGGCTGCCGCCTTATTAAGTCGCTTGGCTTCGAGTATGAAACGTAATTCATCAAGAGGGCTCTCTGTGGCAAAGTCGTAAACCATCTTGAGATTCAATGTAACGTCATCCTCTCCATGTGAAGCATCTGCCTCGCTGCATCCGGTATTGTCAAGTAGAACTTCTTTCCCTTTGCTGAGATAAACGAAACCAGTATGAGATCCCGATATTACGGCCCGGCTCTCCAATCCATCCGCACCAACTGCTTTCACGTCGATATGAAGATTGGAAGGAGCATCTTCACAAAGACTTATGTTGATTCTCCCCTCGGCTATATACTCCTTACCTTCTGCCACTGCATCCGGTGTGACATCCCGGAGCACCTCAAGGCCATATTCAGATTTGCCCACAAGAGCGCCCAAAGCTACAGCGATAGGCAGACCTATCATACCTGTGCCCGGGATACCAACCCCCATGGCATTCTTTATAATATTTCCGCTAAGACGAAGATCCAAACTTGCAGGGGTAGTCCCCAGTAATTCCTTTGCCTTAGCCACACATAGTGCCACTGCCACCGGTTCTGTACAACCTATGGCAGGAACCACCTCTCTATGTATGAGATCAATTATCTCCTCTCTTATCTCTTTATTAAGCATATCCCAAATACTTTTTGTCTCCGCTTGATCAACTCATATAGAATATCACTTACATGGGAAATATAAACAACTTCAAGATGTGTCGTCAGCGGCATGTTAATAATCTCAATTCTACAACGGAAGCTGACCTTGACTTAGATTATGAATGCGCCGTTCAATCCAGCATTTACGGCATAATGACATATAACGGTCATTTCCACCAATCTCAACCTGCTCACCCTCCGTGATGATATTTCCTCTGCTGTCAATACGCGCGTTTACAATAGTTTTACGTCCGCATGAACAAGTTGATTTCACCTCCTCTATCGAATCCGCTATCTCAAAAAGTCGTCGGGAGCCGGGGAAAAGCTTCGTCTGAAAATCTGTACGCAGACCGAAACACATCACATTGCATCCGTAGTCATCGACGAGCTTTGCCAACTGATCCACCTGAACAACCGTAAGAAATTGCGCCTCGTCTACAAGCATCCACTCAGGAATCATCCCTCCCTCATCGTGCATTCGAGCCACTTCCTCGTAAAGATCCGTGTCATTGTATATCCATTTGCAGTCACGCTCTATTCCTATGCGACTTCTGATCACGCTCCTGTGCTCCCTTGTGTCTGTGACGGGCTTGAAACACAGGTAAGCCACGCCCCTCTCCTCAAAGTTATATGCAGTGGTGAGGAGTAAAGCTGTCTTAGCCGACCCCATTGTGCCATAACGGAAATATAATTTTCCAATTCGTTTCATGCAGATTATTATTCTTATGCTAAGAAAATGCTGAATATTCAACACCATTGCTCAAAAAATCGCAGTTAAGAGCGCAATCGCCTATCCCACATTAAATGAGCCTCTGAAATTATGTTGTAAAGATAATATCTTTTCATCAATTTCCAAAGTTTTCTAAAAAATAATCTATACCCATACAACCAACATTAAACAACGATTGTTATACCAATGTAGTTATCATCGATAAAGCAATTCATCAGACAACTAATTTATCTCGGTAATGCCTTACCGAAAACTCTAACATTAAAACTGAAATCCACTATGAATATAGCCGAAACCATATCAGTAAATCCGGTCAGCAAGACATTAGCAGCAATGAATCCGGAGGCAACAATGGAATTTATCCGCAGTCATTCCAATCAGGCTCAAACTGAAAAAATTGAGAAAAACAGAAGTAGTAAGATTCTGCTCGCTTCATCCACTCCCAATGTTAAAGGATTTGGTGTCGCTATGCTCGTGTTGCGTTTTCTATTTGCCTCTTTACTTATTGTATCAGGAAGCTTAATACTGTATGGTGAAACCCAAAGCAACATAGTATTTATGGATCCTCAGATTATTGCGATTGCAGA
>CAZEOI010000050.1:0-27892 GCA_964513775.1 uncultured Sangeribacter sp. | reverse complement strand
ACACTCCGTTCCACAACAAATATCGTCCTCAGTTCTACATCCGTACTCTTGACGTAACTGGTGAGATCACTCTTCCGGAGGGTGTAGAGATGGTAATGCCTGGCGATAACGTAGAGATCGAAGTTAAGCTCATCACTCCGGTGGCTTGCGATCAGGGTCTTCGTTTCGCGATCCGTGAGGGTGGCCGTACCGTAGGTTCAGGTCAGATCACTCAGGTAATCGACGATTAATTCTGAAAAGAATTTAAAGAAATAACATATGGGAGCCTTCGGCTTAGTTGGAGGCTCCTTAATTACGGGAATAGCTCAGTCGGTAGAGCACTGGTCTCCAAAACCAGGTGTCGGGAGTTCGAGCCTCTCTTCCCGTGCAAATCATAAAAAAGAAATGAAATTAATCAACGATATAAAGGAATCTTATGACGAGCTTGTTTATAAGGTTTCTTGGCCAACTCAGAAGCAGCTTGTCAATAGTTCAGTGCTGGTGTTGATTGCTTCCATCATCATCGCTGTGTTTATTTGGGTTATCGACAAGATTTTCGAGCTTCTGATGGAGCTGATCTATAGCATCAGTTTTTAAACATTAAATTTGTAGTTCAATGGCTGAAAATAAAAAAGAATGGTACGTTTTGCGTGCCATTTCAGGTAAGGAAGCGAAGGTCAAAGAAGTTCTTGATGCAGCTATCAAGAATACAAATCTTGGCCAATACGTTTCACAGGTGTTGATTCCTACAGAGAAGATTTACTCCACGCGCAATGGCAAGAAAGTGGTAAAAGAGCGCAATCTCTATTCAGGTTATGTCTTCATTGAGGCAGAACTTACAGGAGAGGTAATTTATGAGCTCCGCAACACTACTAATGTCATTGATTTTTTGCGTGGTCGTAGCAAGCAAAGCTTGCCGGAGCCTCTTAGGGAGAGTGAGGTGATGCGAATGCTTGGTGCGGCTGATGATTTAAGGATGCCCCAGGAGGATTCAGCAAACGAGTATTACGAGGGCGAATCTGTGAAGGTCAATTTCGGGCCGTTCTCAGGATTCACCGGAGTGATCAGGGAGGTGAACGCCGATAGAAAGAAGCTTAAGGTGGAGGTCAAGATATTTGGCCGTCCCACTGATCTTGAGTTGGAGAATACGCAGGTTGAGAGAATCTGACGTGATGATGTTACGCTTCACTTAGACAATCGAAACTCGCACAAACAATTTTAATACAAACAGAACAATGGCTAAAGAAATTGCTGGACAGATCAAATTGCAGATAAAAGGTGGTGCGGCGAATCCGTCGCCTCCAGTAGGACCTGCGTTAGGTTCTAAGGGCATCAATATCATGGAATTTTGCAAGCAATTCAACGCCCGTACCCAGGACAAGGCCGGTAAGATTCTTCCTGTAGTAATCACTTACTACACTGATAAATCTTTTGACTTTGTAGTAAAGACACCTCCGGTGGCAGTACAGCTTAAAGAGGTTGCCAAGCTTAAGAGCGGTTCTGCGCAGCCAAACCGAAACAAGGTTGCGGAGATCAGCTGGGATCAGGTGAAGACTATTGCAGAGGACAAGATGCCTGATTTGAACTGTTTTACTTTAGACTCGGCAATGCGAATGGTTGCCGGCACAGCGAGAAGCATGGGTATAACCGTTAAAGGGGCATTCCCCGAAAACATCTAAAAATCTTCAGAAATGGGAAAACTGACAAAAAATCAGAAGTTAGCTTTGTCGAAGATTGAACCCGGAAAGGCTTATACGCTCGCCGAAGCAGCAGAGAAGGTGAAAGAGATTACTTTCACTAAGTTCGACTCTTCGTTCGATATCGACGTACGTCTTGGAGTCGATCCCCGTAAAGCCGATCAGATGGTACGTGGTGTGGTATCCCTTCCTCACGGAACCGGCAAGCAGGTGAGAGTACTTGTGCTCTGCACACCTGATGCTGAGGCAGCCGCAAAAGAAGCAGGTGCTGACTACGTAGGTCTCGACGAATACCTCAACAAAATAAAAGGTGGCTGGACAGATGTAGATGTTATCATCACACAGCCTTCAGTAATGGGTAAACTCGGTCCTTTGGGCCGTATCCTCGGTCCTCGTGGCCTTATGCCTAACCCCAAGAGCGGCACAGTGACAATGGATGTTGCAAAGGCTGTGAAAGAGGTTAAGCAGGGTAAGATTGACTTCAAGGTTGACAAGACCGGTATCGTACACGCCTCAATCGGTAAGGTAAGCTTTACACCCGAGCAGATGCGCGACAATGCCAAGGAGTTTATCAATACACTTATCAAACTGAAGCCGGCTACTGCAAAGGGTACATATATCAAGAGTATTTATCTTTCAAGCACAATGAGCCCCGGCGTTAAGGTCGAGACTAAGTCTGTGGTTGATTAATCTAAAACAAGACGCAATGAAAAAGGAAGATAAATCACTTATAATTGAGAAAATCGGCAATGTGCTTACAGAGTATTCATGCGTTTATCTGACCCAGACAAGCGGTCTTGACGCAGAGAAGACAAGCGCACTTCGCCGTGCCTGCTTCAAAGATGATATCAAGATGCTCTGTGTGAAGAACACATTGCTCAAGAAGGCATTTGAAGCCAGCGACAAAGACTACAGCGGACTCTATGATCTTCTTCATGGTGAGACCACACTTCTTCTCAGCAACACAGGTAACGCTCCTGCCAAGCTCATCAAGAAGTTCCGCCAGAAGAACGATACGCTCCCTATGCTTAAGGGTGCTTATGTAGAAGAAAGCGTATATATCGGAGAGAGCCAGTTAGACACTCTCAGCCACATCAAGAGCAAGAACGAGCTTATCGGCGACGTTATCGCTCTTCTCCAGAGCCCTGCCAAGAATGTTATCAGCGCCCTTCAGAGTGGTGGCAATATTCTTCACGGCGTATTGGAGACCTTGTCTAACAAAGAAAATTAATCAAGTAAAAAATAATAAATACACATACTACAATGGCAGATTTGAAAGCATTTGCAGAACAACTTGTTAATCTTACCGTAAAGGAAGTAAACGAACTTGCTCAGATCCTTAAGGATGAGTACGGTATCGAACCCGCCGCAGCAGCTGTAGCAGTAGCTGCAGGTCCCGCAGCAGGCGCAGCTCCCGCAGAGGAGGAGAAGACTAACTTCGATGTAGTGCTCAAAGCAGCAGGTGCAAGCAAGCTCGCAGTTGTTAAGCTCGTTAAGGAGCTCACAGGTCTTGGCCTTAAAGAGGCTAAAGCTCTCGTTGACGGCGCACCCGGCGTTGTTAAAGAGGGTCTTCCCAAAGCTGAGGCTGAGGGTCTGAAGAAGCAGCTCGAAGAGGCTGGTGCTGAAGTAGAGCTTAAGTAAGATATCCCTTACCCTAATAATAGGTTAAGAACGCGCGAGAAGTGGCGTTCTTAACCTTTTTTTGGCATATTTGACAGTTTGTAACATTTCTTGGCGCGTATATTGCGGATTGTAGCATGAGTTTACAGGTAAGGCCGCATGTGACGTGATTAAATTCAAATTACTATATTTTTCAAGCTGCCACCACTTCTCAAAACGCATTTTTTCTAAAATAATAACCCCAATGTCAGTAATTTTAACCGAAAAGCCGCGCGTAAACTTCGCATCGATTAAAAATCCGCTCCCTTTTCCCGACTTTCTGGAGGTTCAGCTGAAGAGTTTCAAAGATTTCCTTCAGCTCGACGTGCCGCCGGAAGATAGAAAAAATCAGGGGCTCTATAAAGTATTCGCGGAGAACTTCCCTATTGCCGACACACGTAATAACTTCGTATTGGAGTTTCTCGATTATTATATCGATCCTCCGCGTTACACGATCGACGAGTGTCTTGAAAGAGGCCTCACTTACAGTGTGCCCCTCAAGGCTAAGCTGAAGCTTTATTGCACGGATCCGGACCATGAGGATTTCGACACCACCATACAGGACGTCTACTTAGGTCCTATCCCTTATATGACAGAGCAGGGCACATTTGTGATAAATGGTGCCGAGCGTGTCGTAGTGTCACAGCTTCACCGTTCACCGGGTGTCTTTTTCGGACAAAGCACTCATGCCAACGGCACAAAGCTTTACTCTGCCCGTATCATCCCGTTCCGTGGAAGCTGGATAGAGTTTGCAACTGACATCAATAATGTCATGTATGCCTATATCGACCGTAAGAAGAAACTTCCTGTCACTACACTTCTTCGTGCGATAGGCCTTGAAAGTGACAAAGATATTATCCAGATATTTGATCTCGCTGAGGAGGTTAAGGTTACAAAGGCTAACCTTAAGGAGGCTATTGGTCGTAAGCTTGCAGGACGTATCGTCAAGAGCTGGATCGAGGATTATGCCGACTCAGCAACCGGCGAGGTCGTTTCTCTGGAAAGAAACGAAATTGTAGTTGACCGTGGCACCGAGATTAGCGAAGACAATATCGACGCTATCATTGAAAGCGGTGTGAAAACTGTGCTTCTTGAGAAAGAGAATGTAAGTGCGGTAGACTACAGCATAATTTTCAATACGCTTCAGAAGGATACCTCCAATTCAGAGAAAGAGGCTATCCAGTATATATACCGACAGCTCCGTAACGCGGAGCCACCGGACGATGCATCTGCCCGCGAGGTTATATATAATCTCTTCTTCTCGGAGAAAAGATACGACCTTGGCGAGGTGGGACGCTTCAGAATTAATAAGAAACTTGGTCTTGACACTCCCGATGATGTCAAAGTGCTCACCCGTGAGGATATCATAGCAATTATCAAGTATCTTATCGAACTGATAAATTCAAAGAGCGATGTAGACGATATCGACCACCTCAGCAACCGCCGTGTGCGCACAGTGGGCGAGCAGCTCTACAATCAGTTTGGCGTTGGCCTCGCACGTATGTCACGCACAATACGTGAGCGTATGAATGTGCGCGACAATGAGGTGTTCAAGCCAATCGACCTTATCAACGCGAAGACTATATCTTCCGTAATAAATACATTCTTCGGCACAAACGCCCTCTCTCAGTTCATGGACCAGACCAATCCTCTGGCGGAGATCACTCACAAGCGCCGTATGTCGGCCCTTGGCCCCGGCGGTCTTTCCCGTGAGCGTGCGGGCTTCGAGGTGCGAGACGTACACTACACTCACTATGGACGTCTCTGTCCGATCGAGACCCCTGAGGGTCCTAACATCGGTCTTATTTCCTCACTTTGTGTCTATGCGAAGATCAACAACCTCGGCTTCATCGAGACTCCTTACCGTGAGGTAAAAGATGGTAAGGTAAACCTCAACAATAATGAAGTGGTTTATATGACCGCAGAGATTGAAGAGGGTAAGATGATCGCTCAGGGTAATGCGCCCCTTAACGATGACGGAAGCTTCATCAACAGCCGTGTGAAAGCACGCGAGGATGCCGACTTCCCGATTGTAGCGCCGGAGCAGGTGGAACTCATGGATGTGGCACCTATTCAGATTGCCTCCATAGCGGCCTCGTTGATCCCCTTCCTTGAGCACGATGATGCTAACCGTGCCCTCATGGGATCTAACATGATGCGTCAGGCAGTTCCTCTTCTCAGAAGTGAGGCTCCTATCGTTGGCACAGGTATCGAGGGTCAGCTTATCCAGGATTCACGCACTCAGATCATGGCCGAGGGTGCCGGTGTGATAGAATATGTCGATGCCACCCGCATCACCATCAAATATGACCGCACTGAGGATGAGGAATTCGTGGAATTTGAATCTGCTACCAAAGATTATAAGATTCCGAAGTTCCGCCGCACCAACCAGGGCACAACAATCGACCTGCGTCCTATCTGTGCAGTTGGCCAGAGAGTGGAGAAGGGAGACATCCTTACCGAGGGTTATTCCACAGAGAAGGGTGAGCTTGCACTCGGACGTAACCTCAAAGTGGCGTTCATGCCCTGGAAAGGCTACAATTATGAGGATGCTATCGTGCTCAACGAGCGCATGGTGAGAGAGGATATCCTCACTTCTATCCATGTGGATGAATATACACTTGAGGTGCGCGAGACCAAGCGTGGTATGGAGGAGCTCACAAGCGATATCCCGAATGTGAGTGAGGATGCTACAAAGGATCTTGACGAGCGTGGCATCATCCGTGTAGGTGCCCATGTGGTTCCGGGCGATATCATGATCGGTAAGATCACACCGAAAGGTGAGAGCGATCCGACCCCTGAGGAGAAACTTCTCCGCGCCATCTTCGGTGATAAGGCCGGCGATGTTAAGGATGCTTCACTTAAAGCTTCACCTTCTCTGAAGGGTGTGGTGATAGGCACCAACCTTTTCTCACGTGCCATCAAGAAGAAGAACAGCAAGAAGAGCGCCAATGCTCAGCTCCCGATTCTCGACGAGAAATATGAGGAGAAGCAGGATGAGCTCAAGGAGATAATGGTAAGCAAGATGCAGACCCTTCTCAAAGGAAAGGTATCTGCCGGAGTCAAAGACTTCATAGGCGTGGATATCATCCCGAAGGGTGCCCGTTTCGATGACCAGACATTCGGCAACATCGATTACGAGACCATCAACCTTGCCAACTGGACTGATGATCCGCGCATCAACAAGATGGTGATGGCTCTCATCACCAATTACCTCCGCAAGAGCAAGGAGATCGACAGCGAACTTCGTCGCAAGAAGTTTGACATCACGATCGGCGATGAGCTCCCCTCCGGCATCATGCAGATGGCCAAGGTCTATATCGCCAAGAAGCGTAAGATCGGCGTAGGTGATAAGATGGCAGGTCGCCACGGTAACAAAGGTATTGTGTCACGAGTGGTTCGTCAGGAGGATATGCCATTCCTTGAGGATGGTACTCCTGTGGATATCTGCCTTAACCCGCTGGGTGTGCCTTCTCGTATGAACCTCGGTCAGATCTTCGAGACAGTGCTCGGCTGGGCCGGTAGAGAGCTTGGCGAGAAATTCGCGACTCCTATCTTCGATGGTGCGAGTCTTGACGACCTCAACGAATGGACCGACAAGGCCGGTATTCCGAGATATGGCAAGACCTACCTTTATGATGGAGGCACCGGCGACCGTTTCGACCAGCCTGCAACCGTAGGCGTGATCTACATGCTTAAGCTCGGCCACATGGTTGAGGATAAGATGCACGCACGTTCCATCGGTCCCTACTCACTCATCACACAGCAGCCACTTGGCGGTAAAGCACAGTTCGGTGGTCAGCGTTTTGGTGAGATGGAGGTTTGGGCGCTTGAAGCCTTCGGCGCCGCCCATATTCTTCAGGAGATCCTGACCATCAAGAGTGACGATGTCATGGGCCGCAGCAAGGCATATGAGGCAATCGTTAAGGGCGACACAATGCCAAATCCCGGCATCCCCGAGTCGCTTAACGTGCTTCTCCACGAGCTTCGTGGCCTTGGATTGAGCATCACACTCGAATAAACAAGAAATATTCTAAGGAAGAACATCATAATATGGCTTTAAAGAAAGACAACAAGATAAAGAGCAACTTCACCAAGATTACTATTGGTCTTGCATCTCCTGAGGAGATCAAGGCCAAGAGTAGCGGTGAGGTACTCAAGCCGGAGACCATCAACTACCGCACCTACAAACCGGAGCGCGACGGTCTTTTCTGCGAAAAGATTTTCGGTCCGGTTAAAGACTACGAATGTCATTGCGGCAAATACAAACGTATCCGCTACAAGGGCATCGTCTGCAACCATTGCGGCGTTGAGGTCACTGAGAAGAAGGTGCGCCGTGAGAGAATGGGTCACATCGAGCTCGTTGTGCCCGTGGCTCACATCTGGTATTTCCGCTCTCTTCCCAACAAGATCAGCTATCTTTTAGGTCTTCCCTCTAAGAAGCTCGACGCAGTGATCTATTACGAGCGCTACGTCGTGATCAATCCGGGACCGAGTGGTCTGGCCAAGCTTGACCTTCTCACTGAGGAGGAGTATCTCGACATAGTTGAGAAACTTCCCGAGGGGAACCAGCAGCTTCCTGACGACGATCCCAACAAATTCATCGCCAAGATGGGAGCCGAGGCCATCTACGATCTTCTCAAGGAGATCGACCTCGTTCATCTGGCTGCCGATCTTCGCCACAAGGCAAACATCGACGGTTCGCAGCAGCGCAAGGCAGAGGCTCTGAAGCGTCTGCAGGTGGTGAATTCCTTCCTTGCGTCACAAGACCGCAACAAGCCGGAGTGGATGGTGCTCAAGGCCGTGCCGGTGATTCCGCCGGAACTTCGTCCTCTCGTGCCACTCGATGGCGGACGTTTCGCAACTTCCGACCTCAACGACTTGTATCGTCGCGTGATTATACGTAACAACCGACTCAAGCGTCTGATCGAGATTCAGGCTCCCGAGGTGATTCTCCGCAACGAGAAGCGTCTTCTTCAGGAGGCTGTCGACTCACTTCTTGACAATAGCCGTAAGGCATCTGCCGTGAAGAGCGATGTCAACCGTCCGTTGAAGTCTCTTTCCGATAGCCTCAAGGGTAAGCAGGGCCGTTTCCGTCAGAACCTTCTCGGTAAGCGTGTCGATTATTCCGCTCGTTCGGTAATCGTCGTCGGTCCTGAGTTGAAGATGCACGAGTGCGGTATTCCCAAGCTTATGGCTGCCGAGCTCTATAAGCCATTCATTATCCGTAAGCTCATCGAGCGCGGCATCGTGAAGACTGTGAAGAGCGCGAAGAAGATCGTAGATCGCAAGGAGCCTGTGGTATGGGATATCCTTGAGCATGTAATGAAAGGTCATCCCGTGCTTCTCAACCGTGCCCCGACACTTCACCGTCTCGGCATCCAGGCTTTCCAGCCCAAGATGATCGAGGGTAAGGCAATCCAGCTCCATCCGCTCGCATGTACGGCATTCAACGCCGACTTCGACGGCGACCAGATGGCTGTGCATCTTCCCCTTGGCAATGAGGCTATCCTTGAAGCACAGATGCTGATGCTCGGCGCCCACAATATCCTTAACCCCGCAAACGGCGCACCTATCACCGTCCCCTCGCAGGACATGGTGCTCGGTCTCTACTATATCACCAAGCTCCGTAAGGGGGATAAAGGTGAGGGAGCTAAGTTCTATGGTCCTGAAGAGGCAGAGATCGCTTACAATGAGGGCCGCGTGACACTTCACGCTCCTGTGACTGTTCTCGTGGATGATGTCGATGAGAATGGCAATCCGGTGAAGGTGCTTAAAGAGAATACCTCTGTAGGCCGCATACTCTTCAACCAGTTTGTGCCTAAGGAGATCGGCTATGTAAATGAGATCATCTCCAAAAAATCACTCCGCAACATCATCACCAAGGTGATCAAGACTTGTGGTGTGACCCGTTCGGCCCACTTCCTCGACGATATCAAGAACCTCGGTTACAAGATGGCGTTCCGTGGCGGACTTTCATTCAACCTCGGTGATGTGATCATCCCGGATGAGAAGGAAGCATACGTGGCAGAGGGACATGCCAAGGTAGAGGAGGTGATGAACAACTTCTACATGGGTCTTATCGGTGAGAAAGACCGCTACAACCAGGTGATCGATATCTGGACACATGTGAACAATAAGCTTTCGAGCACCCTTATGAAGCACATGGAGGAAGACCAGCAGGGCTTTAACTCCGTCTACATGATGCTTGACTCAGGAGCCCGTGGTTCAAAAGACCAGATCCGTCAGCTCTCCGGTATGCGTGGTCTTATGGCCAAGCCCCAGAAGGCAGGTGCCGAGGGTGGACAGATCATCGAGAACCCGATTCTTGCGAACTTCAAGGAGGGTCTGTCAGTGCTCGAGTACTTCATCTCTACCCACGGTGCGCGTAAGGGTCTTGCGGATACCGCTCTTAAGACCGCCGACGCCGGTTATCTTACCCGCCGTCTCGTAGACGTGGCTCACGATGTGATCATCAATGAGGAGGACTGTGGCACGCTCCGTGGCCTTGAATGTAGAGAGATCAAGAACAACGAGGAGGTTGTGGCCTCACTCAGCGAGCGTATCCTTGGCCGTGTGTCAGTACACGACATCGTTGATCCCTACACCAACGAGATCATCGTTAAGGCCGGTGAGGAGATCACCGAGGCTGCCGCCGACCGTATCGAGAAGAGCCCGATCGAGGTGGTGGAGATCCGTTCGGTTCTCACTTGTGAATCCAAGAAGGGTGTGTGTGCCAAATGTTATGGCCGCAACCTCTCCAACCACCGTATGGTGCAGAAGGGTGAGGCAGTGGGCGTGATTGCCGCACAGTCGATCGGTGAGCCCGGTACCCAGCTTACTCTCCGTACATTCCACGTCGGTGGTGTTGCAAGCAACGTTGCCGCTGTGAAGGATGTAACTTCAAGATATGACGGCCGTCTTGAGATTGACGAGCTCCGTACAGTCAAGAATAAGGATGGTGTGGATATCGTGGTAGGCCGTATGGCGGAGATGCGTATCGTAGAGCCGAAATCAGGCATCGTTCTCACCACCGCCAACATACCTTACGGTTCGAAGCTCTACTTCAAGGATGGCGACGAAGTCAAGGTAGGCGACATGATCTGCGAGTGGGACCCCTTCAACGCCGTTATCGTGGCTGAGGAGGGTGGTAAGGTTCGCTTCGAGAATATGGAGGAGGGCTTCACCTATCGCATCGAGCGTGATGATGCCACCAACCTCCGCGACCTGATCATCACTGAGTCGAAAGACCGTACCAAGGTGCCTGCCGCTGAGTTCTATGACAACGAGGGTAATCTCGTGCGCACATATTCTCTTCCTGTTGGAGCACACCTTCTTATAGAGGAGGGCGACGTACTCACTCCCGGTGAGGTATTCGTGAAGATTCCGCGTGCAGCCGGTAATGCCGGTGATATCACCGGTGGTCTTCCCCGTGTCACCGAGCTCTTCGAGGCCCGCAACCCGAGCAATCCTGCAGTTGTCAGCGAAATCGATGGTGAGGTTAAGTTCGGTAAGATCAAACGAGGCAACCGTGAGATCTCTGTAACATCGAAGCTTGGCGAGGAGAAGAAATATCTCGTGCCGCTGTCGAAGCAGATTCTCGTACAGGAGAACGACTTCGTGCGTGCCGGCACTCCGCTCTCCGACGGACATATCACTCCGGCCGACATCCTTAACATCAAGGGCCCCACAGCCGTTCAGGATTATATCGTGAATGAGGTTCAGGATGTCTACCGTATGCAGGGTGTGAAGATCAACGACAAGCACTTCGAGGTGATCGTGCGTCAGATGATGCGTAAGGTTAATATCCTTGATCCGGGCGACACCCGCTTCCTTGAGCAGCAGGTGGTAGACAAGCTTGAGTTCATGGAGGAGAACGACAATATCTGGGGCAAGAAGGTGATTACCGATGCCGGTGATTCCACCACATATCTTGCAGGTCAGATCATCACTGTGCGCAAGCTCCGCGACGAGAACTCGGCTCTCAAGCGTAAAGACCTCCGCATCATGCAGGTGCGTGATGCTGTGCCCGCCACTTCGGAGCAGATTCTTCAGGGTATTACCCGTGCCGCTCTTCAGACTTCAAGCTTCATGTCGGCTGCGTCATTCCAGGAGACCACCAAGGTGCTCAATGAGGCTGCCATCAACGGCAAGACCGACTATCTTGAGGGCATGAAGGAGAATGTGATCTGCGGTCACCTTATCCCGGCCGGTACTGGCTTGAGAGAGTACAACCGTCTTGTTGTAGCCAACAAAGATGAATATGCAGCTCTCCAGCTCACCGACAATCCTGAGGAGATCGCAATGAACTGATCCGACAGACCGCCTGATGGACGGCCATCTACAGCGAGAAATAAAATTACTGATTATATATGAGAGCGCCCTGCGGAGTCCGAAACCGCAGGGCGCTTTTGTAGTGTATAAACTCTTTTGCAGTGTATGAAAAAGAATCCAGCAAAAGCTGTGAAGACAGCTTTTGCCGGATTCTTTTTTTGAGCTATCGGAATTGTTATTTCTTCTTGTATCCGCACTTCGGGCAAACGCCGTTCTCGTTGAGAGCGATGCCGCAAAGAGGGCAGCGGTCGATGTCGTTGTGTGTCTCAAATTTCATGGAGGCTGCGTTCACACCGCTTGTAAACTTAATCTTAACGATATTGAGTTTATCCTTAAGCAGATCATATACGATCTTAATCATACCCTCAACCGTCATTGTCTCTTTGGTGACTACCAGACGGGCATCGGGGTAGGCCGTTGCCAATTCAGTTTTAAATGCCTCACCCTTCATTGTGTTCTGAGGAGAGCCATTAAGGATGCCCTGTTTTTCATATACACCGAGGATAGCCGGAAGTAGGGGATCATCCTCCCTGAGCACGAGCGCGTGGTCGAAGTTCTGGAGCACAGCCCAGGCGGTTTTTCGAATCTCGTTGCATGGGAAGACCATGTTTACACCTTCATTAACGGTATCTTCCACTTCGATGGTCATAATTCCTGTGTGGCCGTGAAGGTACTGTGCCTCACCCTTGAATCCGTAGAAACGGTGGGCATACTGAAGATCAAATGTAGTAATACTTCTCATACGTTGATAATGTTTTTATAATTAAACGATTTTGTTTGTGTACATTTCAACGTGGAAATATACCGGTTGGTTCACTTTGCTATAGAAAAAATAAATTTTTCAATTAGAGGGATACATTCTGAAGCCGTGATACACTCGGAGCAGATAGACTCCACCGGACAAATTCCTGTGGCGGTACGGTTTATTATATTGGGCACACATTCCTTGTAGTCAATCGGCATTCCGACAGATTTAAAGAGCGACAGCGCAGGCTCGCTGATGACATCCGCATAAACTTCTTTTACGCCACCCTCTATCATCAGAGCGGCCGCTCCTTTCCCAACGACTTTATCAGCTATAATTGCGCCCTCAAGCAAATTCTTATCATTCATGAGGAGATCAAATAGATCTTTCACTCCTCGTTGATGACACAATACAATTCGCTCGTCGTTTTGTATCACGCAGGAGCATTTCTCTTTGTGGAGTATCTCAATTAGCTCCATCATTCCATTGTTATTCATATCAGATTGTTTATTTTGCGCCAATGTAAGTTTTGATATCTTCGGAGGTAGCAAGAAACTCCTGCTGTTAAATTAATATTTGTTATACCTACAGTCGTGAATTTCTTTTATCGCGAAACACTCTGTCTCAATCAGCCATGAAGGACGACATATTGGAGCCAAAACAACAACTTTTGGGATATTTGGCAATCTTTCGTTCATTATCTTAGCCACAACATTGTGATCAGCGATATCCCGAAGATATATTATCATATGTGCCACATCATCCAAAGTGCAGTCGGCTTCCGATAATAGCACACTGATATTTTCAAGCATCCTTTCAGATTGGGCTACAATGTCAAAGGGCGATATCACTTCCCCTTTATTGCCAATGCTTGCAGTTCCTGATACATACACATGCCTTCGGTCTCCGTAATCCACACTTGTGCCACGCTCGAAGGCCACTCCATATTCATAGGTTGGATTCATGTGGGTTTTCCCCTGCAAGTATTTTACCTGGTCTTTTTTTATACTTGTATCGGCAAAGGCATTGAATAAAACGAGCTGTTTAGGATAAGCGCTCTGTCCCTCAATTCCCGTAGAGGCAATGAAATTGGTTTTATCCGTAAGATTCTCTGAAGCGAAAAATCTATTTCTTCCGCTCACTACTCCGGAATAATTATTATCAATATCCCTGACAAAAAACCATGTCCTTAGACAATGGTCTTTAATTGATCCTCCCGATGCCGCCAATATTTTCTTCAGGCAATCAAAATATTGCATGGTCATTGTTTCAGCATCTCCATTGTCAACAACGTGATTGTCGCCTTGCCAGATTCTTCCGGAGTTATCTTTCCAAATTCCCATTCCCATTTCAGAGAATGAGGATTTCTCTTGAAATATCGCTAAACAGGCAGCTTTGGCTCCGTTAAGAGGAGGCTGTTGAACAATGCTACAGGCACATGAGTCGCTCTCAGGCAAAAGGTGAGATTGATTTGCTGCATCGCTTAGAAAATATCTTTTGAAAACCGGATCCATTCCCATGCTTGAGCTCAAAGACTTCACAGCGTTTATCAAATTTATGAATTGACTCTTCACGTCATGGGTTGGCTCACACATTAGTATTGCGTGAGCTTCTTTTCTGTTCCGATCAAAGAGCGACAATTTCACATATGTGCCGGGGAGTTCTATTTCAATATATCTCATATAGTATTCTCGTCAAAGTCCATGAGGACGTAGATGTTGAAGTTAGGCAACATCAAGATGGTATGGGAGGAGTGAGTGAATTACACATACAAATTTACCAATTATTTGCAATAATGCCTAATCTGATCGCTAATAAAGAGATTTTCCCATCGTGCCTCAAATGAAATTGTATCCGTTACAAAATCAGAACGTGATTAACTCTCCTCAACGAGATTTCATACGACCCCTCTGAGGATTTTTGAAAACTAAAGAATAATGGCCTTGCGTTGTATTGTAAATATCGTTAAATTTGCAGATAGAGGAAATAATTATAGAATCTATGGAGAGGAGAGAGAAATATGCGATAGGAGAACAGGATTTCCGTATGTTGCGGGAGGCCGGGGCGGTGTATGTTGATAAAACCGAATTCATAGAGCGTATTATCCATTCGGGGCTCAGATATTATTTTCTTGCACGGCCCCGTCGTTTCGGCAAGAGTCTTTTCCTCTCCACGTTGCGCTATTTCTTCGAGGGCAGGAGGGAGTTGTTCAATGGACTTTACATAGATTCGGTAGACTGGGAGTGGAAGAGTTATCCGGTGTTGCGTCTTGACCTGAATATGGATAGATATGACGAGCCGGGAATGCTTGATGGCATTGTAGCCAACCTTTTCAGGGAGTGGGAGGAAAAATATGAGGTCCCGGTTATTGATATGAATATATCGGTCAGGTTCCGCAATATCATCAAGGCCGCGCATGAGAAGACCGGTTTGCCGGTGGTGATATTGGTAGATGAGTATGACAAGCCGTTAGTAGGCAATTTGAATAAGGGAGAAAATTTCGAGCATTACCGTTCGAGATTGGCGTCGCTATATTCGAATTTCAAGAGCAGTGCTGAGCATATCCGTTTGGTATTCATGACGGGTGTAAGCCGCTTCAGCAAGCTGAGTGTCTTCTCCGATCTCAACAATATGGTCGATATTACCTTTTCGGATGAATATGCCGATATCTGCGGCATCACAGAGCAGGAACTTTTTGAAAACCTCAAAGAGGGGATTGAGCTTCTGGCTTTGAAAAGAAGATGGAGCAATGAACAGGTGAAGATAGAGCTTAAAAAGAACTATGATGGCTATCGATTCGCTCCGGATGGTAGTGATATTTACAATCCATGGTCAGTGCTCAACTGTCTGAATAATTTTAGGATAGCTAATTATTGGAATCATACCGGTTTGCCGACACTTATTGCCGAGTCGTTGAAGAATATTGATTCAGATCTTGAGAAGGTGTTCAATACGCGATGTCGTGTAGATGTACTTATGGGTCTTGACCTGATGGATCTGAATCCGGTGGCATTGTTATATCAAACAGGTTATCTGACCATAAAGGAATATGATTTTGACACAGATATCATCACTTTGGGAATCCCAAACCGAGAGGTTAAGGAAGGGTTGATGAATACGCTATTGCCATACTATGTTAAAGTAAGACGAGGTACTGTTTCTGACACAATATTTGCTATAAATGATAATATTATGTCTGGAAATCCGGAAGCCTTCATGAAAGAATTGCAGGTTTATTTCGCCGGTATACCGTATGAGCTGAAGATGGATAATGAGAATAACTTCCAGAATGCGTTCTATATCCTGGTAAGCCTTATAGGCATAAAGGCTCATGCGGAGGTCAGTATGTCGTCCGGAAGAATAGACCTGCTGATAGAGACTCCGAAATATGTGTATGTCATAGAGCTGAAGTATGATCATTCGGGGGAGACAGCTTTGAAACAGATAGAGGAGCGGGGATATTCGCTTCCATATGAAGCAGACGGCCGGAAGATTTTCAAGATAGGGGTGAGCTTCTCATCCAAGACGCGTCGCATCGAGAGCTGGAAGATAGCCGAATGAGATGAGTGCATAGTTTTCGCTATTCGAATATAAATTTTGATAGCTTCGAATCGAAGTCTCCTTTGGCTTTTTACATAAAAGTGTGAGTTGAAATAGAAATATAGTAGAATGGAGTTGTAATTATGGAAGAAATACCGAATTGTTAAATGATTTGATTTTGTAGATCAGGGTATTGTGTAATTGAAAGAAAGTATTTAAATTTGCAATGCAAATCCTCCAGAAGCCGGATAAGGGTAAGGGGAGGGTGATGCAGACATATTAGATTAGCGTTTATCTGCGCTTGATTCTTGACAATCGGAAAATCTGGTAAATTTTTCAATCTCAGTCAGGGATGAAGCAACGGTAGATGCCTTGTGGATATGTATATCAACGTCTGCTAAGGTAACGTGAGAGCGTTACCTCAGTGGTCGTATATCATATTCTGCGTGAGGCTTCTGCGTTGCTCGTTCTACTGAGATGGGTTTTACCAGAGCCTCCGATTGTGGGACGAGCAATGGATACTGGCCCACGCTTTTCTTTTTTTATCACTAACCAAACTTGCCGACGAGAGGGTCCCGAAGCAACACTATTTCATATTATGGCTCCCCCTAAATTGAAAATGACGAAGCAGGACATCAAGGCTGCGATTGAAAGAAAGTTCCGAAAGAATTACCAACATTTGAAGTATGTTCCTAAGACAGATATTACAAGTATTGATGGCAATGTACTTGTTCAATTAAAAAGAGAATTTGATGGATTAGGAGAATATCTCATCACTATAGAGACAAAGTTGCTTATACTGATTTCTCCGATTGCTTCTATGGTGTCTACTTTCTATACTCTTGAGACTGAGGTCTTAGTTGAATGTGGTATTGAGAATGAACCTATAATTTCTTTTAATTCAGACGTATTTGTTAGAAAGAATGGATGAATTTGCTATAGAAATCAACGGCCTTTCTGGTAGAGAAATCGTGGTACTCTACAATTTTACAGTTGATTATGAGAACCAATATAAGGATGTAAAACCAAAAGAATTTGTAAAAAAATTTCCAAGGTTCAAATGTCTCGAATCTCTTTTAGAGTTTGATAGAAAGAAGAAGCAGGAAATGAAAGAAGTAAGAACAACAAAAAAGGCTGACCTGATTTATATGACAGAAAGTAAGCAGTTATTGACTTTCTTAAAGCACCTCAGAAATGCTTTTGCTCATTCTCAATTGATAAAAAATAATGAATACATAGAACTGATAGATTATTCGATTGAAGAACGTACGAAGAAGACGAAGAAGGAAATTTCTGCGTATGGTGTCATATCCAATAAGACTTTTGAAGTTTTAATTAATTATTTAACCAATATAAACTCATGTAAATGAAAAGAACAATTACGACAAGATTCGGATTGGTGGTAGCTATGCTTCTGACAATCCTGCCGGTTTCGGCTTATGATTTCGAAGTAGATGGAATCTACTTCGAAGTAGTATCTTTGGATGATCTTACTTGTGCGGTTGTCTGCGGTGATAATAAGTATGAGGGAGATATTGTCATACCCTCAGAGGTTACTTACAATACAAGAACACTTAAAGTGACGGAGGTAGGGGAAAAGGCATTCTATTATTGCAGTTCTCTGACCTCGGTAAGTATTCCGTATTCAGTAACAAAGATAGGATCGGGCGCATTCTCTGGTTGTCGTTCCTTGACCACGATAGGTATCCCGGATTCAGTAACGGAGATAAGGGGTCTTGCATTCTCTAGTTGTAATTCCTTGATTTCAATAGATATTCCGGATTCTGTAGAAAAAATGTATCCACGTGCATTTGAGGATTGCAGCTCGATGAAAAGTATAAGTTTAAGTAATTCAATAAAAAAAATTGATTATGGTTTTTTTAGTGGATGTGAGTCTCTTCTAAGCCTAACTATTCCAGCTAATGTGGAGCAATTGGAGCTTTATTTTGGAACTCATGAATATCAGACATTTTATCACTGTAAAGCATTAAGAGAGGTTAAAATAGTTTATAGTGATAAAATTCTTAAAGGCTGCAACCTAGGGTTTACCGGCTCGACTATAGGATTGTGGCCAGAGGATATTAGTTTTGGATATTCTGAAGTTCGTTATACTTTAAATGATATTACTGTTTTATCAAGTTATTATTGTGAAATAGAAAGATTGTATTTAGACAGGGAGTTGGGTAATACGCTTAAACTTCCTTATTTGAAAGATTTGACATTGGGTGAGCATATTACCAAGGTACAGATTGATCCTACTAAAGCTGATGCTTTGGAATCGATCACATGCTATGCTCCAGAGCCTCCGACATGTCCTAAGTTTACTAATGCCCAGTATTTGAACACTGTGGTTAAGGTGCCGAAGGTTTCATTGGAAAAATATCAGCAGGCTGATGGATGGAAGAATTTCTGGAATCTTGAAGGTTTTGATGCTGGAGAATCAGCGGTAGATGAAGTTTTGGTAGACGAGTCAATTAGAGAGATCGGACGTTGCGATATCAATGGTAAATCAGTAGATGCAGACTATAATGGTATCGTTATCGTGCGCTATTCAGATGGCACTACAAAAAAGATTTTGAATAAATAATACGTCTGTAAAATAAGGAGAAAACAGGAGGAGAAAAATTCTGTTGAACTGAATGTTTTCAAGGCAAATAAGATGCTATTTTAGTGAAATAGCCAAGTAATAGCTCATAGAATAATTAACTCTTATGAAATTGTATGAATAAAGGAGTTGGTAGATAATATGATGTTGCTGGAAATTAAAAATAGAGTTCCTCATCTTATCTATAATATTAACCACTGAATTTGGGGACTATAAGTGAAAATTTTTTCAGAAATGACAAAGAATCATTTAATCTTGCAGATATTTTTATCTGTATGTGCAGTCTTTTCTCTGTCAAGCTGTAGCAGTGACGATGACAAAGAGAAAGAACCGGAACTTCCGAGTGTAAAGATGGGTGTGGCTTCAATGGAAGGGGGCTACATAGATGGAGAATTATCGGAATATCAATCATGTGAATTCAAAAATGTAAAGTATGATTCTCAGGGTCGTCCTATAAGTTACGAAGATGGGGATGGTGACACCTATACTTATCAGTATGCTAATTCGGAAATCACAGTTATTTCCAATAGGGGCACAGAAACATTAACTTTGTCAAACGGTGTCATTGCTGATAGCGAAATGAAATATAATTCGAGCAATCAGATTATCAGCAATTATGATTGTAAGATTACTTGGGAAAATGGAAATCCTGTAAAGCAAACAGATGAGGATGGCACTTCAAGATTTGAGTACTATTCTACTTCAAATGTATTAGGTTGCTTGCCAGGACTTATTTATTCTACTGAATATTTGGGTGTCGAATACCCGTTGCTCCAATGTGCCGGATTCTATGGAGAGTTACCAAAAAATTCATTGAAGTCAATATATTATGATGGTGCTTTAGACCGTACATTCACTTATTCAGACTTTAATGAGTATGGTTATCCCTGCACAATGAAGTGTGTGGATGCTGATGGTGATGTTCAGACTTGGAGATTTACTTGGGTAAAAATATAAGAGTAGCTTCCTGTATATATATGATGCTAAAATAATGGCAACATTAAGTTATTGAGATAACAATTAATTTGAAGAGACCTCAAAAGTTGACAATATAACTTTTGGGGTCTCTTCTTAGATGGTGATTGATTTAATTTTTGAAATGGCCTCATAGTTGTGACATCTACTTCTATGCAAGGTATAAGAAAATATTGAGACATAGATAAAGTGTGCTAAATTATTGTAAATTTATGAGTAATATCTTTATTCATTTGTTTTGATTATAAAAATTTTGATTAAATTTGTAATTACAAATATTTAGAATCATGGGTAGCATTCTTGAAAATACAGCCAAGTCTAATGGATTACGGCATTCTAAGAGACCATCTAAAGGGCAGCGTCTCGGGTGGGTTCATAAATCAGTGTATGAACAAGAGCCCGTGCGTGCATTGTCATCAAGAGGAGAGAAATTAATTACATATACTACAGGCCCTTTTTCAACGAATAAATTAATCCCTTGAAATCACAGCATACAAAAAAAAATATTTTAGTCTCAATCTTTTGAGGATAAATGGAGCGGGAGGTTGGTGATGTGGATTTATTTGATTAAATTTGTCAGGTAAATTTCAAATTGGAATTTGGAGTGGTAGTATCTACTTTCAAGATTCGAAATTTGGACTGGACAAGATACAGTGTACCTAAGATGGAATTGAATAATAACTAAACTGAAATCTAACACAACCGAACATGAAACTTTCCACTACTGTTAAGACTTTCCTGCTTGCCGGAGCTATGCTCGGTGGCACCCCGTCGGCTATGGCTGACAGTTTAAAAGTGGCTGATAATCCTGCAAATGCCGGCGTTGCGACTTTGACCGATGTCGATTCTCATGAAGCCGCCGGTAACTATTATTGTTATCCGTGGCTTAAGCAGACACCTCCTGAACAAACTCCCGCTCCACAGGGTTACAAGCCTTTCCATATGGAACATGCCGGACGTCATGGCAGCCGTTGGCTTATCGGTTACAAGCAGTATGATCGCGCACTCGAACTTCTTGAGAAGGGTGAGCGTCATGGTAAATTGACTCCATTGGGCGAGAAAGTCCTGGCCACAGTGAGAACAATCCATTCGGCGGCCCAGGGACGTGAGGGTGAACTCTCCGACAACGGTGCGCTCCAGCATCAGGGGATCGGCAAACGCATGGCTCAGAACTATCCGGCTCTCTTCAACGGCACTACAAACGTAAATGCTAAATCTACGGTGGTGATCCGCTCGATTCTATCAATGTTTAACGGACTTAACGGTATTCAGACAGTGGTACCCGACATTCATATCAAGACCGATGCCAGCAAGGGGGATATGTGGTATATGGATGCGGATGATGAGGGCGCTCAGGAGGCACGCAAGGCAGCCGATGCCAACGAGAGGAAGGCTTTCAATAAGAATCATGATAATCAGGGGGAGTATCTCGGCAAGCTTTTCAACGATCCTCAGTTTGCGAAAGACAGTATCGGTAGCAAGCTTTTCAGCAGTCTTTTCTCTGTATTGGCAAACGCCCAGAGCCATTCCGATCAGCCCTGGCTTCTTGATGAGGTGTTCAGCATTGATGAGATAAGAGATAGATGGGCGGAGCGCAACGTCAATTGGTTTATGCATGCCGGCAACTCAAAGATGACGGGCAACCGTATGCCATATTCTCAGGCGAATCTGATGCGGGACATTATCGAGAGTGTAGACACAGCAGTCAATTCAAAGACACCGAGTGTTAACCTCCGCTATAACCATGACACGGTTGTGTTCCCCTTGGCTACTCTCATGGAGATGAATAATCTCGGTGATGAGATCAATGATCTCGAACAACTCGCACAGGTGGGCTGGCACGATTATCAGGTGGTGCCGATGGCAGGCAATATTCAGATTGTTTTCTATCGTAAGGATGGCAGTAATGATGTGAACGATGTGCTCTTCAAGGCTCTCCTCAATGAGCGCGAGGTGGCATTACCTTTCAAGGCGGTAGAAGGACCTTACTATCGTTGGAAAGATGCTAAGGATTATTACTCGAAGAAGATCGCTCCTTATGTGACAAAGCGTTGATGTAGGTATATGTCACAATTTCATCAATTTAATTGAGCTACTTAAACGAAGATAATTATAAAAAATGGGCTGGCTCCGCAATTAGAGCCAGTCCATTTTTTATTATTGCTGTCCGAATAATTTTTATTAAATTTGTAGGGAGCATTGATTATCTCAGTGCCTGATATCGTGAAATCTGTTTACACCACATCTATGAATATGAAAAAATTCCTTCTTGCCACTTCGTTAGCTCTCGCAGCTTCATTAACGCCTCAGGCTAAAGACCTCCATGATCTGCAGCAGGAGTTCGTTGACCTTAAATGCGGCCTTTTCGTTCATTTCGGAATGGGTACATTCCAAGAAGAGGACTGGGCCGATCCTGACGACAGTCCATTGAATTTCAACCCTCAGAAACTTGATTGCAACCAATGGGCCGATGCTGCGCAACAGGCCGGTATGTCGTTCGGGTGTATCTCTGTGAAACATCACTGCGGCTTCTGTATGTGGGACACCGAGACTACCCCCTACAGCGTTATGAACAGCGGAATCAAGCGTGACGTGCTCCGTGAATTTGTCGATGCGCTCCGGGCCCGCGACATGAAAGTGATGTACCACTTCTCGATCCTTGACCTCCATGAGAAGATTCTGCCGCGTCATATCAAACCGGAGGATACCGACCTCATAAAGGCTCAACTCCGTGAGCTCCTCACTAACTATGGACCAATCACAGCCCTCATGATCGACGGATGGGATGCCCCTTGGGCGCGTATATCTTACGATGATATCTCCTTTGAGGATATCTACAAGTTTGTGAAGTCGATCCAGCCCGACTGTCTGGTTATGGACCTGAATGGTGCCAAGTACCCCGCGGATGCTCTCTTCTATTCCGATATAAAGGCATATGAGCAGGGTGCGGGACAACGTATCGATTCCTCTACGGCATGGCTCCCCTCGATGGCGTGCGACAAGATTCAGCCCACATGGTTCTGGAAAACACGGTTCCCCGGCCTTGAACTCAATAAGGCTGAGGATATTGTAAACAACGATATCCTTCCCAAGAACTCAGCCGGGTGCACCTTCATTCTCAATGTCGCCCCAAACCGCGACGGACTTTTCGATGAGAACGCTCTCCAGCGTCTGGCTGAAATTGGGCAAATATGGAAGAACGACCGCAGAGGGGTCGAAATCGAGCAGGCTCCGGCTCCGATTATTGCTACAAACCTCGCCAAGAACCGACACGCGACGGGTTCATGGAGCTGGGATGCGATGATCCACGATTTTGCCAATGATGATGATTTCTCATCATGCTGGTATTCCAATGAATCTGTTGAATCCCCCTGGTGGACAGTGGAGTTGGGCGATCCTACATCTTTCAACACAGTTGCCATCACTGACAACCGTGATCTGACCCTATCATCATATGCCATCGACTATCGCGATACCGAAGGCAATTGGAACGAGATATTCTCCGGGGATTCACCAACCAATAAGCAGGTAAAAGTACACACATTCTCCTCTGTCACCGGCGATGCCCTTCGCGTAAGGGTACTCTCTTCCTCCGGTCCGGTAGCTATCGCAGAGGTCGGAGTCTACAACCAGTCGCTCTGACCCGGATAAGTTAAGATATATAAATCGCCCGACCCCCTGTCAGTAGGAGATCGGGCGATGTCTATCTTTTCAATAATATTGAGAGTATGAGCGAGTCTTAACTGCCATTTATTATTTGAAGTTACTTGTAATTTGAAACATTTTAGGTGGATAGAGAGGCACCGGGATAGTAGAAGGATAGGATGGAGCGGAAGTCATGTCCTTCGAGAGCCATGCGGGCCGCACCGATCTGACAGAGACCCACACCATGTCCCCAACCGGATCCATCAATTGAGAATTCTATCGAGATGTCAGGATCACTCCCGATGGAATTGTATGGAGTTATTGATGGCTCCGATTCTATCTCTTTGTGAGGAACGGACTGCTTTGTTATTGTGATTGCTGAGGAGTAGAGATGAGTGGGGGAGAGGAGCCGACGAATCATCAGTTCCTTACCGATTTCCAGATTGCCTTTACTGCCGATCAATTTCAATCGGTCGGCTCTTCCGGATGGTCCGCGATGTGTGATTTCAATATTAAGTATGTCACCTAAGTCTCTTTTGAATTTATTTCGTAAGTTGGTGGCTACTGCACGAGCGGAGATAGATGTATGCCAGCGATATCCACCATCGTTAGCGAGATCGTAATCTTTCAGTATGGCGTTAAGCACCTCTTTTCGGGAGTCTTGAGATAATTCTGAAAGATTGCACCATGGATCATCGAAGCTTTCAAGAGCGGCCGGGTTGATGTCTTGCCAACAGGTGGAGAAGAGTTCCGTGCGGCCTCCACAGCATTTGGAGAAACGGGTGTCGACCAATCCTCCGTCAGGGGCACGGAGCACCAGCCCGGCAGTGGCACGTATCGCGTCAAGTATTTCCGGGCGTATAGGCTGGATTCCCTGATACCGCTGGCAATGATCGTCGGAGCAGACGTGGAAACCCTGATGGTCGCAGGTGTCTTCCCAGTTTACGATGAGGTCCGGGGAGTCAATCTTGCCGCTGTTGTCATGAGGATGTTCACCGGTGATTTTACCGAGTGCCCAACTACGCGAGATTACCGCATGGGCTTTCAGAAATTCAGCCGGTGCTTCGGGATTCATCTCGCTGCCAACCACACATTCCAGATATTTCTCCAATGGGAGGCGATTGATTACCGTGAACGTAGGATCATTGTTGCGGATAACCTCACCGGGCAAAAGGGCTTCGATTGTTTTCTGCCAGTGAAAGTCCTTGCCGATTAACATATTACGAAGTAATACGCCATTTGGAGTATCCTCTAAAATCGGTTTGCCAAGAGTGGGTATGCCCACGTCGATCATTCTCATAATTGCCATTTTAAAAGCCTCGTCAGCGATGATTTCATTGGAAGCTATAACCTCACACTATTATCCAATCTTCAATACAACGGCTTTTTGAGGAGAAACTTACGCCTATTTTGAAAAGCTTCCGGTTGTCGTTGAGATAGGGCCTTGCATAATGTTTCTCATTGATCTGGCATAATGCCGACTCAGCAGAATGATCATATTTCAATTCAATTATGTATATATAGTCGTCTGTTTCGATTACAAGGTCGATGCTACCTTCCGATGTATGGACTTCCGCTTTAGTCTCCATCCCTATAAGATCGGTAAGGAGAAAGAATGCATTCTGAAAATTATTCTCGTTCTCAAGTTTCAGTTTATAGTCAACTCCTGCAAAATAACTTTGCAGTGACTTCATAGCAGCATCCGGTTCTCCAAGAATAAAGCGAGCCGATATATCTTCGATCAGATGTTTTGCAGTAGTGGTCTTGCATTTCACATAATAGGGCAACAGCATGTCGAAAAATCCTTTCCGTACCTCATCATTCGGAATGCCGAGACGGAGACGCTTTATTTTTTTATTATAGCTCTTGATGGTCAGATATCCTGTCTGATATAGTAACGCAAGCGGCCGGGGACTATGAAGGTCAAGACCTTTGAGATCGTCTTCGGTGCAATATGTGTCGAATATGTTTTTAAGGTCGGCATTCACTCTCTTCAACGACTCTGCCAGAATAGTAGGAAAACCTGTTTCAATCCAATAGTTCTCTAAACCGGAATATTTCATAGCTTTAAGTAAAGACCATGGATTATAGATATCGCTTCCAAATTTTGAGAAACGATAGCCATCGTAGATGCGTTTTAGTTTTTCGCAGGTTTTTTCATAACTCCATCCCTCGGTTTCACTTAATTTGCTTATACCTTCTTGAAAATTATCATGAAGCTCCTTTTCAGTGATGCCACAAATATCTGCAAAATCTTCGGTGAAGGATATATCGTCGAGATTATTAAGATCGGAGAAGACACTTAGTTTGCTGAATCGACTCACTCCCGTAAGAAAAACGAGTCGGATATGTTCGGCGCTACTCTTGAAGTTGGAGTAAAATGATGAGAGCTTTTCACGGAAATATTGGAAATTTTCATCTTTGTTCAGATTACCCACCAACGGTTTGTCGTATTCATCGACAAGTATCACGGCAGGTAGTCCTGTTTTCTCATGTGCTCCCTTAATTACATTTCGGAAGCGCACGGATATATCATCGCTCACCTGCTCCACATCATATATTTTTTCCCACTCTCTGAGACGATTTGCAATATTCTCCTCCAGATGCTTGCTCTCATCGTATTTATCGGTATTCAGGTCAAGATATAGAACCGGATAAGCAGTCCAGTCCCAATTGATGGAGTCAATATAAAGACCACGGAAGAGATCACGCTTGCCCTCAAAAAAATATCTCAATGTAGAAAGAAACAAGCTTTTACCGAAACGGCGCGGACGTGCGAGAAAGTAATATTGAGTCTTACTCTCTGCTATTTTTGCTACAAATGCGGTTTTGTCAACGTAGAGGGCGCCCCCTTCCCGCAGTTGCTTGAAATCCTGTTGGCCGATCGCATAGTCCACTCTTCTTTCCATAGCTTATCATTTATATGTTGTGGATTCTCCTTTAAGGCAAAGTTAACAAAATTATTGAAGTTTTGCAAGCATCACAAATCATGAGGCAGATAAGGATAATAAAATGGAGGGAAGGTTGAGGGTAGGGGAGGTCGAAATATATGATGTATGTTGTAGAATATAACAGTTTAGCTTGTCTAATCTCAAAAAAATGTATAATTTTGCGCAGACTCATGCCGTGAGCACTGTTGGTAGTGCTTGATATCTTGTTTGTTAATAACCACTATAAATACTATTTGGAATGAGACAATATGTTAAACTAATTACGGGCCTTTTAAGTATACTGACCATTGCATCCTGTGGAAATAGGAGTGCGGAAAGCGATGTGCCCGTTTATGATCTTGCAGCAGGTGTTGATGCTCCAAGAATGGAGAAGTTAAAAGTCGGGGATGTCAGACTCACTGCTCTTGACACTGTGTCGACGGCTTTGCTTAGTAATCGCGCACGCATTATAGATGTGCTGGGGGATACAGTCGTGATTGAGGAAACTGATAAACAATATAAGGTGCTTCTATTCTCTTTGTCTGATGGAAAATTACTCCGGGAGATTAATCATATAGGTCAAGGGCCGGGGGAATATGCATGGCTTGATAATGTGTATGTAGATCGTGATGCACATGAGGTGGTGCTTACTGCACCGGCTTCGATCGCCCACAGATACACTCTTTCCGATAGTCTTGTAAAGACTTATAATCATGGCATTCCCACAAGACGAAAGATGACGAAAGGTTCTCTGGAGAAAGGAATTAATTTTTGTGATGAGACCGAGAATGGATTTATTATCCGTCAGGCGAATAAAGATTTTATTCAGACAGACTCCATTGTTGTGGATGGTTATAACCTCGGATATATGAGTGGCGATTTAATCAACTATGGAGATGAGGGTGCAATCACGATGGTAGATACACTGTATATTCTTAAGCCCGGGCGCCTTGAAAAGACTGCTGTGCTCAATCGTGGTGGCAAGACCATAACTCCGGAAATTGAAAAAGAATTGAATGATATGAAGTCTTTTGAAGATATGATAGCAAGACAGCATGAATATATAGAGACGTTGGGATTGATTATTCCGGATGGTAATCTGGTGATGATAGCATACATGTATGGCAAGAATGAAACTACATTTTTTGATTTCTTCAGAAGAGATGACGGAGAGTTGCTCACACATATACCCATGAAGTGGGATGAGGATAGAGATAGCACGGGTATGGCGGTGGAATATGAAGGTTCCACTCTTTACGTTAAACCACTGTTTGCCCGGGATGGCCGTTGGTATGCTATCCTTCCGGAGACGCAAGTGCCCGGAGCAGAGGATGAAAACAATGGTGCGATAGTTAGTTTCACTCTTACCGAATAGTGGCTGCCTGCGTTTATCGGAACGTAGTACATGGTTTTAGTGTAATGGCCTGATATGCAGACTTGGCTAAATAAGATGTGGGAAAATTGTTCCCACATCTTATTCAATCGCCCTTTGGCTGTTTGATTGCTGACGCTAAGGGCATATATTTTAGAAAATTTTAGTAACTTTGCACCATGAAACGACACTTTAACACGCATCTTGAAGGTCTCGACCTTCAATTCTGGCACGACTTGATAGAAAGCCGTGGTAACCTCGTGTCGTTGAAAAAGGGTGAATATCTTTGCCGCAAGGGTGAGCCGACAAATGCTTGTGGCTATGTGAAATCCGGATATTTCAAGTATACAGTTGATGGTACCAATAAGATAGGTGGTTTTGCATTTCCGGAAGCCTTGGTGGGTGATTATC
>CAZEOI010000049.1:0-28370 GCA_964513775.1 uncultured Sangeribacter sp. | reverse complement strand
GTGGCAAAAGTCGTTGGATATCCTTTCGGAGATGAATACTTACGACAAGTTTAATACTCTTACAGGATATGGTAATGATCTCTACTACAGAGAGGATTATGAGGGTGCCAACAGAGTGTTTCGTTCTCTAAAGGTCATGCTCGACTCTATTCCCAACTCCGATTGGGAACGACATTTCACATCAGTGAATCTCGCAGACACGGAGATAAGGCTCGGGCGTACAGTTCCCGCTACGTCTGTGCTTGATTCCGCCGCGCGTTATTTTACAGAAGTGCAACCTAACCCTGTTGTGACATGTTTCACACGCACGTTGCAGATGCGCGCGGCCCTTGTAGATGGAGATATACCACGGGCATTGGCTCTTGCCGAGAAATATCCTGTCAATACGTCAATGAGACTTGAGCAGTTGCTCGCCCGTCTTTCAGTGCTTGAGGAGGTGTATAGGGGCGCCGGTCTTTATAAAGAGGCATATAATATGAATATCAGATATGGTCAGCTCAACGATTCTCTCAGGTCTTATAAACTCAAACAGCATATCTCCACTATCAATGCCATGTATCAACGAGACAGACGTATCCTTAATCTGGAGGCGGAACGCACACATCAGGAGGTAAGGATATTTCGCTTGTTTGCAATTATGGCATGTCTGATAGCCATGACTGTGGCGTTGGTATTGTTTTCCATAATACGTCGTGGGCGGATTCGGCGCCGCGAAGAGAAGATGATGCGGAAAATTGTCACCCTTCGTCAGGAGAATCTCCGCAATCGCATAACTCCCCATTTTATCTATAATGCTCTAAACCATGAGTTGAATCATGCTCGTGCCCACACTCCCTATCATTTGGATGCTCTTGTGCGCCTGATACGCCGTCAACAATATGTGACTTCGGAGATGGTGATACCCTTTAAGGAGGAGTTATCCTTTGTGAATGATTATATACATGTTATGGCAGACAGTATGCAGGATAGACCGGAATATATCTGCACGATGCCGGAGGGGTTGCAACTCGACTTTCTGTTTCCTTCAATGGCTCTGCAAATACTCGTGGAGAATGCTTTCCGCCATGGTCTAAAGTCGCATCCTCCGGGAGAACGGGGATATCTCGTCATATCTTTAAGCATAGAGGAGGGGGATAGGGTGGCAGTGACAGTGTTCAACAGTTGCGGATCCGGTAATGATTCATCGCAGGGGAGTGGGACAGGGCTTAGGGTGCTGGTGGAGACAATCCGCCTTATCAACGAGCGAAATAAGGAGAAGACGATATTCTCGATCAATACGCGGTCAATATTAAATGGAATAGCCGGGTGCACGGCCACTATCAATCTTCCTCTTTCTCTTAAGCCGTAGTCCTCCACCTCATAATCTCTCCTTACACTCCGAACCGCCTCTTGGCGAGAAGGACTATCCCTCTTCTCCTTTATCACTTCAACTCATTCTCCTCTTGACTCTTACTCTCTTCAGCAATTGAGACTCTTTCTATGACAACTTAAAATCCAATAAATCGATTTCAATAGTAGATTCATCACTTTACGTTGACACCGTAATTCTTTATCTATCTCAAAGATATCAATTAAGCCATGATACAGGATACCAAACAGCCGAGATATAAAGTCGTCATTATTGACGATGATTTTCCAAGTATAAGACTTCTTGCCGACGCCCTTGAACACCGGGACGACATCTTGCTTTGCGGAACTGCCACTACTCTCGCAGAGGGAGAGCAGCTTGTGCGTAAACATGCACCCGATCTGTTATTTCTTGATATGGAATTTCCGGATTCAAATGGTCTTGAATGGTTTGAACAAGCGTCGTTGCCCACCAATACAAGAGTGGTGTTTCACACCTGTTACCGTAGATATATCCACGATGCGCTCTCTCTAAAGGTGTTTGATTTCCTTCTTAAGCCTTTCGATACGTCAGACCTTGAAGTTATAATGAGACGTCTGAATTCAGAGACTGATTCCGTCATGCGTCGTGGTGGCACTCCATTTATTCCGGTGGTTGCCTCAGATTCCATATATGCCTCTCCGGGCGCTCCGATGCGTCCGATTGCTATCACTTCTGTAATCAATTCAAAGATAATTGTGAATCCGGCGGAAATTGTCTATTTCCGCTATCTTTCGGAGCGTAAGATTTGGGAATGTGTTTTCTCCAATCTCAAGAGAATAATATTGAAACGACAGACCACTGCCGAGACAATCCTCGGATATGGATCTGACTTTGTGCGCACCCACAAGCATTTCATTGTTAATATGCGTTATGTGGGAATCATCTCCGGCAACGACTGTATGCTTCTTCCCCCGCTCGACAGCATAACTGAAATTAAAATATCCAAATCCTATCGTCGCGATCTTCTTGATCGCTTCTACGATATCTAAGTCTATAGATTTAACCGCAGGCCTATGGGGAGGGAGAATCCGAGGCGGTTGTCGCTCCATATGTTGGGCACCGTGGCTTTATTATTGAGGTATATATGGACGGTGGGCTCGATAAAGAGATCGAACCGATTGGAGAGTTTCAATGCGGCTCCATAACTGCCGGAGAGAGTCCATACGCAAGGGGAGTGGAAACTTCCCTCCTCAAGGTATGAGGTGACGGACGCTCCGGAGATATGGGCTGATGAATGTAGTGGTATTTCCAGTGATCCACCTACGGCTCCATATAATTTCACACGTCCTGTAGTGAAGGTGCGGAATGTGACATGCAATGGTATGCCTAAATAATGCCATCGACAATGCGAGTAGGTGTTCTTCATTTCAAAATTAGTACTCAGGTAGGTGTAAGAAATACCTGCTTCAAGACCGATACACTCTGTCAATCCGTGTCTTACAGCCAATGTGAAACTTATAGGGAAATCGTTCTTGTGTGGCGTGTCGGAATATCTCTTGAAATCTGAATATTTTGCCGGTGACGAATTCTTTCCACGGGTAGCTTCATACATAGCGGAACGTGTCTTATCTTTCTCGTCAGAGTCAGAATCTCCTATGCTGGGATTATTGAAATCAGGATCTCCCCCGAGATTGCCGGCATACATATCACTATATTTCGAATTAACGGCTGAAGCAACCCCTATGTCAGCTTTAGCTATCAAACTCAAGCCACCGGGAAGGATTCCACTCTGTCTGTCAGAGTGGAATCTTTTATGACTGTAGTCTTCCCGATTGTGATGGTTCGGGATTGGCCACCCAGGCTTATTCCCGTCATCCATATCCTTATTCAGGGTGTCTGCATTCTTATTATCGTTATCAACATCTGAGAGATCAGTATGAGAAACTTTACCATCGGAAATATCTGATTCAATCCCGGTGTTTTCAGTGGTTACATATAAATTGCTGTTAGAGGTTGGTGTATAGGCAACATTTTCAGGCATAGTTGATTCGTTTTCCGAAGAAGTCGGGATCTCTTCTTCAGAAACAGTATGGCCAGTGGGTTGAGAACTATTGTAAGATAACTTTGGTTTTACGGTAGCGCCGGCAATCATAGACTCAGTGGCACTTTGAGTGGTAGGGAGGAGAGCATTCTCTTCTCTTACTGCTTTATCTATCAAAATGGTTGGATTATCGGTAGCTACAAAATTCTTGTCAGAAACGGTCGACAACTTGTCTATCCAGAATATCGTACCGGCACCGATACCTAAGAGCAAAAGGCTCAATATACCGGTCTGTTTCCTATAGTCGGTTATGAGTTGACGCATCATCAGCTTGGCATGGAAGAGCTGAGATGAGGATGAGTTGGGAGCAATACCGAGAATCTGTGCTATCTCCTTATGCGACTTTTTTTCAAGCATTGAAAGTCGGAATACCTTTTGATATCCCGGAGGCAGTTTTTTGATTAAGGACTCAAGCACCTCCATGTCGATAATATTGTCGATGGCCGGTGTCTCTTCCGCATAATCCTCTGTAAGGAGATCCGTCACATCCTGCTCTTGCAGAAATCTCAGGGCAAGATTCTTCATTATAGTTGCCAACCAGTAGTCGACTCTTTCCCGGTCGCGCAGAGATTTAAGCCTGGTGAAAGCCACAATAAAACCATCATGGAGTATATCTTCCGCATCTTTAGAATCATGCACATATCGCCTTATCACTCCCTGCATACGGGGAGCGAAGCGAAGATAAAAGAGGTTGAGAGCCTCCTTATCTCCTTTCAGACATTCCTCTACGAGACTTCGGTTGTCTATTTCCAGCGATATTTTCATTATCGTTAAGTTTGTAGGTCGATGTTTCTTTAAGTATGACGGTCTTTTTGGTCTGTTTACGTTTCAATACCTATTCTCTCCAAGCAGATTACAGGATACCGATATTCTCCGGCTTTCGTTCTGCCTTAATGTAGATACAGATATTATCAAAATACTGCATGGCTTTTACAAAAAAAATTACTCTCGCTTTGAGTAATATTCATAGAGGATTTTCTCTTAAAGTCATCTTTGCTTCGCAGCTACTCATGCATAAAAGATAAGCAGACGATTTTAATTTCGTCTGCTTATCTTTTATGCTGTAGTTGTTTTGATCATTCCAAGGAGAGTGTTTTACTCCCATTCGATTGTGGCCGGTGGCTTTGAGGAGATATCGTAGACTACGCGGTTTACGCCACGCACCTTGTTGATGATCTCGTTGCTCACGTTAGCGAGGAATTCGTAGGGGAGATGCACCCAGTCGGCTGTCATACCGTCGGTAGAGACTACCGCACGCAGAGCCACACAGTTCTCATATGTGCGCTCATCTCCCATCACGCCTACACTCTGCACGGGAAGAAGCATCACGCCGGCCTGCCATACCTGATCGTAAAGACCGGCCTCACGAAGACCGTTGATGAAGATGGCGTCGGCCTCCTGAAGGATGCGTACCTTCTCCGGGGTGACCTCTCCGAGAATACGGATGCCAAGTCCGGGACCGGGGAATGGATGACGGCCGAGAAGACGCTGATCCATATCCATGGCTTTGCCTACACGACGCACTTCATCTTTGAAGAGAAGACGTAGCGGCTCAACAATCTTGAGGTTCATCTCCTTAGGAAGTCCACCTACGTTGTGGTGGCTCTTGATAGTAGCGGAGGGTCCCTTTACAGAACAGCTCTCTATCACGTCGGGATAGATGGTGCCTTGGCCGAGCCAACGTGCTCCATCAATCTTCTTGGCTTCCGCATTGAACACCTCCACGAAATCGCGGCCGATAATCTTACGTTTCTGCTCAGGATCGGTGACACCCTTGAGGTCGTTGTAGAAACGTTCGCTGGCATCCACACCGATTACGTTGAGACCCATATGCTTGTAAGAGTCGAGCACATCGTCAAACTCATTCTTGCGGAGCAGACCGTTGTTGACGAAGATACAGGTGAGACGATCGCCGATCGCTTTGTGGAGCAGCATAGCAGCTACCGATGAGTCGACACCTCCTGAAAGACCGAGGATGACACGGTCGTCGCCAAGTTTCTCCTTGAGTTCGGCAACTGTGGTATCGATGAAGGAGGCCGGACTCCAGTCGCCGGCGCAACCGCAGATGCCAAGCACGAAGTTTGCGAGAATCTGCTTGCCATCGGTGGAGTGATAAACCTCGGGATGGAACTGTATGCCCCAGGTCTGCTCATCCTCAACGTGATAAGCGGCAGCCTTTACATTTTCGGTAGAGCCGATGATGTGATAGTTTTCGGGAAGACGGGTGATGGTGTCGCCATGGCTCATCCACACCTGAGAGGGGGAGGGAACATTGAGCATGAGAGGATCGAGCTTGTCGACCACAGTGAGCATGGCACGTCCGTATTCACGCGAGGGAGCGCCCTCTACCTCACCACCATATTCATTGGCGAGAAGCTGGGCACCGTAGCACACACCGAGCAGCGGGAATTTCCCCTTTATGCCGCTCAGGTCGGGCTTGGGAGCGTCGGCATCGCGCACGGAGGAAGGTGAGCCGGAAAGGATCACGCCCTTCACATCTTCGCCGAGCTCGGGAATCTTGTTGAAAGGATGGATCTCGCAGTAGACACAGAGCTCACGCACACGACGTGCGATGAGCTGAGTGTACTGTGAGCCGAAATCCAGTATTATTATCTTTTCCATTTTATCTTTGTTGATGAATTATTCGGCACGGGAATAGTTGGGAGCCTCTTTAGTGATTGTCACATCATGAGGGTGATTCTCGATCACACCTGCCGATGTGATTCTCACGAAGCGGGCGTTATGAAGCGCGTCGATATCCTTGGCGCCGCAATAGCCCATGCCTGAACGCAGGCCACCGAGAAGCTGATAGATTGTCTCAGCGAGGGTGCCTTTGTAGGGCACACGGGCTACGATGCCCTCCGGTACAAATTTGCTGGAGTCGTTGGTGCCGCTCTGGAAGTAGCGGTCTTTTGAACCTGCCTCCATAGCCTCGATGGAACCCATGCCACGGTAAGCTTTGAATTTACGTCCGTTGTAGATGATGGTCTCACCGGGCGATTCCTCAGTGCCGGCGAGCATGGAGCCCATCATCACGCAGTCGGCGCCGGCAGCGATAGCTTTTACCACGTCGCCTGAATAGCGGAGACCGCCGTCACCGATCACCGGAATGCCATGACTGTGGGCCACCTTGGCACAGTTGAAGATTGCGCTGAGCTGGGGCACACCTACACCGGCCACGATACGGGTGGTGCAGATAGAGCCGGGGCCGATGCCAACCTTGATACCGTCGGCACCGTTGGCGATGAGATATTCAGCAGCCTCGGCGGTAGCAATATTACCTACAAGCACGTCAATCTCGGGGAAGTTAGCTTTGACAGCCTTCAGAGTGTTGACCACATTTGCAGAGTGGCCATGAGCTGTGTCGATCACTACGGCATCCACTCCGGCGTTAACCAAAGCCTCCACGCGCTTGAGAGTGTCGGAGGTTACACCTACACCACCTGCCACACGGAGACGCCCCTTGCTGTCTTTGCAGGCGTTGGGATAATCCTGAATCTTTGTGATGTCGCGGTAAGTGATGAGGCCGACGAGTTTATTGTCTTTATCTACCACAGGGAGCTTCTCGATCTTATGGCGAAGAAGAATCTGGGATGCCTCGGCAAGATCGGGATTTGTGGTGGTGATGATATTCTCTTTGGTCATCACTTCCGAGATCTTGAGCTCAGACTCTGTCTGGAAGCGAAGATCGCGGTTGGTGACGATACCCACAAGTTTACCCTCTTCGTCAACCACAGGTATGCCGCCGATATGGTTCTCATGCATCATACGCTGGGCGTCGCCTACGGTCTGGTCGGGAGTGATGGTGACAGGATCGAAAATCATGCCGCTCTCGGCACGTTTCACCTTTCTCACCATTGCAGCCTGCACATCGATAGGCATGTTCTTATGAATGACGCCGATGCCGCCCTGACGAGCGATGGCGATGGCCATTGCAGCCTCGGTGACAGTGTCCATAGCGGCAGAAACCACCGGGATATTAAGGGTGATGTTGCGTGAGAAACGGGTCTTCACCTCCACCATATTGGGTGTTACCTCTGAATAGGCCGGCACAAGGAGGACATCATCGAAGGTCATGCCTTCCTCGTTCACTTTTTCAGTTAAGAATGACATAGTTGTTCGGTTAGAAATTTTTGAGTTTTTCTGATAAGATTACGGTCTGAGTGCGGTCGGGGCCAACAGAGATCACACCAACGGGCACCTCTGTCAGTTCCTCAATCTTGCGTACATATGCCTTGGCGGCTTCCGGAAGCTCATCGAAGCTCTTGATGCCGGTGATATCCTCTTTCCAGCCATCCATCTCGATATATACGGGCTTGCAGCGTGCAAGCTTTGAGATAGTGGAGGGGGGAGTGTCGATGGTCTTGCCGTCGAGCTCGTAGTGTGTGCAGATCTTTACTTTGTCGAGGCCGGAGAGCACGTCGAAGAGCATGAGTGCCCAGTTGTCGATGCCTGCGAGACGGCTTGTGTAGCGTGCCACTACAGCATCAAACCAACCCACACGGCGGGGACGGCCGGTGACTGTGCCATACTCATGTCCGCGCTCACGGATTTCGTGGGCGATATGGTCATGGAGCTCGGTGGGGAAGGGACCTTCGCCCACACGGGTGCAATATGCTTTGGCCACACCTACCACATTATCGATCCACTTCGGAGAGATACCTGCGCCTACAGGCACGCTGGCCGAAGAGGGGGTGGATGAGGTCACGAAAGGATACGTGCCATGATCTATGCAGAGCATCATGCCCTGAGCGCCCTCGAAAAGGATCTTCTTGTCGGGAGTGCGGAGGGCTTTGTTGATGAGATCTGAAGTGTCGACGATGCGCGGACCGAGGATGGCCGCGATCTCCATGTAGCGGTCATATACCTCCTTGAAGTCGTAGGTGGGGAGACCGAGCATCTTGAGCTCCATGTTTTTCTCGTCAATGGCTGCCTGCAGACGCTCAGCGAAGTATTCGGGTTCCAGAAGGTCGCCCATGCGCAGACCTGTACGGCTATATTTGTCGCTGTAAGCCGGTCCGATGCCCTTCTTGGTAGTACCGATGAGCTTTCCACCTTTGAGGCTCTCGTAAGCACCGTCGAGTGCGGAATGCCAAGGCATCACCATAGCGGCACGGTCGGAGATATAGAGCTGATAGTCGGTGATGCCCTGCTGGTGAAGACGGTCGAGCTCAACGAGCACTGATTCGGGGTTCACCACCATGCCGTTGGCCATCACATTCACCGTCTTGGGGTTGAAGATGCCGGAGGGTATGCTCTGGAGTGAATACTTATGGCCGTTGAACATCACGCTGTGGCCGGCATTGTTGCCACCCTGATAGCGCACAACCATGTCGGCACGACATGCAAAATAGTCGGTAATTTTACCTTTACCCTCATCGCCCCACTGGGAGCCGATGACTACTAATCTTTCCGACATTATTCTTCGAGTTTATTACGTTTATAGATATGGTCTACATTCTTGAAGTAGTAATCAAGAGTGAAGCAGTTGTCGAGTTCCTCCTCTGTGAGCATGCTCATCACGGTGGGATCCTGCTTCAGAAGCTCCTGATAAGAGGCACCGAGACTCATGGCCTTCATGGCGATGGGCTGAACGGTGTCGTAAGCTTTCTCACGCACGAAGCCTTTGTCGATGAGGGCGTTCATCACGCGCTGAGCGAAGATCACGCCGTTGGTGCGGTAGATGTTGGCCTTCATCTGGTCTTCGAAGATCACGAGGTTTTCGAGGATACCTTTCATGCGGTTGAGCATATAGTCGAGCAGGATTGTTGCGTCGGGCATGATGATACGCTCGGTGGCGGAGTGGGAGATGTCGCGCTCATGCCAGAGAGCCACATTCTCGTATGCAGTCACCATGTAGCCGCGGAGCACACGTGCACAGCCGCAGATGTTCTCGCTGCTGATGGGGTTGCGCTTGTGGGGCATGGCTGAAGAGCCTTTCTGACCTTTGCCGAAAGCCTCCTCCACCTCATGCACCTCTGTGCGCTGGAGGTTACGCACCTCAAGAGCCATCTGCTCAAGGCTTGCGCCGATGAGGGCGAGAGTAGCCATATAGTAGGCGTGACGGTCGCGCTGGATCACCTGAGTGCTGACATCGGAGCTTGCAATGCCGAGCTTCTCGCATACATAATCCTGTACAAAGGGAGGGATGTTGGCGAAGTTGCCTACGGCACCGCTTATCTTTCCTACCTCGACGCCCTTGGCGGCAGCCTTGAAGCGCTCAAGGTTGCGACGCATCTCAGCCAACCAGAGCACCCATTTCAGGCCGAATGAAGTGATGTCGGCGTGGATGCCGTGTGTGCGGCCGATGCAGGGGAGATTCTTGAAACGGATGGCCTGCTTCTTGAGCATCTCGATATACTCCTCGATATCTTTGAGAAGGATTTCGTTGGCCTGTTTGAAGAGGTAGCCGTTGGCAGTGTCAACCACGTCGGTTGAGGTGAGTCCGTAGTGCACCCACTTGCGTTCCTCTCCAAGCGATTCGCTGACGGTGCGGGTGAACGCCACGATGTCGTGACGGGTCTGGAGCTCGATCTCCTTGATGCGGTCAATGTTGAATGTGGCATTTGCATTAAGCTTCTCCACATCTTCTGCAGGCACTACACCCAATTCTCTCCATGCCTCGGCGGCAAGGAGCTCTACCTTGAGATATGCGCGAAATTTATTCTCTTCGGTCCAGACTTCGCGCATTACGTCTCTTCCGTATCTCTCTATCATGATTTAAGGATTTTTGAATTTGTGTATGGGAATTTGTTCAGGCATTTTTCTCCATCTTGCGGAGGAAACACTCGAGAGTGTTCTCCATAAGGCATGCACGGGTCATGGGCCCTACACCACCCGGAACGGGAGTGATCACAGATGCCTTGTCGCATACGGCTGCATAATCAACATCGCCACAGAGCTTGCCGGTCTCAGGATCGCGGTTCACGCCCACGTCAATCACGGCGGCGCCTTCGCCCACCATGTCGGCGGTTACGAATTTCGGACGTCCGATCGCCACTACGAGGATATCAGCCTCTGAAGCCACTTTCGCGAGGTCTTTGGTGCGGCTGTGAGCGATGGTGACGGTTGCATTACGGTCGAGCAGCAATTTGGCTGCAGGAAGACCAACGATGTTGCTGCGTCCGATCACCACGGCTTTCTTACCCTCGATCTCCACCCCGGCCTTGTCGAGCATCTTTATGATACCCTTGGGAGTGCAGGGAAGAGTGCAAGGGAGTTTCTGCCAGAGTGCCGCTACGTTGGCGGGATGGAAGCCGTCTACGTCTTTCTCTTTGGCGATTGCCTCGATCACTTTGTCTTCGTCGATATGCTTGGGGAGGGGGAGCTGCACGAGCACACCGTCAACTGAATCGTCGGCGTTGAGGTCGGCTATCATCGAGAGAAGTTCCTCCTCGGAGATGTCGGCAGGGCGGAGGATAGTGGTGCTCTTGAAGCCTACTTCCTCAGCATCGCGACCTTTACCCTTTACATATGACTGGCTTGCGGGATCCTCACCCACGAGGATTACCACGAGGTGAGGCGCACGCCCATATTTTTCTTTTACCTCCACAACACGCTTTGCCACGTCTTGCTTCAGTTCTTTAGCTAATTGAGTTCCGCTTATTACCATTGTTGATGTATGGTTTAGGTTTGAGGGATTAGAGTGATGCTTTGCCGATGTCGGTGCGATGGAACAGCGACGGGCAGTCGATCTTTGTGATCTCCGCTTTCGCAGCTTCGTTGGCTTCGGCAATTGTCTTACCTTTGCCAACCACCATGAGCACCCGGCCGCCGGCGGTGAGAATCTTCTTTCCGTCGCGCTTGGTGCCCATGTGATAAATTTCGCCGTCTACATTCTCAAGACCTTTTATCTCGGCACCCTTGGCATATGAGCCGGGATAGCCTTCGGAAGCGAGCACGATTCCGAGGTAGGCATCGTCGCTCCATTTGGTCTCACAATCCTTACCTTCCACGGCAGCTTCCACGAGTTCGTAGAAATCGCTTACCAGACGCGGAAGCACCACTTCTGTCTCGGGATCGCCGAAACGGGCGTTGAATTCGATCACTTTAGGGCCATCCTTGGTAAGGATGAGTCCGCCGTAGAGCACACCCTTGAAGGGCACACCCTCCTCAACGAGGCCGTCGGCAGTGCGCTGTATGATTTCACGAAGTGCTATGTCGCGGATCTCATCAGTGACGAACGGCACCGGTGAGTAGGCACCCATTCCGCCGGTGTTGGGACCCTTGTCGCCATCGAAAGCGCGTTTGTGATCCTGAGCCATCGCGAGGGGATAAACCTTATTGCCCGACACCACACACATGAACGAGAATTCCGGACCGTCAAGGAAATCCTCAACCACCACCCGGCCTTTGCCGAAGCTGCTGTCGAGAAGCATGTCGCGGAGAGCGGCCTCAGCCTCTTCGTAGCTGAGAGCCACGACCACACCTTTGCCGGCAGCCAGACCGTCGTATTTGATTACGGCGGGGAGAGGACGGCTTTTGACATAGTTCCAGGCTTCGTCGAAATTGTCGAAAGCCTCGTAGGCAGCCGTAGGCACACCATATTTCTTCATGATCTGCTTGGCAAACTCCTTGCTGCTCTCTATGCGTGCCGCGGCTTTAGTAGGACCGAACGCCTTCAGACCCTCAGCCTCAAGAGCATCGACAACACCTTTTGCGAGAGCCGCCTCAGGACCCACGACAGTCATGTCGATTTGGTTCTCCTTGGCAAATTTCACGATGCCATCCACGTCTTCCACACCGATTGCCACACATTCAGCATCGTCGGCGATACCGGCATTGCCGGGGGCACAATATATTTTCTCAACCTGAGGAGAGCGGGCAAGTGCCTTGACTATGGCATGGCACCTGCCTCCGCTACCCACTACAAGTACTTTCTTATCCTTTTTCATCTGAACGGACGGGATATTAATGTTTGAAGTGACGCATTCCTGTGAAGAGCATAGTGATACCCTTCTCGTTGGCCACACGGATGGAATCCTCGTCGCGGATGCTTCCGCCGGGCTGAACGATTGCAGTCACGCCATATTTTGAAGCGAGTTCCACAGTGTCGCCGAAGGGGAGGAAGCCATCGGAAGCGAGCACAAGACCCTCTGTGATGCCTGCGGCCTTTGCCTCTTCAAGTGCGATCTCGGCAGAGCCTACACGGTTCATCTGTCCGGCACCTACGCCGGCGGTGGCACCATCTTTCACCACAACGATTGCGTTGCTCTTTACATGCTTTACGATCTTCCAGCCGAAGTCCATCTCCTCAAGCTCCTTCTCAGTGGGCTTACGCTCGGTTACGCACATGTCGGCAGTGATATCCTTACACTCTACATCGTAGTCCTGAACAAGAAGGCCGCCGTTGACACCTACATACTGCTTCTGAGGCTCCTTCACATTGTCCATCTTCACTTCGAGAAGACGGAGATTCTTCTTTGAAGCGAGCACTTCGAGAGCTTCAGGCTCGAATGAGGGAGCCATGACAATCTCAAGGAAGATAGGCTTCATAAGACGAGCCACTTCAGCAGTGAGGGGACGGTTCATAGCTACGATACCACCGTAGATACTTACCTTGTCGGCCTCATAAGCACGAGTCCAGGCTTCAAGGAGATCCTTGCCTACACCGGCACCGCAGGGATTCATGTGCTTGAGAGCGCAGCAGAATGGCTCTGAGAATTCACGCACAATCTGAAGGGCGGCGTTAGCATCCTGAATGTTGTTGTAGCTGAGTTCCTTGCCACCAAGCTGACGGGAGTAAGCCACAGAGTAAGACACCTCTTTCGGCGAACGATAGAAGGTAGCGGCCTGATGGGGGTTCTCACCGTAGCGGAGAGTCTGAACTGCATCGAAAGCGAGGAAGAGTTTCTCGTCGAGCCCGGCCTGACGACGCATATAAGTGGCTATACAGCTGTCGTAAAGGGCAGTGTGAGTGTAAGCCTTTGCAGAGAGCTGGAGACGGGTCTCGGGGAGAGTGTTGCCGTTGGCAGTGATCTCCTCGATTACTTTTGCATAGTCAGAGGGATCGCACACCACAGTCACATCTCTGAAGTTCTTGGCCGCGCTACGGAGCATGGAGGGACCGCCTATGTCGATATTCTCCACTGCATCTTCCATCGTCACATCTTTCTTTGCGATGGTAGCCTCGAAAGGATAGAGGTTTACACAGACCATCTCGATGGTCTGGATGCCGTTTTCAGCAAGCTGAGCCATATGGTCTTCCTTATCGCGACGACCGAGGAGGCCACCGTGAACTTTGGGGTGTAGTGTCTTCACACGGCCCTCGCATATTTCGGGGAAACCTGTGATATCCTGTATGTCGAGAACCTCAAGGCCCGCGCCACGGAGCACTTTCAGAGTGCCACCGGTGGCAATAAGTTCCCAGCCGAGGTTCTTGAGGGCAGTGGCAAATTCCACAATGCCCGTTTTATCGCTTACGCTTATAAGAGCTCTCATATTGTTGATTGTTGATATATAGATTTTGGAGAGAGGTTATTTGTAGGGAGATTATCAGAGGATTGTTACGCCTTCCCCTTCCACCACCTTGCCGATCACAGAGGCTTTCTCTCCGGCCTTGGTGAGGATCTCGATTGCTTTGGGGGCATCTTCCTCATTCACTGCAAGTACCATGCCAATTCCCATGTTGAATATGTTGAACATCTCGCGGTGAGGAATCTTGCCATATTTCTCAAGCAGACGGAACACCGGAAGAATCTCCCAGCTTCCCTCTTTCACCTCGATGCCCTGACCCTTTGAGAGGATACGGGGTATGTTCTCGTCGAAGCCGCCGCCGGTGATGTGGGCGATGCCGTGAACGTCGATCTCTTTCAACACCTCATGCACCTGCTTCACATAGATGCGGGTGGGGGTGAGGAGCATCTCGCCGAGGGTCTGATCGCTTGTCTCCTCATACTTCTTGTTGAGGTCGAGATTGTTGTCGGCCAATACCTTACGCACGAGACTGAATCCGTTGGAGTGTACGCCTGAAGATGCGATACCCACGAGGACGTCGCCCGGTTTAACCTTTGAGCAGTCGATAAGTTTATCCTTTTCAACGGCACCTACGGTGAAGCCGGCGATGTCGTAATCATCTTCGGCATACATGCCAGGCATCTCGGCGGTCTCACCGCCTACGAGTGCGCATCCGGCCTGACGGCATCCTTCAGCCACACCAGCCACGATAGCCTCGACCACTGCGGGATGATTTTTGCCGACAGCCACGTAGTCGAGGAAGAGGAGGGGCTCGGCGCCCTGTGCGAGCACATCGTTGACGCACATAGCCACAGCATCGATGCCGATGGTGTCATGTTTGTCGAGAGCAAACGCGAGTTTGAGCTTTGTGCCTACACCGTCGGTTCCGCTCACGAGAATGGGATGTTTATAGCCGAGGGAGCCGAGGTCGAACATCCCACCGAAAGCTCCGATGTTGCCCATGCAGCCTTTACGGTTGGTGGAGGCCACATGCTTCTTGATGCGGCTCACCACTTCATAGCCGGCTTCAAGATTTACGCCGGAGGCTTCATAACTTTTTGCCATGTTGGTTTATTATAGTTTATTGTTGATTATTTTCTGAAGTAGGCCACTGCGTTGGCGAAGAGGTTCTGGCGCTTGTTGCCGGCGATGTTCTTCATGAGTCCGTCGTCGTAACGCTCAGAGTGAGCCATCTTGCCGAGGATAAGTCCGTCGGGCGATATGATACCCTCGATTGCCTCGGTAGAACCGTTGGGGTTAGCCGGAGAGTCCATAGTAGCGTTCCCCTCACTGTCGGCATACTGGAATGCGATCTGGCCATTCTTGCGGAGAGTGGCTGCGAGTTCGGCATTGGCTACAAACTTACCTTCGCCATGCGACGCTGCCACCGCGTGGAGGTCGCCGATCTCAAATCCTTTGAGCCAGGGAGAAGCTACGGAACCTACGCGTGTGTTCACAATCTGCGAGATGTGGCGGTTGATATCGTTGTGGAAAAGAGTGGGTGACTCTGAAGTGAGCTCACCGATCTTTCCGAAGGGGAGAAGTCCCGACTTCACGAGAGCCTGGAAGCCGTTGCATATGCCAAGGATAAGTCCGCCGCGATCATGGAGACGCTCGATTGCGGCCTTCACCTTATCGTTCATGATGACGCTGGCGATGAATTTACCGCTGCCATCAGGCTCGTCGCCCTCAGAGAAACCGCCTGAGAATGCGAGAATGTCGCAGGCATCGATATGGGCGGCCATGTCGGACGTGGATTTCTCGATGTCTTCCGGAGTGAGGTTGATGAATACCGAAGATGTGACCTTCGCACCCTCCTTCTCGAAAGATGCCGTCATGTCATAGTCGCAGTTAGTACCCGGGAAGACAGGGAGATATACAACCGGATGCTCTTTGCGCTCGCCGGGATAAACGGTTACTTCAGTGCCCGATGTGGCATTCTCCACCTTGCCGCTTACAGATGTGCGGTCAGGATAAACGGCTGTGAAACGCTCACGGTTGGCCTGGAATGCTTCGTCGATAGAGAGTGTGTCGCCGTTGACCTTGAGCACCGGCTCAGCGATGGTCTCGCCGATGAGTTCGAATCCCGGAAGCTCCAGGATCTCCTTGCTCTCCACTACGATCGAGCCGTTGCCATAATTGAAGAGGTCTGATTCCTTCACCTTAACTTCAGCACCGATGCGGTTGCCGAAACTCATCTTCGCAAGAGCCTCGGTGAGACCGCCGAAGCCAAGGGCATAGCCGGATATTACGGTGCCCTCTCCAATAAGACGGTGAAGCATCTTATAGTTCACTTTCAGAGCCTCGGTGTCGGGCATGAGAGAGGGGAGAGGATTGTGGCGCACGATATATAGGAAGTTGCCCGGAGTCTTGAATTCAGGACTTATCACATTGTGGCTGTTGACAGGAGCCACGCCGAATGCGATAAGAGTCGGGGGCACGCTGATATTTGCGAATGTACCGCTCATTGAGTCCTTTCCGCCGATTGATGCGAGTCCAAGCTCGGTCTGCATACGCAGTGTGCCGAGAAGGGCGGCGAGAGGCTTGCCCCAGGAGAGTCGTGAGTGCATACGCTCGAAATATTCCTGATAAGAGAAGCGGAGACGCTCATAGTCGGCACCGGCTGCCACGGCTTTGCTTACAGCCTCAATCACCGAGTAGGCAGCGCCATGATAGGGGCTCCAGCTTGTGAGATAGGGATTGAAGCCGAAAGTCATCATGGAGGCTGTGTCGGTGTGGTGGCTCCCCACAGGGAGCTTCTGCACAGAGACCTGGGCTTCTGTGCCCTGAGTCTTGCCACCGAATGGCATGAGTACCGTAGACTTACCTATAGATGAGTCGAAGTGCTCGATAAGACCTTTCTGAGAAGTCACATTGTCATCGGCGAGGAGATTGATCATCTTCTCCTTGATGCTGTTGCCCTTCACCTCATGCTCGAAAGGATCACGCGGCTCGATAGTGCCGACAGTGGCCTCGGCAAAATGGCGGGCACCTGCAGAGTCGATAAATTCACGGCTGAGGTCGACCACAACCTTATCGCCGAAGAACATACGCATACGACCGGTGTCGGTGACGTCGGCCACATGGTTTACCTCAAGGTTCTCCTCATGGCAATAGCTCATGAACTCCTCCATATCCTTCTTCTCTACCACCACCGACATACGCTCCTGGCTCTCGCTGATGGCGAGCTCGGTGGTGTTGAGGCCGGAATATTTGGTGGGCACACGGTCGAGATGTATGTCGAGACCATCGGTGAGCTCACCGATAGCCACGCTGACACCTCCGGCGCCGAAGTCGTTTGATTTCTTGATGAGACGTGTCACCTCCGGACGACGGAAAAGACGAGCAATCTTACGCTCTTCCGGAGCGTTGCCCTTCTGCACCTCCGAGCCACACTCTTCGAGAGAGGATGTGGTGTGTTCCTTTGATGAACCGGTGGCACCGCCGATACCGTCGCGGCCTGTGCGACCGCCGAACATGAGCACCACATCGCCGGGAGCCGGGCTCTCGCGACGGACGTCGGAGGCTTTCACAGCTCCCACTACGGCTCCGACTTCAAGACGCTTGGCCACATAGTCGGGGTGGTAGATCTCGCGCACGTGGGTTGTGGCGAGACCGATCTGGTTGCCGTAAGAGGAATAACCGGCAGCGGCACGAAGTGAGATGACACGCTGCGGAAGTTTCCCCTCCATTGTCTCTGAAACAGGTTTGTAGATGTCGCCGGCTCCGGTGACGCGCATAGCCTGATATACGTAGCTGCGGCCGCTCAACGGGTCGCGGATGGCACCGCCGAGACATGTGGATGCACCACCGAAAGGTTCGATCTCAGTAGGGTGGTTATGAGTTTCGTTCTTAAACTGGAGAAGCCATTTCTCGGTTTTGCCGTCGACGTCAACGTCAACATAGATGCTGCAGGCGTTGTTCTCCTCGCTCTGCTCAAGATCGTTGAGCATACCTTTCTTGCGGAGATAGCGGGCACCGATGGTGGCGAGATCCATAAGGCAGAGAGGCTTGTTCTCACGGCCGAGTTCCTTGCGGATCTCCTCCCACTGACGCAGGCTCTCCTCAATGTCGGCTGTGGCGAAAGAATCGTCAACCTTGATGTCGGTGAGCTCAGTGGTGAAAGTGGTGTGGCGGCAGTGGTCGCTCCAGTAAGTGTCAAGAATACGAAGTTCGGTCTCATTAGGGTCGCGACCTTCGGCAGTGAAATATTTCACCACCTCCATAAGGTCGTCGCCGTTCATGGCGAGCCCGTTTTTCTTACACCATTCGGGGGCCTCTTCCGGAGTGAGCTTGCGGAATCCGTCGAGCACAGCCACAGGTTTAGCCGCCGCTCTTTCAGGGGCTGCGAGCACAGAGAGATCTTTCTTTCTTGATTCAACTGCGTTGATGGTGTAATGAGCTATCTTCTTCATCTCCTCCTCGCCAACGGAATTATCGAAGATAAGGAGTTTGGCGCTACGGATCTCGATGTCGGCATCAGGCTGGATGAGCTTTACGCACTCCTCGGCGGCAGCGGCACGCTGGTCGAACTGTCCCGGGAGCGATTCGATAGCAAGATAGGGACGGCCTTCAAAGTCAACTTCTTTTGATACAGAGTCGGTGGCCGGTTCGCCGAACACCTTGTAGCTGCTCTTCTCCACGAGCTCCGGAGTGAAGCCGAAGAGGTCGTATACGGCGAGCACTCTGAGGTCTTTGATGTCAAGACCGAGATTTGAGTTGAGTTCGTTACGGAGGCTTTCGGCCTCCACGCGATAAGGATCGCGTTTCTCAACAAAAATTCTGTATGGTGTCATGATAATGTATGATATTCGGTAGATTAAGTCGGGGTTTAGGGATGCTTGACAGTTACCCCGAACGGTGCTTTTAGAGTATTCGGAGAGATTCAGTCGAGAGTGGATGCGAGCACCTTTTCAGCCTGCTGGCGACGGAAATCATCCATTTTGAGCTTGAGTGCTTCATCGGTGATTGCAAGCATCTCGATAGCGAGGAGGGCGGCATTCTTAGCACCGTCGATAGCAACGACAGCCACGGGAATACCGGAAGGCATCTGCACCATAGAGAGGAGCGAGTCGAGGCCATCGAGGGTTTTAGCTTTGATAGGCACTCCGATCACAGGGAGGGTTGTAAACGCTGCTACGACCCCCGCGAGATGAGCTGCACCGCCGGCAGCGGCAATCACCGCACCAAACCCACGGTCGCGGAGAGAGCTCACCCATTGCTCAAGCTGAGCGGGAGTGCGATGTGCGCTTAGTACTTTAGTTTCAAATTCCACGCCAAACTGAGAGAGCGTCTCAGTGGCTGCTTTCATGACTCCCCAGTCGCTGGTAGAGCCCATAACAACACCTATTTTCACGATTCAGAAGAATTAGAAAAACAAGTGGGCGCCATGAAAATTCACGGCGTCCACTCATGTTTATATTGCAATAATTTTTACCTGATTGAAGTGTGCGGTCATAATTCGGCACACGCACTCCACACCGACGCACACGACGGCACCCACGCGATTGAGCATAGACTGGGAGAAAGTGGCCGACAGTCTGCGCTTTCGCTTTACGGAAATCATATTTATGTACATATGTTTCATAAACCGGGGTAGTGCCGAGGATGAAGAGTGTCAAAGTCCACTTTCCGCTTGTTCTGTTATCCCTTTGTCATTTAAACCGTCGTGGCACTGTGTAAGCCATGGCAGAGTGGTTGACAAAAGTGAAAAGTGGGTTATGTGTGCAAAATTAATAATTTTTTTTGACATTTGCAGTATCCGGGGCCTAAAAAATGGCTCGGCTATCAGCAGAGGGTTTTGATGAGCCAGGATTCGATACATCTGGTCTTAGAAGAGAACTCGACACCGATCAGGAATACAAGGTGGATATGGTCGGCACAGCTTTTGAAATTAATTTCCAAGGAAGTTGGCAATTCTATCTGTATTCAGCCATCTTTCGGGCCAAAAATAAACCCGAAAGATGGCTGAATACAGACGAAGAAAAGCTTGAACAACGACTTCAACAAAGTTGTCTTTACGACGTCGCTGAAGATGTAGGCAACTTCATTGAGTCAGTTGGCACCCGGAGTTAATCAGAGAATGACTCTTTGTTGTGGTACTCGAAGAGAGAAGCTTACTCTACATAATATTTTTGATGGCCTATGAGATAGATCCCTTTTTCGAGAGATGCGAAGATAGGTGTGGGGCTGGCAGTGAGGGTTCGCACAAGCTCGCCGGATGGGGTGTAGATGCTCACCGGGGTGTCGGTGATGGCAGCTATGTTCACACCGCCTTTGGTCGGGGTGACACTGATACCTGTAGAAGTAGCCGACGGAGTGTCTACGGAGGCTGATGTGTGTGTCAGCTCGTTCGACTCTGTATTGGCCACGGTGGTGGTGCCACTGTAATACGCACGATAAGTGTGGGTGCCCTCAGTTGGAATGAGATTGAAAAGAGTGACCCCATTTTCGCCCACTTTTTCCGAACCTAATATTTTACCATCCTCCTCAAATTGAATGTAGGCCTTCTCGATTTCACCACCGGATAGTTCAGCTTTCAGAGTTATGGAGCCGTCAGATGCCGGAGAGTGTGTGCCGTCGATGCCATTCTCAAAGTCGGTGCCATTCTCAACGTCGGTGACATTCTCAGCCATGGAAAGAGAGAGGGATGCCGAGTGGGCACGATCCGCAGGTGTTATGCGGTAAAGTGCGCTGGCATGTTCGCGTAAGAAAGGAGTGAACTCAGAGTCGGCGAATACTCCCGCTTTCTCACCTGTCCACATATCCTCTACGTCGGCTTTCTGCCCGGGTGTGAGTCCAAGTTCCGTCAGAGCGAGTGTGACTTCCGCATCATAGTTAGGTGTAGGGTCTTCGGTGAATACCCGGAACTCTACAGTAGCACCCGAAGGAGCATTCTTCACATCATTATCGAGACCCACACGGCTGCGGAAAGTCACGAAATCATGATCTTCCGGGAGAGTGAAAGTGAGCACAGAGGGTGCGTTTACTCCGAAACCCTTTTCATACTGCGTACCCCCGATATTGAGGAAATTGCCGTCATTGTTACGGTTGAGCTTCGGAGCGTTCCAACCATTGACAGGATCTGCATCCCACTTAATTTCCGTGAGCGATATTTCTGATCCGTCAGCCTTCACGAGAATAGGGTTCACCCAGTCGGCATGGTCGTAAGATAGATCGTCGCCACCGTTCGTCACTACGAGATGCAGCTTCCGGGCATCCGCAATCGGCGCTTCGATATCGACAAACGGGTTGACATTCTGTCGGCAGATGAATCCGCTCGTGACGAGTTGCTTCTCCGGGTCGATCTTCACCTCTATATTCCCGGCATTCCATTGGTCGGTATACTCGCTACGGTAGGTAGGGTCATAGTTGAACACGAAGAACTCCACAGATGACTTGCTACCCTGGTCGGTGCCCGTGTTGTCAAGTCCGGCTATAGCCGAGAAACTTACGGCATCTTCCGAGAGGTCGAAGATCAAGATAGAGTTGGCATGGGTAGCGATACCTTTGTCATATTCCTTTCCGTCGATTTTGAGGCGTCCCCCTTCGAGATTGCTATTGACGTGGACATCACCCCATCCGGCAGACTTGCGCAGGATCGTCTGCGCGGTAAGGTCGATTGTAGAGCCATCCTTGAGAGTGACGGTAGGGTTGATCCAGTCGGCATGATCGGAGTCGTATCCGTCGCCGCCGTCGGTTACAGCGAGCACGAGTTGCCGGCTCCCCTGAGGAATATCCGCTTTCGCCTCCACGGCATACCCTGTGGTAAGATAAGAGATTGTGCCGCTGCGCCATAGAGCATTGTCGGTGGCGAGAAATTCGTTACCTCCGGTATTGAACAAGGCAGCGAAGATGTCACCGTTACGTGGGTCGACAGCACTCCAGGTGATATGGTTGTTGAGGTTACGCACCTGACGGTTGTCGACGGAATGGGAGTGCATGTAAAGGACATCGCGGTTTGTAAGCAAAGCATCAGTGGCCTCATCATTCTGAGGCAGGTCGCCACCGAACATGAGAGGGCTTTTGAAGATGGTCCACAGGTTCATGAGCGTCTTCTGCTCATCGGGAGTGAAATTGGAGTAACGTTCGGCGCCACGTTCGCCACGAATGCTGATTTTGCCGAGCGGGAGCATATCGGCATCCGGCCAGTTGCCCGGGCTGATATGCGGGGCCCATTTCGCACAAATGCCGAACTGATAATTCAGCTGGCTCCAATTGTCCCAGAAATCATCTACGGTCCGCCACATGTTGGCATGGTCCTTGACGTGTTCCACCTTTTCGATAGGTGTTTCACCGGGAGAGATACTGAGCACCATAGGCCGCCCGCATTGGTCGATAGCCTTTCGGATCATCTCAATCTCAGCAGTGTGGTAAGGGCGAGCGAGGTCGTCGATCTTTATGAAGTCGACACCCCAGTCAGCGTAAAGGTTAAAAATAGAGTTATAATATTCCTGAGCGCCCGGTTTTCTCCAGTCAACTTTCATATTGTCGCGTAGCCAGGTGCAAGTGGAGTCGTTGTTGGCGATCATGTCAGCCGTGATGCCGTCGGTGCCCTTCACGGGCAGCTTCTTTTGGACAGCTGTTTTGGGAATACCCCTCATGATATGTATGCCGAATTTCAGACCGAGGTCGTGAACATAATCAGCAAGAGGTTTGAAGCCGTTCCCATCCACGGAGGAGGGGAAGCGGTTGGGAGCGGGGATATAACGTCCCCACTCGTCATAGTCGTATATTGGATTAGTCTGGTTATAACCTCCGGCTTTGTCGTTTTCTACATACCAACGGATGTCGACCACCACATATTCCCAGCCGTATTCCTTGAGATTTTTTGCGAGATAATCGGCGTTGGCCTTGACTTCCGATTCCACGACTGTAGGTCCGTAGCAGTCCCAGGAGTTCCATCCCATCGGTGGAGTTTTAGCCCAGGAGCGGAAGTCGGATCTATTGAACGAGATGTCAGGGTTGTCGGTCGAGGCGATAGCCGGTAAAGCGCAGATGGATGCGCAGAGAAGTGGTAGAAGTTTTTTCATGGTGTTGAGGTTTAATAACTACAGTTTAGGTTTTTAATAACTACAGTTACGGTTTGAATCTAATACAAAATTAATAAAATTTTCTTTGTATAGAAAAAATTCGTCCCCTTTCTGCCGCAACTTGAAGAATTTCAAGGTTTCAGACGATGTGTGATTCGTTACCGGGGGACTGTTCAGAGGACGAGGCGGCGGAGAAGCTCGGTGAATTTGGCGTCGAGGAGAGTGACGGCCTCATTACGCGAGAGGGGGGATTCGGTGAGGATAAGTCCGGGGTGGGAGGGGGAGGTCTGTATGATAGCGCTCTTGACAGCGGCCAGCCAGCGGTAGCGTTCCTCTACGGTGATGTCGGCTGAGGGTACGTCATTACGTGTGAACACAGACAACTGAGTGCGGAGCCTTTCGATGTCGGCTTTGGCAGAGAGGGCGGTTATGCGTGAGGAGTCGATGTGTAATTCGCAACGCATCCAGCGTTGGCGTTTTGACATCATCATCAGTCCGACGTTGATAAATTCCTCACGTTCAATGTCGGCCACGTAGCGTAATATGCAATATTCGTATATTATCTTATTCTCCATTTTTTAGGGGTATGGAATTTCTGTATGCAAGTGTTGTAACCGTTAATCGGGTTCATAGAAGGGCTCTTTGGCGAATAGCCTCTTTTGTAAATATGTGGCTTTCGGCGAGCCGGCGCGTAAGGAATGTGCGGTAGCCCTCGCGTCGTTCGGCGGCCGAGATCTCGCTGCCCTCCTCCTCAAGCCATTCCTCAGGGATTAGGTCAACTATTTTGTTGAGGGTGCGCGGAGTGATTGCCTGCCGCATGAGAGAGTCAGCCTCTTCGAGTTTGGTGGCGAAGGGGAGGAGCGCATGGCGGCTGATGTAGGGGAATGGATCACGAGCTGCCTCCGCGGGATTTTTCCAGGAGTGGTGGAAGTAAAGTGACGCCCCGTTATCGATAAGCCACAACTCATTGTGCCATATCATCATGTTGGGGTTGAGACGGGTGCGGTCAACATTTGTGAGGAATGCATCGAGCCAGACTATTTTGGAGGCAGTGAGAGAATCAACCGTATTTACAGCGGGGTCGAAGGTGGCGGCCCCGTCGAGGAAGTGCATACCGAGGTTGAGGCCTTCTGATTTGCGTAGCAGTTCCTGCACCTCTTCATCCGGTTCGGTTATTCCGAAAGCGGAGTCAAGGTGGAGGAGTACGAGCTCAGGTATTTTGAATTTGAAGCTTTTGGCCACAAGACCACCGACGAGCTCGGAGATCAGAGCCTTTTTGCCATGCCCGGCCCCGCGCATCTTTATGACGTAGCGGAATCCGTCGGCAGCTTCGCCGAGGAGAGGGAGGGATCCTCCTTCGCGCAGAGGGAGGATATAACGGGTGAGGGTTTCTTCGCGTAATTCCATATTATCAAGAATGTGTCATATAATAAGATGTTGCTAACCATAAATGCCGTAGGTGGTCATGGTTAAAACGCCAACAAGCGACCGATTCACATCGACCGCTTGCTGAATGTTTTCCATAATACTTTTCAAACTAACCTAACATCATGAAACTTTGTAAATCTTGAATCTTTCTTTTATCATCCGATTTACGATAATATAACACGGGGATATTTTATATGGTTCACAGGAATAGAAAAAATTTTTTATTTTTGTGGAAATTTTTTCATGGGGTGCGAGGCCGTACAGCCATAGACAAACTTCAATGCGCTCATAGCCAGACTTTGCGAACGAGGAGTTCGGTTTGGGAGGTTTGGATAGCGGGTGAATATTGACAAGGGGATAGCGGGTGAGGAGAAAGAAAAAGGGATATACGATATATAATAGGATATGAGGGAAATTTAATTATTGGAATTATGAGGTTTAGAACAGAATATAAGATTGAGGAGAGGAAGCGGTTTGTGCTTGATCCTCGTAGACCGGTAGTGCTTTTGGGGTCATGTTTTGCCGATAACATCAGCGCTAAGATGAGTTCGTGTCTGTGGGAGGCGGAGAATCCTCTCGGCACTCTCTATAATCCGCTTTCGATTGCCGGAGCTTTGGAGGCGTGTCTGGGTCTCCGCAGAGGCGTGTCGGCAGGAGATGGGTCGGGAGCGGTAGACGTCTACGGAGAGGATAGGGATAGAGATATGTCAGCCCGGTTGATGAGTTTTGAGGAGAGCCTGTGTGAGGCCGGGGGTATGTGGCGTTCATGGCTATTCGATTCCAAGATGTCGGCGGAGACAAGGGAGGATGTGGTTTACGCGTTTGGGGAGAAGTGTCGGCGGCTCGATGCGCTGCTGAGTCGAGCGGAGGTGCTGTTTGTGACCTTCGGCACCGCGTGGTGCTATTATATAGGAGAGAGGTTGGTGGCTAATTGCCATAAGCAGCCGGCGGCTATGTTTGAGAGGCGACGTTTGAGTGTCGGGGAGATCGTAGCTACATGGAAAAGCATCGTGGGCAGGTTGCGTGAGCGCTATCCGCGACTGAGGGTTGTGTTTACCGTTAGTCCCGTGCGTCATCTTAAGGATGGCTTCGAGGGTAATGCACGTTCGAAAGCGATATTGCAATTGGCCGTGGAGGAGATGTGCGGAGGTGTATCATCCGGCGGCCGAGGGGGAGAAGTGAGCCAAGGTGTTGAGGGGTGTTATTATTTCCCGGCGTATGAGATAGTGAATGATGATCTTAGGGATTACAGGTTTTACGCTTCAGATCTTGTGCATCCATCTGAAGAGGCTGTGGAGTATATATGGGAGAAGTTTAAGGAGATGTATATTGATGATAAAGGACTGCAACGCCTAAAGGAGGGAGAGATGATATGCAGGGGATTGGGTCACAGGCCGTTGCCGAATGTCACGCGATGCCGTTCGGATGAGAGCCGCCTCAATGAGGAGAGACGTTTGACAGCTCTACGGGAACGTCTTTCCAGATTTGAGGGGGAGAGATTGTGAAATTTTTTCTGTGTCATATGAAATTTTTGCGGGGCGCCTGCGACTAACATTGCATATTTCCGAGATTGATTAGATCATGAATAATATAGATGTATGTTTTCCATTGGGAGAGTCGCCGATCATCGGCATTTGGCGCAGGCTGCTGGTCATGCTTACTGCCGCGTTTACGGATCGGGAGACTGCCCGCGGATTGGAGGATGCGGGGTCGCTGAGCAGTCGGTTTGACACATTGCTGAGGGAGCACGGCCCTCTAATTTCCAGAATATGCTTTTCATATGCTGTCGACGGAGACGACTATCAGGATCTTCGGCAGGATGTTTTGCTCAATATCTGGAAAGGGTTGGCAAATTTCAGGGGAGATTCCTCATCAGTGACGTGGGTTTATCGGGTGGCACTTAACACGTGTGTATCGACAGTGAGGAAGCGGAGCGCCAGACCATATATGGAACGTCTTGACACGATGCCCCTTGATTTTCCGGCAGAGAGGGATGATGACGATATGCGTGAACGTATGGAGATGTTGCATATGATGATTTCAGAACTGACTCCGGTGGATAAGGCTATCATGACTATGTGGCTCGATGAGCGTAGCTATGAGGAGATAGCTGAAGTGACAGGTGTTAGCAAGAATAATGTCGGACTACGGCTTCATCGCATCAGGGATCGGTGGAAAAAGCGTAGCTGAATATCGATTAATTCAAAATTATCAAGATATGACACAGGAAGAGATTAAAGAGACATGGAACGAGGCCGCCCGTCGGCTCTATCGGCCGTCGCAGGATGAATTCGAGATGCGTTACCGCCGCAACAAGGAGACTGCGCTGGAGCGATTGGCGTTGAAGTATAAGCGCTTCTCACGGTTTGCGCTGATAATGATGGCTGTGTGCGGGTTGTATTTGGTGCCTAATCATTTGTTCCCCGGACCACTGAGAATCTGGGTTTCGTTGGGCTTCGCTTTGTATATGGGCACTTGTTCTTGTATGGACTATTGGCTCTACAAGGGAGTGAGCAGCATTGACTGCTATACGATGACGGTAAGCGAGGTTGTGCGCAAGGCAATGTATTATAGGCGCAAGCATCTGCAGTTCATAGCGATTTTGCTGCCGTGGGTACTGGGACTTATAGTGTTGCTGGCTTACGTTACGGGTTTTGACCGCTATGTTATGTATGGAATAATTGCCGGTGGTTTGATTGGAGCGGCAATCGGCTATCGGAAATATCTGGAGTTTATGGATGAGTATAAGCAGATAGAGAGCTGAGTGGACTGAATTGAGGCTATTGGGCGGCTGACTTCATTTTTATGGGGTCGGCTGCTTTTTGTTTATTAGGCAGGTTGATTCATTGCGGCTGCTCTCTCAAGGGAATGCATTCTCAAGGGAAGAGGGGGAGCTTCCGATGAGTAGCAAGTGTCGGTTGGTTTTGGGGTTGTTGAGGAATAATAGAGGTGTTTCAGATTGCTTCAGCTTTGTTTCAGGTGTGTTTCAGGTTGAAACACTTTTTGAGTGGTTAAACGGCTTGATATTTAGTGGTATATGACTCTGAAAATTGTTTTGTTTCATAAAGTGGAAAATTAAGTTGCGTCAGACTGATAAAAATTGTCTCATGAGGTTGGAAAGTGTTTCAGGAGCTTGAGAAGTGTTTCAAATGGCTTTGTAGGTGTTTCAGGGGGAGGGCAGGTTGTTTCAGGGTGGATGGGAAAAGTATGTATTTTATGAGGAGAAAGCCTCGTTCGGCACGGTTACACGTGATGCCGGACGAGGCTTTTTTGTTGCTATTTTTTTGCTATCTCTTGGTAGGAGATATGTATATTCTAATGCAAAATTAGTAAATAATTTAATAATTACCAAATTAGCCTCTGAAATTTTCCCCGTTATAAACTGTGATAAAATGTTAAAATCGCGATTTGTTTAGCAAATGCAAATTTAAGCCTCTGTAAATAATTATAAATTAGATAATTATAAAAACACATATCTCCTACCAAGAGATACGTGGATTTATTGCTGTAAAAGCGGAACGAATCAGAAATGACGAGTTTTCGGAAGTTTGAAATTGAGTGTAATGTATTTGTTTAATATACAGATAATTGCCTCAATTTTAGACAATGTAAGAGAACGCCCTTGACTCAAGTTTTCGGCTTGATTTGCCATATATTCATGATGATGAAAATCAGCCGAACCGAAGCTCGGGCACGATAGAAATCAACAAAACAATTCAGCAGAAAAAGATGTCAACGGCAGACGCCGGCCGGTCACGCGACTGGTATGTACTCAACTATATCGGACAGGCCTCGCGCGACAGCGCCGGGAAGACCGTCGACCGCTTCAACGCCGCCAACGACACGGCCCTCGAACTCTTCGCGCCTACGTATGTGGTGAAAGAGGAGCGGAAAGGGGAGATGAAGTTCCGCACAGTCAACCTTACATTCCATTACGTATTTGTAAAAGGGAGTTTCGATGAGGTGAAGCGCCTCTGCGGACAGCCCAACGGCTTCTCCTTCCTGATAGACCATGGCAGCGACG
>CAZEOI010000048.1:0-29351 GCA_964513775.1 uncultured Sangeribacter sp. | reverse complement strand
TGAGCCGGAGCTTCTACAGTCGCTCCTGAAACGGAAGTGAGAATCTCACGGACATTCCCCACAATAACTATCCTCCTCTAAAGAGCCGGCTCTTTAGAGGAGGATAGTTATTGTGGGGAATGGGCAAGATCAGGCTTCGATGGTGTGGAGCTCTCCGGTGTAGCTGTCCATTACGAAGCCTTGTACGTTGACACCGGTCGGGGGCATGAGGGGATGACGGGCGATGAGGTCTACTGTCTCCTTTATGGCCTCTTCAGTGTCTTCAAAACCGTGTAGCCATTGACGCAGATTTATGCCGCAATGCTCCATAAGGGTTATGTGTTCCTCGCTCACGCCACGTTCCTTCATCTGATGAAGCATCTCTTCGGCATCCATACCTTGCACACCACAGCCCGTGTGACCAATCACCATTATCTCGTTTACCCCCAATTCATAGACAGCCACAAGTATGGAACGCATTGTGGAGTCGAAGGGATTGGTGATTGTGCCTCCTGCATTCTTGATCATCTTGACATCGCCGTTGCGGAGGCCAAGTGCGGCGGGAAGCAGCTCTACGAGGCGAGTGTCCATACAGGTGACGATGGCAATTTTCTTGTCGGGATACTTGCTGGTGGCGTAAGGCTCATAACCTTTCTCCTCTACAAACCGTCGGTTGAATTCTTTCAGTTCCTGTATCATAGTGTCAAATTGTTGGTTTATGGAAATAATTAGCGCACGGATCTGTATTCAAATCCGTGCGCTAATTTAATGAAACATTATTATATCGCCAAATATTTTTATCCGGATCGCGATATTTATTCCGCAGCTTTCAGACAGTCGGCGCATAGAGCTGAGATAACCTCCCAATTGCCACTCTGCACAGTCTCTTTCGGGAAAAGTTTCGAACCCATGCCAACGCAGAACGCTCCGGCTCCGAACCATTTCTTAAGATTCTCCTCTGTGGGAGCAACCCCGCCTGTGACCATGATCTTCGACCACGGCATAGGAGCCAAGAGGCCCTTCACGAAACCTGCACCAAGCACATCGCCGGGGAATGCCTTACATACCTCGCAGCCTGATTCCTGAGCCGCACCGATCTCTGACACGGTGGCGCAACCGGGAATATAGGGCACCTGACGACGGTTGCATACCTTGGATATCTCCGGATTGAAGAGTGGGCCTACCACAAAGCAGGCACCAAGCTGCATATAAAGGGCGGCTGTGGCAGGATCCACCACTGAGCCGACACCTATCGCCATATCGGGACATGCCTCTGCAGCATATTTCACCACACCGGCGAAAATCTCATGGGCGAAATCTCCACGGTTGGTAAACTCGAAGCAACGGATGCCGCCGTCATAACAGGCTTTCACCACATTCTTGGCGGTCTCAAGGTCTTTATTATAAAACACGGGCACTACGGGTGCCTCTTTCATCTTGGCTATTACAGCCTGTTTGTCAAAACGTGCCATTCTTATTCTATGCCGATGACGCAGATACCTGTCGAAACAGATATCCGCGCCTTTATGTAATTGTTTATAAAATGCTATCTTTGTACTCTACCGTTTGCGCTACCTTTGGCGAGAGCCTCTACCTCAGCGGCTGTGACAAGGTTGAAATCGCCATTGATGGTCTGCTTGAGAGCTGATGCGGCCACAGCGAATTCAAGGGCTTCCCCCTGAGTGGGCATTGTGAGCAGGCCGTGGATAAGACCGCCTGAGAAGCTGTCGCCACCACCTACGCGGTCAACGATCGGATTGATGTCGTAACGCTTGCTCTGATAGAATTCCTTGCCATCGTAGATCATAGCTTTCCAGCCGTTGTGGGTGGCTGAATAAGACTCGCGGAGAGTAGATGCCACATATTTGAAGCCGAATTCTTTCATCATGGCTGCAAAGATCCCTTTGTAGCCTTCGGCATCCGTGTTGCCTCCCTCTACATCCGCATCCGGCTTGAAGCCGAGGCAAAGCTCTGCATCCTCCTCATTGCCGATGCAGACATCCACATACTGCATGAGGGGACGCATTATGCTCTGTGCCTTCTCAGAAGTCCAGAGTTTCTTGCGGAAGTTGAGGTCGACACTTACGGTGACACCATGACGTTTCGCTGCTTCACAAGCAAGCTTGGTGAGCTCTGCAGCCTTGTCGCTGATGGCGGGAGTGATGCCGCTCCAGTGGAACCAGTCGGCATCTTTCATGATCTCGTCGAAATCAAAATCCTGCGGGTCGGCCTCCGCTATCGAACTGCCGGCGCGGTCGTAGATCACTTTGGAGGGGCGCATGGAGTCGCCTGTCTCGCAGTAGTAGATACCTACGCGATTGCCGCCACGGGCTATATAGTTTGTGTCGACTCCGTAGCGACGGAGTGCGTTTACGGCAGCCTGACCTATCTCATGGGTAGGAAGCTTGCTCACGAAGCAAGCATGGTGGCCGTAGTTGGCGCAGCTTACGGCTACATTAGCCTCGCCACCACCCCAGATCACCTCAAAATTATCTACCTGGATGAAACGCTTGAAGCCTTCCGGCGAAAGACGAAGCATTATTTCGCCTAAAGTTACGATCTTACTCATTTGAAATTGTATTTTATAAAGTAATTTATGTGTCGCGAGGAAAGCTTCAGGCAATTCTCGCGACACATAGGTGTTTATTCAGTTGACTGTATTCTGTCTGACCCTGCGGCTTCCATAGCTTTCTGATTGCGGATGATGAGAGTGCGGTTCCATATGGCCATCACAAGCGATATGATCACGAGCACACCCGCTCCAATCCATTTCCATGAATAGCTGCATTTGTAGATTATCCATGCCAGAGGGGAGGATGCGAAGTCGAGGCTTCCGCCCTCGAAACCGGCCGGTATGGCCACAGCTGCGTCGCCGGTGGAGGCATACACATATTGTGCGGCAACGTCAAAAGCCGGGGCAAGCGATGTCACGAGGTAAAGGCCGATTGTGAGAGTCACGAGGCCCACGATGAATGTCTTCACTACATTTCCCTTGGTGTAGGGGAGCACGAGGGGGAAGAGGTAGAACATTCCCGCCAGCGATGCGAGGGGAAGAAACTGATTGCCGGGCAGCACTACTGCCAGTAAAAGAGTCACCGGAATGAGGAGAATGGAGACCACGAGAGTTGTGGGATGGCCGATCACAAGTGCCGGGCTCATACCTATGTTGAGTCCGTCGGCACCCTTGAACTTACGGGCAATGAGCTGACGGGTGGCATCGGAGATTGGCTTCAGACCCTCGATGAAGAGGACAGTGACGCGCGGAATCAGCTCCATCACGGCTCCCATCTTTATGCCGAGGCCAAGAATATAGGGAATTTTATCCACTATCTCTCCCCAGGAGTTGCAGGTGAGGCAGCCTATTCCTATGCCAACCACCACTCCTAAGAAGAGAGGCTCTCCGAGCAGACCGAATTTCTTCTTAAGGCCTTCGGAATCAATTTCAAGGCGGTTCATTCCCGGAATCTTGTCGAGGAGCCAGTTGATGCCGATGGCATAGGGCACGAATCCGGCGCAGAATGGCTGAGGAATCGATATGCCGTCCATATCCTTATAGAAATTCTGGAATTTGCGTGCTGTCATATCGGCGATCACAAGAGTGATAATGTAGCATATGATCGCGGCGAAGAACCCCCAGGCAAGGGAGTCGGCCGCGAAATATACGATAGCGCCGATAAAGGCGAAATGCCAGTAGTTCCACAGATCGATATTGACCGTGCGGGTGGTCTTGGTGAAGAGCATGAGCAGATTGACACCGAGACACACCGGGATGATAAAGGCACCCACGGCTGTGTTATATGCCACTGCCGCAGCTGCGGGCCAGCCCATGTCGAACACTTTGAGCTGGAGGTCGTAGATATCCACCACAGTGTTCAGAGCGGGGCCGAGAGCTGAGGTCAACAAGGCGGTGACGATGGAGAGGCCCACGAAGCCGACGCCTACCTTGAGACCGGCCTTCAGGGCATCTCCAAACTTTATGCCGATACAAATGCCAAGGATGGTGAAGATCACCGGCATCATCACGGCCGCCCCCAGACCTATTATGTATTGAAACACCTGTTCCATGTCAGAAGTATGCCCTCAATATCATTTGGGTTGCTTGCCGATATAGGCGAGTATGCCACCGTCGACGTAAAGGATGTGGCCGTTGACGAAATTTGATGCATCTGAGGCAAGGAACACAGCAGGACCCTCAAGGTCTTCGGGGACACCCCAGCGTCCGGCGGGAGTCTTCGAGATTATGAATTGGTCGAACGGATGGCGTGATCCGTCAGGCTGACGTTCGCGGAGAGGTGCGGTCTGCTCAGTGGCTATATAGCCCGGGCCGATACCGTTGCATTGAATGTTGGCCTCTCCATATTCCGAGCAGATATTCTTAGTAAGCATCTTCAGACCACCCTTGGCGGCGGCATATGCGCTTACGGTCTCGCGGCCGAGCTCGCTCATCATCGAGCAGATGTTGATGATTTTTCCATGTCCTTTCTTGATCATGCCGGGAATCACGGCTTTCGCACATATGTAGGGAGCGATAAGGTCAACGTCTACCACACGGCGGAAGTCTTCAACATTCATTTCCTCCATGGGGATACGCTTGATTATACCGGCATTGTTTACGAGGATGTCGATTGTGCCGAGAGTCTTCTCGATGTCGGCCACCATCTCTTTGACAGCCGCTTCATCGGTGACGTCGCATAGGTAGGCTTTGGCATCTATGCCAAGTTCTTTATAGGCAGCGAGTCCACGGTCAATTGTCTCCTGGCGTGAGCAGTTGAACACTATCTTGGCTCCGGCTCCGGCAAGAGCCTTGGCAATGGCGAGGCCGATGCCGTAGGCGGCCCCGGTGACGAGGGCTATTTTACCCTCAAGTGAAAACATATTCATTTATGTGGGTTATTAGGTTTGTGGTTTATAGTCTATAGTCTAAAGTATCCGGTTTATTGGTCAGAGTTTATCGGGTATATATGTGTGCTATGACTTGGGAAGAGGTCTTATACACCTTCAACTTTCAATCATAACGGGTTATTCGATGGTGACAGAGTAGCCCGACGATTGATTGTCAAGGTAATCTTTCCAGGCATCGAGGGTGGTAATGTCGGCACGATCCCATGCGTTCCCCCAACGGTAGCTCAAGGTGTCGGCTGGTGAGAACTTTTTCGTAAGGAGCACGTGATTCTCTTTTGAGATGATGGAGTCGGTGCCTTGTGGGAAGATAACGCCTATAAGAGCCTTGCCATTGTCGGGACCTTGGGTGGGATCGGCATAGGCAATATAAGCTTTCTGCGTATTGCTTATCACTTCAGATTCGTCACGAAGAGGGAATCCGGCCACTATGGTGTTGTCTTCAAGTAGTCCGTCAAACCACACCTTGCTTTGGTTGAGATGTGATTTGGAATCGAGCGATATGATCCGGTGTTCCTTTACATCGGGAGAACCTCCTATCATCCGGGGCGCGAAGTTCAGCTGCATGGTGAAGCGAACGGGCCCGTTGTCAAGAATCTGTGCCGTCTCGTAGCACCAAGGGAAACTGATGAGACTGTCGGCTATCAAGGCCGGTGCCCCTGCTCCCAAAGTGGGACCGACGGCATAGCAATCCATCCCTTTGCCATGATCGATGTGATAAGAGACTGAATCTATGAATTTACCTGCCAATTCCGGATCGATGGCACGTAGAGAATCTACTTTTGCCGAATTGGCGGGATTCGTCTGGGCGGCATATAGATCAGGAAGGATTATGGCATCGGTGGGATGCTTGAAGAAGATATCATAGCCATAAGCTTTCTCTCCACGGTTTTGGGTGCCCGGACCATATACACGGAATCCTACCACCTCATTCTCAAAGGCGATATCATCGTTACGGCGTGGGTAGAAGTCGCCCCATACGGTGAGAGGGTAGGAATGGACCGAATCAGACGGGTGGATCTCAAACTTTCTGCGTTCCTCTCTCGGCACATTGGCGGTGAAGATAATCAGAGAGTCGTGGGTGAGTTGGGATGGCACTTCATTCCCCTCCTCATCGGTGATATAGAAACTCTTGGAACCGAGACGACTGAGAATGTCGGCACTCGCCAATTCTACTGAGCGGTAGCCCAGGTCGGTCTCTGTATGGTTGCTTACTGTCACGGTCACAGTGTTGCTGTGGTTGCAAGATGCCAGAGCCACTATCAGCAAAACAGATCCTGAAAGTATAGTCTTGATGTTCATAGGTGATGATGATTTATAGTGGGAGTGGGAGAAAAGATAATTCGCCGGAGCGGATTGTCTGTCTCCGCTGTATGCTCGTTGGCCAGAGGGTTGTTTTTGCAAAATTACATTAAATAATTCAATCTGCCAATCTTTTATCTGCCAATTTGTCTCGAAAGGAAATACAGGGTTGTATGTGAGTAGAAATTCTATTGTAGAATGTCAAAACATCTATACGAAGATCACCGTGGTGTGTGATTGCCTTCAGCCGGCCTTCCCATATATACAGCATAGGTAAATAGATGCGGAAGTAATTATAAAAATAGATAGATACTTTATTTTTAATAGTATAATATGATGCGAAAGTATATGGAATTCCATAAGGGATGAGGTGGTGATTGAAGATGGATATCAGCACTCATACATGAGATTGGCCAAGAATATGGGCAGCCCCGGGGGACGGATATATCATTATTTCCTTTGATACACGTTATATAACAGAAGTAAATCAAATCTGACATATGAAGGAAACAATAATCAACACTACCGGTGATTTCAAGGAGGTGAATGAGAGCTACACTCTTTCCGAGGCCATACGCGAGGCCCAGCGATGTTTGCATTGTAAGGTGCCCGCCTGCAAGAAGGGATGTCCCATCAGCAACGATATACCTGACTGGATCGGGGAGCTGGCGAAAGGAAACTTCGGCAACGCTCTGGAGATTATAAACCGCAGAAGCAATCTCCCGGCTGTCTGTGGTCGTGTATGTGCGCATGAGAAACAGTGTGAGGGTAGTTGTGTGTTGGGTAAGAAAGGCAACCATATCAATATAGGAAAATTGGAGCGCTTTGTGGCCGATTTCGATTCCGAGGCCGGATTGAGCCATGAACGTATCCCTGAAAAATCGAGAGGAAGAGTGGCAGTAATCGGTAGCGGCCCTGCCGGACTGACGATTGCCGGAGATCTCTCAAGAGAGGGATTTATGGTGGAGATTTTTGAAATGGAGCCGGAGGCCGGAGGTGTCCTGATGTTCGGTATCCCGGAATACCGTCTTCCCAAAGAGGTGGTGCGTAGAGAGATCGAGCGTATTGAGAAGCTTGGTGTTACGTTTCATCTGAACACAACGGTGGGCGAGACATTAACAGTAGACGATCTTTTTGCCAGAGGATTCGATGCCGTGTTCATGGGCACAGGCACCGGTAAACCGAAACGCCTGAATATTCCGGGCATCAATAATCCGGCCGTGAGACAGGCCATACGTTTTCTCCGTAGGGTGAGTCTGTATGAAAAAGGGCTCATGAGCCGCAATGAGGTGATTGTGGGTGATGGCGACCGCGTGTTTGTGGTGGGTTGTGGCAACACAGCCATAGATGCTGCGAGAACCGCCATAAGAATGGGATCAAAGGAGGTGACAGTGGTCTATCATCGTTCCATAGAGCATATGAAGGCTTTGCGTTCAGAATATGAGGAGGCCGTGGAAGAGGGCGTTAAATTCTTATGGAACACCTCTATAATCAATATAGAGGCCGCCGATTCCAAGTCGATAAGCAGTGTCACCTTGTCATCGCCGGAAGGGGAGAGGGTAGTGCCTGCCGATCATGTGGTGTTGGCTGTGGGCAGCGAGCCGGCAGCAAGAATTGTTTCGACCACAGATGGCATCAAGATAGATGAGAACGGCTATGTGCTGACCCGGGAGAATCCTTACGGCATGACCACAAGAGCCGGAGTGTTTGCCGGAGGCGATGTCACCAACCGGCCGGCTACCGTAGTGCATGCCATGCGCGATGCAAAACAGGTGGCGGAAGGAATCATACGGTATATAGATGCAAAGAAGCTGATGGAGGATATCAACAGCACCTCATTGACCTGATTTTATTGCCCCCGCTTCATCTCCGGAAGCCGGTAGCCCCCGGACAAAGAAAAAGTCAGGACAGCTTCATTTAAACAGAGATGATTTTGGAGCTTACTCAATTATTTATTACTTTTGTAAAAATAATTGATGTCGATGATGTTCGGAGCCTTCGGGTCGCTGACGGCACTGAAGGCTCCGCTTCATAACGCCTTTTAAGTAATTTAAAACCTATTGATGAGCGAACAAAAGCCATATATAGTTTCAGCACGTAAATATCGTCCTGCCACTTTCAAGACGGTAGTGGGTCAGCGCGCACTGACCGCGACCCTCAAAAATGCCATAGACTCGGGGCGACTCGCTCAAGCTTATCTCTTCTGTGGGCCGCGAGGTGTGGGCAAGACCTCTTGTGCGCGAATATTCGCCAAAACCATCAACTGCCTGTCGCCCACTCCCGATGGTGAGGCATGTGGAGTCTGCGAGTCGTGCAAAGCCATAGAGCGTGGCAATTCTTTCAATCTCGTGGAGCTTGATGCTGCCTCCAACAACTCGGTGGACGACATACGTTCGATCACGGAGCAGGTGAATGTGCCCCCCCAGACAGGACGCTACCGTGTCTTTATCATTGATGAGGTGCATATGCTCTCCAACGCCGCTTTCAATGCTTTTCTCAAGACTCTCGAAGAGCCTCCGAAATATGTGGTGTTTATCCTCGCCACTACCGAAAAACATAAGGTGATACCTACTATCCTGAGCCGTTGCCAGATCTACGATTTCAAGCGGATCACAATCAACGACATGATAGATCATCTTGAATATGTGGCTACGGAAGAGGGTATTGCGGTGGAACGTGATGCTTTGGGCATAATAGCCCAGAAGGCCGACGGAGCCATGCGCGACGCCCTGTCGATATTCGACCAGGTGGCGGCATCCTCGCGCGGCAACGTCACATACGCCTCTACGATCGACAACCTCAATGTGCTCGACTATGACTATTATTTCCGTATGGTCGATGCTTTCAGGGAGGGTAATGTGCCGTCAGCGCTTTTAATTTATAAGGAGATACGCGATAAGGGTTTTGACTCACTGTTTATGGTGAACGGTCTGGCCGCCCACGTCCGCGACCTGATGGTGGCAGCCGATCCGCGCACCGCCTCCCTGTTGGAGACTTCAGACGATGTCGCCGCCCGCTACACGGCACAGGCACAGACCCTTCCGGCACAGTGGTATTATGCCGCCATGCGTCTGCTTTCGGAGTGTGATATCAATTATCGCACCGCCACCTCTAAACGGCTCCTCGTGGAGCTGACGCTCATCCGGCTCTGCCAGCTTCTAAAGCCCGCTACGCCCCCTTTCGATGCCATCGACCGACGTGAGCCTCTCGGCGATCCCTCCCGACCCTCTATGGTCTCTTCCGGTCCGGCGCCCGCTTATGGCCAGCCTGTGCGTACCGCTCCATCAACCCCGACAGGCACAGCTCCTGCCTCTGCCGCACATCCTCAGCCCTCTCCGGCGACTCCTTCTACAAATGCACAGCCTGCAAATGCACACCCTCAGGCATCGCATCCTAAAGCTCAGTCGCAGCAATCTCAACCTACCGCTCAGCCTCAGGCACTGCGAACTCCTCAGCCGGCTCAGAGAAGCGCTCCGCAGGCTGCCCCGCAAATGCCGAAGCGACGTCCATCTACGATCCGGCTCTCTGAGGCTGCATCCACTGTAGACCCTGAAGCCGGAGTGCTCCGCCAGCGCACCACTCCGATCGACTACAACCGATTTATGGATGCCTGGGGAGAGTTTATGGCGCGTAATCCACAGTTACACATCCTTGTGAGCGCCATGCGAGGGGCCCAGCCCACTCCTGCCGGCGAATATAATTACAGGATTGTGGTGGATCATCCGGCTCAGCTTCAGGCTTTCGAACTCTCCATGCCGAAGCTTTTGGAATATCTGCGCAACACTCTTGAAAACGATCTGCTGAGCCTGAAGGTAGAGGTGAATACCGCTCCTGTGGAGAATAAGCAGTTGCCTCCCAAGGAGTTTCTGCGTCAGGTCGTGACAGAAAACCGAGCTCTTGCCGAATTCCTCTCAGCCCTTGATGCCGAGATGGCTTAATAGATAGGTTCATAACCGGGTTGTGTTCAGCCCACAATATCCGGATAGGGGTGAGTTGGCATGATAACAATGTATAAATATTGTTAAAAATTGTTATAATATCAATCTGAAGAGCCCGTTGAAGTGTGGTTCTACGGATTATTCCACTATAATTTACTATCTTTGCAAAAGAATTCCGGAGGGGACGCAAGTCTCCTCCGCGTTTTTTACTACTTAGAGGAAAACAAAACCAAAGATATGATTGATAAAACAGCGCTTACGCAATTCATAGAGCAGCAACTTGAGGAAACCGATCTCTATCTTGTGGACATAGCCGTCACTCCTGACAATGTGATCACAGTGGAGATAGATTCCGATTCGCCGGTAGACATCGACGAGTGCATAGCTCTCTCCCGTAAGATCGAGGAAGCCTTCGATCGGGAGGAGGAAGATTATGAGCTTGAGGTGGGTTCAGCCGGCATCACCTCCCCCTTCAAGGTGGTGAGACAATATCAGAAGAATATCGGCAACGAGGTCGAGGTGATCGCCCGCGATGGCCGGAAATATACAGGAGTGCTCCGCGAGGCGGGTCCCGATAGCTTCACGATAATCTCGGAGGAGAAGGTGAAGAGGGAGGGAGCCAAACGCCCCGTGGTGGAGGAAGTGACCCGCACTTTCCCTTATTCCGACGTAAAATCCACATCCTATCTACTACAATTCTAAAGTCTTATGGCAAAGAAAGCAGAGACCGTAAATATGGTCGACCGGTTTGCTGAGTTCAAAGAGCTCAAGAATATCGACAAGACCACAATGATAAGTGTGCTCGAGGAGTCGTTCCGCAACGTACTTGCGAAGATGTTCGGCACCGATGAGAACTTCGACGTCATCATGAACCCCGACAAGGGAGACTGCGAGATCTACCAGAACCTCACGGTTGTGCCCGACGGCGAGGTAGACAATCCCGACCGTCAGATCGGCTTGGAGGAGGCCCGCGAGATCGATCCCGAGTGTGAGATAGGCGAGGATGTGTCGAAGCAGATTTTCTTCGAGAAATTTGGCCGCCGTGCCATCCTCACACTCCGCCAGACGCTCCAGTCGAAGATTCTCGACCTCCAGAACGAGGCCAAGACATCAAAGTTCAAGGAGCTGGAGGGAGAGATCATCACAGCAGAGGTGCATCAGATATGGAAGCGCGAGTCGCTTCTTGTAGACGAAGACCAGAATGAGCTCACCATGCCGAAAGACCAGCAGATTCCGAGCGATAACTTCCATAAGGGAGATATGGTGAGGGCTATCGTGCAGCGTGTGGACACCAACAACAATAATCCCAAGATTATCGTCAGCCGCACCGACGACCGCTTCCTTCGCCGTCTTTTCGAGCAGGAAGTGCCTGAGATTCACGATGGCCTCATCACTATCCGGGCAGTGGCCCGCATTCCGGGCGAGCGTGCCAAGATAGCGGTGGAGAGCTACGACGACCGTATTGATCCGGTAGGTGCCTGCGTGGGCATCAAGGGAAGCCGTATCCACGGCATCGTGCGTGAGCTCCGCAATGAGAATATCGACGTGATCTCCTACACGGCAAATCCCTCTCTCTTTATACAACGAGCCCTCAGCCCGGCCAAGATCTCATCAATTCGCCTCAATGAGGAGACGAAGAAAGCGGAGGTGTTCCTGCACCCCGATGAGGTTTCCCTGGCAATCGGCAAGGGGGGACATAACATACGCCTCGCCACCATGCTCACAGGCTACACTATCGACGTGTACCGCGACATCGAGGAGGGCGAGGAGGATATCTACCTCGACGAATTCCGCGACGAGATCGACGACTGGGTTATCGAGGCTCTCAAGGATGTGGGCCTCGGCACAGCCAAAGCCGTGCTTAACGCACGTCCTGAGGTGCTTGACCAGGCCGATCTCGAGGACACCACGATTGAACATGTGTTCAACGTGATCCGAGCCGAGTTCGACGAATAAACAGCAAAAAACCCTTCACCATTATATGCGCACAAAAATCAGCAAAATAGCAAAAGATCTTAATGTCGGTGTGAACACAGTAGTGGAGTTCCTGCGCAGGCAAAACATAGAGGTCGATACGAATCCGAATGCCCGTATCGACGATGACGCCGTGTCGCTCCTCATGGGTGCGTTCAGCAGCGACAAGGCCGATAAGGCACAGTCAGACCAGCGTACCAATTCCAGACGAGAAGACCGCAAGGCCAAGAACGAGCGTCGTTCGGATGAGAATGGAGGCGGTGTGGCAGGACTCAAGGTGCTCGGAAAGATCGACCTCTCCGCACTTCAGGGGTCGTCTCATCATTCCTCTCGTGGACAGCAGGGGAGGGGACAGCAGAAACAAGGTTCTTCACGTGGCGACCGCCGTCAGGAGCGTGACGCACAGCGCCGTTCCCAGGAGTCGAAGCCCGCTTCCGAGCAGGAGACTCCCCGCAAGCAGGCTCCCCAACCACAGGCTCAGGCCCCGGCGGCTGCTCAGGTGCAGCCTTCGGCCCCCAAACCTGCAGCTCCCGCAGCCCCCGTGGCTTCGGCAGAGGAGCGTAAGCAGCAGGCTCCCGCCGCAGAGACTCCCAAGGCTACTCACTCCCCCTCTCATCACGACAGTGTGGCCGGATCAGACGCTCACGCTGATGCAGCGGAAGGGTCTGCAAAAAATACTTCAGTAGACACAGTGAACGAAAGCACACCTAAAAACGAAACTTCGGGCGTATTCCGTCTCTCCGCCCCGGCCCAGCAACCGGAACTTAAGGTGCTCGGCAAAATTGATCTCTCGGCTCTGAACCAGAGCACACGTCCTAAGAAACGTGGTAAGGACGACCGCCGCCGTGGTGGCGACAAGAACCGCCAGGGTGCCGCCGGCCAGCAGTCAGCCGGCTCAGGCGAGGGTAACTCCGACCGTAAGAAGCGTAAGCGCATAGGAAAGGAGAAGGTAGATATCGAGAAGGCTGCCCAGCAACCGGGATTCGGGTCGGAACGCCGCAAGAAATCCGGCGGTGGCGACAGCAGCAACAAGGGTGGTCAGGCCAATCAGGGAGGTGGCGACCGCAAACGTGGCGACCGTGCCAAGGGCGACGGTGGAAAACAGCGTCGTGGCGACAACCGTCAGCCGCAGCGCAAGGAGACTAATCCGGAGGATGTGCAGAAGCAGGTGAAGGAAACTCTTGCACGCCTCACCAACAAGACTCCTAAGAAGAATGTGAAATGGCGTAAGGAGAAGAAGGAGGCCCTCCACAACCGCGAGCTTGAGAATCAGCGTCGCGAGGAGGCGGAGAGCCGTGTGATCCAGCTCACGGAGTTCGTGACAGCCAACGACCTTGCCAATCTTATGGAGGTGCCGGTGAACAATGTCATCGCCACCTGTATGAATCTCGGTGTGATGGTGTCGATCAACCAGCGTCTCGACGCGGAGACCATCAATATCGTGGCTGAGGAGTTTGGTTTCACCACTGAGTATGTGAGTGCCGACGTAACAGAGGCTATCGCTCCGGAGGAGGATGATGAGGAGGATCTCGTGCCGCGTCCGCCGATCGTGACTGTCATGGGTCACGTTGACCACGGTAAGACCTCGTTGCTCGACTATATCCGTAACGCCAACGTTATCGCAGGCGAGGCCGGCGGTATCACACAGCATATCGGTGCCTACAATGTCAAGCTTCCCGATGGACGCCGCATCACATTCCTCGACACTCCGGGTCACGAGGCATTTACAGCGATGCGTGCCCGTGGTGCTAAGGTGACCGACCTTGCCATCATCATCGTGGCCGCTGACGACGACGTTATGCCCCAGACCATCGAGGCTATCAACCATGCTTCGGCCGCAGGCGTTCCGATGGTGTTTGCAATCAATAAAATAGATAAACCTGCCGCTAATCCCGACAAGATTAAGGAGGAGCTCGCCAATATGAACTACCTCGTGGAGGAATGGGGCGGCAAATATCAGAGCCAGGATATATCGGCCAAGAAGGGTATCGGCGTTGAGGAACTCATGGAGAAAGTGCTCCTTGAGGCAGAGATGCTCGATCTTAAGGCTAATCCCGATCGTCTTGCAATCGGCTCCGTCATAGAGTCGAGTCTTGACAAGGGTCGCGGTTATGTGGCTACCGTGCTCGTGCAGAACGGCACACTCCGTGTGGGCGACGTTATCCTCGCCGGCACACACTACGGTAAGATCAAGGCAATGTTCAACGAGCGTAACCAGCGGGTTAAGGAGGCAGGTCCCTCCACTCCGGTGCTGATCCTCGGTATGAACGGCGCTCCCACCGCAGGCGACACATTCAACGTGCTTGAGACAGAACAGGAGGCCCGCGAGATCGCCGCCAAGCGAGAGCAGCTCCAGCGAGAGCTCGGCTTGCGCACCAAGAAGCGTCCCGGTCTGGAGGAGCTTGGCCGTCGTCGCGCGCTCAACGACTTCCACGAGCTTAACCTTGTGGTCAAGGGTGACGTTGACGGTTCTGTGGAGGCACTTTCCGATTCACTCATCAAGCTTTCCACACCGGAGATTCAGGTCAACGTGCTTCACAAGGGTGTGGGCGCCATCTCCGAGAGCGATGTCACACTTGCAGCGGCTTCAGATGCCATCATCATAGGTTTCCAGGTGCGTCCCTCAGGTGCGGCGCGTAAGGAGGCTGAGAAGGAGGGTGTGGAGATCCGTCTCTACTCAGTGATCTACAAGGCTATCGAGGAGGTGAAAGATGCGATGGAAGGTCTTCTCGCTCCGGAGATCAAGGAGGAGATCACCGGTACGGCCGAAGTGCTTCAGACTTATCATATCTCGAAGGTGGGCACGATCGCCGGCGCTATTGTACGCGATGGCAAGATAAAGCGCAACAACAAGGTGCGCGTGATCCGCGACGGCATCGTGATCTACACTGGCGACCTCGGCTCTCTCAAGCGTTTCAAAGACGATGTAAAGGAGGTTGTGAGCGGCTACGATTGCGGTCTCTCGGTAGCGGGTTACAACGATATCCGCGAGGGCGACCTTATCGAAGGCTACGAAGAGGTAGAGGTAAAGAAGACGTTGTAACACCCAATGTTAAATTCATAATTCATAATTCATAATGATGACTGCTTAGTCACCTTCATTATCCATTATTCATTTTGAATTAAGCATTTTGAATTAAGCATTATGCATTATGCATTGTGAATTATGCATTGAATCAAGCCTTCCTTATGGCAGCAGTATTTGTTAATATCGGGAGCAATCTCGGCAACCGTCGTCTTAACCTGTCGCGTGCTGTGCGTGCGATAGGGGAGGAGTTCGGTGAATTTGAAATAAGTCATGTGGTGGAATCGGAGCCTTGGGGCTTCGATTCCACCCATTCTTTTTTGAACGTCGGGATGATGTTTCATTCCGACCTTGAACCGTTGGAGATTCTGCATCGTCTTCAGGCCATAGAACATGGCATATCCACAGCATCGCATAGAAATCCCGATGGCACATATGCCGACCGGATCATAGATATAGATATCATGGCTATAGATGAATTGCAGATCGACACGCCGGAACTGAAGGTGCCGCATCCGCATCTGATGGAGCGCGACTTCTTTCTGCGCCCGCTGATGGAATTGGCGCCGCTTTGGAGGCATCCCGGTCATTGACCTGGATTGTCTGCTGTATAAGTGTGTGATTCCGCCTCTATGCGTAGATGACTAATAGCATTGTCAAGCAGTGTGGGGTAGGGGTGACGGGATATGGTTATGAAGAGAATTTTGTAGGTATGAGGGACTCAGTTATGAATAATGAGAAAGTGATATTGTTTGCTGATTCGGAATTGGTATTGGCAATGGATAATGAAGGGGGCTATCATCTTCCTTATGAACGTGATATGACTCTCCATGTGGATGAGAGCGAGGTATTTCGCTTTGACGGTTATACGGCTGCCCCTCTGACTGAAAGCCGTGAGCAATTGCCGTCAGGTTTTATCCTTATGGGACTGCGGAAGGCATGGACATTGCTCCCGGATGCTGAATATCGTGCGGCCGCCAAGGGTGCCGAACTTCTCAATTGGAGTTCCTCAACCCGATTCTGTCCCTCATGCGGGGCAAGCTTGCTCAGGGCATCGGAGATAAGCAAACGATGTCCCGAATGTAGTCGAGAGATATTCCCTTCGCTATGGCCGGCAATCGTGGTGCTCGTGATAAAGGAATCGCCCGATGGCGACCATATGAGAGATGAGGCACTTTTGGTACACGCCCGTAATCTCCGGAGGCCGAACGTGCAGACGCTTGTGGCCGGTTTCGTTGAGACAGGGGAGAGCCTTGAGGAATGTGTGGCCCGGGAGGTGAAGGAGGAGACGTCACTTGAGATTTCCGACATACGGTATGTAGGGAGCCAGTCGTGGCCTTTCCCGCATCAGCTCATGCTCGGGTTTACTGCCAGGTATGAGAGTGGTGAAATCCGCTTTGCAGATGGAGAACTCACTTCAGGGGGCTTTTTCCGCCGGGATACGCTTCCGGAACTCCCGACTATGCCATCTCTTTCGCGGCGCATCATCGACCGCTGGGCAAACGGAAATATGGATAAAATTTAAAAAAATTAACAAGATTAACCATAACTTCAAACTAAAACGTTATTGGGAGTGTTAAACATTGTGAAATTGAAACGGATGTTGGAGTCATTGCCCTCTTGGATACTGACTATTGTTGTAACTTTGGCAATACTCTATCTCACATTGTGGCCCGATCCATTGCCCGATGATACGCCGGAGCTGTTTCCGGGTGCCGACAAAGTGGTTCATGCCCTTATGTTCGGAGGCCTTACGCTTGTGATTCTCATTGACCGTCAGAGGTCGGCGGGATGGTATCTTTTGGGAAGACGCTTCGTCTGGACAGTAGCACTTGCCTCGGCAGTGTTCGGCGCAGTGATAGAATGTCTGCAATGGGCTATGGGACTCGGACGCGGTTTTGAGATCGGCGACATTATAGCCGACACGACGGGCAGTGTGATCTTCGCATTGATATGGCTGGGTCTGCAACGTAAATGGTCGGCGTGAAAGGGATCTCAAGCCATCGTCATCATCTGCGATTACATCTGCATCCGTGGAAGTGTGTGAATTAAACTGTAATACTCTAACCTCCCTATTATGACAGAAGAGGAAAAAGATATAAAAGCGGCTTCTCCCGACGAAACTCCTGCACAGCCGGAGAATCAGGAAGCCAAGACTCCTGAAAGAAAGAAACGGCATCGTTGGTTGCGCATCACGTTAAAGGCGTTGATGTGTGTCGTTATACTTATTCTTCTCATTCCCGTGCTTCTTTATGTGCCTCCGGTGCAGACATTCGTCAAGAATATAGCATGTGGCATGGTGAAGAAGTCTACAGGAATGGATATCTCCATTGATAGGTTTCGTCTTAAATGGCCGGTAGATATATCTCTGCAGGGCGTCACTATCCTTGAAGCCTCCGGCGACACAATGGTAAATGCCAAGGAACTTATAGCTGACGTAAAACTGCGTCCTCTCGTAAAACTCGATGTGCAGATAAACCGTCTCGACCTTATCGACGGCTATTACCGTATGCTCTCGCCCGATTCCTCTATGCTGCTAAAAATTAGGGCCGGATTCCTGAGTGTAGACGATAAGTCGTCGGCTGATCTACGCAACATGAATATTGCGCTCAACAAGGGTATTCTGCGCGACGGCAACGTCTCATTGGTGATGGACCCCTCGAAACAACAGGAGAAGCCTGACACAGCGGCTTCCACTCCAATGTATATAGGTGCCAATGATTTGACTCTCGAAAACTTCACATTCGGCATGACGATGCCCCCCACCATCGACACTCTCAACCTTGTGGCTGAATCGCTGAAGATCCGTAAGGGTGTGGTGGATCTTGGGAAGAATCTTATCACTGCCGATTATCTCGGTGCCACCGGTGGCAACGCAATCTATCTTACCCCCCCGGTGGCCGCTGACTCCACGGCTACGACACAGACAGAGGCACCGGCTAAGTCATCCACTCCGGTGGCTGCCGCCGATTCCGCCGCTTCGGCTCCGATGGTGATCAAGGGCGACACTGTGCAGCTGCGGAATTTCAAGGCCCTCTATGCCGTGAAGGATGCAAAGCCTCTTCCGGGTTTCGACCCCTCCTATATAGAAGTGAGCGACGTAAATATATCGCTTCTCAATTTCCTGAACGCCGGTTCATCTCTCGAACTTCCGATAGCCTCTATCTCTGCAAAAGAGCGCAGTGGCCTTGAGATTACAAAAGGTAGCGGCACTCTGGCCATTGATTCCACCGGACTCGCACTCCGCGACTTCAACGTTGCCACGCCTTACTCCACGCTCGGAGCTACGGCCGGGCTCCCGTTCTCGCTTATGGCTATGGAACCTCAGGCCCCTGTGAACGTGCAGTTGCAGGGTAGTCTCGGAATGCCCGACATAGAGGCATTCATGCCCGATCTCGCAGTCTATACCCGTAAGCTTCCCCAACGTGCCCCTCTTGGCGTTGCTCTTGAGGCTGAAGGCACTCTGTCGGATGTCGCTATCCCCCGCCTTTCTGCCGATATGCCCGGAGTTTTCACAATGAAAGCCAATGGAAGGGCGGCCAATGCTCTCGACTTCAAGAATCTACAGGCTAATATAGACTTCGATGGCTCCGTGGTTAATCCGGCCGTGGTAGACGGCCTGCTCGGCAATATCGGTTTCAAGATGCCAAGACTTCACCTTACCGGTAAGGCCACGGCCAACCGACAGGCGTATGGCGCCAACTTCAAGTTGCTTACCTCTGTAGGCGATGTGGCGGCCGATGGAAAGGTGAGCATGACGGCAGAGTCGTATGATGCGCGGGTAAACCTCACAAGAGTGAATGTGGCTCACTTCGCCCCCACCTTGGGTGTAGGTCCGGTCACCGCCTCCTTGCAGGCGCATGGCGCAGGGTTTGATCCCGAGCGTCCGCGCGCTCACACCGATATAAAGCTCAACATAGCTTCGCTTGTCTATGAGAAGCAGACTTTGAAAAATATTGTGGCGGATGTGCAGCTTCTCAACGGAGTCTATTCACTGCAGGCTGTATCGAAAAATGATTTCGCCGACTTCAATATTCAGGGTTCCGGCATCGTGGGCCCCGACCTCTATACGTTTGATGTGGCGGGAGACCTCACCAATCTCGACCTGCACGCCATCGGCCTGACACCTGACCGGAATGAGGGACATGGGAAAGTGTCGGTGAAGGGCACTGCAAGTCCGAAGAAATGGAACTATGATGTGGATCTCTCCCTCCACGATATACGCTGGGAGGTGGCGGAACAGGTGTATGATATTCCCGGAAGCCTTGACGCTAAGTTCCGTTCAGACGCTGTGAGCACAAAGGCTGATGTCGATGCGTTGCTCACCTCTTTACGCTTTGAGAGTCCTATGGGACTCAAGCAATTGATGGATCGGTTTACACTGACCACCGATACGCTCAACCGTCAGCTTAAACGCAAGTTTATCGACATAGAGCATCTTCAGGCGGCCCTTCCTCCGTTCACTCTCGGAATCAATGCCTCCGGCAACGGCACTGTCGGGAATGTGCTCCGCACAATGGGTATATCCTCCGACACCATCTACGCATCTCTTGCCAATGATTCGCTCCTCACCGGACGGGCAGGGGTTCGTAACGTCTCCAATGGCTCTATGCGGGCCGACACAATCACCCTCGGCCTCCAGCAGCGAGGAGCCCTCCTCGACTATAAGCTGCATATGGGCAACCGTGCCAACAATCCCTTGGCAGAGTTTGCCGATGTGAATCTCAACGGCTATGTGGGTTCCAACCGTGTGCTTCTCTCCCTCACACAGAAGAATCAGCAGGGCAAGATGGGCTATCGTCTCGGTATGACAGGGTCTTGGGTAGACTCCGTTGCCAATGTCCACTTCACCCCTCTGAAGGCTACGATTGCCTACCTTCCCTGGCAATTCAATGCCGACAACCACGTTGATTATAACTTTGTGACCCATCGCATCACAGCCGACCTTCAGGCTGCCAGCAACGAGAGCAGTATTCTTCTGCAGACCCAGACCGGCAGACGCGACAACGATGAGCTGCACATGGTGTTGAAGAATATCCATGTGCAAGACTTCCTGCGTCTGTCGCTCTTCGCGCCGCCGCTCACAGCCTCGGTCGATGCCGATCTCAGCGTTGGCTACACCGACAGCTGGTTCTATGGGGGAGGCTCGGTAGATGTAAAGGATTTCACCTACGATCATCAGCGTGTGGGTGACTTCGATCTTGGTCTGAAAGCCGGTTATAACAACGATGGAACCACGGCGGCACTCGCCACCCTCACCGTAGACGGCGACTCAGCCCTGAATGCCAAGATGCGCTTTGCACCCGATTCCACAGGTGTGCTTGAAACCAAGCGTTTCGATCTTGAGCTCACCCGCTTCCCGTTGCGGGTGGCGAATGCTTTCCTCGGTAAAGATGTGGCTCAACTGGCCGGGTATCTCAACGGCTCGATGGCCATGAAGGGGAGTCTTACATCTCCTGTGCTCAACGGACATATCGTATGCGACTCCGTGAGCACCTACATACCGATGATCGGCTCATCTGTGAAATTCACCGACGACTCCCTCTCCGTGGCCGACAATGTGTTGGGCTTTAGGAATTTCGACATATGGGGCGTGAATAATAACCCTCTGAGTATAAACGGCACGGTGGATGCACGTAAGCTGAGCAACGTGCTCTTCAACCTCGGCCTTGAGGGAAAGAACGTGCAGCTTATAGGCAACGACAAGAACAGCCGCAGTGATATTTTCGGCAAACTGTTTATCGACATGAACGCCAATGTCACCGGCTCAATGCGCGCCATGAACGTGGATGCCAACCTCAAGGTGCTCAAGGCTACCGATCTCACCTATTCGATGTCGGAGACCACCGCACAGCTCAATCAGCTTCAGGATGCCAGCGATGTAGTGAAGTTTGTTAACTTCAACGACACTACTCAGGTGGCTAAGGAAGACACCGTGTCGCCGGCTTTGGCAATGCGCATATCCGCCCGTCTGCAGATCGACCCGGGCACACGTGTGGAGGTCGATATCCCCGGCTCCGCCGTCACCGGAAGCGGCACGGTTAAGATCCAGCCCGATGGCACGCTCAACTATTTCCAGAATTATATGGGCGACATGCGACTCAACGGCCAGTTGAATCTCTCTCAGGGCAATGTAAAATATGGCATGGCTATGGGCGCGGTTAAGGCAAACTTCGATCTCCAGCCGTCGAGCTATGTGCATTGGAGCGGCGACCTTATGGATCCCACTCTCAATATAGCGGCCACCGATCAGGTGCGCACGAATCTGGTGGAGAACGGCAACTCCCGGTTGGTCAACTTCCTTGTGAAGCTCAATATCACAAATACTTTGGCCGCTCCGAAGGTGCTCTTCGATCTCTCTACCGAAGATGATATGAGTGTGCAGAACGACCTTATGTCAATGTCGGCCGACCAGCGCAGCATGGCGGCGATCAACCTTCTGCTCACGGGCCAGTATTCCGCCGGAGGTGTGAAGACGGCAAGCTCCGACTTGCTTCAGGGCAGTCTCTACGGGCTGCTCACCTCACAGGTGAACAGTTTCCTCGCCAATCATGTGAAGGGAGTGGATATCAGCCTCGGTGTAGACCAATATGACAAGATTACAAATGGAGAAAGCGGTTCGGCTACAAGCTACAGCTACACGATGTCGAAGTCGCTCTTCGACAATCGCTTCAAGATATCTGTAGGCGGCAACTACACCACCGATGCCTCGGCCGATGAGAACTTCTCCGAAAATCTTATCTCCGACATATCGTTTGAGTATATCCTCAGGCAGACGAGCAACATCACGATGTATCTGCGTCTGTTCCGCCACACAGGCTATGAGTCGATACTCGAGGGTGAGATCACGGAGACCGGCGTGGGCTTTGTAATGAAGCGCCGTCTCGACAAGATCAGCAATCTCTTCAACTTCCTTCCCGGCCGTAGAAACTCAACACCGGCTCAGGCTCCCGCCGACTCTGTGCCGGCTTCACGGGCCATAATGCCGGCCCGTATCAAAGAGGCCATACTTCCTAAAGATTCAGTAAAATCAGAAGCAAATGACACGATCAGATAAAGCGCATCTACTCACAGTGCTCCTCGCAGTGCTGTTGCTTGCCTCCTGCTCCACCACCCGCCGCATCCCCGACGGGGAGGTGAGATATTCCGGCATCGGCAAGTTCACCGTCAATCATCCGGAGGGTGTGAATCTGTCGCCGCCTCTGGCCGAGAGCCTGCGCGATGCCGCCACATGCAACCCCAATGACTATATCTTCGCACCGTTTATCAAGATTCCCGTTGGCCTCTGGACCTACAACAACTGGCCCGATTCAGCCAAGGGTGTCAACAAGTGGATCTACGATAAGCTTGTGAAGGCACCGGTGCTGATTCAGGAGGTGCGTCCCGAGATGCGTGTGAAGCTGATGCAGCAGATTCTCGATAATAACGGCTACTTCGGATCCCACATCACCTACGATGTTGTGCCTGACCGTCACAATAAGAAGATAGCCTCTATAGATTACACTCTCGACATACCGCACCCATATCTCATCGACTCTATCATATATCTCAACCGTCCGGATCCGATGTGCGGATTTGTAGACTCCGTGGCACGCCTCAGCCCCTATCTGCAGAAAGGGGAGATCTTCTGTGTCGACTCTCTCGCGAGCGAGCGTATCAGGATAGCCAATGTGCTCCGCAATCACGGCTATTACTATTTCCGTCCGGAGTATATCGAATATTTGGCCGATTCACTCATCACGCCCGGAGCCGTGGCCGTAAAGATGACTCTCGCCAACAATGTGCCACAGATGGCCAAGTTGCAGTATCGCACGGGTAAGATTGTCACCACCGTGTTGCGCAACAGCGTCACAAATCCGGGAACGCCCGACACGATGCAGACGTCGAAGGGGGATGTGATCGTATATCGGCCGGCACGTCTCCGTAAGAATCTGATACCCTCATGCATCACCTTCCGCCCCGGTAAGATATTCTCCGTACGCGATATGAACCGTACGCAGACACGCCTTTCACGAATCGGTATCTTCAACAATATACAGATACAGCCTGTGCCGGTTGACACCGTGGCGGGACACGCCCTGCTTGATGTCTACAATATGGTGCAGTTCGATCGTCCCATAGAGGCATCACTGGAGGTGAACGCCACATCAAAGTCCAATAGTTATCTTGGTCCCGGCCTGATCCTCGGCATTTCCCACAACAATCTCTTCGGCGGAGGAGAGCGTCTCAGTCTGCAGCTTGACGCGGCTTATGAATGGCAGACCGGAAGAAACCGCGGAAGTGTTTTCAACAGCTACGAGTTTGGCATCAATGCCTCCCTCGCATTCCCGCGTATGCTCGCGCCACGCTTCATAAAGCGCACCAGCAGGGAGCTTAACTGGACCACGATCAACCTCGGCGCGAGCATTCTCAACCGTCCGAAATATTTCAAGCTCGCGGAGTTCAACACCGGTATCACCTATGAGTGGCGCGCCGCCCGTCATAGCGTCAACCAATTCACACCGTTCAAGCTCACCTATACGAAGCTGATGTCTACCACCCATGAGTTTGATTCCATCATGATGCAGAATCCGGCGGTGGCGCTCAGTTTCCAGAGTCAGTTCATCCCCCAGATGAGCTATACCTATACACTCGACAAATTCTTGGAGCGCGAGCGTATTAATGGAATAAATTTCACGGCTACCGTCACAGAGGCCGGCAACATCTTCGCCGGTATATGGAGCCTCTGCGGGGTGAAAGGTGAGAAGAAACTGTTCGGCACCCCCTTCTCACAGTTTGTGAAGGGTCAGGCTCAATTGGTATATAGTCGCCGTCTCATCCGTCAGACCGATCATTGGCTTGTGTCGCGCATTCTCATCGGAGCCGAGCATGCATATGGCAACTCGTCGCAGGTGCCATATGCCGAGCAGTTCTACATAGGTGGTGCCAACTCCATCCGTGCGTTTACGGTGCGGTCGATAGGCCCCGGCTCGTATAAGGCCCCTTCATATCTGCGCAACGGCTATTTCGATCAGACCGGTACATTCAAGCTTGAGCTTAACTCCGAATACCGTTTCCCGATTGTGAGTGTGCTTCACGGAGCGTTGTTTGTGGATGCCGGCAATATCTGGCTTCTGAAGAACGACCCGAATCGTCCGGGAGGCCTCCTTGAGGGTAAGACCTTCCTGCGCGATATAGCGCTCGGCACAGGAGTGGGTCTGCGTGTAGATATTGGCATGATGGTGATTCGCGGTGATCTCGGCTATGGCTTGCATAATCCCGGGCGCACCACCATCTACTATCCGGCTTCCGGCTCCGGAGAACCTGAGGTAGCCCGAGTCGGTACGGGACACTACTTCAATATCCCTTTCCGCAAAGCCTTCGCTTTCCACCTCGCCATCGGCTATCCGTTCTGATGACGCGGCCCGAATCAGCTTCAGCACTTCAGTTATAAGTGAAATAAAAAGACCCTTCCCCCGTTCATGCCATTTCTTGACTTCAGAGGCATGACCGGGGGATTGTTTATTGACCGGGGGGATGATTGATCATTTGTTTGAGATTGTTTATTTGGGTAAAAAATTGGAAAAATTTGCAGATTAACGAATAAAATATTACTTTTGTGAATCAATACAGGAGTTTAGAAGCCTGTATTATCACCCTCATCCAGCCGTATTCAGGTATGAAGAGGGAAAGATAAGGAATCTGAAAAAGTCAAAATGTTAGATTTTTTCAAATGACTTTCCAAGTTAATCCCGACATTCACATTTACAACAACTTACTGACTCTGGCAGAGCAGGAGATCGGTGCCTCCGGAGCTGAATTGGCAGGGGCCTATCGTAAGGCTACGCGTGCCTTGGTGAAGCATTTTCCCTCAGGACAGCTGCTCTTTACCGACTTCAATCTCCGCACACTCCGCGACTGGATTGCGGCTATGCTCTGTGGCGGCGCCTCACTCCAGACTGTGCTCTATTACTTGGAAAATGTAGCTGCCATCTACAACAAAGGGGTTAAGCTTGGACAGGCTCCGAAAACTGATGCTTTCCGTATTCTTAAGGCTGAACTGCTCGAGACAGAGGGGGAATCCTTGTCGCGTACTGTAAAAGACTCCTTGGGAGCATTGTCTCGTCTTGCCAAAGGTCGCGCACCCATAACTGATGGTATGCAGTATTATGCCGATCTTCTCCTATTCTCATTCTACAACCGAGGTCTCTCCATCTCCGATATCCTGGCATTGACTACAGATGATCTTGAATCTATGCCCGATGAGGCGTTGGCAATTGCCGGTAGATACCGTGCCAAGAGGCGGGAGAAGATATTTCCACGAGGTGCAGTAGAGAATGTGGAGCGGCGCACCAAGATGATTGCCCATCACGTAGGTCTCGACACACCGCCCGATATGACAGTAGGGGAGATCACCTGCCGGCTCTGGATACTCGCCGCGTTGCGTCTCGGTATTCCGGCAGGCACCATAGCGCGCTGCGATCTCCCTCATGGTAGGGATCTGGCCGTTCTTGACTTTGCCCGCAGGGAGGTTTCAGAAGTTGGCTTTACCGACTCAGTTAGCGCGCCCGATTCAGTTGGGCTATCCGATTTGTCTGCAGTTGAGCTTCCACAATCTGAGATCACACGAATTGCAAGACAGGTGGCCGACTCCATTACCTATAATCCGGAGCACTGGCATGTAATGAAACTCCGTCCCCACCACACCTATGAGGAGGTTCGCGACCGACTCAAGAGTGCCAAATTTAAACATATAGACTACTTTTATCCGCAGGAGGAGATTTCGCGAAAGATAGGTAAGAAACTTGAATTCGAGCAGAAGCCGGTATTACCCTATGTTCTCTTCTTCCGCAGCAAAGACACCGACATAGCTCCAATGTTCAAGCATATAGGAGATATCGCCTGGTGCTACCGCAACACGCCCAAGGGAGCCTATGCCGTGATATCTCCCGTAGAGATGATGCGTTTTCAGCGCACAATCGGTAGTTTTACCCCTGATATCAGCATAAAGCCGTTAGGCGCTACCCCTGACATAGGAGTAGGTCAATGGGTACGCGTGATCGGCGGTCCTATGGCCGGCTACGAAGGTGAAGTCTACGATATACTGGAGAGTCCTGATGCCCCTGAAGCTACCCCGGCCGAAACAGAAGATGCTCGGGCCAGAACAGAAGCTACTTCAGTTGCCAAGCTCTTCCGCCTCCACATCCTTGCCGAAAACGGCATCGAATGGAAGATGGACATCGACGAACGCCAGCTCGAACCAATAAGCGATATACCGATTAATTTCTGAAAATAAATTAAAGGATGTCAGACTCATCAAGCACACCATTAACAGAATCGATACTTCAAAAACTGTACAAAAGTAAGACGTACGTCCGTGATGGTAAATGGGATGTGCTGTGGTACTTAGGAGGAAGGAATAATGTGACAATAGGTGAAAAAACCGGTAGATTCTATCTTATTCCCAATGATAATATCGAAACCGTCACTGATATGTTACCTTTCGAGCTCGTACAAGAACAACACTCTAAAGAATTTAATTCACCGAAGCCTCTTGAGACTACGATGGATTTGAAATGTTACTTTCCGGAAATTCAAGATATTCAAAATCTTCCCTTATAATAGGATATTACTGACCTCATTAAGCGTATTGGATTTTGAAATATTCGTCCTTATCTTTTAAGGTGTAAGTATGACTTTTATTTTCGTATACCAAAGTTGATATTGCGATAAGTAGGCTGGGCATAAAAGGTTACTTTTAGGCTCAGCCTATCTCTCTTTATTTGATTAATGTTTAATTAATATGCAAGCCATAATATTAGCGGCCGGAATGGGACGTAGACTTGGCGAATTCACTTCCGATAATACTAAGTGTATGCTGGAGGTGAACGGAGTGCGTCTGATTGACCGTATGCTCGGGCAATTGTCCGAATTGAATCTGAGTAGAATAGTTATTGTAATAGGATATGAGGGTGCGAAGCTCAAGAGCTACTTGACAAAGAATTACCCATCTTGGCCTATAGAATTTGTAGAGAACAAGGTATATGACAAAACCAACAATATCTATTCGCTCTGGCTTGCGAGAGGCTTCATGGCAGAGGAGGACACTCTCCTTCTTGAGTCAGACCTAATCTACGAGAATTCTATACTTGAGGCCGCTGTCAATAGCAGTGAGGCTAATGTGGCGCTCGTGTCGAAATATGAGACGTGGATGGACGGAACGATGGTGCGCATTGATGATGAACGTAATATCATCAATTTTATCCCCAAAGCAGCTTTCAAGTATAGCGACACTGATTTCTACTATAAGACTGTCAATATCTACAAGTTCAGTCGCAATTTTATCGTCAATCACTACCTGCCGTTTCTGGATGCTTATATCAAGGTGCTCGGCGAAAATGAATATTACGAGCAGGTTCTACGGGTAATAACCTTGATAGACAAATCAGGACTCAAAGCACTTCCGATTGAGGGTGATTGGTATGAGATCGATGATGTGCAGGATCTCCGGATAGCGGAGACGATCTTTGCGACGCCTGAGGAGAAGCTTAGGAAGATACAGCAGAGCTACGGTGGTTATTGGCGTTATCCGCGCCTGTTGGATTTCTGCTATCTTGTCAATCCCTATTTCCCCCGTAGGAGAATGGTAGATGAGATGAAGGCTAACTTTGAGACACTGTTGCGCGAATATCCCTCAGGTATGGGCGTCAACTCCCTGCTTGCTGGGAAATACTTTGGTATCAAGCAAAGATATGTGGTTGTAGGCAACGGAGCTGCAGAGCTTATCAAAAGTCTGATGGAGAGTCATGAAGGTAATCTTGGGGTAGTATATCCTACCTTTGAGGAATATCCTAATCGTCATGATGGGGAGAGGCTGGTGAAATACCATCCGGACAACGCTGATTTCACCTACACCGCCGATGACCTGATGACATTCTTCGGTGACAAGGAGATAACCACGCTGCTTGTGGTCAATCCCGATAATCCATCAGGTAACTTTATAAAATTTGCAGACCTTATCCGACTTGCAGATTGGGCTGGGGAGAGAGGTATCCGATTGATAATAGACGAGTCATTCGTGGACTTCTCAGAGGGAGGATTCGGCAATACACTCCTTCATGATGATATTCTTGAACGGTTCCCATGGCTCTGCGTGATGAAGAGCATATCGAAATCCTACGGAGTTCCGGGACTCAGGCTCGGGGTGCTTGCATCATCTGACGAGAAGCTGATTGCCGATATGAAGAAGGATGTGGCCATCTGGAACATCAACTCATTCGGTGAGTTCTACATGCAGATCTATGGCAAGTATGAGAAAGACTACGCAAGGGCGTGCGACAAGTTCCGTGAGGAGCGCGAGATCTTCGAGAAAGAGCTTAAGGAGATACCTTATCTCCGGGTAATCCCATCTCAGGCAAACTACTTCCTCTGCGAAGTCTTACCACCGGTGACATCGTATGACCTCACCTTGCGTCTCCTCACCGACCATAATATACTCATCAAGGACTGCTCATCGAAGAAAGGCTTCGGGAAAGACGGCAGACAGTATGTTAGGATAGCAATAAGAGACAGGAAGGATAACTCAAAACTCACAGAAGCTTTAAAAGATTACATCGTATGAGAATTATCACAGACGAGGAGATAAGGGCATTAAGGATTTCCCCGGAACAATGTGTGGAATGGGTACGTGAGGCATTCCTGATCAAGGATCGGTGTCAGTTGCCACCAAAGATATCCCTGCATCCTCAGGGTACGGACTTCATAAATACCATGCCCTGCATACTTCCTCCGGAATATCATACATTCGGATGTAAGGTGGTCAGTAGAATCAAGGGTCAGCATCCGGCACTGAACAGTGAGATGATGATATTCGACACTCTGACAGGTAAGATGACAGCATTGGTAAATACAGACTGGATAACAGCAATGAGGACCGGAGCAGTGGCAGCCTTGGCAATCAATACTTTCAGGAAAAGCGATGCTAAAATCTATTCCTTCGTAGGTCTTGGGGCAATGGGACATGCCACACTGGATTGTTTTCTTGCAACTAATAATGACAGGCCTTTAATTATCAGACTGAAAAGATACAAGGACCATGCGGAGAAGACAATTGAGAGGTATGCTGACTACGGCAATGTGACATGGGAAATCTCAGAGACTATGGAAGATCTTGTCAGAGATGCCGATGTCGTTGTGTCATGCATAACCGATGCTCAGGGTCTGTTGGTTGAGGATGTTAATCTGTTCAAACCTGG
>CAZEOI010000047.1:0-29634 GCA_964513775.1 uncultured Sangeribacter sp. | reverse complement strand
TGTCAACACCCACAATATTAGGTATCACCTTGTCGCCAAGGTCGCCGGTAAAACCGATGACGCACCCAGCACCGGCGTGAACATCGGGCATGATACGTATCTTCTTGTCTGAGAACACATCAATTGAAAGCAGTTCTTTAATCTGTTCCAATGCAGTTTCCTCAATGTTGTCCGTGAAAATCTTCACGTCATATCCGTCTATTGTCTTCATATTATTATTCAGTTTTAATTGTTTTGTATGGCAAAGTTCATAAGCTACTGCGCAACCTTATTGCGCACTTAATGAAAGTTTTATATCCATCCATCGAAAAAGATCCTCCTGAGTGTCATCAGGACTCTGTGATAACGCATCATTACGATGTATTTCCTCCCTCTCTTCCTCTGTCAGAGGAGGAAAACCAACGAAAAACACATTATCCGAACGCTACTTCATTCCGGCTTTGTGACGTAGCCACATATTTTCTATAAGGAGGATAACTCCTTCCGGGAATTGTATTGTTTTAGATTTAATTGTTTTCATTGTGATTATCTCTTTTATGGGCACAAAATTAAACCAAAGGTGGCGCATTTTATGATACACCATAAAAATTCTCTAAAAATTGCTGACGCATAAAATGATACACCGAAGTAATACCTTTGCGATAAAATAGCAAACATGAAAATCCTTCATTTTTCCGACACACATAATTACCATCATCGGCTCCAGTATTTACCCGAAGCAGATGTGGTTGTCCATTCCGGCGATTTCTGTATGGCCGGAACCGAACAGGAAGCCCTCGATTTCCTTAACTGGTTTTGTGACTTACCATACAAACACAAAATCTTTATCTGTGGCAACCATGATGAATGCCTAAATGGAGCGAATATTGAAGGTCTCGACTCAAATGTTCACTTTCTATGCAATTCGGGCGTTGAGATTGAAGGTATTAAGTTTTATGGCATACCTATGTTTTTAAGCGACTGTATTACCGAACGTCAAAACTTAAACTATGCCACTATTCCTAATGATACAGATGTGTTGATAACACATTCTCCGGCATATGGTATTCTTGATTTTGATGATGGTATTAACTATGGTTCAGAAGAACTACTTGAAAAAATATCCACGCTCAATCTTAAAGCTCACCTTTTCGGTCATATCCATACACAGCACGGAGTCTGTATGCTAAATGAAATTCTTTTTTCCAATGGTGCTATTATGAACTCGGATTACTCATCTCTATCAATTCCCAATATTTTAGAGACTAAATAGTGTCTATACGATAGATAAAATTACATTGACATTCGGGTGCCGGATTGGCGGGTGTGACTATCCCTGAAAAGTGTTGATAGATTTGAGGGCGATTAACTAATATGTTTTACACAGTCTATGTTTTACACCGTTGTTGATGGTTCTCTGTTTCGTTTGAAAAAGTGGAATCCCGATGACTGTCTTGCTATGGAACGGCGTTGAAGATGGTAAAAAATAGTAAAATAGGGGAGAAGTGTTTGGAAAAGAATAAAAAAATGACTAATTTTGCCGATAAAATCACGGCGTGCCACGGAAGCCCGAGGATCGCCGCAGTTTTTGTCGGCTTTACATCCGATAGAATTTAAGCTATAAGCCTCTGTAGTTCAACGGATAGAATAGAAGTTTCCTAAACTTTAGATAGGAGTTCGATTCTCCTCGGAGGTACAAAGATAATCTTAAGTCGTGGGATGGCAGGATTGTTTCCTGCCTGCGCCAGGGCACAAAACAACTTCTCAAAAGTGGGAAAATTTTCGCAATATAAAGTTCAGCTTGCCTCCTTAGGCGAGGGAAAACATGAGCAGGATTTCGAGTGTGGCACGGAATTCTTCCAAAATATGGAGAATCCCGAGGTCATCTCTGCAGATGTACATGTGCATCTCGACCTGGTTAAGAAGAACGATGTCTACGACTGCACCTTCCGCTGCAAAGGGATGCTTCAGGTGCCTTGTGATCGTTGTCTCGATCCTCTTGACCATGAGGTTGACACCGAATATCACATCACAGTGAAATACGGCGAAGATTATAAGGATGACTCCGATGATCTCCTCATAATTCCGGAGAGCGACCGCTATCTCAACGTGGCCTATATGCTCTACGACACCATCGTACTCACAATCCCGCTGCGCCATGTGCATCCTCTTGGAAAATGCAACCGCGCTATGGCCGCCGCCCTTCACAAGCACAACCCGGGAGGCGACGATGAGCTTGATGACGCCCTCGATGAGGTCGATTCTGAAATTGGCATCGATATGGACGATTGACAAATCGCCATATCGAATCAATATATATCAACAATTCATTCGTAAGAAGAAATAAAAGTAAAAACAACTAAAAAACTATAGAACAATGGCACATCCTAAACGCAGACAATCGCACACCAGAACCGCGAAACGTCGCACTCACGACAAAGCTCTTATTCCTACTCTCGCCATCTGCCCCAACTGTGGCGCTTGGCACATCTATCACACAGTATGCGGCGAGTGTGGTTACTACCGCGGCAAACTCGTGATCGAGAAGGCAGCCATCTAAATCCTGATTATGCGCAGAGCAAAGATAAGCGGCATAGCTTCATACGTGCCTGACGATATCCTCGACAACGAGATGCTCTCCAAGATGGTCGACACCAACGACGAGTGGATCACCACCCGCGTCGGCATCAAGGAGCGTCGCATCCTTAAAGAGGAGGGTAAGGGTTCGAGCTTCCTCGGCATCAAAGCTGTGGAGCGTCTGCTCGAACAGACCGGTGCAAAGCGTGAGGAGATCGATCTCCTTATCTGTGCTACCTCCAATCCTGATTACCGTTTCCCCTCTACGGGTTCGGTGATTCAGCACGAGACCGGGCTCACAAATGCCTATGCCTACGACATTCAGGCCGCCTGCGCGGGCTTCATCGTCACGATGCAGGCCGCACGCGCTTATGTGGAAGCCGGACTCTACAAGAAGGTCATTGTGGTGTGTGCCGAGAAGATGTCAAGTATGACAGATTATCAGGACCGTGCCACCTGCCCCCTCTTCGGCGACGCAGCAGCTGCTGTGCTCGTTGAGCCGACGGAGGAGAATGTGGGCGTGATCGACGGTGAGTTCCATGTTGATGGTGAGGGGCTTCCCCATCTGCTTATGAAGGCGGGTGGTTCAGTGAAACCTGCCACTGTCGAGACTGTGGAGGCTCGCGAGCATTACATATATCAGGAGGGACGCGCAGTCTATAAGAATGCCGTCACAGATATGCTCAACTCCACCCTCTCGGTGATGAAACGCAACGATCTTTCGGTCGATGAGGTCGATTGGTTTGTACCTCATCAAGCCAATCTCCGCATCATCGAAGCCGTGGGTGGTCGCACCGGCATCAGTCCCGACAAGGTGCTCGTCAACATACAGCACTATGGCAACACATCTGCCGCTTCAATTCCGCTTTGCCTTGATGAATTCAAGCATAAGCTCAAGAAGGGCGACAAGATTATGCTTACGGCGTTTGGCGCCGGCTTCACTTGGGGCGCGATGTATCTCATCTGGGCTTTTGATTCCTGAGGCCGGACATAAGTTCCGTAAAAGACTAACTCCCGGACCCTGTATGGCTGCATAGGCCATACAGGGTCCGACTGTATCTCACCTTTCACTCCGGCCATTATTTCAGGCTTTGTTAAACTTACTTCCCGGTTTGGCGTTTACTTAATAGAGACCCTATGCTTCGCTTTCCGTTCGGAGCAAACGAAGCTGTCGGTACATCTTCAGCCGGTCTTCACGCTAAAACAAATTCAAATTATGGAAGAAATAAAAGAAACGCTCACTCAGGAACCAACAGCCGCCCACAAGGCAGGCTTCGTAAATATTGTAGGTAACCCAAATGTAGGTAAATCCACATTGATGAACGATCTCGTTGGAGAGCGTATATCGATCATCACATCAAAGGCCCAGACCACTCGTCACCGTATCATGGGCATTGTCAACACTCCCGAATATCAGATTGTATATTCCGACACTCCGGGCGTGCTGAAGCCTAAATATAAGCTCCAGGAGTCGATGCTTGAATTCTCCGAGGGTGCGCTCACCGATGCCGATATCCTTCTTTACGTCACCGATGTGGTGGAGGATCCGGAGAAGAATAAGGATTTCCTTGACCGTGTTGCCAAGGAGAAGGTGCCGGTATTGCTGGTGATCAATAAGATCGACCTTCTCAAGGGTGACGGTGAATTGGAGGCTCTCGTGGAGCAGTGGCACAACCGTCTGCCAAACGCTGAGATTTTCCCTACAAGCGCCACCCAGCACTTCAATATCGATAATCTCAAGAAGCGTATCGTAGAGTTGCTTCCGGTGAATCCCCCCTTCTTCGGAAAGGATGCCCTCACCGACAAGCCGGCCCGCTTCTTCGTCACCGAGATTATCCGTGAGAAGCTTCTCCTCAACTATGACAAGGAGATCCCCTACAGCACGGAGGTGCTCGTGGAGAAATTCGAGGAGAAAGAGAATGCCATCCATATCATGTCGGTGATCTATGTAGAGCGTGATTCACAGAAGGGTATCATCATCGGCAAGGGTGGTGAGAAAATAAAGAAAGTAGGTATCGAGGCACGTCAGGATATCGAACAGTTCTTCGGTAAGAAGGTCTTCCTTGAGATTTTCGTAAAGGTAGAGAAAGATTGGAGAAACCGTGAGAATAAACTCCGTGCTTTCGGATATATCGAATAATCACAATGCATCAAGGATTCTCTATCCTGCGTTGTGCGTTTTGAATTATGAATAAATAGAAATGAGCAGATTAGTAGCAATAGTAGGGCGGCCGAATGTGGGTAAATCCACACTCTTCAACCGTTTGACGCAGTCCCGCAAAGCAATTGTCGACGACACTGCGGGCACCACCCGCGACCGCCAGTATGGCATGGTCGATTGGTGTGGTCAGGAATTTTCAATCGTCGACACAGGAGGCTGGGTGGTCAATTCCGAGGATATTTTCGAGGAGGAGATCAACAAGCAGGTGCAGATAGCCATCGAGGAGGCCGATGTGATTCTCTTCGTGGTGGATGCATCCAATGGTGTCACTGATCTGGATGATCAGGTGGCTGCCATTCTCCGTCGTTCCAAGAAGCCGGTTATCCTTGTGGCCAACAAGGAGGATAAAGGCGACGCACGTTTCAATATTCCGGAGTTCTACTCCCTCGGTTTGGGCGATCCCGTTGAGGTATCGTCGGCCAACGGCAGCGGCACAGGTGAGCTTCTCGATAAGATTATCGCCGATATGCCCGAGCCTAAGGAGGATGACAAGCCCGAAGACAATGTGGCTAAATTCGCCATCGTAGGTAGGCCTAACGCCGGAAAGTCATCCCTTATCAACGCATTCATAGGGGAGGAGCGCCATATAGTGACCGACATCGCCGGCACCACCCGCGACTCCATCTATCATCGCTACAATAAGTTCGGATTCGACTTCTACCTTGTCGACACTGCCGGGATAAGGAAGAAGCAGAAGGTGAACGAGGATATCGAATATTACAGCGTGATCCGCTCCATCCGCGCCATAGAGGCCTCGGATGTGTGTATTCTCATGATCGATGCCACACGTGGCATCGAGAGCCAGGACGCCAACATATTCAGCCTTATACAGCGCAACCGCAAGGGTCTTGTGGTCTGCGTCAACAAATGGGACCTCGTCGAGGATAAATCAGTGACGGCTCAGAAGCATTTCGAGAAGGCCATACGCGATCGTTTCGCCCCTTTCACCGATTTCCCGATCCTCTTCACATCCGCTCTCACAAAACAGCGTATTTTCAAGGTGCTGGAGACAGCCATAGAGGTCTTCAACAACCGTAAACGTATCATACCGACCTCACAGCTCAACACTTATATGCTGGAGCAGATTGCCATCACGCCTCCACCGAGCAATAAGGGTAAGTTTGTGAAGATCAAGTATGTCACAATGCTGAAGGATTCCGTTATCCCGACGTTTGTGTTCTTCTGCAACCTGCCGCAGTGGGTGAAAGATCCCTATCGCCGTTTCCTCGAGAATAAGATCCGTGAGAAATGGGATTTCAGCGGCACTCCTATCGCTCTCTTCATGCGCGATAAGTAGACGCCATCTACCGCAGACTGGAGTAAAAAGAGTTTGCAGATTCAATTATTGAAAAACAACCATTAAACAGAGAAGGCCACCGGACGCTTCCGGTGGCCTTCTCTATTTAATTCATAATGCTGAATTCATAATTCATAATCAAAATTAATTATGCATTATGAATTATGCATTGTGAATTATGAATTATTCTTCGATGTCGACGTCGAAGTCATCGCCGAAGAGGTCGTCGTTGTCGCCGCCCTCGCGGTCGGAGCCGAAATCGTTGTCGTCCATATCTGAGTTGCTGTCATCATCCTCATCGTCTGAACGGGTGGTCTCTTTAGAGGGAGCAAAGGGATTCACGCTCTTCTTGCGGGCTTCCTCTCGCTTCTTGTTGAGAGTTTCGATGATCTTCTTCTCGAGTTCTGCCATAAGCTCCGGATTATCTTTGATAACACCCTTCACGGCATCGCGGCCCTGACCAAGCTTATTGCCATTGTAGGAGAACCATGCGCCGCTCTTCTTCACGATGCCATTCTCAACAGCCATGTCGATGATCTCTCCGGCTTTTGAGATACCCTCGCCGAACATAAGCTCGAACTCGGCTTTCATGAATGGGGGTGCTACCTTGTTTTTAACCACCTTCACCTTGGCAAGACGACCTATGGTGTTGTCGCCATCCTTGATGAATGAGGAGGGACGTATCTCGATGCGCACGGATGAATAGAATTTAAGTGCGTTACCACCGGTTGTAGTCTCGGGATTGCCAAACATCACGCCGATCTTCTCACGGATCTGGTTGATGAAGATGCAGCATGTGCGGGTGCGGGCAATGGAGCTTGTGAGCTTACGCATGGCCTGGCTCATGAGGCGAGCGTGGAGACCCACATTCTTGTCGCCCATCTCACCCTCTATCTCAGCCTTGGGTGTTAGAGCTGCCACAGAGTCGACCACAAGCACATCGATGGCGCCGGAGTTGATGAGCTGCTCGGCAATCTCAAGAGCCTGCTCGCCGTTGTCGGGCTGAGCGATCCAGAGATTGTTGACATCAACGCCGAGTTTCTCAGCGTAGAAACGGTCGAAAGCATGCTCTGCGTCAACGATAGCGCAGATGCCACCCTGCTTCTGGGCCTCGGCTATCACATGGATGGCAAGAGTGGTCTTACCTGATGATTCCGGACCGTAGATCTCGGTGATTCGGCCACGGGGGAGTCCACCCACGCCGAGTGCGTAATCAAGACCGAGCGAACCTGTGGAGATAGCCTCGATATCCTGCACGGAGTCATCGCCGAGACGCATCACTGTGCCGGTGCCGTAGTCTTTCTCAAGATGTGCCATGGCCATCTGAAGAGCTTTCTTCTTCTCGTCCATGTCGCTGATTCTGCCTGCCGCCGGAGTTGCGGATGCTTTTTTCTTTGCCATAATCTATATAGTTTTTTATTTTGTTTTCAGGGAAGTTACGATGGCCGTGGCCATATGATTGCCGAATCATGCCCGACCCCGGAAATGGTCCGGTTTGTTTCTGCATTGCAAAGATAATACATAAATGGGTGAAAATCATAATTTTTTCTCCTCTAAATTTAATCAGAGTGGATTAAATATTCTTAACAAATCATCGCAGACTGCAAATAAGTTGCAGTCTGAAGAGTGTCAATATTCCATTAAAGAGACTCTAACTGATTTAAAATCATTCAGAATCGGGGATTTTTTTGTAACTTTGCAATTCAATTTACAAAATGAAGCTTATGAAACCAGAAATATCCGCCCGTGGGTATGAGATGCCCTCCTCGCCCATACGCAAGCTTGTGGGGGCGGCACGTGGTGCCGAGAAGAGAGGCCGCAGAGTGTTTCGCCTCAACATCGGCCAGCCCGATGTGCCCACACCTCCGCAGGCCATAGAGGCTCTCCGCCACATCGACCGCAAGGTGCTCGAATATTCACCCTCCGAAGGTATAGAGTCGTTGCGCGACCGTATGTCGGACTATTACGGACGTTTCGGCCTCGACATCTCTCCGGATGAGATAATCGTCACCTCCGGTGGTTCGGAGGCGGTGCTCTTCGCATTCATGGCCTGTCTTGATCCCGGCGATGAGATCATTATCCCTGAGCCGGCTTATGCCAATTATATGGCATTCGCCATCTCGGCGGGAGCCGTCATAAAGAGCGTCAATGCCAAGATAGAGGATGGCTTCCGTCTCCCTCCGGTGGAGGAGTTCGAGGCTCTCATCACTCCGCGCACAAAGGGTATCCTGATATGCAATCCCAACAACCCGACGGGGTATATATATTCCCGCGACGAGCTTATGAAGATAGCCGACATCGTGCACCGGCATAATCTCTTCCTCTTCTCCGACGAGGTTTACCGCGAGTTCTGCTACACCGACAAACCCTTCATCTCGGCCATGCAGCTCCCCGGCATTGAGGAGAATGTGGTGCTCATCGATTCCGTGTCGAAGCGCTACAACGAGTGTGGCATACGCATAGGTGCCATAGTCACCCGTCATAAGGAGCTTCGTGCCAATGTGATGAAGTTCTGTCAGGCGCGTCTAAGTCCTCCGCTCTTAGGTCAGATAGTGGCCGAGGCCTCCATCTCCACCCCCGAGGAGTATATGAAATATGTCTACGATGAATATCTGCGTCGCCGCGATTTCCTGATCAAGCGTCTCAACGAGATTCCGGGGGTATATTCACCGATGCCGATGGGTGCGTTCTACACCGTTGCCTCCCTGCCGGTTGAGGATGCCGACAAGTTCTGCAAATGGTGTCTCGATGAGTTCGACCTTGACGGCGACACCATCTTCATGTCCCCAGCATCCGGTTTCTACACCACGCCGGGAGAGGGACGTAATCAGGTGCGTCTGGCCTACGTACACAACATCGAATATCTGTCGCGCGCCATGGATGTGCTCGAAGCCGCCCTCGTCGCCTACAACAACCTATAACAACCTATAATCATCATGATAAAATTTAGAAACCTTATTGCTGTGGCGGCTATGCTCATTGCATTTCCGCTTGGCGCACAGTCGCCCGCTGATGCTTGCACAAGCATCATGGTGGGTAAGAAAGCCTCGGCCGACGGCTCGGTAATGACAAGCCATACGTGCGATTCAAAATATCGCACATGGATGCAGTCGGTGGCGCCGAAAGATTATCCGCGAGACACCGTGATGAGTGTATATCGCGGACGTATGCACACGGAATATCCCGGCAGTCTCGACGGAATGAAGGAGACCGGGCAGATTCCGCAGGCTCGCCACACCTACCGTTTCCTTGACACGGCTTATCCTTGTCTCAACGAGAAGCAGCTTGCTATAGGAGAGACCACCTACACGGGTCGCGACACGATGGTCAACAAGGATGGTATGTTCATGATCGAGGAGCTGGAGAGAATCGTGCTTCAGCGTTGTTCCACAGCCCGCGAGGCCATCACCCTTATGGGTAAGCTAATTAAGGAATATGGCTATGGCGACAGCGGTGAATGTCTTACAATCGCCGATCCTAAGGAGGTGTGGATCTTTGAGGTTCAGGGAGAGGGTCCCGAGAAGAAAGGTGGAGTATGGGCCGCCGTGCGTATTCCTGACGACCATATCGCCGTCTCGGCCAACGTGAGCCGCATCGGTAAGATCGACTTCAAGGATAAGGATAACTATATGTATTCCGACAATGTGAAGGATGTGGCCAAGAAGATGGGTCTGTGGGATGGTAAAGAGGAATTCTCCTTCTGGAAAGCTTACAGTGGCGGCAACTATTTTAAGGAACCGAAAAACTACAGTGTGCGTGAGCTCTTCATTATGCAGCAACTTGCGCCTAATGCCGGATTCACCGCCGACATGGAGGAACTTCCCCTCAGTGTGAAGCCGGAGAAACCGGTATCGGTCGACGAGGTAGCCCGTCTGTTGGGTTCATATTACGAGGGCACACCGTTGAATCTTAGCGGTCGGCTCAAGGTGAAGAATCCCAAGAAGAAAAAGGATGATGGCCCGGAAGTGCCCGACAGCATCGTGAGCCCCTTTGCCAATCCCTGGATGCAACCCGATGAGATAGCCGTGTATGAGGCTCTTGGCGACAGCGCCATGCATAATATCCGCACGGTCAGTGTCCCCTGGTGCTCTTATTCCACCATCCTGCAGTGTCGCGACTGGCTTCCCGACGGAGTGGGAGGTGTGGCATGGATATGTCTTGACAATCCCGGTCAGTCACCTCGTTTCCCGGTGTTTGCCGGTGGCACGGATCTCCCCGATATGCTGAAAATATGTGGCCAGCACCGCACCCGTGATGATGCGGCTCTCTGGCGTTTCCGTAAGCCCAATAAACTTGCAACCGTGCGTTGGGGTGATGCCCGTAAGACCCTTGAGCCGGCACGCGACCATTTCCTTGCCAAAGGTAAGCGCGAGCTCCCGCTGATTGAGACTGAGTATAAGAAGCTGATGGATGAGGGTAAGACGGAGGAGGCCGCCGCTCTGCTCACCGACTATACCCGCGATTTCTTCGGGGCTGCCGTCAACCGTTGGGACGAGCTTGGCAACGCCTACTGGACTTCCCGTTGGAAGGGCTTCTGATCCCATAAGAGAGGTTTGAATAATCCCTTTAAAAGCATAAAAAAGATTGCCGCCAATCTGAATTTGCAGATTAGCGGCAATCTTTTTTATGCAATACTTTGGTAGAGATTATTCTATCAAGAAGGATAGAGGCTTATTGCGTCGTTGAGCATGAATCAGTTTTTGCTGAGGAGAGTTTCGAGCTGCTGGCGCAGTTTGGGATCGGAGGGACGCTTTGCATAGCTCTCCACAATTTTCCCTTCACGGTCGAGGAGCATGATGCGGGGCACACTGTGGATGTTGAGTTGCTTCAACAGAGGCGATTTGAAACCATCCGGCAGATTCACGCTAAGCACTCCGGGAGAGTGGGGCTTCTCACGCATCATCTTCTCCCATTCGGCATAGAGTTCGTCGCCCGTATCAACCGAGAGAGAGATGAATTTCACACCTCGGCCGTCGAAATCCTCCGCCACTTTGTCGAAATATGGCATCTCGGCACGGCAGGGGGCACATCCCGTAAACCAGAAATCGACAATCACATAGTTGCCACGGAAATCTGATAGATTATGCTCCTCCTTGTCTACGGTGTAGCACTTGAACTCCGGCATCTGGGTGCCTTTACTTACGTTGGCAGCCTCCTCTACCTGACGAGCATATTGCTTCTCAAGCGCGGGAAGCTCGGCTAAGGCATCCGGAGTGGTGATAAGGGCCTTCACAGCCGGAAGCTGATTCTCGAAATCGTTCAGATAATTTCGCTTCAGGGTGAGTTTAAGAAGCTCTACGAGATATGCCGAGCGCACCTTGTCGTTGTCAATGCCGTTGGCGTAGATGGTCATATATCGCTCGTTGTCCACCGGAAGCAGTCCGCGGCTCTCCTTTGCCTCAAGCGCGCCGTTCACCACCGTAAACCATTTCGGCATCCTTAGAATCCTGTCATCGGTAAATTTCAGAGTGTCGAGGAAATCGTAGAAATTCTCGCTCACCTCCACTTTTCTCCCGTCGGGACGGAATATCCTCGCCATATTCACCCCGTTGAACCTCTGGTTGAGGAATACAAAACGGTTGTAGAGCTTATGGGTGGCTATGAACTCCGGATCGAATCCGGCTGCCTCAAGCTTATTGTCGAGCGAGTCGATAGCTCTGAGATTATAGTCAATCCACTCCTGCGAATAATTCTTTATCGTCCTCGGTGTGCGGGCTATGTAGGGATTCTCACGTATGAACCGGTTCTCCTTCTCATTCGTGCCTGTCACGGTCACTCCATCCTTTGTAGAGGAGATTGTGATCTCGGCTCCCGGAGTTACGTACACCGGCACAAATCCTCCGTCGCGAGCCATAAAACGGTAGTAGGCCGGAACATCCTCGATTTTCACTACAGTGTCGTTGGCATGGATCTCTGTGAAATCTAAAGCCGATTCCGGTTGGAAGTAGATTTTATCTCCCGAGGTATTGGAGATCTTCACTGAAGCGGGTGTGACAGCCAAGGCAGAGGCGCCTATCAGCATCCCGAGTGAGAGGAGGGAGGTTTTGATGGTGAGACTTTTCATTTGCTATTCTGTTTAAGATCGCTGGTCTGTAACGCTTTTAGAGGGAAAGGGAAAGTGAGGAGGGTAGAGGTGGGCGACAAGGTAAGAGTCTCCCCCTCAAACACCTTGGTCTGGGTTTCGTTAAACTCTGTGGCGAATCTGCGCAGGTCGAAGAAACCGTTGCAGGTGAGGAAAAGCTCACGCTTACGCTCCTCGCGCACCATTCTGAGGGCCTCAGCCGCATCGGTGGTGGTGAGGCGGGTGTAGCGCGAGGTGATAAGACGATGGGAGCGCAGAGTGTGGAGATAATCCATCGCTTTGGCAATGCTCGTGGCGTCACCCTTTCTCGCGTAGCACTCGGCGAGCATAAGATACACCTCTGAAAGTTTCATTCCGCCCGGATTCCATTTTATGCCCTGGCTCATGAAGCAACGGTCGCCGGCGGGAGCTGTTTCATGAGTGGCTTTATACTGTATGCAGAAAAGCTCACGCAGATCGGCATCGTCAAAGAGATCGAGCACTGCGGAGGTCACATACATCGGCATCGGATCGGCCATTGTGGTGCCGAACTGATAGAGGAGGTTTTCCTCGGAATCATAGTTGCGTTGCACACCGTTTTTCCAGATATTCTCGATGGTGGTGTTCACACCCATATATCTGGGGTCGTCGATAGCTCTGTCAGTGCCATATCCGGCCATAAGCTGGGGTGCGTAACGGTTGTAGTCGGTGTTCATGTCCCAAAGCTCATGGTGTCCCTCGGGAGCTTCGGCCAAAGCCGCCTCGCACGCCTCGATACATTTGTCGAACTCCCGCTTGAAGAGATGCACCTTACCCTTCAGAGCCAGGCCGAATGTCTTGTCGGGGCGGAAGGCATTGAGAGCGGTGTGGGGGAGATCGTCGATGGCGTCATCTATATCCTGCTGGATGAAGCGGTAGGTGTAGCCCACACTCTGCTGCACACCCTTCTCCTCGATGCTCGAAAACATCTTCTCTCTCACGATGATGCCGTTGGTCTGGTCGGCTGTGGCCGGATCATAAGGTTTGGCATATGTATTGATGAGGAAGAAATAGTTGTAGGCACGCATTATCTTGGCCTGAGCCATAGCGAGAGCTTTGTCGGCGTCGTTACCCTTCGAGTCGAGCACATTGCTGATAATCACGTTATAGTTGGTGATTCGGTTGTAGCATTTGTTGTAGAGCTCATCTTCCACCGTCACGGCTGCGCGGTCGTAGCTGTCGTCCCAGAGATAGGCGGCCGAGCGCAAAGGTATGGTATAGAGCTTCAGATCCTCTGCCTTATACCATGATGACTCGTTGGCTACGTTCCAGCCGTAGCCATGATCATAGGTTGGGGAGACCTCCTCCAGAAGGCCGAGATAGTCTTCGGTGCTCTCAAGCATCGTCTGTCCTTTGGGAGGGATGTCGAGATAGTTGTCACACGATGTCATGAGCGGCATCGCCGATACCGTCAGGGCTGTGGCATATAATATATTTCGGATATTCATTTTCTGCGTAGTGTCGGTTGCTGGTTAAAGATTGAAGTCGATGCCGAAGATGTAGGTCGGAGTCTGCTGGTTGTTGCGGGAGCCGGAATTGGCGTTGAACGCCTCCGGATCGATTCCATGTTTGTTGGATGCCCAATGGCAGATATTGTCAACCTGGAATCTCAGACGGGCCCCCTGGAGCACGTGGGTCTTTCTGAGCAGCTGATTCGGGAAGTTGTAGCTCACGCCGATGTTGCGTAGCTTTATGAACGATGCGCTCGCGGTGTTGGCGTCGGCATAACGCCAGTGTTCGTTACGCTCGCCACTGTTGCCGTGGATTCCCATCACCGGAATATTTGTGTCGGTATTGGTCTCGGTCCAGCGGTCGGCAATTGCCTCGTTCACGCCCGCATCGGTAAGTTTATGGGCATTGTCGTAGAGGGTGGGCACATCCACACGGAGCGAGTGGCCTGCATAATACACCATCTTTGCGAACACCGAGAGGTCTTTCCAGCGGAAGTCAAGGTTGAGTGCGCCGTTCCATTTCGGCGTGAGCTGGCCCACACGTACCACAGCGCCGATGTTGCGCACAGGATTGATGGATACCACCTCCCCCTTCTCGTTATACACCGAAGGATTTCCGTCGGCAGTGAGTCCTGCATACTTATATGCGTAGAGAGAATTGTAGGCATCACCCTGGAGATAATTTGAGGTGGGGTAACGCATCATGTCGAGTGCGTCGGTGGGTTGATAGTCGATCTTCTCGATGGTGTTCTTGTTGTAGGCCGTCGAGAATGAGGTGGTGAAAGAGAAGTCACGGCTCTTTATCCAGTCGTAGCTGAGGAGGAATTCCACACCCACGTTCTTCATCGAGCCGTTGTTGGCACGGGCCATGCCGTTGAAGCCGAGCGAGGGGTCGATGCTCTTGTTCACGAGCAGATCGGAGCTATACTTGTGATAGAAGTCGATCGTGGCGTTGAAACGGTTGAAGAGCATGAAGTCGAGTCCGGCGTTGAACGTGGCGGTCTTCTCCCAGCGGAGGGAGCTGTTGGGGGGCGACACGATTATGCTCATCGGGCCGTTGGAATAGAACGATGTGCCGAACGAGGCGAGCAGGTAGGGTGATGAGCTTTGGTCTACCATACCTGTGATGCCGTATGTGGCACGCAGTTTGAGACGGTCGATCCATGTGAGGTTGCGCATGAACTTCTCCTGTTCGATGTTCCAGCTCGCACCCACCGACCATAGAGGACGGTAGCGGTATTTGGGATCGCTTCCGAAGAGATCGGCCTGTTCCACACGCACGCTGGCGTTTACGGAGTAGCGACCGTCATATACATATCCGGCGTTGAGATAAGCCGACACATAACGGTGTTTCACCTCCGACATGGATAGATTCTCAGCCTTTGTGCGAGAATTGGCATAGAGCTGTCCCACCACTCCGGTCTGCGAGAGAGTCAGCCAGTCCACCTGTGAATAAGTGAGCCTCTGCGCGTCATAGCCGTAACGTTCTCCCAAGTGGTAGTCGCTCTTGTCTTCGCGGGCCTCGGCACCGATAAGTGCGGCTACGTCGTGTTTATCGGCGAACGTGTTGCGATAGTTAAGCTGTGCGCGGAGGTTATAGTTGTCGTAGTTGGTGTCGCGGAAGAGCTGGTGGCCACCCTGTGGGATATTATAGATGAATCCGCCGCGCGTGTTGGTCGAGGCAAACTCATTTATCATGGAGCGCATCATGTAGGAATCAGCCTCGTCATACTCCTTTCCGGAGACCTTACGCTTCTCATACTGTCCCTTCAGCTCAAGGTCGAATCCTGATGTAAGGTCGAAGTTGGCCTGAAGGAAGTATTTCATATAGAGATCGTCGGTCTTGTAGCGGTTATGGTCAGATTCCTCTATGGCGTTATATCCCATGAAGTTCAATCCTTCGGTAGCGTTCACCTGTTCCGCGAGCACCTGATTGTAGAGATAACGGTAGGCATGGTTGCCGTCGGCGTCGAGCAGAGTGTCGTAAGGCATTGCCGCCGCATATCCGAGTCCGGAAGCCTGAGTGAAATCAGTTTTCTTCAGATTCAGGTTGGCTCCCAATGTCAGTTTCATCCAGGATGTCACTTTCAGGTCATTTCGCAGATAGAAGGAGAGACGGTCGTCATGATTGAATTTGGTGTGGCTCCCCATCTTCTCATATCGCAGGGCGGCATAGAAATTATATTTCTCGCTTCCGGCGTTGAGGGTGATGTTATAGTCTTGCGTGAGGCTGTTCTGCATCAGTAGCCGCTGATATTCGCGGCGGTAGTCGTTGCGGCGAAGCGCGTTGAGTCCGGCTTCCACATCGCTCTCGCTTATCTGGTTGTTGGCGAGGCGATAATATAGCATATCCACCTGCGACATATATGCGGCGTTGGTCTTTCCGGTCTTTGTGCCGAAATAGCTGAGCGGATTCTTCATATAGTCGGGATCGCTCAGGAGCATGTCGCGTTCAAGGTCGATTATGTCGGATGTGGAGGCATAGTGCTGATAATCGAGAGAGGGTAGGGGATTGAGATAGTAACCCAGCGACACGTGAGCCTCAAGTTTCTTGTCGCTGCCACGTTTTGTGGTCACCACAATCACACCGTTTGACGCATACACACCATACAGCGATGTGGCCGCCGCATCTTTAAGCACAGTCACGCTCTCGATGGTGTTGACGTTCAGGTCGCTCAGACTCATTCCTGTGGCGGGCTGTCCGTCCACCACAAGCAGCGGGGTGCTTCCGATGGCGAACGAAGAATTGCCTCGGATGCTTATCTGATTGTTGTAGGTGGTGAGACCAGGAGTAAGGCCCTCAAGTTTCGATGTGAGGTCAGGAGCCTGTATCTTGGAAAGTTTCTCAGAGTTTACCACAACAGCCGATCCGGTGTTGCGTTCGCGCGATATTGTATGGAAACCGGAGACGATGACCTCCTCCAGAGTGTCGGAGGTGGGTTCGAGAGTGATTGTCACCTCTGAACCGGTGGTAGTTATAACCTCTTTGGTGGTCATTCCCACGAAGCTCACAACGAGGGTCACTTTCCCCGCCTTGGGCACTTTCAGGGAGAAATCGCCATCTATGCCGGCGCTGGTGCCGTTGGTGGTGCCTTTCACGAAAACAGTGGCTCCGGGCAGAGTCTCTCCCGTGTTGTCCACCACAATTCCTTTCACTGTAAATGTCTCGACGGGAGGTGCCGCCACAGGCGCGGCTAACCCCTCCGCTCTCATCGGGAGCGCCGGAGCAAGGAAAAGCCCTAACGACGCTGCGATGAGCGATCTGGTGATGATGTCGGTTGTTTTATGCATATAGGTTAGGTATTGTCTTGTTAGATTCTTACCTTCACGGTTGTCGACTTTCCGTCGGTGGTGAGGGTCTTGAGTATATAAATTCCACCCTGAAGAGAGGTGATGTCTATTTCAGTCTCATATCCCAAAGGTGAGATGGAGCGGCAAAGGGAGCCGGCTATATCGTAAAGGCTTGCTTCAGCTATCGGTGATGCCGCAGAGATGCGTATGATGCCTCCGGAGATAGTCACTGTGGGAGTCGCTGCCGTAACGCTGTCAACCCCCGACACATCGGTCATTGCCACTAACTGCACCGAATTAAGCAGATTATCCCTGCCGGGGCCGGCATAAAGATTCATTGTGTAGGAGCCTCTTGTCACCTCTACCGAGCTACTTGACAAAGTGGTACTAATATACTCTCCACCCTCCAGTCTTATCTCCGGAGAGATGAAAGAGCCTGCCTCTGTGCCGTCGGCCGTCAGGAGCTCACCCTCTATCACACCTTCCCAGGGATTCTTTCCGCTGTTCAGGATGGTCATTGAAAGCGGTTTCTCCGCACTCTCAAGCAGGAAGAAACTGCCGTTGCCCGGGATTATACCCAAAGCCGTCACCATCACCTTCTCGGGACGCGAAAGGGGTATGATATCTTCCATTGTGGGTTCCGATGCATAGGAGTAGTATGGTATGGCCTGATATTCGCCGTCGGGGAAGTTCTGGAATCTCCCCTTCAGTTCAACCTGCGCGTTCTCTCCCGGAGGGAGGATAACGGGAGTGGAGAAGAAGGATACGGTTCCGTCGGCTTTGCTTGACAGAGCCACGCCGGTATAACCCTCGAAGCGGTTGTCGCCGGTGTTGGCCATGGTGAAGTTCCATTTATAATCTGAATTGGTCTGCAATCCGGAATGGCTGAGACCACTCGCCATTTCGAGCCTTATCTCAGGAATCTCCACCGACATTGTTATCTTGTCGCTCGCCACCTTTACCTTGCACTCTGCGGGATAATATGCTGAGGGAAGTATGCGGTGCCATGTGTCGTTGGCATCCTTTCTGTAGAAGAATCCGATGCGGTATGTCCCCTCCTTTAGATTTGTGTCGGAAATGGGGAAACTGAGTCCGGCGTAGTCATGCACCTCAAGATTATTTATCTGCTTGATGAGCACGGGGGTGACAGTCTCGTTGTCGATTACCGCCGCGCATGCCTCACCGGTGAAGTCGGGCACTCCCTTATTGAATGCGTTTATGTAGAGCTGCGCATATTCGGGAGAAGATACCCATTCCAATACATCTATGGAGTTGGGGATCCCCTCTTCCGACCGGAAGTGGATGGTCTGGAGAGTGAATATATAATCTGTCTGAGGAATTGATTCAATCATTCCCGGGGGTGCGATGCGGCAGAGAATAGATTGTCGGTGGTTGTAGCCGCTGTTGGTGCCTCCGGTCGACTGGTTTGGAGGAGTGAGTGCGGAGAGTGAATAATAACCGTCGCTCAGTCCGCTCCATCCCCAGTTGAAATGGAAATAACCGTTGCCGTCGTAACCGTCACACACGAAGGAATGTCCGCCCGCGGGATTGAAACCGTCGTAAAGCACAGGTCTCCCCTCAAGTAGCTCGCCGATAATCAAGTCTCTCCATTCCTTATCGGTCATGATGGCACGGTCATAACTATGTATGTTGGCGTCATACCCGAAATTGTTGATAAGGGCTTTGGCGGCATCGGAGTGTAGCGCACCGCTGGCATAGCTATATCGCATCTTCGACGCATAGCCCACTGCCTTCATAAGCGAAGCCACAGCATTGCAACTCTCCTCCGACGACTCGGAAGAGTATGTGTCGGTCATATTCGCCCAATCGAATGAGGGATAGTCGGCAAAATCAATCGAGAGTATTTCGTGATTGGCTAAGTTCTCATAAGTCATTGACCCTATGGCTCTCTCCGGATAGCGGTAATGATACATTATCTGAGCCACTCCGGTAGCCACACACCCTGTGGCGTAACGGTTCCCCTCGGCATCCTGCGGACATTCACGGTTATATGGGTCGGTCTGGTTCCAGAGGCTTTTCAGGATTGGCTCCACCGGAGTGGTGGGATAATCCGGGGCCACACGGGTTGCAGCCTCACCTTGCGGTATGGATGATATTTCGGATGCATACTGACTTAGCCAGGCCTCGCACGCCTCCGGTAGGGATGCTTCATCGAGCTTGCCGCTCAGACTGTAAGCCAATACTGTTCTTGCACGGTCATCACCGGCGATTATGATATAACCACCGTTGTTATCAAGATTGAAGATATGATACGGAGCGGGTTTCTCCGTATCGGTAAGACTCCGGGTGAGGTTGCTCTCTCTGAGGTTGGCTTGCACACCTCGTGCCTCAAGAAACTTACGGGCTGAGGCGAGTGCGTCGTTCCTTCCTACAGGAGCCGCACATATCGTTCCCGCCGATAGGAGAGAAAGGATTATTGCGGAGAGGGATTGTGATTTCATATATGGTTAGAATAATGGTAAAAATAATGCTTGAAGGAGGGAGGGGGATAGTATCGTAGGTAGATTGCCGATAACTCAAAGAGTGTGGATGGGGACCTTTTTGATTAACGGCAATATCTTTTTATGATTATCTGTCTAAGGGGAGAAGAGATAATAAAAATCGTTAAAATTTTTATATGATGGGTCAGAGAGAGGGGAGGATTAGTGTCGGTATTACATTTTCGGTTCATGTTATCCGTAATGGCAATACAATTACGGATTCTGTGAAGGCCGAGGTTTGCCAACCCGTTAAACAAGGCTTATAAACCAACGTGCCGGCATAGGGCTGAATACACGATGACAGCGGTTTAATTATTAGGATTTTATTATTAAAAAGCAGGAGAGACATATTGACTAATGTCCCCCCTGCTTTATTATGTATCCGATCGGGGGAAGATTACTTCACGACGATCTTTGCAGATTCAGAGTTACCCTTGCCGTAAACAACTACCACGTATACACCGGGAGCTACGTCGAGAGCTACATTGAGGTTTGCAGCGCCGGCAGCGGCTTTGGCAGAAGCAACCTTGTTGGCGTTCATGTCGTAAACGGCAACCTCAGCGCCTGAAGCGAGAAGTACACTCTCCACGGAGAGTACACCGTTGGCGGCAGCAACCTTGAGAGTGTTGCCGTCAGCGGCAACAGAGCCAACTGCTGAGTTGTCACCCTTGGTTACCATGAGGTATGGCTGATTTTCCATTCCCTCACCGATCACACCGAAAGCGTCAGACTGAACGAGCACGAGCTCATCTTTCTTAAGACCTTCAACTACGATGCAAGCATCGGTATTGCCGACAGTCGCAGATTTGATATCCTCCCAGTCACAATCATATTTATACTCGTTCTCAGGATCTGTAAGTACAATTTTACCTACATTGAGCAGAGAGCCTGCAGCGCCATGGTTGACGAAGGTATAAGTGCCATCTTCAGGAACCTTAAAGAAACGGTCTACAGTGTAGTAGGCATCGGGATAAGTCTCCTGAGCATCAAGTGCCATGGTCTTGCCACGAAGAAGGTTATTCCCACAGTTAAGGGTTGCGAATGCATTCAAAGCTACAGAGAATCCATACTCCTCAGATGTAACGGCTTCAGAAACTGTAAAGCCGATTACGTTACGACCCGCCTTAAAATAAGGAGCCAATAAACCGTCTCCTACTGTAGTTCCACCGGGACATTCCACGTGGATTACCTCCACTTTTGTAAGATCCGTTGCCGGCATCGCAGGGAAAGTGTTGGTATTTAAAGTAAGCTGAGAGGGATAGTCGAAATCATAGAGATAGTAGACAGTGGAACCGGGAGCCTGTACATTAGCTAAACCTTTGTAGTTGGGAGACTCTACATCTGTGCTGGTGCGGTCGATGGGATAGAAGCAATATTGACCCTTATATTTTTCTGGGAATTCCATATCAGTTAAACCGGAACCCATACAGAATGTACCAGCTGCCTTGGGAGTGATTTTCACGAGATATTCCTGACCGGGGAGAAGTGCATATGAATCAGTACCTTCTATCCACTGGAAAGCCTCCTGACCGCCATCACAGAGATATACGAAAATCTGACGCTCGTCGGCTGTAGTAGCGGAGCCCCAGTTGATGGGACCGGTCTTCTCGTTTTTGATGGTAAACCATACCTCAGCGGGTGCATCGTCAAGAGATGGGAGGAACCAGCCATTTACGGGGAAAGGTTTTGCAGTTTCAGGAGATGTGCCGTAAACTGCGTCGTCTGCTATCGCAGGCACTGCAAATACGCTTGCTGCAAACAGCGGAAGTAAAAATTTCTTCATACGTCGTTATTGTTGATTATTAATTTGTTATGTTTTATTCTGCATTATTGGTGCAAATATAGTGCATAATGGGCACTTGTGCAAATTTTCAAAAGAGAAAATCCCTTTTTGAAAATAACTGCAATTATTTTTTCAGTTTTCCTATTACGAAAACACGAGTCTGACTCGGCTTTGCATTTGAGCGGATCAGTATATTGCGTTTGAAATCGGCTTCATGCACAGCCCCGGGATTCAGAAATCCCGAGATTGAGGCACTGTCGCCCGGTGCGATAGGTGTGCGTGGATAGTCGAGTCCGATGCAGCTGCAGGAGGCATGAACATAGGTGAGCACCAACGGTGCGTTGCCGTTGTTGACAAATTTGAATTCAAATTTCTGCTTTCCGCTATCCTGGGTCATATCCCCGAGATTTACGGAGGTCTTCTCAAACTTTATCCCGGCTTGAAAATTATCAATATCCTGTGCTCCAGCAGAAAAAGAGGCGATGAGCATACCGATTGCCCATACAATCAGTAAAACGCTCCTCTTAACTGTTGAGTATCCTCCAAAAGCAGTATTATCAAATCCTTTGAGTGTGGTGGAGTTAACTTCCATTGTAGAAGCGTCTCTCCGGGATATAATAGTAGTAGCCTGTTTCACAAAAATGAGAGTGTATTTAGTTATAAGAATGTCGCAAAGTTAATTAAAAAGCATTAAACACAAAAGAATTTAGTGGCGACTAATTGTGATAAGGCAACATGTATGGAAAAATTTGAGGTTATTTCCTCATTTTGTTGAGGGAGAGACCGTTTTTTTGTGTAATTTTGCAGAGTAGAGGTGTCTCGGATTATCTCCCACGATGCCCTTCGTTAATCTAACCTGTACCTAATGAAACGTAGACTTTTTTTCTCGGCTATAAGTCTGGCTGCCGCATCTTTGTTGACTGCCAACGCTGAAGACTTCAAAGTATCCTCTTTCGATAGCTTCGGCCCTTTTCCCGTCAGAACTCCTCTGATGGTCGACTCCCTCGATGTAAATAAGAAACCATTCTCGGAGAAGATGCTTGACAAGGCGCCTAAAGTGCTTCGTGTTAAATCTCTCGGCAATCTTCCTGCCTCTCCGGTGGCCGACGGTCAACATGCCGTCCGTGTGCTCTCTTTCGATTTCCGTAACAATATGTTTACTCAACCGGAATTGGAGGTGGAGGGCCTGAAGAGATATACCCTTTATATTGACGGACATAAGACAAAAAAGGATGATATCACCCTCGCCCCGGGCATCCACAATCTGGCTCTGCGTTATGTGGCGAAGGAGGGTGTCAATCCTGATTCAGTGTCGGTTACTCTCAAGAGCGACAATAATGCCGGACTGGAACTGTATAAGGGTGACAAACGCAGTTACACGCTTGACGATGTGCTTCACGGAGATCGTATCTATTCCTCCTCCATGTCGCCCGATGGAAAATATCTCATCACATATTATGCCACTACACGGCGAGGCGGCAAGGGGGGCAACTATATCTATAAAATCACCGGTGTGCCTGATGGCAAGACAGTGGCCGAGCGCACTCAGCGCATCTCCTGGATGCCGAAAGGATCGCGCTACTATTTCGAGCGTCCATCAATCGAGGGTACGGATGTGGTGGCTGTCGATGTTGCCACCGGTAAAGAGGAGGTTATAATATCCAACCTCCCCTCCGGTTATAGCCTGCGTTTTACTCCCGATGAGAAGAGTGCAATCCTTACAAGCTATCAGGATGGCAAGAAAGAGGATCCGGGCATCTATCAGATCCTCGAACCGGAAGATCGGCAACCGGGATGGCGCGATCGTGCCATGCTCTCGATCCTCGATTTGGAGACGGGGGTGATCAGCCCTCTTACATTCGGCAATCACAGCATGCATCTCAACGATATCTCGCCCGATTCGCGCACACTTCTCCTCTCTACTTCTGAAAGCCGTCTTGAGAAACGTCCCACAACCGTAGCCACCCTCTTCACTCTTGACCTCGAAACCATGAAGACCGATACACTCGTGAACCGCGACGGCTTTATCGGCGGTGGATTTTTCTCACCCGACGGTCGCCGTGTGGCCATCACAGGTTCGCCGGAGTCTCTCGGTGGCATAGGCAAGAATCTTCCGGAAGGGAGAGTGCCCTCGATGATCGACACGCAGATCTACATCATGGATCTCGACACTAAGAATGTGACTCCGATTACGAAGAATTTCAATCCATCTGTGGAGTCGGCAGTGTGGAGCGTGGCCGACGGCCAGATATATTTCACGGCTGAAGACCGCGACTGTGTGAATCTTTTCCGCGTAAACCCTGACAACGGTAAGTTTACGCTTATACCTGTGCCGGAGGAGAACGTTGACCGTTTCTCTCTGCCGGATGCCGGACGATACTTGGCGGCCTATGGCGAGAGTGTGTCGTCTCCTCAATCATTGTATCTTATAGATACCAAGACTCTTAAACCTACACTCCTTGACACTCCCAAGCGTGATCAGCTCGCTGACGTGGAGTTCGCGAAATGCGAGGCCTGGGATTTTGTGAATTCTCGTGGCGACACTATCTGCGGTCGTTTCTATCTCCCGCCGAATTTCGATCCCTCGAAGAAATATCCACTTATCGTCAACTACTATGGCGGCTGTAGCCCCACATCGCGTCAGCTTGAGAGCCGCTATCCTCATCAGGCATATGCCGCACAAGATTATGTGGTGTATGTGGTGGAGCCAAGCGGTGCCACCGGCTTCGGTCAGGAATTCTCATCGCGCCATGTGGCTACCGCCGGAAAGGGTGTGGCCGAGGATATCATCGAGGGCACGAAGAAATTTTGCGAGGAGCATCCTTATGTCGATGATAAGAAGATCGGTTGTATAGGTGCATCTTATGGCGGCTTTATGACGCAGTATCTACAGACTGTCACCGATATGTTTGCAGCCGCTATATCTCATGCTGGAATCTCCGACCACACCAGCTATTGGGGTGAGGGTTACTGGGGATATTCCTACAGCGAGACCTCTATGGGCGATCATTATCCTTGGAGCGATCCCGATCTCTATGTGAAGCAGAGTCCCCTCTACAATGCCGACAAGGTTCACACACCGATTCTCTTCCTTCACGGCGACAAAGACAACAATGTGCCGGTTGGTGAGAGCATACAGATGTTCACGGCATTGAAGTTGCTCGGACGTCCCACAGCTTTTGTGGCCGTCACCGATCAGGACCATCACATCACCGACTATGACAAGCGTCGCAAATGGCAAGACACAATCTACGCCTGGTTTGCCCGCTACCTCAAAGACGATCCCACATGGTGGAAGTCGATGTATGAGGAGTAACCTCTGTCAAGTCTGGAAGATCTTTCCAATTATGATTCTAATTATCAAGGGTCTGCATCAAATCTCAAGAATTTGATGCAGACCCTTGATAATCTTGGCACGGTTTCGTTTCCAAAGTTGGCGCGATTTCGTTTCCAAACTTGGCACGGTTTTACTTCCAAAGTTGGCGCGATTTTACTTCCAAAGTTGGCGCGATTTCGTTTCCAAAGTTGGCACGGATTTGATTTCGGAAATTGCCTGTTCATAAACCCCCGAAATCCTGCGCATTCTTAAAACGCACCAAATCATATCTGTCTGCCATATCAAAATTATTAATGTTACTTATTTAAAATACCGCATCACCTCCCAAAAGTAAATAATATTCTCAAAATTTGGCATATATATTGTGATGAATCATAAATTTTGCTTAATTTTGAAACAATCTTAAGATTGGTTATGCATTTGATTTACTATAATATACAAAAGATTGTTGCCTTATGCCGGAGGTATAAGGTAAATAAACTGTACGTATTCGGATCAGTGCTGACTAATAAATTTAACGATACCAGTGATATTGACTTCTTATTTAAATTCTCTCCGGAGATAGATTATAACAATTACTCTGACCACTATTTTGATTTATGGGATGCCCTGAAAGAATTGTTTGGAAGAGAAGTTGATTTAGTAGATGAGAAAACTCTTAAAAATCCAGTGTTTATCAAGGAATTAGAAGCAACAAAGCAGTTGATTTATGGATAAGGCTCTCAGCAAGTACCTCGTTGATATAAAACAAGCCATCGACGATATAGAATTCTTTACCTCGCAAAGGCCAAAACAATACGCCGTTTTCTGTGAGGACTTGTCCTTTCCCTGACGACAAAGACAGCCTTTATACGGTTAACCGTGTAAAGATTGCCGAAATCGTTGTATCCCCCGGTCGAAGATATAGTGAGCTCCCTTCTCGTATGGGATCTGCGGTATGGCTTTCGAATCATGAATCTTCACTGCGGTAATGAAGGATTAGTATTAGCCTTTTCAACGGCAATGGATCAGTCTTTGAGGCAGCCGACGGGCACTACGAGCACACCATCGGTACGCCGATAGGCATAGTCGCCCACTGCCGTCAACACCATCTCAAAAGAGGGAGCTTTCATCTTCGTGGTGTCAATCCGTTCCCGAAGTGCTATCAGATTCTCAGCACCTTCATTGATCAGTTTCTCACCTCCTAATTTAATTTCAACAAGTCCGTATCTGCCATTTCTGAGATGGATTACCGCATCACATTCTAACCCTGACTTGTCTCTGAAATGGTATACCTTACCCTCAAGTGGCTGGGCATATACCCGCAAATCTCTTACGCATAGACATTCAAAAATAAATCCGAATGTATTAAGGTCATTGATCAAATCATCCGGACCTATCCCTAAAGCGGCACAAGCAATTGATGGATCCACATAATAGCGGGTGTCAAGAGTGCGTATGGCCGACTTGCTCCTGAGATTAGGACTCCATGCGGGCATATCTTCAATCACAAATATACTTTTCAAAGCATTAACATAGGAATAGACGGTCTTATCGCTTATTTCAGCGTTATCATTATCCTTAATATCTTGAAGGATTGTTGCCACACTCGCCTGAGTGCCTTGATGCCGGGCATACGACCGCATTATCCTGCGGGTGCGTTCCTCATCACGCTCCACATTATCGACACGGGAAATATCTGTCCTGACAATAGCTTCAAAATAATTTATGGCCTGACGCAAGGCGGATTTTGCAAAGCCTTTATCAACAGCCCTCGGCCACCCTCCTCTGCATGACAAAAAAGCTATATCAGACAATTTATGCCTGTTAACCCCTCTCACAGTGACATCCGACATAGAAAACAAATTCCTAATACTCACCTCACCGGAAGAGTCTGACGACTCCCAAAGAGTCATTGGTCTCATTGTAAGCCAGGAGATTCTTCCGGCACCACTGTGTTTCATTTCCATCTTTTCCTTTGGAGGAGGCACAGCAGATCCAGTCAATATAAATTGCCCGTCCTTTCCTCTATGGTCTACCTCAAATCTTACGGCATCCCAAATCTTAGTAGCGATCTGCCATTCATCTATCAGTCTTGGCGTTGCTCCATTTAGGATAAAGCTGATGTCAGTATCCACCATTTGCAAATACTGGTCACGTCTTACCGGATCATCCATATAGATGACGCTATTCGCCGCCTGTTCCGCTGAAGATGTCTTTCCACATGCCTTTGCGCCTTCAAGCAAAACAGCTCCCATAGCATCTAACTCATCTGCTAAAATTCCATCAATTATACGAGGACGATATGATTCCATAATGTATGTATATTTACTTGTATAACAATTCTAATCGTATAATTGTTTCCAAAGTTGGCGCGGTTTCGTTTCCAAACTTGGCGCGGTTTCGTTTCCAAAGTTGGTGCGATTTCACTTCCAAACTTGGCGCGATTTCGTTTCCAAACTTGGCGCGGATTTGATTTCGGAAAGTGCCTGTTTATAAACCCCGAAATCCTGCGCATTTTTTTAACGCACCAAATCATATCTGTCTGCCATATCAAATTATTAATGTCTTGAATCGTCCTATCAGAGCTAATGTTACTATCGAGGATTTTATAAATGACGATGGGATAGGTGTCATTATTCCCAACAACACTACCTTCGGAGATGAACCCGAAAACGATTAAGACTACTCCAAAATTCATTGATGTATTCAAGCTTCCTATGTCCTGCATGGCATGGGAAGCTTTATTATTTGAAAGCTCATCAACCTTCCTCCATGACCCATGTCTTGCCGATCTGAAGTGACCCCAAAAAGTTGGATAGATTAAACATTATCCAGTAATAGAAAGAGTTCGGTATTGAACCGGGCTCTTTCAGTTTTATCGGGAGAAAATTATATCTAATTAAGGAAAGTCTCTATTTCGTATTGTTGGCCACGTTCGTCCTTTTTCTCGATGTAGTTGGCTCCGATTAGATAGACTGTGCGTGAATCCATGCCATATCGGCCGGCATAGTCGCGCTCATGTATCTGGTTCATCGCGTCATGCAGACTCCGATTGTACTTAAACTCGAAGATATACACGAATTTACCGACGATTACTTCTATGTCGCTTCGACCCCTGTAGCCGTGGTGTTCCGCAATCGGACGCGTTGCACAGAGTGTGGCGAGCAGATAAGTAATAGCTCTGTATACAGATTCGCAGTGATCTTCTCCCGGGAGATCCTTGAATAAACTTGCCAGTCGCTTCATGAAATCTTCAGGACGCCCTTCGTAGAGATCTCTTCTGAATTTCATGAAGTTAAAAGGACTGACCGGATCCTCGGTCTTGGGGGCATACGCAGGAAGCAGATCGTTGTAGAACCCGGTCTCCACCTCATGATTGGGGAAACGTAGCACATACATGTCAAGTTCTCTATCATACGACCCTATGGTGAGATATCCCGTCTGGAACATCAATGGCACCGGATTATTGTCGTTCAGACCTACGGCCGTCAGTTGCGACTTGGAACATTCCACACCGTTTAGATCAGGAGGATATGCTTCCAACGACTTGATACGTTTTACAAGGAAAGTGGGCGTCCCGGTCTTGAACCAGAACGGTTCTATACTTTTAGCTCTGAGGGCGCGTAATACGCTGAAAGGATTATACAGCCTTGAGCCTTCAGAAGTGAACATATAGCCGTCGTAATAGTAGCGCAGTTCATTCAAGGTGACTGTGGTGGGCTCGTTGCGTTTCTCCGCAAGTTGTTGTATGCCGGGGAGGAATGTGTCGAGGAGTTCCCTCTCGCTCCATCCGCAGATATCGGCAAACTCGTCGGTCAGCGAGATATCATCAAGATGGTTGAGGTCGCTGAAGATACTGACTTTGCTGAAACGGGCCACCCCCGTGATGAAAGTGTAGCGTATCATGCTGTCCATGGTCTTGAGATTTCCGAAGAAACTTTTCAAGAGCGACTGATGTCTCTCGAACAGCTCCGGGTTATCCTCCACGGCCAACAGCGGTTTGTCGTATTCATCCACAAGTATCACTACCTGTTGTCCTGTCTTGTCATATATCCTACGAATCAGCTGGCTGAAACGTAGTGGGATTTCATCGCGGTCACGGACTCCAACGGGAATACCGTATCTGTTTTCATATTCTTTGAGTACATCGTCGAGTTTTGCAAGGAAACCTGAGACGCTCTCATAGAGGCCGTTATTAAAATCAAAATGTAACACCGGTGATGGGGTCCAGTCCACATCCATATTATCAAGAGCAAGGCCCTTGAACAGCTCTCGGCGTCCTTCGAAATAGGCCTCAAGTGTAGAGAGCAACAAGCTTTTCCCGAACCGACGTGGCCGGCTCAGGAAAACATACTTCCCATGTTCTGTCAGTTTGGGTATATATCCCGTCTTGTCAACGTAAGTATATCCTTTCTGAATGATTTCAGAAAAGGTCTGTATACCTATGGGATATCTCAGTTCCTTCATACTCTCATTGTTTTCCACAAAGTTAATGAAATTTCCCGATAATGTCTCTTTACACTTGGATGTTTTGCTTAAATATATTACCCCCTATCATCTTCCGGTCAATGCGTCATCGCGGAGACAAATACAGAAGTAAAGCAAATACGTCCGTTTCCAGCGCCAAGTTTGGAAATGATATCTCTTTCTATTTTCATATCTCAACATTAAAAAGTGCGGTTTTGTGTGAAATTTTACATTTTTCCGTACCAAGTGATGTAAATTTACAAAAATATTTCCGTATAATCAAACCCGTCAGTGACTATTTCAGGGCCAGCGTATGAAATTTATATAAAATTTGGTCAAATCGGGAGTTTGACAGATAAATTTCAGTATTTTTCTGATAGTACATAGACCTCAACAATCCTGTCGCAGAAATCATAGTGCTCAACCATAATAGGTGGGAGTCGGAGGACTGCTTCCGTGTACTGACGGACAGCCTTCACGAGTGGACCGGCTTCCGGACTGATACGGAGATCGTAACCTGTAAGAGAATCAAAAAGACATGGAAAAATTTTTTTCAAAAAAAGTATGTATTGAGTGAACCATCTATCTTGCGGCGATGTTATAATATCGTAAATCGGATGATAAGAAAGTAAATCTGATTTACTCGTT
>CAZEOI010000046.1:0-30273 GCA_964513775.1 uncultured Sangeribacter sp. | reverse complement strand
AGGAAGGGATTTTGCAAGATAATCAAAGCTGAGGTCTGACCCCTTCTTCACCACATCTGAAATTTTGCAGTTCTCCTCCTTTATCACTTTTCCCTTAGCCCCGTTTATCTCCATGTCGGCAACCTTGTTACCGGAGAAGCCTTGAGCCTTCAAGAATAGGTAAGCCATCACCATATGGCCGAAGTTATCAGGGTGAATGCGATCACTTCCACAGAGAGTGAATGTAGAGTCATTTTTCTGAAGACGATTGTTGATCGCCATCATCGGGCGGTTCCAGTCAATCTTCTCCCAGCCATGTTTGTCGGCAGTGGCCATCTGATAGTCCACCAAGCGCTCTATGGTTTTATTCTTATTCTTGAAATTATCATTCGGAATCTTGGCATCATTATCATAGGGTGAAGTGCCTACCATGATCATACGCGTGTCGGGAAGAGTCTCGAAACGTTTCACCATATTATCGAAATTCTTGACGCTCTCCTGATATTTCTCTTCGCCAAACTGCTTGGCATTATCGCCATTATACTCAAAATAGCCGGAGTCGTTCATTCCGAAAGTCACAGCCAACACCGTAGGCTCCTTGCTGAAGATATCATTGTCAAGGCGCTTATACATATCGTAAGCAGTGTCGCCACCGATTCCACCGTTCATGATCTTGAGATTCATCTCCGGGAAACGGGTCATATAATATAGCCAGATGTAGGAATGATAGAGACCTCCATCAGTTATAGAGTTTCCAAGAAACACAACTCTGTCGCCATCCTTGAACGGGGCCACCTCCTGAGCCTGCACCGAAGTCATCGCAACGGCACTTAGCACAGCGGATAAAATAAATTTTTTCATGATCTTATATGTTGATTGAATAGTTAGTGTCAATAATGTTATGAATTCTTAACTGCAACTCCTACGCGTGAATCTGCACATCCGTAGTAAAGATACCATTTGCCATTTAAATACACAAGACCCTCTATGAAGACTGTGCCGGCGGGATATTGACCGCTCTTTTCATAATCCGCTTCGGGCTTGAAGAATGGCTCGTCAAGACGATCCACAAGACGTTCGGGTGATTTTGCATCAAACAGTGCTTGCCCGCCACAATAAGTGTTGGCCGTATATCGTTTGTCACGATTATCACCTCCGGCATTCTTGGCGTTGTAGAGAAGCACTATGCCATCATCTGTGAGAATGGCCGGTGGTCCACATTCTGTAAGCTCGCTGTCGAAGTAACCGTCGCGAGGATCCATTACGTGCAGAAGCTCTCCGTTTTCATCCACCATTGGAGTCCAGTCTATGAGATTGTCGGATGTTGCGACATTTACAAACTTTTCACCCCAATACATATAATACTTTCCATTGATCGGAGCTATCGTAAGACGATCGCCATCAAGTTTAGTCACAATCGACGCCGACTTACCGAACTCATTGGCAAAACGCCCGTCGAATGCCTTGGAAAAAGCGGGACCATGTTTCTCCCAATTAACAAGATCTTTTGAGGTAGCCACTGCCAGACGAGGCAACTTACGGTTCCACTGAGTATAGAACATCACATATGTGCCATCTTCTGTTACTGCCACACGAGGATCTTCACAACCCCCGGGCCATTCATTCTCCTTCTGACTGTCGTCTGCCGGATACAACACAGGAGTTGTGGCATAATTAAAGTTGATTCCATCAGCTGAGGCAGCATATCCCACTCTGGATGTGCGGCTCCCGATTCCGGTGGCGGAATTATCTTCCGCCCGGAACAGAACCACGATGGAATCACCCTTTACAGTAGCGGCCGGATTAAAGACATCACTTTCCATCCAAGCTATGGAATCTCCTCGCATAGGACAAAGAAACTTCACGGTCGTATCGGGAGAAAGCACCGGAGTTTCAACCACTCTTTCGAATCCTGTTAGAGCCCAATCGCCGGTAGCTTTGTGTTCCGCACAGCCCGCAAGCAACAGTCCGGCAGCTATGGTAGATAATAATATTGATTTCATAATTCTCTGATTTTTCATTCAAATGAGGGAGGTAAAACTTTTGTGCCCCATTTCTTATCGGGAGTTGAGGATGTGGTGTATTCAAGGGTAGCTCCATTCTCAAGATCGCTCCAGTCTATCCAGGCACAATCATGCTTCTTGCCGTTGAGCTTAAGGCCGGCGGTATAGATATTCTTCTCCGACCCTCCCTTGATGTTTATATCCTTACCGTTACCGAGATGTATGGTTATATCATTAAATATGGGAGTGTTAAGAGCAAAACCACCTATACCGGGAATCTGCGGATACATACCCATACATGCAAACACATACCAGCCACCCATTGTGCCGAGATCATCGTTGCCCGGCAAGCCATCGATAGCGCTGCTGTATTGTTCGTTGATCACACGGTTCACCACAGCCTGTGTCTTCCATGGCTTGCCAATCCAATTGTAGGTCCATGGAATCTGGAAACTGGGCTCATTACCACTCGCATACCATTCGTCGCCATATCCGGCGTCAAGACGACGGAAGAGATGGTCAAGACGACGTTCAGCCTCATCAGCACCACCAATGATCTCAACGAGTCCGGCTATATTATAGGGCACCATCCAGAAATAGTTAGGATAAGTCGACTCTCTCCAGTCGGCATCCAACGGACGCCATGATCCGTCGGGATTACGGCTCTGGAGCCAACCTGTCTCCGGATTATACAGATTCTTCCAGGAACGAGCCACACCGAAATATCTCCAGCTTAAAAATTCATCGCCGCAAGCACGCAATGCAAATTGCCCGATTGCAAAATCGGCCGATGTGTACTCAAGTTGAATCGATGAGTCGTAGTAACCCTTCCATAGATATTGATCAAGGCCGGGACGTGTCTCGACATCCTGCGATTTCGCACCCGGTTGTTCTGCCCCTTTCCTCATTATCTTAAGCAACGCATGGGGATCGTAGTCTCTGGCTCCGAAAGCCCAAGCGTTTGACACCAATATCGACGAGGGATCTCCCTGCATCACTCCCGTCTCTATGTTAGCCATTACCCAACGGGGGAAGGAACCACCTGATTGCTCGGCAAATTTCTGATGTGATATGACCACATCACTCGCCACCTCCGGCTCAAGCATCGAAAGCAACTGAATCTGTGTGCGATATGTGTCCCAGTTGCTAAATGAGGTGTATTGCTTTGAATTGGTAGTGTAGATCTTATTGTCTGCCCCCATATATTCTCCATTGACATCGCTGCATACATTGGGATGAATCAACACATGATAGAGATGGCTGTAGAATTGAGTCTCACGATCCGAATCGGCTCCTTTGACCTCTATACGGCTCAGACATTCATCCCAACGTTTCTCTGCGGCTTCGCTCACAGCTGCAAAGTCCCAGCCGGGATTTTCAGCCTTAAGATTTTCGCGGGCATTCTCCACTGACACATAAGAGACTCCGATCTTATAATCCAATGTATGACTCTTTACAAGATCAAATGTGAAATATACTCCGGAGATGGCTCCCTCGGCGAAAGTGGTGTTGGGATGCAGCTTATCATCCTTCCAGGTGCCAGTCTCCACTGCATCCGAATTGAACTCAGCCACAAAGTAGACCTTATAAGGTGTCTCCAATCCACAGAAATCACCCCCCGTAGCGTAGCCCTCACAAGAGTTTGGACCGGTGATCACCACGGCGGCATTCTCAATAGGAGTGGCTGATATTCCCGCCCCTATTATGACTGTGCCATATTTATCTTCCGCCGGGAAATTATACTGGGCCATGCCGGTGCGTTCCGTCACTGTGAGCATCGCATCTATGTCGTTCTGCACTTTTGCCTGATAAAGACCGGCGTGTCCTTTTTCATCCGACACTCTCACACGATGATCTATAATATTGCCGGGAGACACTGAAAGTTTACCTTTCAGCGGGAAAGTAGGGAAATTGCCCATATGGGCACAACCGCCTCCGCTCAACTGATTGATTACAAAGCCTCCTCTTTTAGCAAAATATGTAGGAGTAAACTGCACCATACCAAATGGATATGTGGCTCCGGGATATAGATAACCCGATGTGAGGCCCACACCTTTATTGCCTATCAGTGTGTTTACCTTTTTCGCGTACTCCCCTGTCGCTCCGGCCGTAAAAGGCACTAATAGAGTAAGCAGGCAGAGCACTTTTTTCGTAAATTTAAGTCTCATAACTTAGGTTGAGTATATGTTCAATGTATTGAATTTACAACTGAGAATTTCATTCTTTTGCCACTGCGGCCTTTGAGAGAGAGAATGGCACAGTCGCCTTTGATACGCCTCGGTTGTGATCAGGTTCAGCCGACATCTCCAGGGCCAGAGTTCCACCATTAGCTATATCATCATATGTGATATAATTCAAATCATAAGGACGCCCGTTTAGAGTGGCAGATTTTACGTAGACGTTCTCTTGGCTGTTGCCGGGAGCCTCAACAGTAAATTTGTTGCCGTTTTCCAAAGTGATTGTAGCCTTCTTGAAAACCGGGCTTCCTATCACATACTGATCAGTGCCGGGGCATACAGCGTAAATGCCAAGTGCGCTGAGCACGTACCACGACGACATGCCACCTTGATCCTCATCGCCGGGAAATCCTTTGGGCGATGAATCGTAAAGACGTTTCATTATCTCTCTCACATGATATTGCGTTTTCCAAGGTTGTCCGGCATATGTATAGAGATACGGCATATGCTGGATTGGTTGGTTGCCGTGGGCATACTGACCCATATCTGCAAGTTGCATCTCCACCATTTCATGAATCATGCCTCCATAAGTTCCGGGTTCCACAACGTTCGGTTCGGTGAATACAGAGTCAAGTTTGGCCACAAATGCCTCATTGCTTCCATAGAGATCGATCAATCCCTGCACATCGTGAAACACCGACCAGTTATAGTGCCAAGCATTACCCTCGCAGTAAGGGCCACCCCACTCTATCGGATTAAAGGGTTCAGTCCACTTTCCATCCTCTCCTCTGCCACGCATGAAGCCTGTGGCCGGATCAAACACATTTTTATAGTTATACATATGGCGGGCAAAGATATCCTCATAAAATTTATTCCCCGTCATTCGAGCCAGTTGCCACGCACAAAAATCATCATATGCATACTCCAGAGTCTGAGCGGTTGAGCCCATTGACATCGGATATGGCACATAACCAAGTGTAAAATACTCTTTCCAGCCGGCACGTCCGTTGGCACCTCCCCACGGACCTTTATTCATCACCTCATGAGCATAAGCCTTCAAAGCTTCATCGGGATTAAATGTACGAATTCCCTTTACCCATGCATCGGCGAGCAGAGATATGGAATGATTTCCAAGCATACCACCGGTCTCACCCGGACAAGACCATGAAGGCAACCATCCGCATTGCTTCTGGGCATCAAGCAAAGCCTGCATGTAGCGGCCCTGCATAGTGGGGTGAAGAATATTCGTGAGCGGAAATTGCGAACGGAAAGTATCCCAGAATCCATTGTCGGTAAACATGTAGCCATCATAGATCTTTCCATCATATGGACTGTAATAATAAGGAGTGCCGTCTGGACGCAACTCATAAAACATGCGTGAGAAGAGGTTCGCTCTGAACAGACAGGAATAGAACGTGCGCAGCTCCTCCTCAGTGCCACCCTCCACATCTATGCGGCTGAGGAGCTCGTTCCATCTTTTCTGACCACGCGATTTGGTGTCTTCAAGTTTTCGATCCTTTCCCAACTCCATATCGAGATTCACACGTGCCTGCTCAGCCGAGATATAAGATGAGGCCGCTTTTGCCTGCACCTTTGTTCCCGGTTTGAATTTGAGATATGCGCCATATCCCTTTCCCACACCGGTGGTGCAACCCTCCATAATACTGTCGTTGACATTTTCCCAAAGACCCCATGATTCAAACGGCTTGTCAAACTCGACAACGAAATAATTCCTGTAGCTTTTGGAATCGTTGAAAAAACGCTGGTTATTCACCCAACCGCTTACTGTGTGATGCTCCGGATCAATATGTATCGAGCTCATTTCAGTGTATCCGTCAAGCACAAGCCATGCATCGTCTTTCCCGGCGGGGAAACTGAAACGTAAATGCACGCCTCGCTCCGTCGGAGCCATCTCCGTGGTTGCTCCATTGTCGAGTTTAACCGAATAATAATGCGGTTTCCCTATCTCATTATCATGGCTGAATTTTGATGCACGGGCATCCTCATTCACCACAAGCGGTCCCACGACAGGCATGAATGAGTAGACGGCATAATCGCTTACCCAGGGACTGCACTGGTGAGCCTGCGCGAAACCTCTTATCGCATCCGCGGAATATGTATATTTAAATCCGTCGCCGTTACGTCCGGTCTGTGGCGACCAGAAATGCACGCCATAGGGCATTCCTGCTGTGGGATAAGTATTACCATGACTGAGGCCGAAGTGCGAATCCGTACCCTGCAACGTATTGACATACTGAGTATAGTCTTTCTCAGCATGACCAACTGATGTAAAAAAAATGCTTACAACAGAAGCCAATATGAATTTCTTTATCATTGTCCTGTTAAAAAGTGAGCGAAAATCTATAACTAAGACGAGTGAAGTCAAAATTTCTTTAAGAAAAAAATTTTTCTCTTTTAAATTTCAGACAATAAACGTCAGAATAAAATAATAGGTGTGTCAGGAAATATAGATTCTTGACACACCTTTAAATTAATTCCTGAAGTAAGTATTAACGGAAACGATCTGTGCGGAATGGCGGTAATGGAAGTTTGTCTATCGTATAGATATTACAAGCCGGATTGTCGGCCCATCCATATCTCACCGCTACAGGATGTTTAACATTCGGAGAAGTTACCTTTATCTTATCTCCTTCAACAGTTGCATCTGCGGGATAAAACTTCATATCTGAACCACACATTACGAACCCTGTGGCTTTATCCCCATTTACTGTAAGAGGCATACTCATCTCAAGCACCGCCTCTCTGGCGGAGACAGTCATTCTCTTCATTACCGGAAGTTCATATCTCCCTTTACCGTAAGTATCAGCGAGCGCTAACTGAGCTAAACGTCTCCCCACCTCCTGCTTATTCTTGGGATGAATATCCAATTCCTCCCCTATCTCTATGGCCGGAGCCATGCCGGTATTCTTAAGTTGCAGAGCATTTGCCTGAGCCTCACGCAAATGCGCCCAATCTGACTGAGGTTGCACGTCTTGCCGAGGCATAAAGTTGGCCAACTGCACAAAATAGAATGGAAACTCTTCGCCCCAATCATCCCGCCAGTTGGTAATCATAGCTTGAAAGAGTGGTGTGTACTGTTCCCAATGAAGAACGTTCGACTCACCCTGATACCAGATCACACCTCTCATCGGGAATTTGGTGAGCGGAGAAATCATAGCATGGTAGAGATTTCCCGGCAGATACGGACTATCGGGAGTTTCACTTCGTGGTGGCAATTCAGAGAGAGAAACACCTTTATTATAGTGCCATTCCCCTGCAAGCGGTATTCTCTCATCTCCACAAATCAGGGCCAAGTCTGACGCCTCTCCATTGATTCCCCCTAATCCTCCATTATCCTGGATTCTCACAGTCACCAAGGCCTCCCCCTCTTTTACAAGAGAAGCCGGAATGTTGTATGTGCGTTTAAAAATCACACCTTCGCAATGGCCCACTTCCTCTCCATTGAAATATGTGATATCATCATCATCGATTCCGCCAAGAGTTATTGTCAAATCCTTTCCGGCCCAAGAAGCGGGGATATTTACCAGTCGTTGCACCCAAACTGAACCATCATAATCTGCCAAACCCTGTTGTTCGATAGTGCCAGGGAAGCTCATCTTCGGCCAATTATCATGAAATGTCGAAGCCCACGCAGCTTTCGAACCGTCCATACCGGGATCTTTTGAATTCAGAAGCTCACGCCAATTTCTTAAATCCACTTCATACTTTTGATGTAATCTCTCAATATCACCATCACAAGCGGCTATGCTGCCAGCGTAATCTTCCATATCCAGAACATTCTGCAAAACGGGAAGGGATGTCCACGATTCTGCCGGAGTACCTCCCCAGGAAGTATTTATCACTCCGATTGGAATATTCAGTTTAGATGCCAGCTCCCGAGCATAAAAATAAGCTACTGCCGAGAAGTCTTCTACACTTTCAGGACCACATACAGCCCAACCATTGCCTTCAAGTTGTAAATCAAGAGGATCTACAGGAGCCGGGGCGGTGGTGCGTTTCACTTTAAGTAGCCTTATTAAAGGATGATCCGAATTTTTAATTTCCTCTTCCCAATTCATCACATGTCCCCAGCCTTTTATTGGCATCTCCATGTTCGACTGTCCGGAACATATCCATACTTCTCCCGAAAGAACGTTGTTTAACGTCATTTTATCGCCATCGCTCAAGGTGAGGGTGTATGGGCCACCGGCCTTTGGTGTCTTTATCATTATCGAGAACTCACCTGAGGGATCCGCCACCGCACTATACTCTTTCTTTTCCCACCCGGGCGTTACAGTGACTTTTGATCCGGGACGCGATGATTTACCAATTATCTTAAGTTCTGATTCTCTTTGCACCACCATATTATCACTGAAATATGGAGGAAGCGTTATCTCCGCACTTAGACTCAGCCAAGTCAAAGAGATACAAAATAATGATATGTTTCTATATTTTTTCATGATCTATATAGGTAATTGTATGAGCCTAAAAAATAAATGGAGGTGACAACCTATCGCCGTCACCTCCATTTTGTTAAATTAATATCCGAAGACTCTTTCCCACTTGAAGATGCGGTAGAAGAAGGGTCTGTACCAATCGGCAGAACCGGGATTATTGAAATTTCGCCAGAAATCATCAATATCAGTATTGGTAGAGATCACCAACTCCCCATCTCGCGATAATGAGGGATGCAAATTCAACATATAAAGATTCTGATATTCGTTACCACTGGGATCCTGCTGCAACACATCGAGAGGATTCGGGAACGACAGAAGCTTTTTATGATCGGTAAAGGGTCCCCAAGGATGTTCGGAACGCATAATATAAAGATCATGACCAAAGGGATAGCCCTGTGCCACCATATAATATGTGCCATCCTTTTTGAATACCCAAGGCATCGAATATGCACCCTCTCCGGGTGCTATACCTGAATTCTGAGCTTGTATGAGTGAGGGATATCCATCTTGCCATTCCATCTCGCCATTTTCATCAGGCACATAATATTCCAGACCTGAATTCAGGTCCGCACTCTTTGTTCGAGCCACGATAGGTACATTTGTGAACAACTGACCGGTGCCTGTAGTGCTGTACAGATAGAAATGACCATCCTCATCCTCCCATAAAGTGGAGCCATACCCATAGGGATTTTCCTGTATCCAGTCATGGTTGATCGATTCGAGCTTAAGATAGCCGGCATCGCCCGGTTTTCCGGAGAGACTATAAGTTGCGAGAGCTGCATTCTGATTTATCATCTGGCCGTCGCCGGGTGTATGCACACCCATCCATATCAGCTGAAGCTTTCCATCAACAACGCTTCCGTCGCCACTCCAATATAGATAGTCTTGTGCTATTCCATCATCATTATAGCTTGACGCCTTGGGATGGTCAACGTGTGTAAGGGCTTTATAATAGCCGGGGGCATCGGGATTTTCGGTCTGCACAAAATCTGCAAGCCAAATGAGATTGTCCGCACGATCACCCGGAAGACCATTCTCGGCAGACTGCACCATAATGCTGTTGCGGGGGAAACTACAGTTGCCTCGTGCTCGTGTCTCACCATCGACCACTCCATAGAAACTGTCGTTGAACGTCCATAGCACATGGCCATCAGGGAGGCCCACTGTAAGAACACCGTCACCACCATTCCAACCGAGGGTGCGAGTAAAGAGCTGATTATATTTCAAGTCTCTGTAAGCATACACTCCATCTCCGGCAAGCCCGTCGGCCACCTCCTCAAGATTCCATTCCGCTTGAATATGAGGTGGAGCGAAGTTGGGATCCTCCTTATATTCCAGCTCCAGAGGCTGCAAAGCTTCTGTACACCCTACCAGAGCTAACAACGATGTGGCGCCAAGCGCCAACATCGTATTTATTCTATTGCTCATTTTCATCTTTTACAATTGTTTAGAAAGTAATTTGAACACCCATGTTCACAACTCGCTGGTTCATGTAAGTATCACCGGCCGAATTGGTAGAGATCTCCGGATCTTGCTGATACTTGTTGTAGTTGGTCCATGTAAAGAGGTTGTAGGCATTTACATAAAGACGCAGATCCTGAATTGCCTTGGGAAGAATTTTCTTACTGAACTGGTAGCTCAGGTCAATAGTCTTCAGACGGACATACCAGGCGTCGACCAACCAGAAATCACTCATATAACCCTGTGCAGAGTTGATGGTAGAGGGATTGGAGGTGAGACGGGGGAAGAGAATCTCCTCACCGTTTGCCCAACGTTCCTCAGTCCAACGGTAGGTATGGATAGGCTGGAACTGGCTCTTGAAAGGTTCGATTGCTGTGCCATTGAGAGCAAAACTGTAGTCGAACGATCCCTGGAACAGAACGTTAAGAGAGAATCCTTTCCACGAACCACCGATCGACCAACCCAGTGTGGTGGTAGGAAGATTCGGCTTGCCGATCGCACACTTATCATAGTCGTCAATGACACCATCGCCGTTCAAATCCTTATACATCAGATCGCCTGCCTGAACAGTGGTGCTTGTGTTGGGAATTGCCGGAGCGTTAGGATCGCCGGCATTGATAGCCGCGATATCATCCGGAGTGTAATAACCTATCCACTTATAGCCGAACGGCTGATTAATGGGATGGCCTGTCTCCATAAGCCACGGGTAGCTTTTCTGAGCCTCATCCTTGTAAAGAACCTTGTTCTTTGCATAAGAGAAAACAAGAGATGTGGAGAGTTCAAAGTCACGACCCAGACGCTCATTATAGCTGATGCTTCCGTCGAAACCGGTGTTGCGCGTGCGAGCCACGTTACTTGGTGCAAGACCTACGCCGAGAATAAGCGGTGCCGAACTACGGGAAACGAGCTGATCATATCTGATGTCGTAAAACCAGTCGACATTAAGATTGATTCTGTTGAGGAAACGAAGCTCAAGACCTACATCCCATTTGCGTGATTTCTCCCATGTAATGTTATCCGTGCCAAGGTCGCCTTCATAATAGTTGGGAGGGTTGGTGCCACCTATACGCTCACCGAAGTAGTTGAAGTTTTGGTTTAACTGACTATACTGATAATAGAACTGTTTGTAGAGATAACGGTTGCCCGGAGCTACGTCAGAACCCACGATACCGAATGAACCACGGAACTTCAAAAGGTTCCACCATTCACTCACGCTGCTGTTGAGGAAGAAATCCTCTTCAGATAAGATATAGCCTAAAGAAACAGAGGGGAAGAAGCCGAAACGGTTGTTGCTTCCGAAACGGTCGGTTCCATTATAAGCAGCATTGAAGTCGAATAGATAACGGCTCTTGTAGCGGTAACCTAAGGATAATGTGTAACCTTCGAAGTTGGCGGGAACTCCTGCCCCACTCACATTGGTATCGCTCTGACGGTTGTAGAGCAACATTGCGTTCACATCGTGAAGATCATTGAAAGTGCGGTTATATTTCAGGAATAACTGCAGATTGAAATTCTTATGATCATTGCCGTTCCATCCGGTTATATCATACGTTCCGTTGGTGTAGACTTCATCGGGATTGATTGTATAAGTGTCGGTCTGGGAATCGTAATGGTAAGTCGGAAATTTCTCACGACGTGCCTGACGATAGTTCTCATCGATAGAGGCATATGCAATACGCCCCTGAGCCGAGAGACCGGGTGTGAGCCAATCGAGACCCCAATCCACACCAAAGAGAATATTGTTGTCGTTACGACGGTTGCGGGTGTATCCCTCATTAGCAAGACGGGCAGGAAGGATAGCTTTCTTGCCATCAGTGTCATATAAGAAAGGTGTTGAACCATTTGGGTTGACAACAGGCGCAGAATAAGGATGCATCTTCGACCAGTCGTAGATTTCACCTGTAGCATTGATTCCACGCGGCTCATTGATGTTCATGAAACGTGAAGTGACGTCAAGTCGCATCGAGAGATTGTCTACCACCTTGAAGTCAAGATTGGTACGGAAGTTGAAACGATGATAGAAATAACTTGAATTCACTTTATCCTCACCTGAGCTGAAATTCTTCACAAGACCGTCCTGGTTAAGATAACCCATTGATATGAAATAAGTGAGACGCTTGGAGCCACCGGAGATATCAATGTTGGCATTTTCCTGCCAGGCGGAGCTCTTGAACACTTCATCATACCAGTTTACGTCGGGATGACCATAAGGATCCGCGCCTGTTCTGAAGAGATTGATATCCTCCTCGCTCCATTGGGGAGCGATATGATCGTTGGCATAAGCCTCGTTCACCAAAATTGCAGTGTTGTAGGAATTGAGGAAACGCGGAGTGCGAACCGGCATCTGAACGCCACCCTCAAGACGCACTGTCACGCGGGGAGCACCCTCCACACCACGGCGTGTCTTCACAACGAGCACACCGTTGGCACCTTTGATACCATATATAGCTGTGGTTGAAGCATCCTTCAGGATAGTGATGCTCTCAATCTCGTTTACGTTGATCTGAGACAGCTGATCATAGCTATACTCCACATCATCCACGATAATAAGAGGCTTGTTGCCGTCGCCGTTCAAGGAGCTGACACCACGGATGAAGAAATCCGACGCATCCTTACCGGGCTGACCCGAACGCTGCTGACTGAAGAAACCGGGAAGCTTACCTGAGAGGGCGTTCTGCACACTTGAGGTAGGCACTCTTCGGATTGCTTCCGCATCAAGGTTGCTGGCAGCGCCGGTCATGGTGATCTTCTTCACAGTGCCATAACCTACTACGACTACCTCATCAAGCTGAGAAGAGTCTTCCTCCATCTTTACGTTCAACGGAGATTCGCTCGTGACTTTTATCTCCTGGCGAATGTAGCCCACATATGAGAAAATGAGTACTTCTCCAGCCGACACATTTATTTTATAGTTACCGTCAATATCGGTGACAGTGCCTCTTGTTGTTCCTTTCACTTGCACTCCCACTCCGATCAGTGGCTCCCCGTCGGTCTTTGAGGTCACGACGCCGGTAGCCGTAAACTGCTGAGCGAATGCTGAAATAGCAATTAATATGCTTAACGTGATGGTGATTAGTCTGTTCATGATAGTATTACCAATTCGGGTTTTGAACCATGTTTGAGTTTTTCAGCACTTCGCTGTATGGAATAGGATAGAAATAGCGTCGGTTGTCCCAGTTTGTGTTTACCACATCCACATCCCGATAGATGTAGACGCCATCGCGGTTTGATATTTCAAGACCACGCACAGGATTCTCAAACACCTTCTCGGCAAGACGCCAGCGACGAATGTCGTTGAAACGCTGTTCCTCAAACGCCATCTCGATTCTACGTTCGTTGTAGATCAACTCACGCATCTCCTCTTTAGAGAGCGTGGCGGGGATGCCATAGCTATCGTCATCACCGGGCTCGATACCCGCACGCTTACGAAGCATTGTGAGACACTCGCGCACACCATCCGCATCCGGTCCGGCATATTCATTCATTGCTTCGGCATAGTTGAGAAGAATCTCTGCGTAACGGAAGACAACCCAGTTGTGGATGCTCGACTGATACTCAGGAGATGAAGGATTACTGTAATCGAGCATGAACTTACACATATAGTAGCTGGTATGGTTGTAGACTGATGTCGATGTCGGATTATTCGACGCTCCGAGATAAGTCACCAGCGTGCGGCCCATCCACTGCGATCCATTATGAAGCACTGTCATATTGAGACGCGGATCACGATTGTCATACTGAGTATCGGTTGAGTAAGCGTATTTCTCACTCTGGCGTATCTTTTTACCATCTTTCATCGGGAATGCTTCCACAAGATCCTGACTTGGATTCGTACGTCCTGATCCGAGAGCATTTCCGTTGAAACCGAGAGGTCCGTTATTGCTTTCAACAAGAGTGCCTGAATGTTGCTGAGTGATACTCCATATCACCTCCGGGTTGCCGGAACGGTCATAGTAGTTTAGGAATATAGATCTGTAATCTCCTGTCAGATTGATAGCACCGCTGCCTTTGTGTCCGTAAGTATCTATGAACGATTTGGCGGCATCGGCAGCTGCCTTCCAGCGTTCAGGATCATAGGAGGCATAGCCGATCAGCTCGTTGCCGGCCTCAAGCGGACTCTCATTATAGAGCTTTGACGCAGCATAGAGAAGCACACGGCTTTTGAAGGCCTCACAAGCCTCACGTGTGGGCACCATCTCATAGTTGTTGTCTTGCATCGGGAGGCCACGAAGATCCTCTTTCGCAATTTCAATCTCCTTCACAATATAGTCGATACACTCTGAAAACTTATTGCGGGGAATTTCGAGATCATCCTCAAGGGTGAAGATTTTCTCGCCGAGCAATGGCACACCGCCATAACGCTTCACCAATTCAAAATAGGCGTAGGCACGGAGGAAACGAGCCTCCGCTTTCATAGTGGCATTGAGTGGTGTGGTGGCATACTGACCATTTTCATCTTTCTCTGCATCCCACTTCACATAAGTGAGGCGGAAAGGAACACGGTCGATGTTGGCAATCAGAGTGGTTGCCTCGCGGATGGTCTCATAATACGTATTCCAATCCATATCATCGCTTATGCGATTACTTGGAGAGAAACGTCCCGTGGCCAATTTATACACCTGGCTCTGGTCATAATAGAGCGATGTGGCATCGTCGGTAGCGGCATCGAGATAATCACCACCCACACGATTATGACCGGGTTTAAGGTTGAGATAGATATTATTGAGATAGTTGATAGCTTGTTTGCCTACTGAGTCGGTTGTGGAAAACACATAATCAATCGTGAAATTCTCAACCGGATCCGGCTCATAACCGTCGGTGCATGAGAGAAAGCCGGTGAGGCTCACGGCAAAGATACCGGGCAATAATAATTTATGCAGTTTCATGTTAGTCACGATGTTAGAATTGAATATTTAAGCCAAAACTCCATGTGCGCTGCAGCGGATAGCTTGTAAAGCTGACCTCGGGATCGTCCCAACTATAACCGGAGAGGGTGCAAAGGTTCTGCACATTCACGAAGAATTTGGGACGGATGCCTGCAAGATAATTGCGGCAGAAAGTCTGTGGCAGTGTATAAGCGAGGTAGAGATTGCGACAGCGAATGAAGTTGCCGTTCTTTACCCAGAATGATGAGTTGTAACCCCCACCCTTGTTATACTGGTTGCCTCCGGTTGAGAGGCGTGGGAGTAAAGCGGTGGAAGCGGTCTCCGGAGTCCAGCGGCTCAGAAGCAACTCATAACCTTGAGTAAACGATGTGCCGTAAGAGAGGAAACCTTGTGTAAGTGTGTCATCATTCACATAGATATCACGGTTGTAGACACCCTGCCAGTTGGTCGACACTTCGAATCCCTTCCAGCTGAAACCGAGATCAAGACCGAAATACTGAAGAGGCTTGTTGCTTCCGATTACTGTAACATCAAATTCATCAATCACACCGTCATTATTGAGGTCGCGATATTTGATGTCGCCCGGCTGAATGTCATCCTCATAACCTGAGATGATAGCGCTTTCCTTAATTTCATCAACGGAATTGAAGAAACCATCGGCAAGAAGGCCATATATTGCTCCGGCAGAGTTACCCGTGTGTCTCAGATAGTCGTAAGGCTGATTCTGCTCATCCATGAAGAGAACTTTCGATTTCTCTATATTCCAGTTTGCTGTGATGAAATAGTTGAAATCACTTATGTTATCTTGCCACGTAAGAGAGATTTCGCCACCTGTGAGACGCTGCTTGCCGATATTCTCCAGAGGATAAGAGATGCCAAGCATACCGATGCTCTTGCCTCGGGTCTGAAGCAGATCAAAATACTTATCGTTGTAGTAATCGGCCTGCATCATAAGTCTGCGGCCGAAGAAGGCTGCATCCACACCGAGATCCCACTTATCAGCTTTCTCCCAAGAGATCATCGGATTTGCAAGAGGAGTCACCGGCCGTGTGTAACCGAGGTTGATATTATTCGTACCCCATTGGTAGCCACCGAAACCGGATTCCGTGTAAGTGGGATAATAAGTATAATAACCGGAGTTATCCACACCATTACCTGTGCGACCATAGACAAGACGGAGTTTAAACTGATCCAGCCAGTTGTCTGTGGCATCCATGAAACTCTCCTTGGCGAGATCCCATCCAAGACCTGCGGCAAAGAATGTGCCCCAGCGATGTCCGGGAGCATAACGGTTGTAGTAGCTCTCCGCTACCGATGCCTGAGCGAAATAACGAGAATCGTAGTCATATGCCACGTTCTGAAGGATATTGGTGGGAAGGGACGGCAGATCATAGTTGTTGATGTTCTGACGTGTGTCGCCGCTCACCCCGGCTTTGAAATGATGAAGCCCCCACTGACGCTCATAGTCTACACCGATCTTACCCCAGAGTTGCTGATAATTGGCAACCGAACGATAATAGTTTGACTGAGTCTGGATGTCGCCATAACGACGATATACCTCCTCTCCACTTTCACTGATGCCATATTCATAGACCGGCTGACGCATGGTGCGGAATGTGGCTGAACGTCCCTGCACCGCCACACTTCCCATCACGTAAGCCGAAAGACCCTTCACATAGCTGTTGAAGTCGTAGTTCAGCTTGAGCATTCCGAGAAGATCGCGTGTGGCATCGCTTATATAACCTGACTCTGAAACCTGAGCATAAAGGTTGTTGGTGAATGATACATTGCCACCCCATGTGCCATTAGGGTTGTAGATGGGATAGGCACTGCTGGGGGTGCGGTAGATATCAAGCAGCAGATCGCTGTAGCCGTTGCCATTGCCACCCGGCTGATTCCCCTCCTCAAGGCGAGCAAGAAGAGACACTGTAGCCGTGAAATCTTTGGTGATATTCAGATTGACTTTGGAATCAATTGAATAACGTTTTGATTTAAGCTGGGTGCTGTAGCCATCGTTATGATCGTCGAAGAGACCATTCTCATAATAGAAACCGGCACTTACGAAATATTGCGCGAAGTTTGTGCCTCCTGTCACATTGACGTTATAATATTGCGATGTGGAATGATCGCGCAACGAGGTTTTAAACCAATTTACGTCAGGATACAGAGCGCTGTTGGTGCCGTTGAGGAAAGCATAATAATCGTCTCTGTCATACTGCGGTTTGCGACCGTCGTTCTGAAGAGCTTCATTCAGAAGATAGGCATAATCTGCAGTGGAGAGAGCTTTCGGAGTCGACAACGGTTTTGCATAGCCGTAACGTGCCGTGAATGATACATGAGTGCCCTGTTTCTTAGGGTTCTTTGTAGTGATATAGAGCACGGGGCGGGATGAACGCATACCGTTGAACATGGTGGAGAGGGCATCTTTCTGCAACGAAACAGATTCCACAGCGTCCGGATCAATCGAATAGAAATCACGTTCGATTCCATCTACATACACTATAGGAGCAAGACCTCGTGAAGAGATATTATACTGACTGTTGTCGCTATACATACCGGCTCCGAGCAATGGCACACTACCAATCAGTTCAGCGGAGGTATTGGCCGATGTCTGACGAACCGGCGCTCCTCTATATTGGGTGATATTAAGTCCGGCCATCTTGCCGACAAGGCCCGGGATAATGGTTGAACCGATAGTGCGGTTTATCTCGTCGGTATAGACCGTGGATGCCGAACCTATATATGATTCAGACGGAACGGAACCGTAAAGACCGGGCACTGTGGCAGAAAGAGGCACATAGTCTTGCATAAGCACTATGACCACATTCTCTTTATCCTTCTCACGGCGCAGACTCTCGACACTGTATTCAATTGCGATATAACCGGGGGCGGTTACGAACAGTTTCGAGCCTGACGGTGTGGTCAGATCAAATTTACCCTCTTCATCAGTAAGAACCTTGACATCAGTTCCAAGGATCGATACCTGTGCAGAGCTGACCGGCTGACCAAGATTGTCGACGATAACGCCGGTCACAGCGTGAGCCGACAGCGAAACCATTGAGGCTGCCACCATACATAGCATCACGCGGCTGATGCGGTTAGTTTTATTATATGTAATTTTCATGATAGATTACATTTGTAGTTTTGATGAGCCGGCGATTAAACGCCACATCTCAAATTGTATGTGAACGGGATAGCATCATTCTCCGGAGTGTCGCCGTTAATGGTCATATCATAAGCCTTATTCACCACAATCGAACCGTCGCGGTTTGTAAAGCAATAATCTATATGGGTGATTGTCTCCCCTTCAGGAATTGAATAGAATCCTGCAGGCCAAATCACGACACTGTAATTATGCTCAAACGTATTGGGACGTGTCATAAGTGTCTCTTCGTCACGTTTGTTGACTGTGTAGACACCACCCTCTGCCGTATAAGCGGTCGACTCGAAGAATATCTCATCGCAATTAACCAAATCATTGACATTGGTCTCTCCGGCAAATGTGAAGGAGATGAGATCATCCTGCAAAGCACGTGTCGGCTCAGTCATGTTAAACCGGGTCTTGGTGAAGTCGATTGTCTCGTCAGGACCACCATACACCGTGAATAGCTCGCTGGGGAAAGCTGACGAATAGTGGGTATTGCCGTTAAGGTCGTCGGCAAGTCCTCGTGCGGAATGTGTCACCACGAAGCCAAGATAGGCCGTAAGGTTTTCCTGACTAATGGTTGACTTGATTGTAACCGTGTACTGTGCCTTTGCTCCATTTGAATAAGGCACAGGGGTATCAGCCCACCAGGCCACCCATTCCATATCGTTATATTTGTTATTGCCGATGCCATATTTCTCTCTGAGAGCATCCGGCCATGTGTAACCGGGTTTTGAACTTGGTGCGATTCCGGCCGGTATCACACTCATGGTCTGCACATCAAGAGGATCATAGAAGTTGCCGGCACTGAACGTGATAACCGTCTTATTGGCTATATCCCAGCTGCGTGGAGCAAGCATCGCCACGATGAAACGTGAATCCTCTTCAGAATCCTGAATACTCGCCACGTGTCCGGTGAGAGTGAACGTAGCAACCTTTCCCACCTCAATGCGTGGCTCTTTCGAACCATCAGGTTGCTCCTGATTGATATCATAACTATCTATGTAGATACATGCACAGAAGAGTGCGAACACCAACACAGAAGACCATGATAAATATTTATATCTTTTTTTCATTTTACACTGTCTCTATTAGTTGGATTCTACAAATACATATATATAATTATTCGACTCACACCCCGGGCTGTGGGTGATTGAGAGCTGGCGTTTTCCATCTACGATGGGGTAGAGAATCTCTACCGCCACCGGATCGCCGTCAACGTCATCCTCAGCAAATGTGAGAAGGAAAGGATGGGCAGGATCATCTACTGTCCATGTGCCATCATCTGCAACCGGGAAAGGAAGACGGTTCTCAAGTGTGTACCGACCGTTCTCTTCAAGATGGAGCTTGAATCGGCCACAGTTCATCTGCTTGGTTATTTCAACACCATTACGTGTGACCGCTGACAATTGCCACACACCGGCAAGATTCTTATCGGCCTCGACGATTTTGTCGATTTTATCAGGATCTTTGTATGAATCGCACGAAGCGGCCATAAGTGTGGCAAGAACCGCGCACCCATACATATTATACTTTAATTTCATACTTCGCTATATGATATTAGGATTTTAATCGTAATAAGGATTCTGCAACAGCTGCTCTGAGCGCATCACCTCATTGTAGGGCAACGGCCAGAAGTACATTGCCTTTCTGAACACATGCTGACGCACGTCGATTACCCGGCCGGAGAAGCTGCCATCGGTCTTATGCGTGATCTCCCAACCATGGACCATTACATTTTCCGTTTCATCAGCAATCATCCAACGGCGCACATCGAAGAAACGATGTCCCTCACAAGCCATCTCAATGCGGCGTTCAAGGCGAATAGCCTCACGCATCTCATCCTGACTCATATTGGCCTTCAAGCCGTAATTGCCATCTTCTCCCGGTTCGATTCCTGCACGCTCGCGAAGAGTGCGCAACACCTCCATAGGACTGATGATCTGATCGCCTACAGCATCGCTATGATCCGGACCGTAATACTCATTTGTAGCCTCAGCGTAATTCAAGAGAACCTCCTCATAACGAAGCACCTGGAAAGTCTGGCCTACAGTAACGAACAACCCACCACGAGTGTCGCGGTGAAGAGCCTTACGCCAATAGAAACCTGTGCGGGTAGCCTGACCGATGGCATCTACTGAAGCTCCAAGTCCCTTATAGGTGTAGACATAGTAGTTCTGCATATTGTTGCAACGCAGAAGTCCGTTATAGGTGATTGAATTGCTGAAACGCGGATCACGGTTCTGACCGGGATTCATACGGTCGTAAGTATATTTTCCCTCACCCGGTTTGGCACCATCTTTCATCGGATAGCACTCCACCATCTCAAGAGTCGGGAAACCGCCATCGGGAATATCACCGTTGTTACAAGTGGGAGGATCGAAAATATGCTCCTTCTCAGTGCCCATGCCATGAATAAGGGAGAGGATACATCCGCTCAAGGCAGCATAGTCATATTTGATGCCATTATATTCTGTCTTGCTTGCATAGTCGTCGCCCTCATATTGGGCATAGTAACCCCATCCCGGCTCATCATTGTCATTTGCATCTTTGTGATAGATAAACACTTTCCACATACCTGTGGCAATCAATTGACGAGCGGCGTCGGCTGCATCTTTCCAACGCTCCACCGAAGCATCCGGATAGCCCATTACCGCTTTCAATCGCGCATCCTCTGTGTGGGTTGTGCCATTGAAAAGGGGACTCGCTGCATAAAGAAGTGTGCGTGAGATAAGAGCAAGGCAAGCACCGCCCGACGCACGGCCGAAATTACTTCCGGCGGTGCGGATACGCAGATCAGAGTAAGCTGCGCGACATTCACTCACGATAAAATCCACACACTCCTGGAAGGTGTTACGGGTCATGTCGATGGTTTCATAGTTGTCATTGTCATATACCTCATCGCCAAGCAGTGGCACACCGCCATAATGACGAAGCAACATGAAATAATACCATGCCCGGAGGAAACGTGCCTCCGCCTTGTAGCGGGTGATGGCACTCATCGACATCGGACAATTATCGGCATTTGCCAAAAATACGTTGGCGGCACGAATATTGCGGTAGCACGTGCTCCATGTGTTCTCGTTGATCGACACCGGGTTAACAGTACCTGAAACGAACTGGACGCCATCCGTATTAGCCGATGTGACTTTATATTCACTCTCATCGCATGCGGTCTGGAGTCCACCGGGGCCAAATCGATTAGGATACACGTCAAAAGCAATATCCCCATAAATGTGATTGAGGAAGCCGACAGTATAGGTACTGTCGCTGAAAATAACTTCTTTAGAAAGATCTGTAGTCTGAGTCTCATCAAGAAACGAGCTGTCAACACATGACGAGATGCCAATGAGCGACATGAAGAGAAACAGACACGACAATAAACGGGATTGTCTCATGCATGTTAGATTTAATGATTAGTTATTTTGTTAATTAGAGTTGTTTTTTGGTATTTTACAAACTTATGACGACCGAACATTCAAATACCATTAAAGTTTCTTAAAAATTTAACAATTATACTCAATTTCCTTATAAAATCAAGATCCTCTCCCCTCTTTCATCTCCACAGGATAACGTAATAACTGTTAAAAACTTCATTAATTCATCCCTTAAACCGCTCTAAATCCCAACAAAAATAGTTTGACAAGGTGTAAAATAAAACTGAGCCGGTTCGAATTCAGCTTCGAATCGGCTCAGTATTTTGTATTGAAGTATATCTCTGGTCAGGACCTTATTTTATGAAGGAGATGCGGTGATGACCGTTTGAAAGCTCTATGCCGTCAGTTCCCTGTTTATAGCCTTTTGTAGTCATACCTTCCGGGACGCGGACCGTAGCGTTGCAACCGACCGGGATAACTATATCATAGGTAAGTCCCGAATCAGTGCGATCCCACCGAAGTTTTACCTCTCCTTGCGGGGTAGCTTTACTTACAGCTGCCCATTCAACTCCTGCCGCCGGCTGGGGATCGATAATGAAATGTTCATACCCGGCTTTATCAGGAATAAGACCGCCCAATCCCTGATAGAACCAGAGACCTATGCCATTATAGCAGTTATGCACTCGGCTACGCACTCCGTTCCAGTATTCCCAGGTTGCTGTAGCTCCATTGTCAATCATATATAAATAGCCGGGATAATCACGATGACGCAACATTGTGGCTATAAAATCCGGATTATGACTGTTGATGGCCCATTCTGTCACGATTGGCACACCCACCAGACCGGCCCCTATATGCCCACGATCTTTATCGCGGGCAAGCTCAAGAAGCTTTTTCTCTACACTTTCCCGGAGATGTTCGGGTGTGACACCTACAAGGAGTGGATAGCTCATATCCAACTGAGAGCCCGTGGCATATGTGGAAGTAGCATCGTCAAAGAATGTGGAATGAATTCTTGCATTGAGCTTTTCGCGCTTACTCTTCCATTCCAGAGCTTCATTATCTAAGCCTAACTCTCCGGCAATATGCTCCATCTTGGCGAGACAATCGCTGATGAAGCAGTTGTTTACAAGATTAACCGATACTTCATTACCTGCATCCACACCAATGGGAGCAAGCCAATCTCCAAGATACCATGCCCGGTTATGTGTGTCGGGCCAGCGCTGAAGAAGAACATCAGGTGAATATTTATCTACATATCCCATCCACTTCTTCATCAGAGGATAATAATCTTCAAGTATTTTCGGATCGCCGTAATTCAGCCATGTGCGATAGGGTGCGAGCACGATAAAACCACACCAATAAGGGCCACCTCCACCTCCGCCGGCAGGAGCAACGTGTGGCAGACCTCCATCCTCTTCCATGACATCGCTCCACGCCTGCAACCAGTTGGCATAGGTAGGAGCTACATCATACATTGTCTGCAACGTCATTGTCGATGAGTTGCCATCGCCTCCATAACCGGTGCGCTCCAAGTGGGGACAATCCACCATATAGCCGCTGAATGTAAGACACTTCATGGTGTACTTTATCATATCGTGTACGGCATTCAGACTTTCGTCGGAACATTTGAAGGATGATGCATCCGGCATATCACCATGTATCTGTAATGCAAACATGCTTCCGGGGGCCGGAGTGTAATCAAGTCCCGAGATGCGCACATATCGGTAGGCATGGTGGTTGAATTTATTGCAGAAGCTCTCCCCCGCTCTTCCGGCTGTGACGTAGAGATCAGATTCCTGTGGCTCGAAACCTCCATCGGATGTAAGATTGTCAGCATATTCCATCAGTACCTCTTTCCCGGCTGACATTCTATCGAAATTGATATTAAACCAACCGGTGAGAACCCGTCCCATATCCACAAGAATTTTACCATCAGGTAAAATCTTCACAGATTCTGCTGGTGAACGCTTCACGATTCGGTTATTGCCTGACATTTCAGGAGAAGCTATATGACTGGTGATAGCCGGAGTCGCTGCCACCACCCAATTAAGATGATCAAGTGAAGAAGCACTCAGATCAGTTGGCGTCACCCTACCGTCGACTTTCTCACCTCCAAACTGCAATGGCCACCATGTGCCGGTGTCATGGCGTCCGCTTTCGGCAGCTTTCCATGACTTGTCGCCTTTCAACAAGAGACGCGAGTTATTGCCAATCACCTCATCAATCTCTATCTTTGCCACGGGTCCGGCGTATTCCGCATTATAGGTATTGGGCTTATACCATCCTTGTCCAAGCCAGACAACTATATCGTTATCACCCTCATTCACAAGTGGAGTAATATCATAAGTCACTATCAGAGATCGTTTGCCCAACTGCGACACTCCGGGAGAGAGAACATGGTCGGATGCCTGGACTCCATTTACATACAATTCATGGTAGCCCAAAGAGTTGACATGAGCCATAATACGTCCCTTCTTTTTATCGACAGACAATGAATTGCGCAAAAATGGCGCACGTGCGTCACCTTTGTCGGAGGGCATAGCTATATACTCACCTTGCAATGGAAGAGCGGCATTCTCTACGATACCCACACCGAAACGCGCCACTTCACTCCACGGTGATTTTTTATTCTTTTCGTTCCATACGCGCACTTTCCACCATCCCTGAGTTCTGGGCTGAAGGTCTGTGCCATCATACTTCACTAAAGTTGACTGAGAAGACTTCACCTTTGACGAATTCCAAAGATCTCCAGTCGACGAGGATGCGACAGATGCCGAATCAGTTCCAACTACAATTTCATATGCCATCTGGCTGTTGATCCGGTCGCCCGTATTCTTCCAGCCGAATCTTGGCGTGAGTGTGTTCACGCCAAGTGGATTTGTCAGGAATTCAGTGGTCAAGGATACAGGTGCTTGGGGCGAAGCGGCAAATACGGCCACATAACCCGTCATCAGTATTCCTACAGATAATAATTTCTTTATCTTTTTCATTTATTAATTCTCTCATTTAGCTTAGAAAGTGCTAATATGCCATCTTTAACATATTTACATTGAAGCTTTTTTACTCTCGGGATATGAATATTGCTTCAGCATGACATCTACCTTACGATCTTTATAATCACGATAATCTACAGCAATCTCCTTCTCTTGTCCCGGAAGAAGTGTAATATAGTTCTCTTCCATAATTACAGGTAGGATTCGCTCACCGGTCTCGGAATCAAGTAAACGCAAGCGGTTGGCAAAGGCAACCGTACCACTCTTGTTCTTCAGCTTAATTACTCCCTTCCCTTCACCGGTCTTGAACGCGGAAACCATGACATCTGCCTGCGGAAGTGAATTAATTGCCTTATAGTCAAGCTCCTCTTTCCCGTTACGCCAATAGAAATTGTCACTTAGCTTTTCTCCATTGGAATCAAGCAGCTCAAGTGAGATGAAATGCACTCCATCCGGTTCATTCTCGAAGTCGAGGGTGAAAGCTTCAGCATTTGAAGTAGCTTTAACATCCACAGATCTCTTGGCTGCATATCTTTTCATCTCTCGGCCATCAAGGTCATACACTTTGGCAACTGCCGTGAGATCTTTGAGATCATCACCTGTAGTGTTGATAACCTTCACACTGTTGTCGAGGGCATTCCATTGAACATGCACATGCTCACATCCCTTTTTGGCTCCCCAATATGCGCCGGTGGGATCATAATAGTAGTCATAGGTTTGCCATACGAATGAGGGATATGCGGGATGGCTCATCCATATCAATAAACCTGCGGCATCATTGCCCATCTTGTCATTCCAGGCTTCATACATACCCTTCATATCCTCTATATTGATAAGCTGAGCTTTCTCACAGAATTCCTCTATATTGTCAGGCGCACCCCAGCGCTCATTGACGGCTTGAGTGTAGTTGGTGGGTTTGGCATTCCATGCCTCATTACCGAAGAAGTGTTTATTCCACACATTATCTTTTTGATTTTCAAGCTCATCATCGGTAGGCAACGGCCAAAGTTTATCCTCGGGAATAAACAATTTCACACTTTCGTAAGCAGGGAATGTAGCCATTCCTATCTCCGATCTCATGCCATAGCCATAGTCTATACCGTAAGGATAACCCGGCTTGTTGAAAGCTAAGTTACTACCCGATGTAGAGAAATGATGACGTGGCGGCATATTGGCCCACCAGCCGCTACCCGACAGACCATCCTGGTTGGAACAGGATTTATAGAGTCGGTCTCCACGATCCTCATGACTCACTATTGTAGCAAGAACCGCATCCATATATGGCTCCGGATGCGTTTCATTGGCACCACACCATAAGGCGATACAAGGATGATTGCGCAACCTACGCACCTTATCCTTGGCATTTGCGAGGAATGCCTCCGGCTCTGCCACATCATTAAATGCTACATAAAGCCAAAAATCGTTCCATACCATGATACCATATTTGTCACACCAATCGTAGAACTCATCATCGGTGACACAACCCGTCCATAAGCGTATCATGTTATAATTCATGTCATGATGGAGTCTGATTTTTTTCTCATACTCATCATCATGACAGCGCAACAAGTATTCGCTCATTCCCCAGTTGCCACCTTTTACATATATCTTTTTACCATTGACCCAAAAGTTCATTACGGGCATGCCAACCTTATTTGTCTCCCAGGTATAGTCATACTTCTTTATTCCGAAATCTATCTTCCTCTCATCAAGCACGTTGTTGCCATCCTTCACCTTTATATCAAGAGAATAAAGATTAGGTTCGCCATATCCATTGGGCCACCATAACTTTGGATTTGATATATTGAGTTGGGGAAACTCACTGTTATCAAGAGTTAAAACCGGTTCTTCTCCCGCAGTAACAGTAATGTTACGCGATACCTTTACATTGCCGGGATTAATAGTGGCCTCAACTGTGATGTTTCGATCGTGCTCCGTGGTATTTTTCAGACCCGTCTTTATCGTGATTTCAGCAAGCTCATTTGTGGGAAGACTGTTTCTCACCCACGGGTCAACCATAACAACATCCCCGGTGACATCCATACTGACGTGTCCCACGATTCCGTTGAGGCGACCCGGCACATACGGCATCCAGTCCCAACCGGCACCGGCAAGATAGCTCGGGCTACATGCTACACCATAAGGGCCTTCGGCATCGCGTGTTTTCTTTTGGTCGGCATCCGTGATAAGAACTGCAACGGCATTTTTGCCATCAGCTGACAGATAAGGCGTAACATCAAAACGTGAACGCATCATATGGCCGCTTACATCTCGTGTCGACTCGGGGGTGCCTGATATTTTCACACCATTGAAATAGAAATCGGCATAACGGTTGGTATTGTCGAACTGCAACCATACCCGCTTACCCTCAGAGTATTCCTTTGGAGTATCAAATTCAGTCCTGTACCAGAATGGACGGCTATAAAAAGATTCATCCACTCTCCATATGTTATCTCCATACTCCGGAGTCTCCTCTTTCCCGGAGTTTACATAGGCTGTGAAAACAGCACCGGGCACCACGCCCTCCACTGCATCAACCGGCATTTTGAAACCTACCGTGGCAATCTCAGTGCCTTTTATATCTGAGACACTTGCCTGCGGACACAGCTCCCACTTTATGCCATCAACGCTATCGAGCCGGCGATGCTGAGCCATCGCGTTGAGCGATAGCAACAGCATGCCTGAAACCATAAAATATTTACTCCATATTTTCATAGAATCAAAGAATCTCAAGTTATTACAACTCCTTTATCCTGTTTACACACCCCAAGTTTTATTGGGAGTAGCCGACATAAAGAGCTCCAATGTGGATCCGGCGGCTATATCGCTGAAATCAATATAGCATTTGTTATACTCCTTTCCATTGAGCAACGCCCTGCTGATATAGACATTCTCAGGAGAGTTATCATGAGCTATAACCGTGAATTTCTCTCCTTTATGATATTTTTTATCGAGCTTATACTCCACCTTGTCGAATACAGGGGAAGTTATCTCCATTCTTGTCTCTCCGGGGCACGAAGGGTGAATACCGGTGGATGTAAGGACATACCATGCCGACATCTGACCGACATCCTCATTGCCTACAAGTCCCTCTACCTTATTGGAATATGCTTTCCGGCATATGTCACGGCAATGTTCCTGTGTAAGCCACGGTGAACCGAGTCGGTTATATAGGAACGGAACGAAATGCACCGGTTCATTAGCATGATTGTAGTAGGCATTCCACATCATATCGTCGGGAGTATTGGCAAACATATAGTCAAGATTAGCCAATACTTTCTCGCGGCCTCCCATTAGCTCGGTCATACCCTCCACGTCATGGGGCACAAACCATCCCTGCTGATAAATATTCGATTCTATACATCCAAACCACTCTTTGGTCATGGAGTTCTCCGGATCCCATTTTGCCCAGCTTCCATCTGCATATCGGGGGCAGAACCAACCTACTTCGGGATTAAACACATTTCTATAAGCCTGGCCGCGTCGTTCAAACTCTTTTGTTAGTTCCTCATTGCCAAGAGCTTTGGCAAGCTGACCGGCACACCAATCGGCATAAGCATATTCAAGAGTGTTGGATATGCTTAGTCCCTCGGGACTGTATCCCTTCTCGGTGGTTCCGAATTTATTCGAACTGTTGAGAGAATATTGCAGAGCTTTCTCTGCATCAAATGTCTTGATTCCTTTCACATAAGCATCTGCTATAACCGGCAGTGCGGGATTACCGATCATACATCCGGAATAGGCATTGAGAAGTTCCCATCGCTCGAAATATTTTCTATCTGTCTCATCTGCGAGATCAATAAGAGTGTTGATCTGATCGCTTACAAGAGAGGGATTGATTATGGTCTGCAAAGGGAACTGGCTACGGTAAACGTCCCAGCCACTGAACACAGTGCGACGGTTATACTTATCGGTAGAAGCAACCACCTCATGATTGCCGTTGACGTAGCGGCCGTCAGCATCGGTGCAGATGCGCGGATCAATCATTGTGTGATAGAGCGAGGTGTAGAACACTCTCTTTTCATCTTCCGTGCCACCATCAACTTTTACACAGCTCAGAGCCTCATTCCATCTGTCATAAGCTTCGGAAGCGACCTGATCAAAGTTTTTCCCGGAAATCTCAGTCATATAATTGTTTCGGGCCCCTGCACCATCCACATACGAGATTCCCACTTTCATCTCAACCTGTTCACCCTTCTTTGTGGGAAACTCCGTGAAGAAGCCTATATGCTTTCCGGTAAGGCTATCGGTGTCGTTGATAATATTGGAATCGGCCACATATTTGAGATAAGGCAAGGAGTCTACGTCATCCTTGTGACGCGACTGCCCATCCGGTATATCTGCACTCCAAAAAGCATACTTCTCCATAGGGCGGCTCGTGGTGCCATAGAAATAGAGGGTGTATTCCACATTTCCATCGCCGTCACCCCAGCCACCCCCTTCGGGACAACAGTGCATCCATCCCTCGAAAGTGCTATCGTTAAGAATCTTGATATTCTGCATCGTTGATGTGCCACCTACCCTACGCGCAAGGTCTACCTGTATGCGTGAACATTCATGCTCGGGAAATGTAAACCGTAGAATACCGCAACGATGTGTGGCCGATGTCTCCACGTCGATATCATAATCTGACAGATTGACGCTGTAATATCCGGCGGAAGCTTTTTCACTGTTTTTATCATAAGCCGAACGATAGCCATCTATCCTGCCATCCTCCTTGCCTGCCACGGGTGAGAATTTGCCGGTGGTTGGCATGATAAGAAAATTACCCATCTCTCCAAACCAACCCACTCCACTCATCTGGGTCAAAGCGAAGCCTTCGATAGTGTTGTGTTCGTAGCTATAGCCGGGGGCATTGTCACCGCCGGTTATGGTGTTAGGACTCACCTGCACCATGCCGTATGGCACAGTAGCACCGGGGAAGGTCTTTCCGAGTCCATGATAAGCGCCTGCATCTTCTACGTTTGTACTGGCACCGATAAAAGGATTCACATAATCAGCCGGATTAAAAGCAGTATCTTTTCCTGATGAGCCACATGCTACAGCAAGAAATGCAATTCCCACCGGCAGTAATGTGGTTACTGAAATTTTACGAATTATGCACATTGCGTACTGTTTGAATATTTTTGTATGTATACTTTTTTTTCGTTTCCATGATGTTCCGTAATGTCACACCCTCATATCAGGCGCGTCTCACGCATACATTATAAGAATATGGATTTTACTAAATATTCTTACATCTCTATGACGATTAAGTGCCAACTTACAATTAGAAGATGTTGAAACTTTTTCACTATTAGGATTTAGGCTGCTTTCAAAAATGATCATAAGCCTGGATAGTGAGTCTGGCGCTCCGGACCCTCTACCTAAGCTATAATCTCTCTATATATGCATATATGCAATAATCTCTCTATATATAAATAAGGAGTATGAATGTAACCCTAATTTTATACCACAAAAATTTACTCAAAAGTAAAACATTTTCTGTAACTTTGCGTTTATAAAGTACAAAACATCTTGATTATGAGCGAAGCAGAACTTATACGTTTAAATCATAATAGGAAATGCACCCTCTATTCGATTCAGTTTCTGACCGAAGATGAGGCTGAATATGAGCGTTTCTACAATCGCTTTAAGGAAGATGCAGTCTTTAATGAAGATTGATATATGTCCACCCTTGCCATGCTATCCTCATTCTTCGGTCAACCGATAATAACAGTCGGATAATATTGCCAAATCGGTAAGTTTAATAGTGAAAGAAGACGATTTATACAAAAGTCAGAAACATAGGA
>CAZEOI010000045.1:0-30338 GCA_964513775.1 uncultured Sangeribacter sp. | reverse complement strand
CGACCCCCTGATTAACAGTCAGGTGCTCTAACCAACTGAGCTATTGAAGCATTTTGTTTGCATTTTCGAGATTTTTCAACCGTTTTAGTGTCGGTGTCTCTCTCAATTGCGATGCAAAGTTACTACGTTTTTTTTATCTGTGCAAATATTTTCAAGAAAATTTTTCACATTTTTTTCTCCAAGAATCCCCAAACGCTCATATATCGCAATAGTTCAAAGAATTATAAAATCAATAATTTTTTCAAAAATTTTGATAAAATTTCAAAGCAGTCGCCATATTTCACCCACTTTTCATTAAAAAAAGAGAATCCTCATCTATTTTTTTTCTTTTCAATCGATGCATCATTGAAAAAAATCTCCTACGACACTATCCAATTTTTAGATTTGGATACTGTCTCATTGATAATTTTTGAATCAAGATTAAAAAAACAGCACCTGTATATCTGCCCTTCGTAAAAACACACCGACATTTTAGCTCAAAGAAAAGAGTACTTACATATCTATCGCGTAAAAACACAACGTGCATGTATGCTCAGAAAAGACCCAACCAAACCGCCAACACACAAACTATACAGTTCAGTTTTCAACTAAACTGACAGGAACAAAAGCTAAAGCTAACAAGAACAAGAACCAAAGCTAACAAGAACAAGAACCAAAGCCGACAAGAACAAGAACCAAAGCTGACAAGAATAAAAACTAAAGCTGGCAAGAATAAAAACTAAAGCTGACAAGAATAAAAACTAAAGCTGACAAGAACAAAAACCAAAGCCGACAAGAACAAGAACCAAAGCCGACAAGAACAAGAACCAAAGCTGACAAAAACAAAAACCAAAGCTGGTAACAACAAAAAAGATTGACCCCAAAACTGAAGTCAATCTTTAATTATATTAGGCTACGTCGTGCGCTATGCCGCACCATGCGGCCATTAATCAATCCTGATCCGTCACTGCCCTACCCTACTTCCGGCAAAGCTGTATCCACATCCTCTTCCGGCTCACGGTTACGCTCCACACCACGCACGATCAGCACGCTGAACTCATACAGAAGCCAGATCGGCAACGAAACTATCATCAATGTGAACACATCCGACGTAGGAGTTATCACAGCCGCCACGATGAGTATCACCACCACTGCATGACGTCGGTAACGGGTCATATAAGAAGACTTCACCAGCCCCATCCTGCCGGCCAGCCATGCCATGACAGGAAGTTCACATACAATACCCATACAGAGACACATCATTATAAGAGTGCTCATGTATGACTCAAGCGAAATCATGTTGACAACCTCATCCGACACCTGATACGAGCCTAAAAACTGGAATGTCATAGGAAATATTATGAAATAGCTCATACATATACCTATCAGAAACATGAAATAGCCACTCACAATAAATCTCGATGCAAACAGTCGCTCATTGTTATACAGGCCGGGAGCTATGAAACCAAAAAGCTCATACAGCGCATATGGCGCCGCTACCACTACACCCGTACACAAGGCTGTCTTCATATGTGTCATAAACTGTTGTGCAAGCCCCGTATTGATAAGCTGGATATTGATAGGATCTGGCACAGGCAACCCGAATTGACGACAGAGCGAATCTATCAACCTGTAGGTTGCAAAACCATCATCCTTCGGCGCGAAGACAATACCGAAAAGTGCATCCTTACACACAAAGGCCACCACACTCACCACGGCCCACACCGCGATAATCCGGAAAAGCACCTTGCGAAGGATATCAAGATGATCCCAAAAACTCGCGTTGCTATCCTCTTGTGTCATTTCTCAGGCAGATTATTTATCAGCTCTGTCAATCTCCTTGATTTCTTTAACTTCATTTTCCACCTCTTTCATCCCATCCTTGAAAGAGCGTACTCCCTTGCCAAGACCCTTCATGAGCTCGGGAATTTTCTTTCCACCGAAAAACAAGAGCACCACAAGTGCGATAAGTAGTATTTCAGAGGCTCCCAAGCCCCCTATAAAATTCAACATAAATATTTATATTTAAGATTTATAGATTAGTTGAAATCAAATTTTGCCTCATTCGTGTTTCAGTTTACTGCCATTCCCCAATTTCCACACACCGGAAAGCTCCTTTCTGTATGTAGGGAACTTGCCAAAAGCCACGGATGAAGCCTACATTACAAAGGTACATAAAAATTCGCTAATTTTTCTCCTCTCCGTCTAAAAAAGCTCCTGATTTAACTTTTATCGTCATTGTTTTTAGAAAAATTTCAGTAATTTTGCATTGAAGATGTCTAAACTTTTTTCTGTCCGGATTCAGATAGCTTTCAGGGCATTTTTTTTCGAAGAGGGAGTTTAGACCCAGGCTATGCCTTCAATTAATAAACACTTTACATCAATTCGAGTATGGCTATAAATCTTGAAAAAGGACAAAGAGTGGCCGTTGAGCTGCCAAAGTTCACCATCGGTCTCGGTTGGGACACCAATCAATCAAGCACCGGCACAGACTTCGATCTCGATGCGTCAGCTTTCATGCTCGGTGAGAACGGCAAGATTCCCGCCGATGAATTTTTTGTATTCTACAACAACTTGACCTCACCCGACGAGGCCGTGCAACACACGGGCGACAATCTCACAGGCGAAGGTGAGGGTGACGACGAGAGCATTCTGATCGACCTCTCCAAGATAGACCCCCGAATCACTGAGATAATTTTCGTTGTCACCATCCACAAGGCAGATGAACGACGCCAGAACTTCGGACAGGTACGCAACGCGTTCATCCGTATATACGACACCGTCACGGGCCGTGAGATTCTGCGTTATGACCTCGACGAAGACTTCTCGATTGAGACAGCCGTTGAGTTCGGACGCATCTACAAGCGCAACGGCCAGTGGAAATTCGAAGCCATCGGCACCGGTCAAAAGGCCGGCCTTGCAAAATATCTCGACAAATATAACTGATAATACACCAACGAATAAGACTCGGAGCTGTTCTGCAATCGATTGCAGCTCAGCCCCGAGTCTTACGTACAGTTAACAACTTATTTTATTATCGGTAAATCTACACGATTAGCGGATAATTGCACGGCCTGCCCATACACAGAGAATACCGATCACCACGCTAAGCACGAGATAGAGTGCGAATGTGCCCCAGTCGCCCTTTGAACCGAGCACCCACATATCATCGGCAAATGATGAGAATGTTGTGAAGCCACCGCAGAATCCGGTGATGAGGAGCACATTCTGACTCGGTGTCATGACCTTGGCGTGCTCAAGGAGTCCAAAGAAAAGACCGATGATGAAACAGCCTATCACATTAACAAGGAATGTTCCCATCGGGAAAGCTCCATGCCACATCTGATCTGACCACTTACCTACAAGGTAACGTCCTGCGGTTCCAACGAATCCACCGCAACCCGCAATAATGATTTCTTTAAACATAATCGTGTAGTATTGATAAGTTAAAAATTCTTATCAATAGATAGCCTCACTATTTCGGAAAAATCCAAAATTCTCCGGCAATAATCTATTGAATAGTTTTGATTTAAAAAATTTAGCTAAAAAATCTTTTGTAACTTTAAACGCAATCACTATAAAAATGGTTTAATCGAGGCTCTAAATAAAAAAGTTGTATTAAATCAAATACACTCTACAATTACATCACGCATGCACCCTGTAGCTCTACCCTACACCTACCTCAATTTTACCTACGCGATGACACCCCAAAAACGACAACCAAAAACGACAACCCTCAAAAAAAAGTCTACCATCCTCCAAAACTCCAATGAACAATTTCAGGCTTCTCTATGTTATAAAGACAAAACGCAAAAATTATGAAAACCTTTGAAGAAAAAATAAAAGAATCCGTCCCTACTCTCGTGGTCTTCATGCACCATGGCAGTCAGGATGCAGTTGATGTGAAATATCTCACTGAAGAGGTTAAAGCCAAATACGAAGGCAAAGCCAACGTGATGCGTGCCGACGATCCTCACGGACGTCTCAAGGTAACTTACCGTCTTGAGGAATATCCCACATGGATTGTATTCAAAGAGGGACAGGAGCTTATGCGTGAGAGCGGCAAAAAGAGCGTGGCTGAACTATCCGACATGATTGAGCGCGCCCTCTGATTCTCAGCATTACCCGGCTTCAAATCACCGTCAAAACAAAATTTATGAACATCAAGGTTTCTACTCAAAGAGACCTCACCCCTACGAAAAACATCATTCTACTATACACTGTTATGAAAGAACTTAAAGGATCAAAAACTGAAGAATGTCTGCGTCAGGCATTTGCCGGCGAGAGCCAGGCTTGTGTGAAATACTCTTTCTATGCCAAACAGGCTAAGAAAGATGGTTATGAGCAGATTGGTGCAATCTTCGAGGAGACTGCCCACAATGAGCATACCCATGCAAAAATCTGGTTTAAACTTCTCCACGATGGTGGTATACCCGCAACTCCCCAGAACCTCGTAGATGCAGCTGCGGGCGAGGAATGGGAATATGAGGACATGTACAAAGACTTCGCGGCAATTGCCGAGGAGGAAGGCTTCAGCGACATCGCCCGTCTCTTCAAGAGAGTTGGCGAAATCGAGAAGACTCACATGGAGCGTTACCGCACACTCCTCAAGAACATTGAGGAAGGCATCGTATTCTCTCGCGACAACGACCGCATGTGGATGTGCCGTGAATGTGGACATATCCATTTCGGCAAGTCTGCTCCCAAGATCTGCCCCGTATGCAAACATCCTGAGGCATTCTTCGAACTTCGTCCCGAGAATTATTGATGAATACCTGAATTTTAACTATTATACCCAACTCGTTCTATAGGTATATAACCCAATAAAAATAGCCGCACGCTTGAAGCGCGCGGCTATTTTTATTATTCGCCCAACTTCGGGCCTGTCATAATCAATTTTCTCGAATCAATCACTTCTTCTCGAAGCCCGCTGTCTTCAGGATAAGACTGGGAATTTCCGTATTATCGAATATTTTCGAGAAATTCTCTGCTCCGGCCCCCACTGCATATACACCCACCGGATTGCCGGTGTGCGCGCCTGTGGTCCACCCTACTCCGGCCTTGTTGGAAATTGTGCGGAACACGGCTGAGGCAAAGGCGTTGAAATCGTTGTAGAGCGACTTCTCATTCTCGCTGTTCTGCTCCACAAACACCTGTTTGTAAAGCTTCTCCAACGCTCCCATCTCTGCATCGGTAAGCTTCACCTCTTTGCCGAGACCGAATTTCTCCGCCAACAGCTGTTGCATGGCAGGCCAGCCGCCGGGGGCGCCATCCTTGAGAATCTTCTTGCATACATCGGAAAACATCTCCTTCGACATCTTCTGATGACTGAGAACATCGAAAAACGCTTGGTAGCCCGTGATGTTGTTGCCAACCGATATGCCACCCGTGTCATGATCGGCTGTCACAACAATCAGAGTCTCCTCAGGTCGCTCCTGCAAGAATTTGTAAGCAAGTTCGAGGGCATTGTTGAAATTATAGATCTCCGTAATGGTAGTGAGGGCATCGTTGCCGTGAAGGGCATGGTCGATATTGCCACCCTCCACCATCATGAAGAAATTATCAGGCGACTTCTTCACAAGATAGTCAAGACAAGCCTGAGTCATCTCAGGCAGAGTCATCATCCCGGGGATAGAATCTATCATATATCCGGTGTTGCCCCTTTGGAAAGGATTCTCCTGAAGAAGCACGATACGCTTCGAGAGGTCTACATCCTTAGGAGAATGAATAATCTTGATATTGTTTTTCTCATACTCCTCCTTCACACCGGTTGATTCACCCTTTCTCTCAAGACCATTCAAGCCCGATCCGGCAAGGAAATCCACACCGGAGGGTATGAATTGACGGTCGATCTGCTCAGCCATGCCACGGTTGGCCACATGAGCATAAAACGCTCCGGGAGTAGCGTCATCCGCCGCCACATTAGTCACCAGGCCAATACCGTAGCCGGCATCCTTGAAAGTCTTGGCAATGGAATACACCGGAACCGTGTCGGCCGACATACCCAACATACTGTTCTTTGTCTTGTGGCCTGTAGCCAATGCCGTACCGGCAGCCGCTGAATCGGTCACATCCGAACTTGCCGAATAGGTTGTCACCCATCCTGCGTGAGGGAATGTCAGCATCAGTGGCAGCTCATCCTGACCAAGCACATTGCGTGCATAAGTCACAGCTGCCATCGCCGGCGACACACCCATGCCGTCGCCTATGAAATAGAACACATATTTTGGCGTGGCGCTCCAGGCCGAGAGGGAGCAGGCCGCAATAAGGGCGCCTCCACAGAGAGTACGAAGTTTTCCTTTAAATTTCATTTAATCAATATATTTTACAAAAGTCTCTATCTACCTCAATTTATCCTCAGGCCAATGCCTGATCAAGATCATTTATAATATCTGCCACATCCTCGATTCCCACAGAGAGGCGCACGAGATCGGGAGCCACACCGGCCTCGCGGAGCTGCTCGTCGGTGAGCTGACGGTGGGTGTGGCTTGCCGGATGAAGCACACATGTGCGCGCATCAGCCACGTGCGTAACTATGGATATGAACCTGAGCTTATCCATAAACTCTATGGCATCCTCGCGCGTACCCTTGAGTCCGAACGAGATTACGCCGCAAGTGCCGTTGGGCATCTGCTTCTTGGCAAGCTCATAATATTTGTTGCCGGGCAATCCCGCATAGTTCACCCAGCTCACCTTCGGATGCTTCTCAAGCCATTCCGCCACCTTCTGTGCATTCTCGCAATGACGAGGCACACGCAGGTGTAGCGTTTCAAGTCCGATATTGAGAAGGAAGGAATTATGCGGCGAGGGTATCGAGCCGAGGTCGCGCATGAGCTGTGCGGTTGCCTTGGTTATGAAAGCTCCTTTGCCGAAAGCCTTGGTGTAGGTCAATCCATGATAAGACTCGTCGGGAGTAGTAAGACCCGGGAACTTCTCGGCGTGAGCATCCCAGTCGAAATTACCGCTGTCTACGATCACGCCGCCCACACTTGTGGCATGACCATCCATATATTTGGTGGTGGAATGAGTCACGATATCCGCACCCCACTCAAACGGCCGGCAGTTGATCGGAGTTGCGAAAGTGTTATCCACGATCAGAGGGATACCGTTTGCATGTGCCACACGGGCAAACTTCTCGATGTCGAGCACATCATTACTCGGATTCGAGATTGTCTCCCCGAAAAGCAACTTTGTGTTGGGACGTATGGCAGCCGCGATCTCCTCCTCCGAAGCATTCGGGCTGATAAACGTACAGTCTATACCCATCTTCTTCATAGTAACGGCGAAGAGGTTGAACGTGCCGCCGTAGATAGCCGACGAGCAGACGAAATGGTCGCCGCTCTCGCAAAGATTGAATACAGCATAGAAATTGGCTGCCTGACCCGACGAGGTGAGTATGGCCGCCACGCCACCCTCCAGCTCAGCGATCTTGGCTGCTACCGCATCATTTGTGGGATTCGCCAGACGGGTATAGAAATAGCCGTTCTCCTCAAGATCGAAAAGACGCGCCATCTGTTCAGATGTAGAGTATTTGAAAGTAGTGCTCTGGATTATAGGGAGCACACGGGGCTGTCCGTTCTCCGGCTTCCAGCCCCCCTGCACGCATATCGTGCCAGTGTTCATCTTTGACATAATTGAAATTTATCGGCCAATGCCGGTTTGTCCCGTAAAATTAGTAAAATATTTCCAAAAGCCCAAAATCAACGATAATATGACATCCTCATATTATATTTACAAAATTAACTCAGGCAATCCCCTTTCTCCGACCATGAAGTTGGAAATTCACCAATTTTTTGTAATTTTGCACTTGAACCCCGCGATGTGTGGTGCCTCAGAGGAGGATTAACACCGGGCATTGGGTGGTTCGTATTACATACGAAAGGCGTTTGCTACGCTTTATTTCTTGGCCTTTCGAAACTTAGGAACTTTTGAATTTGCAGTCAGGAGTGAAGCAATAGTAGAGACCCTCTCTACTTCTCATACTGCAAATTATGATTATCGAGTAATTTCTCAGCAATAGAACAAGCTGCGTTATGGTTGATAGTTTAATCCAACCAAAACGTAGCCACACATTATCTGAGTCCATATCATTATCCTCACTCTATCACCACTTCTTCACACTATTACTTTTCATGAGTTGCAATCAAACCTCTAACAACGAGAATAACAAGTTACATAAGAGATAACTTATCTAAAGGATAGTGTATTAAATCATACGAAACACAACCGAATTTATAAGAATCAATAAGAATATTATTCAAAAAAATTAATTAATTTTGCAACATACAAGGGAACTCAAGAAGCTGAATTGGCACTTCTGTCTACCATTACTTGATGTAACGGTTGTCAATCTCGTTGTATAATAATAATCAATAGTTAAGTTATGATTGAGCAAATTGGTATAGATAACTACAAATCGATTCGGAATACGTTGGTTCTACTAAAAAGAGTCAACATCCTAATTGGTGAAAACGGAGCCGGAAAAAGTAATTTCATATCTTTTTTTGAAATGATCAAGGCGTTATACGACAAACGACTTGGTTCGTATATGTTATCTAATGGCGGAATCGGCTCTATATTATACAGGGGGCGTAAATGCTCAAAGATGATTCGTGGAATGATTGACTACAACAATACTAATGCTTTTTTCTTCGAACTGCGTCCGGGAATTGGGGATAAAGCTTTTATTGAAGAAACAGGAGATTATTACAATTCGAATAACGAGACGTATAAGAATTACGCTGAATGGGATCGCGTTGTGTGGGATAAGGCTGTAGAAGAATCATCCCTCTCAGAGTCTGATTTTGTGCGGGCTAAACATATGCAGGCCCTTCTGAAAAGCTTTATCGTGTATCACTTTCACGATACAAGCAAGTCTTCTCCTATGAGACAACCTTGTTACATAGACGATAACGTTACGTTAAGACACGATGCCTCCAATCTGCCAGCCGTTCTTTTCAGACTACAGAAAAACGATATCAAAGCTTTCCGCATTATTGAGGCAACGGTTCATTCTGTAGCTCCCTATTTCAAGCGTTTCAAACTCGCACCAATGATCACTGACCCATCGAGAATAAAACTCGAATGGGAAGAACAGGATTCCGATATGTACCTTGACGCGTCGTCATTGTCTGACGGCACTCTAAGATTTATCGCTTTGGCAACCCTGCTGCTTCAGTCTGAAATGCCGGAAACCATTATTATTGATGAACCGGAGCTGGGACTACATCCTGCCGCAATGATAAAACTCTCTTCCATGATAAAAAGGGCATCAGCTAAAGCTCAGATTATCATCGGGACTCAGTCTATTACCCTCATTAGTAACTTTACAATCAATGATCTGATTGTGGTCAGCAGAAATGAATGTCAATCAACTTTCCACAGACTCAATGAAAATGACTTTTCTCAGTGGCTTGAGAAATATTCTGTTGGAGAACTTTGGGAAAAGAATATTATAGGAGGACGACCATGATGAAAAGACTCTTTATTATTGTCGAAGGACAAACAGAAGAATCCTTTGTCAAAGAATTACTAATACCATTTTTCTCGCAACATGGTATTTATGATGTTCGCCCCATTCTTATTCAAACAAGCGAAGGAGGGTTGTGGCTATAGAACAGAGAAATCACCGCAAATACACGATGATTTCTCTGTTTACTCTTTACTTGCCCCCTCTTTTCTATGCCAACCTTTAATGTAGGAGATAATCAGAGCAATCGCTGCTCCCACCACACACAATATGGAGAAATGCAACCCGTAGCCATTCAGAAAAGCTACCGGCGCAAAGGTAATCAGGCATATCTCCACTGGTGCTATAAACAGATAGGCCAGCGCATAATTGTCAAGACATCGGCTCTTCATCTCCGGATCTACCACCCTCAGCAGGGCGATTCCCATAGCCATTGTGCCCGTATACCACCCCCATGTGAAAATGGCTTTCTCAAACCAGTTATCCCTCATCATAAGTTTTGCCATGTAAATCACATATCCCAAGGTAGCGATCAAACCCGTGACAAGGAGGATGGCAAGAGGAGCCAGATACTCCACTACTATGGAGAGCTTTATTGACGCTATGCCGAAAGCAACCAGATAGTCAGTAAAGACTCCACTGAGATGGCTCACAGTGTCTCTGCATGTATATGTGCTCACATTTACGCTATCAAAGATATACTTCACCAGTATGCCCACGATAAAAGCACAACTGAACACCGGCAACTCAAAACCGGGGAGAAAAATAGCCACGAACTTACTCAACCCATATCCTCCGGCGGCTATCATGGCTATTACAGCTAAATTGAATGTAAGTGAGTCTATCGAGATCGACGAGCAGGTGCTCACCCCCATATTTGCCCTCTTATCCAAAGGTAAAAGTCCCGTTCGGAGCTCATCCGGCAGATCGCTGTATGAAGAAAGGTAAGAGGTATGACCTTTACGGGTGCCCCATTTCACAATGATAAGTCCTATGATCACTGCGGCCACGATTCCGAAGGTGGCGGCGGTCATTGCAAGGGTAAGTATATCGTCATATCCCAATTGTCCGAATGCCTGACCTACTGCCGCCGCCGACCCATGACCACCACAGAAGCCGGTGGGCATCGTTATCCCGAAACCTGGATTAAGATCCCATATCTTGTTGAGCAACAACAGGCCCAACAGGCCTCCAAGCCCCCATTGAAGCAACATACCCGCTTGTGAATAAGACCACATCACCCCTATCGACCCTTTCTCTCCTTTCGAAGATGCCGACGTAAAGGGAAGACACCCGAATATGAAGGCTATGAGGATGCCGGCGTAAGTGCCCGTCTCTACGGAGAGGGGCAACCAACCCAACCCATTCGGGCCAAAAGCCAGGGCGATAAATCCGGCTATCAGACATGGCGGAATAAACAGCTTCTGTACGATTTTCAGTTTTACCCGCATAAGTTTGCCGAAGAGGAGCAACGCGGAGATGATTCCGACGTCAACAAAGAGAGTCCATGGTGTAAATTCAGACATAGGTTAGAAATTTTGAATATTAATGAAGTTGTACCAACCTCACCGCGAAGTTAATAAAAATCTCCAAGCCCGTAAATAAGTTTAATCAACTTCCTCTTCTTGGCATATGACTTATAGGGATAAACGCCGCCTCCTTCTTGAACCCCGGCAACTGTGCAGACGTTTTTAAGATAGGTCCTGACTTACGTCTCAAGACTTAAAAAGGCGATAATTTATGATACAGACAATTGATATAGACAATCTTCATTCACTTTGCAGCACACCGGTTCGTAAAGACCGGATAACATACATATTATATCCGATGGATACACTCTCCGGCTGGATAGAAGCGGCAGCACAAAAATACGACACCACAATCGTAGTGATAACAGATATGGACTGGCAAAACGTATTCAGTCCGTGGCCCGCTCCGGGTGTGCCCAAGGGAACTCCCGATTTCAAGGGTGAGTCACCTGAATTTCTAAAACTACTTCAGGAAAAAGTTATTCCTCAGATAGAGATAGCATTAGGGATGGATAAAGATGTGGAGCGCTCGCTTGTAGGAGTTTCCATGTCCGGATTGTTCGCTTTGTGGCAGTGGATGGTGTGCGATGAATTCACCAATATCGCCTCCCTGTCAGGATCATTCTGGTATGAGGGCTTCGTTGATTGGATAAAAGGGATCTCGATACCCGCCAAGAGTGGTAAAGGTTACTTCCTGCTTGGCGATCAGGAACCGAAATCAAAAGTAAAGGCTTTCTCCTCTGTCGGTGTCGACACTCAAGAGATCATCTCACTGCTACGTAATTCCGGAATAGCTGTTGAATTCCAAAGCGTACCGGGCAACCACTACTCCGACCCCATCCCCCGCCTCGAAAAAGCTTTCTCCGCCCTCTTCACCTCCGCTCCAACCAAGCCATCCTGATAAGCAATGGGCAATTACATTTCGAATTTCATGCTCAACTGCTAAAGTGATCAAAAAGTATAGGTGTAGAAAATGTCCCCCCCTTGCATATTACCTGCGTCTCAACCAATTGCGGCGCTCACTTTCCGGCAGACGTTCTATGGCATAGCGGAGCGATGTGCGTGGCAACCGTGCATAGTTTCTCTCCAGATAATCTGTCATCACTCCCTCGTCGCGCTTTCCAATTTCCCGGAGTGTCCATCCAATAGCCTTATGTATCAAATCATGTGGATGATCCATAAGACGGTCGGACAATTCAAGCGTCACCTGGAAAATACCGTTACGGATGAAATCAAGCGTGGTCACGATCGAAATCCTTTGTTCCCAAAGATTATCGCTTCCTGAAAGACGGTAGAGAATGTCATAATCCGGCTTATCCGAGAGGCGTATGTAAGGACCCAATATATATTCACATGAAAGGTCCACCAAATCCCAGTTGTTGGCACACCGCGCATTTTTCAAATAGAAATTGGCTATCTCCTCTCGTCTGACAGCTTTACTCCTCCGAATCTCCTCACTATCTTTTTGCTTCGGCAGACTATCTTTCATCTCCTCTACAAGAAGCAACAGACCGGCCAACCTCACTTCATGCCATTCCGACTGCAATAGCTTCTCAATCTCCGGCAACGGCACGCAAAGACGCGCCTCCTTCACCACCGCTCTTGTCTGAGGCACTTTCAATCCAAGGAAGCGGTCGCCCTCTCCATACTCACCCTTTCCGGTTTTGAAAAATCGCATGAGATGATCTCGTTGCCTGTCATCTTTTCCGGCCATGAGCAGATCAACAATCTCACCTGCCATTACTCCCTTTCCGCCAGTCACAACATCCGAAGAACCCGTAGTTATTCTATTCCGTTTCATAACATTCTCATAAGTGTTATATCTCAATAATTTAGAATTCGAGACGGAAACCTCGCCGTTTCAACTCATTATACTTTTCAAGATTAAACTTATAAAGATTAGCCTCTCGCTTGGGGGTAGGCCACACGGTCTCATCAAGTTGAGTCAATATGTCGAGATGAAGCATCTTCTTGGCAAAATTCCTACGGTCGAAACGTATCCCTAAAACAGACTCATAGAGCGACTGAAGTTGCTTCAGAGTGAATTTCTCCGGCAACAAATCATATCCTATAGGATGAAAATGGATCCTTTCCCGCAGACGCGTCAGTGCATCGCGCAAAATAAGATCATGGTCGAAAGCTAAGTGCGGAACCTTATCTATCGGAAACCATTGGGCCTCCGCAGCATCATCGCCACCTTTCACCTCCGATATCCTCACCAATGCAAGATAAGCTATCGTTATCACCCGTTCTCTGGAATCGCGTCCCGGAGCGGAATATGTGTGAAGCTGTTCCATATATCCGGCCGACAATTGTGTCTCCTCCTTCAACTCACGCAAAGCGCCCTCTTCCGCACTCTCATCAATCTTTACAAAACCTCCCGGAAATGCCCACCAGCCGAGATACGGTTCTCCTCCACGCTTCACCAGCAACACATTGAGATTCTCTCCGTCAAACCCGAAGATCACACAGTCTGTGGTGACTGCCGGATGCGGATACTTGTAGCAATATAATTTATCCTCAGTTTTATTCTCTTCCATAACTTAATTCTGTGATGCTTTACCCAATCCATACTATCCGGAGAAATTTACACATTGAAGTTGCGTAGATTTCACTCTTCAAAATTATATATAATCTCTGATTCCTCCAAAGTATTTCGCGTAAATTTCACACAACTTCTTAAATAAAGCACCCTGCAACTAAACATACTCAATGTTTGTTAAAAAAGTGAAAGTAATGCCCAAATTCGTTAATCACGTGACGCTTGGGCATTACCTCATGAAAATCTTCAAAGTCCCAAATATGAAAATTGGCTTTTTTGTCCCCTGTTATATAGATGCGATAGCACCTCAGGCCGCTATATCATCATTTAAACTCCTGCAAAGACTCGGCCTTAATCCGGAGTTTATCGAGTCGGCGGCTTGCTGCGGACTTCCCTTGAAAGATATGGGATACACTCATTACGCATGCAAGGTAGAGAGTTCGGCTGCCGCTCACATGGCCGGTTTCGACTATATCGTGATGCCTTCCGGAATATGTGCCGATCAATTCCGCAATCATTTCGACGATCTGCCTCAGACTCCTGAAGTAGAACAGATACGCAACTCTGCCGTAGACCTTGTGACATTCCTTCACGACATAATAAAGGTGGAGGCCCTTCCTTGGGCTCATTTTCCTCATCGTGTGGCACTTCATAACGGATGCCACTCCCTCCGCTATCTTAATGAGGCTCGCCCCTCGGAACTTATGATCCCCGACTTCTCAAAGACGGAGAAACTGCTCAGCCTTGTGGATGGAATAGAAGTTGGATATGCCACTCGTCGCGACGAATGTTGCGGTTTCGGTGGCACATACGCCATCTGGGACACAAGCTGCTCGGGACAGCAAGGACTTGACAAAGTGACCGACTATTCACGCAACGGGTTCAGGTATGTCACTTCGCAAGATATGTCATGCCTTCTTCATCAGTCGTGCGTAGCGCGCAAATTCGGACTGGACATTAAGTTTTACTATATTGCCGAAATCCTTAACGGCGACGCAAATTAATCACCATGAGCACACAGGTCAATCAGGTTAAGCTCGGCGCCGAATTCATTGCCGACACCCCTCACCGCGAAAGCAACGACCGTTGCCTATGGGCAGCGCGTATGCGTCGCGACAAGGTTGCATCCACACTTCCTGAATGGGAGGAGATGCGTGACCTTACTTCAGAGATAAAACAACACTCGCTGTCTCACCTCGACGAGTATCTCGTGCAGTTTGAGGAGAATCTCTCTTCAAGAGGTATAAAGGTGCATTGGGCGGAGACGGCCCGGGATCACAACGATATCGTACTCGACATTCTAAAGAGCCACAATGTGGTCACCCTCACCAAAGGTAAGTCAATGACAATGGATGAATGTGCCATGCGTGAATATCTTGAAGAGCACGGCATCGAAGTCAATGAGTCGGATCTCGGCGAGCGAATCCAGCAGCTCGACAATCAGCGCGACAGCCATATCGTGATGCCCGCCATACATAAGCTACGCACAGACGTGGCTAAGATTTTTGCCAGGAAACTCGGCTCAGATCCTTCGAACGATGACCCCACCTACCTCAACAGCGTGATGCGGGCCGATATGCGTAAGCATTACATCAAGGCGCAGGCGGGAATGATCGGCTGCAATTATGCCGTGGCCGACACCGGAACCGTGGTGATGTGTTCCAACGAAGGAGATGTGGATATATGTGCCACAGTCCCACCGCTTCTCATAGTCACAATAGGCATCGAGAAGGTTATTCCTACACAAACCGACTTACCACTTTTCTTACGGTTGCTCTCGCGCAGCTCACTCGGCTACGATATCACGCAATACACCTCTCATATCTCAGCCCCGGCTCCCGGACAAGAGATTCATGTGGTGATGCTCGACAACGGACGATCCGAACGTCTCGGACAGCCTTACTGGGAGGTGCTCAAATGTATGCGCTGTGGCACATGTATGAACACCTGCCCCGTATTCCGGCGCACCTCGGGAATATCTTACGATGCAAACTATATGGGTCCTCTCGGTCTGGCTCTGATGCCATCCTACGACCTTCACCGATATGCACGTCTCCCCTTCTCCTGCACTCATTGCGGATCCTGTGGCGATGTCTGTCCGGTGAAGGTGCCTCTGCCCGAACTGATATTCTATTGGCGTGAGGTGGTGGTAAAAAACAGACAGTCGCTATTTTCTCACGATCTTGAGGAGGGAATGATGGGATTGGCGCTACGCAACTCCACCAACCTTCAACATGCTGAGAAATTAGGCTTGTGGGCATTGCGCTACACTCCGTCGGCAATTGCCGAGAGCGGATTGAATCCTTGGGCTGAATGGCATCGCAACCCTATCCCGCCGAAGCAGACATTCCGTGAGTGGTATAAGGAGAATGTATCCAGTAAAAACAAAACCGATAAATAAGCCTCGCTATGAATCAAGATAACAGTTCACTCTCCGCCCGCGACCGCATTTTAGCCCGCGTCCGTGCCAACCGTCCCAAACCGGTGGAGCACCCCGACGTGCCGGTTTATCCCATTGCTGGCGACCCTTTGAAAAACTTCATAAGTCATGTCGAAGGTTTTGACGGCAAAGTCATTGACGTTGAGAAACGCGAGGATGCATTGGCTTGGCTGAGCGAAAATATCGAGCAATCCGACTCTACTCTTGTCTTTAGTGCGGTTGACGGTTACGACGGAAATATCACTCTCGCCGGGTTGCCTAAGCCGGAGGATGCTCATAAACTTCACGCCTGTGTGGGAGAAGGTATTCTCGGAATCGGTGAGACAGGCAGTGTGCTGGTAGCGCCGGAGACTTTCGGGCGTATGGCAAACGGACTCTTTGCCATCAACCTCTATCTATTGCTCGACCGCAATAAGATTGTTGACGGTCTGCAACATGCCTATGCACAGATGGATCTCTCGAAAATACAATACACCTCCCTCTTCTCCGGGCCCTCCGCCACAGCCGACATCGAGGCAGTCCACATCACCGGAGCCCAAGGCCCCGTCTCCCTCACCGTCCTCCTCTACTGACCCATCTTATTTGATCCAATACATTTGATCCGATACAGCCACCTCCTGTTTGGAAATACTTTCAACCGGGGGTGGCTGTTATCAATTTCAGTTATCCCCTTATTCTATTTACTCAGCCTCCCCGGCTATTCTTGAACTGTCCTTGAACCAACTTGGAATAAATATATCTTGCCTTTCTCCTTTCAGCTTCCTATTTTTGATACAATCCTAAAAATCATAATCTGACATTAGCAAGGATGCAATATCGGTAATTTTTGCAAATTTACCGATAAGTAGCTGCAGATAATTAATGTCATAATGGATACGAAATTCTACAGATGAGATCTGCATCGGATTTGAAGGAGTAATTTACTGACATTACTACTGAAAAGCTAAGGCGCAGATCGCAGTAGAATGTAGCAGTCATATGATCATTAATTGTTCGCAGCTACTTATAGTTTTAATGAAAGAGACATATGAGTGTATTTCAAAGATATTATTTTTTGATAATTGAATTATATTAACTAATTTCGCAACAAGGACTCAGACAACATATGATGATACTCTTCTGTCCCCCAGCAGATGAATGAATAATTCCCAAATGCCAATAAAAAAGATAAAAATAATATTTAACGGCCACACAAGTCAAATTGATGCCAATACCCTTATTGCGGCATTAGGACATTATCAATTTATTATGGAAGCCGCCAATAAAGAAATGGGCGGAGAAAAAACTATCGAACTTAAAGTCAACGCCATCGAAAAAGGATCTTTCGTAATTGATGTTGAAATAGTTGAAAGTGCCTTAAAAAGCTTATTTTCCGGATCTACTCTCGGTTATATTTCCAGCGTCATAACGATTGTCGGAGGCGTTTACGGAGCATACCGCAAATTAAAAGGACGACCTGCAAAAACGGATGAACAGAAAAGCACAATAAGCATAAAGGGAAAAAATAATGTCATCATCAACCAATCAATCATAAATATATATAATCAGATTCCAGTAAGAGAAGCCATCAGCAAGACTATAGAAGCTGCCGAGAAAGATAAAAACGTGGAGGGGCTCACCATTGAAGGTGAAGAAGAGAAAACACATTTTTCAAGAGATGAGTTTCCTGAGATGATTCATAAGAACTTCGCCACTGAAGACTTGCTTCCTCCGGATAAGGAGATTGAAGAAAAAGCATTCCTGCATATAGTCTCAATGAGCTTCGAGAGTGGCTATCGGTGGCAGTTTATGTACAAAGGTTTTAAAATTCCTATTTTCATAAAAGAGGGACCTCTGATGAAATTGATTGATAAAGGTGAACGATTCGGTAAAGGAGATCTTATCGAAGTCACACTGGAGATTGTGCAGAGATATAATCCGGCCTACAATGCCTATGAGAACATACGCTTCAAGATAAAGGAATTTCACCGACATATCCCGGCTAACGAAAACCAATCACTGTTCGATGAGTAATACCTCTACATCACATTGAAGGCGGATAGCGACGTGGAATAGTCAGGCGATTTCAAAGCCCGCTTTATGGCATAGCTGAACTTAACGCTCTTTCCATCGGCATCTTTCTGCGGATACTGCTGTGAGGCCAGAATAAGAGTGTCGGCTCCCAACCGGCTGTTGATAGCATCCATCGCCTCCGATATACTGCGGTATTTGCGATTTCGTTCAGGATCAAAATCAAAGATATCCGGCTGTATGACAATTCCGGATGAGATATCCGACACCATCACCCCGGCCCGCTTGTAACAGATATCCGGTTTGAAGATAACTTCCAGAATCCTCAACGCCACCTCTACAATCTCAGTGGCAGTGGAAGTGGGGGTAGAGAAATAATGATTGGCACTACAACTATACTGCGGAAGATCCTCCCTGAAGAAATTCGACTGTATGAACACTGTCACCATACCACATACAGATTTCTGCCTGCGAAGCTTCATAGCACACCGGGAGGCATAGTTGGCTACATGGGTCTTTATATCCTCCAATCGGGTAAGCATCTCCGGAAAACTACGGCTGGTCATTATACTCTGCTTCGTCCGCCCCTCCATCGCTTCGGCTTCTATGGCCTCCTCTCCATGCAGTTCCCGCCAGGTGCGCTCTCCTGTGACATGGTAATTCCGACGCACCCATCCGCGCTCCTTGCGCGTGAAATCAAGAGCTGTGTACACTCCCTTTGCAGCAAGACTCTTTGCTATCCGGCGTCCGATTCCCCACACATCGCCGGCCTCTGTAAGCTCCAGAGCCTTCTCGCGTTGATGCTCGTTGCTGATTACACAACATTTACGGTATGCCGGATATTTCTTGGCAAAACGTGCGGCCACCTTTGCCAACGTCTTCGTGGGAGCTATCCCGAGACTGACCGGTATCCCGGTCCATTGCCTTACTTTAGCAGCCAACTCCTCTCCCCATCCTTTCAGCACATCATCGGGGAAACCGCTCAGATCGAGGAAAGCCTCATCGATGGAATATTGCAGAATGTCGGGTGCCGACTCCCGGAGCACGGCCATCACTCGCGCCGACATATCGCCATAAAGCAAATAATTTGAGGAAAAAGCCGTGATACCGCTATTGGGAAATTGTTCAAGCATCTGATAGTAAGGGAGACCCATACGCACTCCCATGGCTTTCGACTCTCGGGAACGGGCCACGACACAGCCGTCGTTGTTGCTCAAAACAACCACAGGACGCCCATTGAGATCAGGTCGAAACACCCTCTCGCAAGAGCAGAAGAAATTATCGCAGTCTACCAATGCCCACATACGCAGGCAAAATTACTATTTCTTTCCCGGTTGTGCAACCCCCGGCCTGCTTCCCGGTGGTGGTTCAACTTTTTTTCGAAATTGTGGATATTCATATCATATTCTTCATTAACTTCCCTCTAACGAAAAATTTCTTTATCCTGACGGCACAAAAATCTCCCGATTTTATGTAAATTTGTGATATGAATCGAGAAATTGAAATCTGTAAATCATCTTTCGCCACTATCCTTCCGCTCCCTTTCGCCGATGATGGAATCCGCGCCGGTTTCCCAAGTCCGGCCCAGGACTATATGGATAAGTCGCTCGACTTCAACCGTGAGCTGATCAGCCACCCGGCCGCAACTTTCTACGCAAAAGTAGTGGGACAATCCATGATAAACGCCGGAATTGACGAAGGCGACATAATAGTGGTAGACAGGGCTTTGACCCCTCGTCAAGACGACATTGTAGTGGCCTACGTCAACGGAGAGTTCACTATGAAATATCTTGACCTCTCACTGAGAGATTTCGGGGAAATCTGGTTGCGTCCCGGCAATGATTCCTATCCACCTTTCAGAATCACTCCCGACGATGACTGCGTGATCTGGGGAGTGGTTTCAAAAATCATCAAAAACCTCCGCTGACAACTTCCTCTTCATATAAGAGTACATATAAAAATTCAACAAGCCGGTAAAAAGTTTAAACAACTACACTACTGCGTAATCCAAACCTACTATGGCAAAACAGGAATATATTGAGAAAAATAAAGAGTGGCTCCTCCAAAAAAGTAAAGAAACCGGTGTAAAGCCACTTCCTGCCGGAATATTCTACAAAGAATTGAAATCAGGCAACAAAAACAGCCAGACTCCTAACAAAGGGAGTGTGGTGACCGTACACTACACCGGAAAGACAATCAACGGAAAAACCTTCGACAGTAGCCGAGGTGGCGTGGCCCCGGCTTTCCGTCTGCGCGACCTTATCCCGGGCTGGATCATTGCCCTTCAGCAAATGCACGTCGGCGACAAATGGGAGGTATATATCCCTGCGGAACAAGCCTACGGCAAGTTTAACCAGCCAGGCATTCCGGGAGGTTCCACGCTGATATTTGAGATCGAACTCTGCGGAGTGGCATAAACCGGGCTCTGTTCACACAAGCATCACTGTAAGCAGACCCCATACTATCAGGAGAATGTTGCTTACGGCATACGTCACGGTATAACCTATGGCCGGGAGAGTGCTTCCTAATGTGGTCTGCACGGCTCCCAAAGCTGCGGTACACGTGCGTGTGCCGCAACAGCAACCGAGTGTTATGGCCGGATTAAACTTGAAGATCTTGTGGCCGATAAACAATCCGAAGCAAAGCGGTATGAGAGTAGTGATGGCTCCAACCACAAACAACATTGGTCCGACAGCCTTTATGCCGGCCACAAATGACGGAGCAGCCTCTATGCCCACCACGGCTATGAATACGTTCAGGCCAAGATTATTCATGATCCACAACGCTCCCGGAGATATGTGGCCGTAAGTGGGACGTTTTGAACGTAGCCAACCGAACACCAATCCGGCTACGAGCGAACCGCCGCTTGTGCCGAAACTTACGGGAATGCTACCGATCCATATGCTCAAGGCACCGAAAAGGCCACCGATGAAAATGGCAAGACCCACAAACATTAGATCCGACTGAATTGAGGGGCGATCCACATGTCCCATATGAGGTGTGGCTCGGCTTACTCTCTCGGATCTTCCCACCACTGTCAATTTGTCACCCTTCATAAACGTGGTGTCATGAGAGATATCAAGTGGCTGACCGTCTCGCTTGGCATCGCGTATCACTACTCCGTGCATATATTTACGGCGACGAAGCTCTGTGATAGGATGTCCGATGAATTCCTTCCTCGTCACAAGCACTCCCAATCTCTCAAGAGGATATGAAAGAAGCTCTGCATTCACCGTCTCGTTGCCAATATGGTCTTCCACATATATCATAAATTCACGCCGTCCGCACACCACTACCTCATCGCCTGCGTGTATCAGGTCGTCGTGACGTGGAGCCTTTATCTCCCCATCGTGCAACACTCGGTCTATATAGACCTCCAGTCCTTGTCCGGCCAAGTGCCTCTCCACACTTCTCACACTCTGCGGCTCAACGAAGTGGTCTGACTCCACCTTATACGAACGATAGGCTATGGTTGAGAGTGCATTGGTATATGCCGGGTCGTCATTACGGCCATCCGCATTGAGTTTCTCCTCCAGTTCAAGGGTTTGACGTCTCACCTTCTCGAAGCCTCCCAACAGGCGCGGTCCGAGATTGCCTACAAGTATTACGGTCCCGAGCGTGCCGAATATATATGTCACGGCATAACACACCGGTATTATATTCATCTCCCTGTCCAAAGTCTCCTTGGGGAGTCCCAGTCTCTCAAGAGCCTCCGATCCTACTCCCAACAATGCCGAACAGGTCTCCGATCCTGAGAATAATCCCACGGTCTCCCCTTTCGTATAGCCCATAATCTTAGCCATTACGAACACCGACACAAAACACATGGCACTCATCATCACGGCAAACAACGCCTGTTTCAACCCTGTGCCTTTAAGCGACTTGAAAAAGTCGGGACCCACACTATAACCGATGGAGAAAAGAAACATCATGAAGAACACCATCTTCAAGGGGCCCGACATTGGAATCTCAAGCTGCCCTACCAGCACACCCACAAGAAGCACCGACGTGACGCTGCCGAGCTGAAAACTGCCTATCTTTATCCTGCCGATAAAGAATCCGAGTCCGATAGTGAGGAAGAGGGCGAGCGGTGGATATTCCCGCAATATGTTGGCAATGGAATCTATCATAATATGGATCTGTTTGTTTGGTTGAACATTTCTGGTGGATAGTAACAGAAGGCCTGTTTACACAACCTCTTATAAAATCAACATAATTTTTCTGACAAGTGTTCAAAAAAATATTCGTCTGACGCCGGTGTGGACGGCATCAGACGAATCCTGCTTTGTATAATGACTCAAGCGCTTTGAGGGGAAGCCTTATTTTAAAATCTGATCATCAATGGTTAGCAACCACTTTCTTTGTAGCCGTAAGCCAATGATCAATTATCGTAACCCAAGAATGAACCGGTTGTGGAGAATCGCAAATCGCGTCCGTCTACCAACTCCACATCATAGCCATAATTCTCACGGCTCACTTCATTAATACCAGTACCTCCGAGATTTTCTCCGATATATGTGTCGATATCAGCCGGATAGAAGCCGCTCGGCACGGTCTCTCCTGTAGGAGCATCCACATCCATCCATTCTCCGGCAAGATTGAATTCAATCTGGTGACGATTAGATAATATGACTTCATATTCGCTGTTATCTTTTGTCACCTTCGACACTTTCACCGACGGATAATAATCAGAAATAAATGCTTTAGCCTTTGATGGAAGTTGCTGTTCTGTAACAATCACATCCTTATCATCGTCATCATCGCAACTCCACAAGCCGACGGCCATGACAGCTACAAGAAGAAAAGGTAAAAATTTCAATAACTTTTTCATATCACACTTTAATTTATTGAAGTTATCCAAACTTAATTGACTTCACCTGTAAAGGCACTTCTCCTATAGAAGTCGATAGGAAATCTATAAGTCGATAGGAAATCCTACAAGCTTGTCTCAAGTTTAAATATCTTCTTTTCAAATCATTTTACCTTAAAAACGTTGTAATGGGAATTTAGTTTGTTACAGCAAGTTAATTAATGTGGATAAATAAAAATTTGGCAAGTTAAGTGAAATTCACTAATTTCGCAGATAGATTCACAACACAGGGAATATATTTTGTGACATATTCTTAACACTTCCTTTTAAACCGATTGATCAATGAGCCGAATAGATCTGTCAAAGCTTCGCAAAAGAGCCGGCATGAGCCAGCGTGAACTCGCCTCTCTTCTTCAGGTGAGACCCAGTTTTCTCTCCGCCATAGAAAACGGACGGAGCCGTCTCCCTGAAGAGAAACAGGAGAAGATCAAGGAGATTTTCGCGCTCGACTCCCTTGAGGAATACATGATAGATGATCTGGCCGACGTTGTGGTGCCTCCTCATACTCATGTGCCTCCCCACTCTCATGAGGGTGATGCCTCAATCCCTCCTCATATTCACACTTCTCCTTCCACGCAGAGCGATGCTATAACCCAGCTCCTCAATCATTTCCACGATCTCGCCCATCAGCGTGACCGTCAGCATGCCTCAGCCGATGAGGAAACGGCTGCTCGCATCGACCTCCTTGAAAGGCGTAACGACCGGCTCTCGGAAAGAGTTGACAATCTCCGCGAAGAGATAGACTCTTTGCGTGAAGAGAACATGCGTCTGAAAGAGATTATCCTGAAAAACGGCCTTACATACTGAGTGGCATCTGGAGTGGCCACTATTTTTGTCTGTAGCCACTCAAAGATTTCATAACTCTCCTCTCTTCACTATGATTATATACTCGTCTGCAGTAGCCGCTACAACCTGTGCGTCAAATCCCCATTCGCGTATCCTGTCGGCGAGTACGTTAGCCGGTGGAAGATGATCACTCTCCGATTTCCGGTCATGATGTATGGTATTGATAAACTTCTCATCGCTCGGAAAAGCTATCACTATCACCCCTCCGGGCTTGATATTCATCTTAAAAAGCCATTCCATAGTGGCGGCAGGATCATAAAGGTGGGGATATACGGAATAAAGCATCACCACATCATACATCCCCGGCAATTCCTCCTCCTCGAAATCAAGTCGCAGAAATTCCATATTCTTCAAATGTCCGAATTTCTTTTTAGCTATCGAAAGCATCCCTTCCGAAAGGTCAACGGCAGCTATGTGCCCCTCCGTGCCTACCATACCGCTCAGATAGGGAAGCAACACACCGGTGCCTGTGCCTAAATCAAGCACATTCATACCCGGCTTAATCGAAAGTTTCCCAAGTATCGACTTTACTCTCTCCGGAATGGAACGCACCTCATTGGCATCCCACTGTGGTGCCAAACGATCAAAAAATTCTATCTCTGCGTCTGTCATGACCTATCAATATGTTTATAAAATTCAGTAAATATTTCCACAAAATTAACCAATCTATACTGAATTATCAAATTATTTCATTAATTTTGCCCCGATTTCACTAAAACATATCTAATAATTATTAACGGCTACCTATAACTATGGCAAGAACCGTACTTAGCTTCATTCCAACCCTTCTTCTTCCAGGCAGTGTATTAGCCAATACCCTCTCTGGAGATCCTGTTGAGCATAGACGCGACACCACAAACCTCAAAGAGATCGTAGTGACTGCGCCACTGAAGACAAATCCGGATCTTATTCCTCTCAATGTCACTCAGATCACATCCTCCGAAATAGAACAGTCGGGCGAAAGCTCCCTTATGCCTGTATTGGTAGCTAAAGTGCCCGGATTGTTTGTCACCGAGCGTGGTTTCGCCGGCTACGGCGTGTCTGGCGGAAGCGCTGGCACAGTCAATATACGCGGTGTGGGTCAGGGCAACAAGGTACTCTTCATGATCGACGGCCAGCCGCAATGGGCCGGTGTATTCGGCCATTCTGTTGCCGACACATATGTTGCCAACGGTGTGGAAAAGGTGGAAGTGGTGAAGGGTCCCTCCTCACTGCTATATGGCTCCAACGCTATGGGTGGCTCGGTTAACATCGTAACACATACACAGAAAGAGGATGGTCTCACCGGACGCGCACGTGCTCTCTTCGGATCATACTATACCCAGAAATTCGCACTCTCCTCGGGCTATAAGAGAGGGCGTTTCTCGGCTACACTCTCCGGGCAGCTCGACCGTAGCAACGGCAACCGTGCCGGTAGCGAGTTCTGGCTCGCCAATGAATTCCTTCAGTTGAAATATGCCGCATCCAACCATTGGAGTCTTGCCGGAATGCTCGATATGACCCAGACCAAGGCCAACAATCCCGGTACTATTCAGGCCCCGCTCGAAAATATGTGGACCGATGTAATTCGTGGCACCGGCGGCATCTATGTGAAGAACCAGTATCAGAAAGCCGACGGCGGCATACAGGGCTACATCAACTGGGGCCGTAACATCGTTGACGACGGCAACACCCCGGGCCAGACACCACGCGACTATCTCTTCCATTCCACTGATTATAACATGGGCTTCACCGCCTACGAATCGCTCTATCTCTGGGAAGACAATACCATCTCCGCCGGCATCGACTTCCAACACTGGGGCGGCCACATATGGAACATCAACAAAGAGGATGAGTCAATCCGTACGGCAGAAGCCTGGCACCATGTAAACGAGGTGGCTGGATATGCCATGATGCAACAGGGTTTCTTCAACAATATCCTTGACATAAATGCCGGAGTGCGTCTGCAGCATGGCTCCACATACGGCAATGTGTGGGTGCCACAGGCCGGTTTTATCATTCGTCCGGGTCGTGACTCCCAGTTCAAAGCATCTTTCAGCAAAGGTTTCCGTGCTCCCAACATCCGTGAGCTCTATCTCTATGCTCCGGCCAATCCCGATCTGAAACCGGAGTATATGCTCAACTATGAGGTGAGCTACCGTCAGCACTTCCTCAACTATAATCTCATGCTCGGGGCTGCGCTCTTCTACATTGACGGAAAGGATATGATCCAGACCACCATGATAGATGGACGCCCGAAAAATGTCAATACCGGCAAATTCCACAATAAAGGTTTTGAGATTGAAGCGGCCTACAACATTCTGAGCAATCTCTCGGCAAGTGCCTCATGGTCTTATCTCCACACCGATTCCGATAATCTCTATTCTCCGAAAAACAAGCTTAATGCAGAGATCACCTATTCACCCGGCCCGTTCAGCTTCACTTTGGAGGATATGAACATATGGAGCATGAAGAACGGCAATCCGAATGGCTCTACCATTAGCTATACATTGCTTAATCTCAGGGCGGCCTATACCCTTGGCACCAAGGTGCCTGTGACGCTCTCTGTGAAGGTCGACAACATCACCGACGACCGTTATGAGATTATCTATGGCTGCCCCATGCCGGGCACAACCATAATGGGTGGCGTGGAATTCAAATTCTAAGACTTCACAAACATAGTTTCCGGAAAAACAAACTCATAAGTTGAGAATTATTGTAATTACCAAAACCATTTCAACCGTAATGATATGAAAGCGCGTCTCTCATTACTCTATTTCCTACAATTCAGCGTATGGGGCTGTTATCTCACCTGCTTCGGGCAATTCTTGGGGGCCGGAGGCATCGGTAGTGATATAGCATGGTTCTATGCAGCCATCGGACTCGTGTCGATCATTACGCCATCACTCTTCGGGCGTCTCGCCGATAAGACGGGACGCCCCGAGAGTCTGCTGGGTTTGTGCCATCTCGCAGCCGGAGCGGTAATGCTCATAATGTGGCATTACGGCATGACTCATCCCCGACTCGAATTCCGGGTGATCTACCCTCTTTATCTCCTCTTCCTTGCTCTCTACATGCCCACAATGGCTCTTGCCAACACCTCGACTTTTGGTCTGCTCACCCAGAACGGCAAGAATCCTGTCACCGCATTCCCCTCCATCAGAATATGGGGCACGGTGGGGTTCGTAGCGGCGATGTGGTTTGTAAACTCAGCTTATTGGCATGACGGCTCATTCGGTTTCGCATTCTCCGACAAAGCCGACCCGGGGCGATTGAGGTTTCAATACAATGCCATGCAGCTGATGTGCAGTGGTGTAATGGGTATCATCACGTCTCTCTATGCCTTCTCGTTGCCGCGCCTTGAAAAGAGGATAGGCAACGAGGATTCGAAGAAAACCGACATGTCGCTTGCCCGGTCATTGCGCATGATGTTCGGAAAGCGGGAGATCGCTGTGTTTCTGATATTCGTGATCTTTTCCGGAGTATGCCTGCAGATCTCCAACGGTTTCGCCACTCCCTTCATCACCCACTTCTCCGGCATAGCGGAATATGCCGGCTCCCTTGCCTCAGGCAACGCCACCATGCTCTTCTCTCTCTCGCAGATTTCAGAAGCCGTGTGCATACTTTTAGTGGGAATATCGCTTAAACGCAGCGGCATAAAATGGGTATATGCCTTAGGTTTGCTTGCATGGTCTTTGCGCTTCCTCATGCTCGGAACAGGCAATCCCGGCGACGGTCTGTGGCTGCTTATAGGCTCAATGCTGATCTACGGCATCGCATTCAACTTCATCACCATAGCCGGCCACCTCTACATTCAGCAGGTGGCGCCCGACAATATGAAAGGATTCGCTCAGGGACTCATGATGTTTATGAGCAACGGTATAGGTGCCACATTCGGCACCATAGCTGCCGGAGCCATCGTCAACCGTTGGTGCAGCTGGGAGATGGTGACACTGCCCGGAGCGCCGATGCCCATGCGCCTCTTCATGGGCAACTGGGAATGGCCCTGGCTCATCTTCGCCGGCTACGCCCTGATAGTACTCCTCGCCTGGCTCATCCTCTTCCGCCATCGCCGCCCCTGATTCGAATCCAATATTTTTAAAAACGGAGCCATTTTGCATAAGTTGCGATATGGCTCCGTTTTTTCATTATTACGAACTCTGTATAACAATCATCTCTTCTCCTTTTTTCGTACCAATCCGTGCAACAAATTTCTTATCCTAACCATTGCCACACTCAGGAAGCGCTGAAATAGAGAATTTTCAATAAGTTGAGAGTTCAAGTCCTGAGACGGGGAAATCCCTTTCCTCGGTGTTGTTATTTCTCAATGAATCCGACAGAGCCGGATATATATACTCTTTCAAAGCTACCACATACTCTAAAAATGCCTCCTTGCCTTTCTCCGTCATGCGACAGACTGTCCTTGGCCGTTTATCTTGGAAAGTCTTATCCACCTCGATATAACCAGCCTCCTCAAGCTTGGTGATCTGCACACTGAGATTTCCTGTAGTAGCCTCAGTCTTCTGCTTCATATACATGAAGTCGGCCTCCTCGACACTCATGAGAATCGAGAGAATCGACAGCCTTAACTGAGAATGTATCAAAGGATTCAATTCTATCATAAAATATTGAGATCTTGTTTCATCCTATAGCCTGGCACAATCATCATTATAGCTATCGCTGCCGCAAATAGCGGTATTTGTGTGTAATAGGGTAGCATGAGCATCACCACCGACATAATAAAACCCGGCAGAGATTTCATAAATGGATAGGAAATCACAGCTCCTGATACAAATGAACCGATCGACAGGAACAATAGAATGAAAAATAATATATTAAACTCGATAAGAAAGGCAGAAACGGAAAAGATAATCATCAATATCCCCAACATACACCATATACTTTGCAAAGCTACGGTTATTCCTGTCTTGACGGGCTTGCCATGTGGCTTGAAAATTTGCGTCAGAATAAATCCCAAAATAGGTATCAGAAACCAACAAAGGTTTATGAGATAGTTATTGTATGACAGCAGTAGGATATATACAGACATAGAGACCACCAAAGTTGTACCACCCCATGTAAGGAAAGGCACATAACACAGTCTCAACACACTCTTTCGTGTCTCTGACATCATTTTGCCGATTATGTCAATACTCTCTTCCGGTTTCATTTTCTTATCCATTGAAGTTGGCTAAACGTTATTTTCTTCGAGGGCTCAGTGGTCCATACGACAGATATATAACGCGAGCATTGTTTTCTGCAAGGAAGCTTAAACTTCATCACAAATTTAACAAAATAAGTTGACAAATTAAACTTATTTACAAAGTTGTTCATTTTTTCCATAAGTCGGTCTACTTCTGAAGATGATTTCTCCACTCCAAAATTGGCTGCAGACTGGAAAATTTTATAATCTAAAGTCAATATTCGATTAATTTGAATTCATATCTTCCAGATTCAATGACAGGTGTGAAATTAGTTTGCAGACAGGGTTCTGTTGGACGTCCGTAATTATCCAAATCAAGACGTCCGTTATCATTCAGATCTTGAAACGCCTTTAACCTCAACTCCATGCCATAATAATCTTTGAGGTCTATTGGAATTGAAATCCTATCCTCATCAACTTCTATCCTCTTTCTAAGGATATCATTATCTCCTGCGGAGACCGACACGTACAACATTCCCTCCGTATAAGGAAGGGAGATGAAATCAATTGTGGACTCTTCCGAACTCACACCTCCGCTCATTACAGACGACATTAATGCCATCAGAAAAATCATAGTCTTCATTTCATGTTATTATTAATGGTTTCAAAAATACGCATATTATCAATTCTTCTCTGTTCGCCGGCCCGTCTCTTACCTTTATGAAGATTAAGGCTTACTCCCAACCATATAAGCTGATGAGACCCAGAAGCCTGATAGGTTCTATCGAAAGAGGCCTTCCCACTTAGATCTTTTGTCTTAAGTGCTACATTTCCAAACGGATTCACTACCCCTGCTGAGAATGTAGCCTGACGATACCTGTAACCGACTCCAAAATTCATAAGATTTTGATTTACTGTAGAAATCATCTCCCCCCAAAGCGTGTTGTAAGCATTATTATATGTTGCCATAATCCACCAAGGGCCATTGATATACATAAGTTGCAAGTTGATAAACGGTTGAGAATAACTATGCTTGTAGTCCTCTCCATTACTTTCAATCTTATGCCATCCTCCCTCTATTGTACACATAAGCCTACGGTTGAACAAAGGGAGTCGCAGATTTCCTCTAATTTCAAATTCATTATTATATCCGGAGTTGACATACGAACTGACAATCTTATTCTCTTCATAGATTTTCACTCCCATTATCGGATTTAGTGAATAGCTGTCAGTTAAGGAAATCTTGCCATATATACCTCTAAAAGTACCCTCATATTCAATCTTGCCGCTATAGCCACGGAAAGGAATCAACTGCATATTACCTCGTGACCATTGAAATAAGTCTACCCTCTGCTCAACTGTATTCAGTTGGTTCACTGTCGGTGTCTTTGTAATAGAATTGAGAGACAAAGATAAGGTGCGATCCTCCTCTATCCGATAACTCATTGCTAATCTTGGACCAAGATTTGTAAAAGTATGTCTGTCAGGCCTACGGATTGAATTGACCATACCCTCTATACCTATGCTATAT
>CAZEOI010000044.1:0-30875 GCA_964513775.1 uncultured Sangeribacter sp. | reverse complement strand
CCGAGTGGTTAGGTACCGGTCTGCAAAACCGTTCACAGCAGTTCGAATCTGCTTGGCACCTCAAAAAGGTGGAAAATCTTAAGATTTTCCACCTTTTTTTGACTACTAAATTACGAATATGCCACGCGAACAGTCGAATATAAAGGAACATGTATTCACCGACATCAAAAGGCCGAGGAGGTTCACGGTTGTGATACATAATGACGATTTCACCACCATGGAGTTTGTGGTGTTTATACTGGTGACGGTATTCAGGAAAAATGAAGCCGAGGCTATGAGATTGATGTTAGAGGTGCATCATTCAGGGAAGGCTCCGGTTGGCACTTACAGTTATGACATCGCTATCTCAAAAGTGACAAAGGCCACCGAGTTAGCCAGGTCAGAGGGGTTCCCTTTGCGCCTTACAATTGAACCCTCAGATATAGTTTGATATGGAAACGGAAATCAAATTTTCTAAGAATTCAACGCGTGTGCTCACACGGATGATCTCTATCGCGGAATCGAATCATGATGAATTCGCCACTCCGGAGCATCTCCTTCTTGCGTTGCTCCACGAGCCGGAATTACGTAATGCGATTGATATGGCTGAGGGAGAGATCAGTGATCTTGAGACAAGGCTTGACCAATATATCGACTCGTTGGAGAAATTGCCCGATGACGTTGATGTGACACCCGAATATAGTTATCAGTTGCAGGAATTGTTAGGTCATGCCGCAACCTTGGTTGTAAATTCAGGAGCTTCGGAGGTCAACATCCCGCATCTTGTCAAGGCGATATTCGACTTGGACGAGTCGACGGCTTGTTTCCTTCTTCTCGACACAATCGCCGGCGACGAGGCCACTTTCATGAGCGAGCTTGTGAGCCAGTATGATCCTTTCGCAATGATTCTTGACTCATTGCATGATGGCGAGTTGACACATGATTATGCAAATGATGGAAGTCATCCTGCGCATGGTGGCGATTGGCATAATCTTGTGGTCTGCGTCAATGATAATCTTGAGAACCGTAATCCCTTGATTGGAAGGGAAAGGGAATTGGAGAGCACAATAATGACTCTCTCTCGCAAGGAGAAGAACAATGTGCTTCACATCGGCGACCCCGGAGTGGGAAAGACGGCACTCGTGTATGGTTTGGCCCGTATGATCAACGAGGGTAGCGTGCCCGACGGACTGAAGGAATCAAAAATCTATGCTCTCGATATAGCCACTCTTTTGGCAGGCACTCAGTTCAGAGGTGATTTCGAGAAACGTCTGCGGATGATAATGGAGGGGATAAGCGGAGAGCCGGCTCCGATAGTATATATCGATGAGATCCATAGTCTTGTAGGAGCCGGAGCCACGGGCGAAGGTGCGATGGATGCCTCCAATATGCTCAAGCCCTATCTTGAAGCGGGAAAGATACGTTTCATAGGCTCCACCACCTATGATGAGTATAAGCGCTATTTTGCAAAGAGTAAAGGCCTGGTGAGGCGTTTCCGTCAGATTGATGTGGCTGAGCCTTCTTTAGATGAGGCGGTGGAGATACTCTCCCGGCTTAAGGAGCATTACGAGAGCTTTCATGGAGTGACATATACCGATGAGGCGATACGCACGGCAGTAGTGGAGAGTGCCCGACATATCTCTGACCGTTTTCTGCCTGATAAAGCCATAGATCTTGTCGATGAGGCGGGAGCGTGGCGAAAAATTCATCCCGGAGAGAATGGAAGCAGGGAGATCGACAGCCATCTGATTACTGAGGTGCTGGCTAAGATATGCAAGGTGGAGGCCTTGGCAACACATGAGGATGACACACAACGCCTTTCCTCTCTTGGAGAACGTATAGCCGCCAAAGTGTTCGGTCAGGATGATGCCGTGAAGATGGTGACGGAAGCTGTGCAGATGTCGAAGGCCGGACTCACCGAAGAGGGGAAACCATTAGCCTCCCTTTTGTTTGTGGGCCCAACCGGCGTGGGTAAGACAGAGGTTGCTAAAGTGCTCGCGTCGGAGTTGGGTATAGAGCTGTTGAGATTCGACATGAGCGAATATACGGAGAAGCACACGGTGGCTAAGTTGATTGGTTCGCCGGCCGGATATGTCGGTTATGAGGATGGCGGTTTGCTCACAGATGCGGTAAGAAAGAATCCGAATGTTGTGCTTCTCCTCGACGAGATAGAGAAGGCTCACCCCGACATCTACAATATTCTTCTGCAAGTGATGGACTATGCCCGGCTTACAGACAACAAGGGGAACCGTGCTGATTTCCGCAATGTGATACTCATAATGACCAGCAATGCGGGAGCGCAATATGCCTCGCAGGCTAATGTGGGTTTCGGCAACACCACCACAGCCGGGAGCGCAATGATGAAGGCCGTGAAGAAGACGTTCAAACCTGAGTTTCTGAACCGACTCTCCGGAACGGTGGTATTCAACGACATGAGCCGTGAGATGGCATCGCTGATTCTTGACAAGAAGCTCGATCAGCTCCGCGCGATGTTGAATGCCAAGAATGTTGAGATGCAGCTTTCTACCGAAGCACATGAATGGCTGCTCGATAAAGGATTTACCAAGGAATATGGAGCACGCGAGATAGATCGTGTGATCTCCTCACAGTTGAAACCGCTTTTGATGAGAGAGATTCTGTTTGGCAAGCTGAAAGAGGGTGGCAAAACTCATGTCTCTATCGAAGGTGATAAATTGATTCTGTCATGATATTCGCGTTAGATGAGGAGATCTCTTTTCCAGATCCTCGTTTGGGAGAGCCTGACGGATTGTTTGCCATAGGAGGCGATCTGAACATAGACCGCCTCCTTCTGGCATATAGTTATGGCATATTTCCGTGGTATTCGTTCCGCGATTCGGATGAACCGATGTGGTATTGTCCGATGGAAAGGTTCGTGATTTTTCCGGATGAGATTCATGTGAGTCATTCCATGCGTACGCTTCTGAACAAGGGGCGTTATCGGCTTTCGATCAACGAGGATTTCGAGGGAGTTATAAACGGATGCAGCCGGTTGAGATATGATATGGAGGGAGCCTGGCTCGGCGAGGATATGATTGCAGCCTATACCCGGCTTCATGAACAGGGCTTCGCAGCAAGCGTAGAGGTATGGGATGGCGACAGACTGGTGGGTGGACTTTATGGGGTCAATATCGGCCGGGCTTTTTTCGGAGAGAGCATGTTTTCACTTGTGCCCAATGCAAGCAAACTGGCATTGATTTATTTAGCCCGTACCATTCAAGAAAGTGGTGGAGGGCTCATTGACTGCCAGTTTGAGACACCACATCTCAAGTCGATGGGTGGGCGTTTTATCCCCTACGAAGAATACCTTCGCATCATTCAGTCGTAATATCTGCCCCTCTTCCTCATGTTTCAACGGATGGCAGATGTGGCTTTATCAAGCACGATGTCTTGCGTAGGGGAGAAGTAGGATTCAGGTGTTTCTTCAATAATTATATCGGGGATGATGCCGATTCCTACAAACTCAGTACCATCGGGCATACGGTCATGTTTTGAGCATATGTTGGCCCATATATCCTTAGTAAGTTGCACTCTCACTCCATTTCCGGTGCTTCCAGCGGATGGCGTTCCAATTATCATTCCACGCCCCATACCTCGGAAAAGACTGCAAAAATCCTCCGCTGCCGAAAATGTGGCACGGTCTATAAGGACTACCACAGGATTAAGATACGGAGTCTTGTCTTTGACGGGAGCCATCATTTCAGAGGGGGATTCAAATACTTCAGGCTCCATACCCCATGATGCGAAAGCCGGTTTGTAGAGAGGTGTTGTCCATGGATCGGTGGCTATAGAATCTGTGGTGAGATGACTGAGAATATAATCGGCATGACCTGAGTTGCCACCACCGTTGCCTCTCAGATCTATCACAAGTCCGTTAGTTGAGAACAACTGTCGGTATATGGAGTCAAAAAAGTTTCTGACATCTGAAGAGGCGAAGTCTTTGAGGGTTAAAAGACCGATATTTCCGGACATTACTCTAAAAGAATAATTTGAAGTAGCGTTATCTATTTCGGTGTTAGATTTACAGTCTCGAATCACTGTAACATCGTGGGAGTGTTTGCCGCCATCTGAGGAAATGGTAAGGGTAAGTTCACTGTTTTTCCGGCCATTTGAGAGACCATAACCGTCAAATATGATATGATCGGCCCACTGTGGAGTAGAAGCGCTAATATATGGGAGCAATTCACGAGTGGCGAAATCACGAGGGCTCTCTCTGTCGATAGCGATAATTTCCATACCTCTATTTATACCCTTTTTCTCAAGCTCTTCATTGTCAACAGACCGAATAAATACACGGTTGCCTAAAAGTACTGTAGAGAAAGCAGCATGGAAAGATTCACAGTCTTTATTAGTGCCATAGATGTAAGTGTGGCCATCTTTGCAAGAGGCAGCGAGTTTGCTAAGCAGACGAAATGATTCGTAATTATCAGTATGCTGAGACTCCTCCAAAGTGGCGTAATATGTGCTGTCAATTTCCGAGGCATTTCGGCTATAGAAAGGACTGTTGTATTTTAGCTCCGTGTGAAGGGTAGCCAAAGCTGCTTGCCAGTTGATTGACTTGGGGTAAGGAATATAAGTTTTTCTATCGGATGAGGAGGTCGTCACCGGAGCGTAGTAATAGTCACGAATAGGCCAGTCTTTGGGAATACAAACTTCATCTTCCACTTCGGCTCTAAGAAAGAAGAATGTATCCTTATCAGGCATAAAGTATCCGGCATAAGCGATGGATTTATTTTGATCAAGACCTTCCCGATGATTATCTATGCCTAACACGAAATCCAACTCTTCAGAACTATTATCGAAAGCTTTCAGTAGTCTCAATGCTTCTTCAGATGTGATTCCTTTAATAGCAAGACGTTCTCCTTTGGTCCAACCAGCACCATCGCCACGCTGAATGAAGAAGCCCTGGCAGTCTTTGCTGAAGCCCCCGGAATATTTGACATTTGTGGTCGTGACTCCACTGCAACCCGCCAGCGCGTGGAATATTGAGTCAAGTCTTTCAGATGCGTAAGATGTGATGGCTAAGAAAATCAGTAGGCTTAGAATAATTAATTTTTTCATGTCTGTTATTTTTATGGGATGTGATTGAGTGTTTGCCATTGCTGGGGTACGCAAATCTCATTCTCTACTGTAGCATGAAGGAAATTCAGCTCCTTTGTGGAGGGATTATAACCGATTATATAGAAGTGGGGTGTGGATTCGCTCTTTACCATTGTTTGCAATGTATAGTCGAAAACAGTGACGGGAATCGGCTTACCAATGAAATTCAGTATCAGATTCCTTAACTTGTCATATTCGGCGCGTGATACGTCGAACAGAGTAGTTCGGACGCCTTTGGTCAAACCCTTTCCTCTTCCACGTTGAAATACATATCTTATACCCTTTTTTTCTCCGGTGTAGCTTACATTTGTTTTTTTACTTCTATGGCATTTTCTTATAAGGTCGAAAGCTTGGTTAATCGGTCGGAAATCAGGCGAGAAATATTTACGATCTGTCTTAACTTCTTTGCCCCACTGTGCTGATACGCCATGTGACCCGATATCAAATGCTAATATCTCTGTGCCATTTACAGTGACGCTCGTAGAATCAGGACTCCGATAGAGTGCGCCGGTGGATTTCTTGAAATCCGTAAGATTGAATGCGTTGAGATAATTATCCGTAAGCTTGATAAGGTCAACGGACTTTATGGCGTTTCGCGGAGATGAAAACTCTGTACGGTAATATTGAGTGCTGTTTGCATGGTCGAAATAATACCAGACCCGACGTTCTGCCATGGGATATTTCTCTATCATTCTTGAAAGTAATGCCGATGTCTCAGCATAAAGAGATGTGGACAGAAAGAGAATGAGTAAGGTTAGGATGGATCTCATTGTTTGGATTTTCACAGGTTAAAAAGGAGATTGCTGTTCAATAGAATTACGAATTTCTTTACTGGAGTTGGCAAACTGCTCCATTCGCTCGGCTATATTGTCGATGCACTCCGCATAAATGGCACTTTCGACTTTTGCGGAGTAGGGTGAGGTTGTTTCAGTGTGGCTTTGTGATAGCATCAGACAAGAGACTCCTGTCAATACGGCTCCTATACAAGCTGCCACAGATATCCGTAGGAATGAGCGTTGTCGGCGGCGTTTTGTCTCTTGCGAGGCAATTGCAGCAAAGAAATCCTCTGTCGGCATAATATCACGATTGCGACTGTGCGTGGCTCGCGTGATAAGGAGGTCTATAAATTTATCATCCATTGTTAAGTATGTGTTGTTTGATTTTTTTTCTGATTCTTTGTAATCTTACAGCGAGGACGGGAGGTGACGCACTGACAATTTCGGCTATCTCTGAGAGTGACAGACCATCGTAGTAATATAGCTGTATTAGCTCACGCTCCGCATCGGAGCATTTATTGATGGCATTTTTCACAAGTTCAGTTTGGTCACTCTCTTCACTGGTGGGAGCCGGTATATCTTCCGGAATTACTTCTGTTGAGAGCACTTTATTGTGTCGTCTTAAATCTGAAATGGCTGCATTGTGAGCTATTCGCATAATCCATCCTAAGAATGATCCTTTATCCGGTTGAAATGAGTCAATGGAGCGGAACACTTGCATGAGAACATCTGAAGTAACCTCTTCCGATTCCGAGCGACAACCAATGATGTCATACACAAGTGCATATATGCGTGGCCCGAATTCCACGGCTGTTTTGCGGAATCCTTCAGGCGAACCCTTACGAAGGAGGGCGATTATATGCTGCACATCATTTTCCATTCATTTTATTTATACGCATCTTTGGGGCAAGATATAACATACAATGATGATAATTTTTAATCAGGGGTGATTTTTTTGATGAGTATATGTCATCAATGATTAAGTAATTGAAGTTAAGAATATAATGCTAACTTGCTTAGTGATAGAAATAAAACGGCTTCCGACTGATTGAGACGGAAGCCGTTTTGTGGTTTCATTCTTTAGGAGAATGTAGATGGTGAGGTTGTTTTAAACTTCACTATGAGATTATTTCTTTTTCTTGCTATCGCATGCGTCGTCCTTGCAATTTTTGTCGGTACACTCTTTGGTGTTGTTCACACCTTTCTTTGTGGGAGATACCTGATAGTTGAGTTTACCGAAAGCTTTTGTGAGGTTCTCCTCGTTTGTCTTGTCGGCATCGTAGGTTACTACCACCACCTGATTCTCAAGATCTGTGGTGATTTTTGTCACCCCTTTCTCGAAGCGGAGGTTTTTCTTTATCTTATTCTCGCAGTTCTGGCAGCTCATCTGAGGCTGAGTGGTGACTACGAATTCCTTGATTGTCTTTGCCGATAGCGTCATTGTGGCTATCATGATAAGGCAGAGAGTAAGAAGCTTCTTCATATCTTTTTAGTGTATAGATGTTGATTATTTGATTATCTGTTAAGATGAATGGTGATTCGGTTACTGCATTTATCTTGAGGAGTGGAAGAGTTTCTCTCAATATCCGGGGGAGCCGTAATGAAATTATAACGGTATTGTTATGTCAATTATTTCTTGCAACTTAAGTACATGTCAAAATTATATCATAAATTTATGACACATACTTACTTTTTATAACTTACCGAAATTAAAACGGACTCCTATGTAGGCCATAGCACCGTGTACGGGACCCCATATCATTGTGGAATCGAAGTTGGGACTCCAGGGATCTGAGGCGAAGATGATGGGATTCTTCTGCTTGAAGTTGGTGAGGTTTTCTCCACCTGCATATATAGAGAAGTGGCGGAACCAACGTGTGACCTGAAGATTCAATTGCGGGAAAGCCTTGAACCGCGGTCCCCATGACCAATTGCCGTTGTCGAGTTGGTAGGGTGCCGGCATACGTCCGCCACCGTTATATTGAAGTGTGGCGTCAAACTGCCAGATATCCATAGGTGTGGAGTAGGAAGCCGTAAGCAAAGCTTTATAACGAGATGTCAACGGTTTCTCCATGAGGACTCCATTGTAGGTGGTTTTCACATCGTTGAGACGATAGGCTGCAGTGACAGACAATCCGAAGGATGATTCGTAAGTGGCATCAACTTGGAAAGTATGCGAATACGACTTACCGTTAAGATTGCCGATCGTGAGGGAGTGAGGGTCGGAATCATAGTCGGCTATCACCTGACGGTAGAAATGCGTGTAGTAGTATTCAGCGTTTAGCTTTATAGTCTCAGCGTTGATAGGTATCGACCAGTCGACATTGAAACCATAATTGGCGGAAGATTCCTGATTAAGATTCTCCACCACGAGTTGGCGACCGCTTGCGAGAAGATAGTTGAACTCAGCCCAGCCGAATACCGAGCGGTAGCCTTTACCTGCGGAAGCTCTTAGATTAACACGCTCAGTGGGAGAGTAGCGGATATTGAAGCGAGGAGTGACAAACCATTTGTAGATCGAGCTCCAGTCGCCGCGAAGTCCCGCCATCGCAGTCAGCTTATCAGATGGTTTCCAGGTGTATTGAGCATATGCTCCGGCGGTAGTCTCGTATTCGTTAAGTTTGGTGTAGGGTAGATTTTCATTATTCTCCGTGCGCAGATGCTGGCGGAAGCTATCATAATTGTAAGAGATTCCGGTGGAGAGAGAATGAACATCGGTGAAATACGTCTCAAACATCAGCTGTGCATAACCATTCCATTCCCCTACATCGTAGCCTTTGAATCCGTAGGTTGCATCCATATCATGATATGAACCATTGGCCATGAGTGCGATGTTCGAACCCCGTTCGCTATCAAGGATAAAAGCATGCTTCATATATGCCTCATAACGGTTGGTGAGCATATCTATGCGATAGGGAGTGGCGGAGTGGGAACTGTGATGTGTGATCTGTCCGGCTTCACTTTTCTCATTCAGATAGCCTATTCCACCATGGAAGATGTAAGACTGTCCGAAATATTTCCAGCGATTCTGAAGATTTATCTGCCGTATGTCGGGAGTGTCGGTAAATCCGTCGTCGTTGCTGTCATGATTCATGAAGCGGTCTTCGTAGTGGGCAAGAATCTCTGAAGAGAGACGGTCGGTGAATTTGCGGTTGGCATCCACGTTAGCCTCTACCTTCACTTCTGAATCAATATAGGCATTAAGGGCTACACCCTGCGGGTCGTCGGGTTTGAGATACTCCACGTCGATCTGGCCGGACATTGATTCGAACCCGTTTTTGACGGAGCTGCATCCTTTCGAGACGCTTATGCTTTTCATCCAGGGACCGGGCACATAGCGCAAAGCATAGGGCCGGGCCGCGCCACGGAAATTCGGCAAGTTCTCGGTGAGAAGCTGCACATAGCTGCCGGAGAGCCCGAGAAGTTTTATCTGCTTGGCACCGGTGGCCGGGTCGGAATAGTTGACATCTACAGATGGATTGGTGCTGAAACTCTCACCAAGATTGCAACAGGCCGCTCTGCAAAGCTCTGCCTGATTAATCTTGAATGCGTTTTCAGCATCTCCGAATTTAAACGACCCCATACGTTTCTTCTCAATTACGAAGTCGTCAAGCTCGTTCCATGTGATAGTGTCGGCCACATTCTGTGCTGTCAATGCCAACGGAGACAACAGGCAGAGAAAAGCTAACTTGCGGTTGAGGAGATTATTTAGAAAAAAATACGACATAGGTGTTGATTTTACGAGACAAAGGTAAACTTTATTTTCTGCAACCGGGTTGCATTTGAGATAATATCAGTGGGGATGATTAGAAGGTGAACATGAAACAAAACATAAGATATTGTCGTTTTAATTTCTGAAGTAGCTTAATAAACTCCGATTGATAAAAATGAACAGATTCCACTCACGACTATTTCCACATCCGGAGGAGAAAGGATTGTATGGTCTTTTCAACGATAGTTTCCCTCCGATTCTCGATGGAGTCACACTTGCTGTCGAGAATTATGCCGGCTGGCTCTATGAGTCAGGGCGTAAGCCTTGTGTCGTGACCCCGTGGAATCCTGTCAGCAACGATTATGATTACCCGGTGATGCGTTTTTTCTCGCTTCCTATCGCCAACCGTAGACCTTATCGTTATGGTTATCCAAAACTTGATCCATTTATATGGAAGCGTCTGCGCGATACCGATTTCAAACTCGTTCATGCTCATTGCCCGTTCTCTTCCGGACGACTGGCGGTATATGTAAAGAGGAAACAGGGTGTGCCTTTGATCGGCACATTCCACTCCAAATATCGTTCCGACCTTGAACACTCCTTCAAGCAGGTGCCCTGGATGGTGCCTATTATCATGAAGAGGATCCTTAACTTTTTCAATGCTTGTGATGAAGTGTGGATCCCTCAGGCTCAGGTGGAGGAGACGGTTAGGGAATATGGCTACAAGGGGAGACTGACGGTGGTGGAAAACGGTAATGATTTCGGGTCAATTATCAAAGGTGATCTCTTTGAATATAAGAGCAACGCCAGGCGGAAGCTTGGATTCGGCGATGATGAGATATGTCTGCTTTTTGTGGGACAGCACATCTGGGAGAAGGGTATAAGGATTATTATAGATGCGCTTGCATTGCTGAAGGGAAAGGTGAAGTTCAGAATGAATTTCATTGGCAATGGCTATGCCAAGTCTGAAATTGAGAAGATGGTGGAGGAGCTTGGGCTTAAGGATAGAGTGAGAATAAACGGAGTGATCACCTCGCGCGATGAGTTAAGCTCCTATTATGCGGCAAGCGACTTATTTCTTTTTCCTTCGTTTTATGACAATGCTCCGCTTGTGGTGAGGGAAGCTGCCGCTATGGGCACCCCCTCTATACTTCTGAAAGGCTCCACCGCCTCGGAGGTGGTGACAGATGGGCGCAACGGTTTCCTTGTGAATGGCAGTCCTGATGATTTCGCGGATTTGGTGACGCGCCTGTCGACAGACCGTGATTTGCTGCATCGGGTGGCGTCGGGGGCACGAGAGACATTGGTCAGAAGCTGGGAAGACGTCGTGGAAGAGGTGATCGACAGATATGACACCCTGATAAAACAATCGAAACAAAAGAGTAGAAGATAAGTCGTATGGAAACTAATCAAAATCATAACTTGGAAGCCTCGGCTAATTCCGTGCCCGACAAAAGTTTTTTCTCAGCCTGGAAGGTATTGCTTCCGGTGGCTATAGGTCTGGGGGTGGTGGCTTTAATGTTCTGGCATGATGCCCGTAAAGAGAATCTTGCCGAAGTGTGGCACAGTCTGCATTTTGATTCACGAGCATTGATCTGCATCGTGTTGGCGCTTCTTTTTATGTTTGGGCGCGATTTCGGATTGAGCTGGCGTTTCCGGGAACTCACCGACAAACAGCTGCGTTGGGGTCAGGCGTTCAAGATAGATTTTCTTTGTGAGTTCACCTCATGTATAACTCCATCGGCAGTGGGAGGAAGCTCGCTCGGCATGGTGTTTCTCAATTCGCAGGGAATCGAGTTCGGACGCGCAACCACACTGATGATAACGACTCTTTTTCTTGATGAATTATTCTTCGTGGTGTTCTGTCCGCTGGTGATTCTGCTCACTCCGGCCAATGAGATTTTCGCATCGGGGGGAACAAGCTTCTCTCACGGCATAAAGCTTACATTCTGGCTGGTGTATAGTGGCATATTCATATGGACATTCATACTCTTTACCGGGATTATTTGGAAACCCAAATGGATCCGCAAGCTTATTAACCGCATATTCAGTTGGAAATGGCTCGGGAGGTGGAAAAATCAAGCTACTACTTTGGGCGACAATATGGTGGCTACATCCGTGGAATTGCGTAAGAAACCTTTCAAGTTTTGGCTCAAGGTGTTTGGGGGCACCGCCTTGTCGTGGACTTCCCGCTATCTTGTGGTCAATGCTCTTTTCTACGGTTTTCTCGCATCGGCCGATCCTTATCAGTGGGTGATATTCGCCCGTGAGTTCGTAATATGGGTAGTGCTTATGGTAAGTCCGACCCCCGGAGGATCCGGCATCAGCGAGTGGATATTCTCGGAATATTATGGTGATATAATCCACTCCGCCGGCCTTGCTCTGATATTAGCCATATTCTGGCGTATAATATCATATTATGTATATCTGATAATCGGGGCTGTGATCGTGCCCGGATGGTTGCGTCAGACTATAACCCGCTTCCGTAATAAAAAGAGAGCCGACAGCAGTGATGATACTGCTGCGGCTGTCGGAAAATAGTTCTGTCTCGCTCTGAATGTTTTGTATTGCCCTAAACAGTCTGCCGGGCTTAATGGAGGTGGTGAGCCTTTATCTGAACACGGTGAGCGTGAGTATAAACATCACCACTATGCAGATAAAGAATAGCCCTGCGAACAGATAGGCACACTTGGTGAGAAGACGGGCCGCATGAGGCGCCTGCCGCTCAACAAGAAGGGCGATGAGATTTGAAAACACCGACATATAGATAAAAAATTCGCCTATGTAGACCCACCATGGGGCATGAAAGACTGCTGTGACAATTATTAATGCCACAACAATTACCAAAGCTACTATGACTCCTGCTTTTGATCTGAACATATTGAGCAACTTTTGAAGTTATTAAGGATGTGTCACAAATTGAATTACCTGTATTGAGTCACCTGTGGATTTTGAATCCGTAAGGATGCCCGTCGATATCGTTCAAGAGGGCTATATAGAATCCGCGGGGTTCACTGTCGAGGTTGAAAACAGCGGTGTCGGTGTCACGGAAGGTGAGCATCCTCACAAGAGCTCCCTCCATATTGTAGAGCCGCACCATGCTCACCGGTCGGGGAAGCCGGATCTGATAGTGTCCGTCGCCGACGGGGGATATCACAGGTTCTGTGATATTGATCTTGGCGTCAAACATGGCAAGACGTTCCTGTTTCTCCGCTTCGGTCTCGGCCATAAAGAGGTCGTGATGTTTGAACGGGATATATTCCTCCTCTTCTTCAATCTCAGAATCTTGCTCTTTGACGTGGGCGATCCCGGGAAATTCAGTAGCCTCCTCACGCATTATCCATACTTCATCATCGGTCTCGATGCGACGGAAAGATGTGTCGCGGAAATAGCGGTTGAGGGTATAATCTATACAGTCAGGTATATCGGTCCATGCTGCTATGGCTTCAGAGGGAATGCGGCTGTCATAGCGTATATATTCTATATCTTTTGCATATTGCGAGAGCAGTTTATTGATTTCAGCATCCTGATGATCGGGACTGAATCCGGATTTGAGACTGTAGCCGAGAATCGGCATGGCTTTATTTTCCGCCGAAATAATTACAGATCCTCCGGCAGGATGATTGTAGACATAGAAAGGTGTGAAAAGTCGATCAGTGGTGAGCCGCTTACCGTTATATACGAGCTTTGGCTTGGCCATGACCTGACCGGCCGCGGCATTGAAGAATTTCTCAGCGATACGCGAGGCTTCCTTCTGGCTCACAGTCTCAGCACAAGAGAGGAAAGTAGTCAAGATCGCTACGACTCCAAAGGTGATATGTCTTACAAATCTTATCATATCATTATAACGCATAAGCCTTGAATAAATTTGATGAATAAGGATGTAAGTAGCTACGAATTTCGTATCCATCATGACATTAATTATCCGCAGCTACTTATGAAAAAAGGCGACTCTCGTGTGAGAATCGCCTTTCTTTGTATGTGCTTTGAATTTAGAATGTCACTTCAGTGAGAGTGCCGCCATTGGAAGCCCAGCAGTTGGTAAACTTGAATGAACCCTTACCGTCAACCAGATATTCCACCACATATTCCTGTGTGCCGCTTGAAGCGTAGGCTGTGAATGTGAATGTATAGGTCACATCCATTCCGGCCACAGGCTCTGCATCAGCATGAACAATAGTGAGAGCGCCAGGGAAGGTCTCAGTGACGAAACGTTTGAGGATAAGCTCTGAAATCTCATCGTCAGAAAGACCGTCATATCCTGTATAGCCTTCAGGTGCGTTGGTCTTCGCTGTGCTTGCACGTACATCGACGTTGCCGTAGTAAGCGGAAGCTCCTGAGTAGAACTCTGCGTTGTCGCGGTAGTCGATGAATGGAGGACCCGGCTGAGAACCGTTGGCTGGCTCTGCGTCAGGATAGAGCTTCTTGGTTACGTTGGCGAATACCCAATCCTTCACGGCCATGAAGTAGGTGTAGGTAGGATCAGTGTTTCGTGAGTAAGGAAGAACCATCTCTACAGAGGGGTTGAAGTTCCATACATTGTCTTTGCGAGAGAACTTGTCGACTGTAGCGCCGTTGTTCATCACCCAGTTGCCTTCGGTCTTGGTGAGCTGGCTGGCCTTATAAGCTGTGGTAGAGCCGTTGTAGTATTTGTATGCTACGATTACAGCAGCGTCTTCTGATGCATAGGGGAGAGATTGCGACAGGTAAGTGGGGAGAAGCTGTTCAGGAAGAGTGCCGCTGAGATTGCCATAGCTCTGACCCATGGCGGTGTAGTCGGCAGGCTGAAGAACGAGCATCGAACCGGGCACAGTCCATGCGCTTCCGTTGTATGTGTAAATGGCGTTCATGTTGACAGCGGCAACAGGAGCGGCGGCAGCACGTGTGGAAGCTGAGCGAGTGGCCTCACCATCCATAAGTTTCACATTCTTCACCTCCCATGTGCCACACTTGTTGGCATTGCCCAGATAGCAGAAACCAATCTGAATTGTCTTGCCATTGTAAGCTGAGAGATCGATATCTCCGGAAGCTACGAAAGTCCAGCTCATTGACTCAGGACGGGTGGGAATGTCAAGTTTAACCCACTCACCACCTTTTTCACGTACATGTACGGTAGCCTCAACTGCGGCTGCCTCAACACTGCCAAAGAAGTTGGTGGCCTGATCAAAGGTCAAGACAGCATTTGCCTCGTCAGAAAGAGAGACCTCCGGTGAGATAAGCCATGCTTCACCATCGCAGTTTACTTTGTCGATGAAGGCAGTGGCTTTCATGCCATAGTTGCTACCTCCGTAAGTCCAGATATCTTTTCCTTCCGGACCTGAGATATTTTCTATTGTGAAGTCGCCTTGCGACTCTCCGAATGATTCCTCGATATATACAGTAGGCTCTTTTACAGCCTCTCCGCCAAACACAGGGTTGGTAGCAGACATGGCGTAGGCCACTACTGCGTAATCACCCTTCACGGCATCGGGATATTGAGCCTTAAGAATAGAGGGTATTGACGCATCGGCAGGGGAGATAGGGGCGAAAGCATTCACATAGTTCTCTTCACTGCCCCATGCCTCCTGATAATCGGCCTCGCTTACGGTGTAGTTCTTCACGCCGGCATTGATGGCGAGCACTTCCTCGGGCTGGTTGGTGACCAGATCGTAGGTGATCTTCACAGAAGAACCGTTGTTAAGGGTGAAGTAGGGGAAAGAGGAGTTGGAAATGAAAGCAGGAAGATATTTACGAGCCTCGGCAGCCGAAGAGAAATAACCATTTGTGCCGATAGCAGCGAGAGCGGCTTCTTCACCGGCTTCAGCCGCAAGCGACTTGTTGGTGGAGTTTGAGGCGATGGTCTTATAGTCGGCAGCCGTCAGGGTGTAGTCAATGTTTTCAGTCTTGTCGTAGACCGACGGCTCCTTGAATCCATCGAGCTTATCGTTCCATGCGTTCTCGCTACATCCGGTGAGAGCCAGAACTCCGGCGAGCATCATGAACGGTTTTATATTTATAGTCTTCATAAATTAATTCTTAGTGGTTTGGATTTGGAACTTAGAAGTTGATCTTAAGTTTCAGGGAGAATGTACGGCCGAACGAGTAGATCACGTATGTGGCGTTGCTCCATGTGCCGTTTACGTTGTAAGGATTCTGAGCGTCCTTTACGTAGTAGTTGTTGAAGAGGTTGTAAACGTTGCCGTAGAGAGTAGCGTTCATACCACCCATCTTGAAGCTATAGCTTGCAGAGAGATCGAACTCATTACCCCAAGGAATTTCCCAAGGATCGGCAAGAGTAAGGGTCTTGTTAACCTCAAGGCTGTTGGCGTCAAGGTAGAAGTCGGAGTAGTTGCGGGCGCTGAAAGTCCAGTCGGCACCGATACGGAAGCCCTTGAACGGTTTGAAGTCTACACCGAGACCACCGGTGGTCTGAGCTGAACCACACACCTTATGGTTCTTCTGGTTGATGATGCCCCAGGCGTGGTCTTCTGCAAGCACTCCGGATGCGATTGTGCCGTTGATGATGTTGGCAAGAGGCTGGCCCTGCTCGTTGTAGTAGTAACCCTTCGGGTTGTTAGTCCATTTCCAGTCACCCCAAGAGAACATACCCTGAATATCTATCCACTTAGCCGGTTTGAATGCGAAGTCAAGCTCAAAACCGATGTGCTGAGCTGATACGTGCTCAAGACTGAGAGAATAATAGCTGCCGGCATTGGCACCCTGAGAAATCTCTCCGCGCTTCACAGTCTCACGGTCGCTACGGTCGAGCCATTTGGTGTAGTATGCGTTAGCTGTCATTGAGAAAATAGGAGAGTGGAAGCCATAGCCGAGCTCAACTGATCCGATCTTCTCATTCTTCGGGTTAGGATTGATAGCGTTGCTGGTAGCAGAGTTAAGGAATACACCGTAAGAGAAGAACGGAGCTTTAGAGATATAACCACCGTTGATGAATATGTTATTGTGGCGGTCGATATTCCAGTTGACACCACCCTTAGCTGTTCCACCGAGGAATGTCTGCCAGGGAGTTGTGCCATGCTCCTTGTCGTAGTAGAACATATCTTTCTTCTGATATCCGGTTACGTTGAGAGAGCCGGCGAGGAATGTGGATACAGCTCCATCGAGCAATTTGTATTCACCCTGACCGTAGATACCTTCCTGATGAGTGAAGCCGTCGAAGTTACGGTAAACGATGTCGCCGACACCTAACTTCTGGTATTTCCAGTTGGGATCTGAAGCAGCTGCATTGTTGGCCGGTTTCACACTCGCACGGTCGGCATCATCCATGAAGTATTCACCACCATAGAGGTCGATGATTTCGTTTTTGTGGTGGCCTACATAGTAACGCACGTCAATACCACCGGTAAGGGTGAGCTTATTGGGGAGCACCTCATGCTTGTAGGTCGACACGAGTCCATACCATTCGTGGCTGTTGATGCTCTGCGACATCACCATGTTTGCACCTGTGGTTGACTCAGCGTTGAGATCTTGGATTGCACCGTAATCGAACGTGCCATCGGGACGACGAAGGTCGGTTGTGATCGCACCGTTATAGGCACCGCGCCACATGTTGCGGTAGGTAGAGTTGCGGCCCTGACCTGAGTAGCCACCACCTGAAGCGAGAGAAGCGTAGAGGGCTGTAGAAAGAGAGGAGTAGGGAGAGATCTGCCAGATATGGTTGAGAGAGATGATAGGCTTGTGATACTGGTTGCGGTAAGCAGTGCGCTGACGGCCTTCGTTGTCGAAACCATAAGAGGGGTTGTAGCGATACATGCTTTCGCCGTTCATATACTGCTTAACGTTCTGCCAGTTGTCGATTGAAAGACATCCGTAGACAACGTTACGCTGGTTGTGCCACTGGGGAGAACCGAAAGCGGTGAGAGAGATCTGATGGTTGTCACCGATCTTCTTGGAGATGTTGGCGAAATAGTTCCATGCCTCAAACTCAGTGCCCTGAATATAACCGTCGCCCCATTTGCGGCTACCGAGCACACTGATTGCCCAGCCGTTTTTCATGAGACCGGTAGAGACGTTGAAGCCTATGTCGTTCATGTTGTCGTTGCCCATACCATACCAGATAGAGCCACCTTTCTTAGCATCAAGACCCTTGGTGGTGATGTTGATCGTGCCACCGATAGAGGGGGCTGAGATGATAGCAGCACCGAGACCGCGCTGAGTCTGCATGCTTGTGGTGACACCACCGAGACCTGCGAAGTTTGACCAATAGATGCCGCCCCACTCCATATCGTTCATAGGAATACCGTTAACGAGGACAGCCACGTTAGGAGCCTTGAAGCCGCGCATGTTGATTTTCGCATCACCATAGCCGCCACCTTCGGGAGTTGCCCAGACACCGGGAGTGTTCTTGAGCACCTCGGGAAATTCCTTGTTGCCAAGTTTAGCCTCAATCTGTCCTGCGGTGAGTTCCGACATTGCGATAGGGGTTTCGCGTGTGCGAGCCTTAGACTGGCTCACCACAACGTCCTGAAGCATCTTGGAGTCGGGTTTGATACGGATTACACCCATGTCGGGCTGAGCTTTCACTGTCTCGGTCTGATAGCCGATGTAGGAGATCTGAAGCTCTTTTATGCCTTGAGGAACCTTGAGGGAGAATTTTCCGTCAATATCCGTGGGAGCAGCCACAGTTGTACCTTTTGCCTGGACAGTAGCGCCGATCACCGGCTCGCCAAGCTCGTCAATCACAGAGCCACGGCATATTATGGTGTTGCCTTGGGCAAAAGCCCAGCTGACAACGCTTACGAGCGCCACGGCTAAGAGAAATAGTCTCTTCATACGAGGGTTAATTTAGGTTAGTATACTGATTTTAAATATAAAGGCACATTTTTGTCAGCATCGGTTCCGGCAGTTGAGCCTATTGCCGATGTGTAATTCTAAATGCAAAATTAATTCATTAAAAATACATTTACAACAGATAGGGTGAATTTTAACGAAATATTCATAAAAAAACTTAAATTAATCTGTGTGTGCAGCTGCTATCGGCAGTCTTATGCGGCCGGCAAGATTATTTCCCTCCGCTGCGCTATATTTTTATGAATGTGAGTTGGAGAGTAGCCAAAAAAAAGGTAAATTTGCGGTTAAATCAAACTAACCAAAAAAAATTATTACAAAATGGCTACAAACACACCTGCGAAAGAGTTGCTGCGTGATAAGAGCTGGGCCCGTTGGACCGCGCTTGTGCTCCTTGCATCCGCAATGTTTTTCGCTTACATTTTCATGGACATCCTTTCTCCACTTCAGGAGTATCTTCAGAGCACCAAGGGGTGGGATCCGATGGCTTACGGACGCTTTGCCGGTTCAGAGACTTTCCTGAACGTCTTCGTATTCTTCCTGATTTTCGCCGGTATCATCCTCGATAAGATGGGCGTGCGCTTCACGGCAATTCTTTCAGGAGCTGTGATGCTGATAGGTGGTTTCATTAACTATTATGCGCTCACGGATTCATTTCAGAGCAGCTCCCTCGCCGAGGCAATGGACCATTTCGTGAATCTTCCGGACACTTGGTGGAACATTACCCCATTCTATAAAGGTATGCCCGCTTCAGCGAAGTTATCGGCTATCGGCTTCATGATATTTGGTTGCGGTGTGGAGATGGCCGGTATCACAGTTTCACGCGGTATTGTGAAGTGGTTTGCAGGAAAAGAGATGGCGCTTGCAATGGGTGTTGAAATGGCACTCGCCCGTATGGGTGTGGCGGTAGTGGTGCTCGGCTCTCCATTCCTTGCCACTCTTGGTGACAGTATCAATGTGTCACGTCCGTTGGCAGCCGGAGTGCTTCTGCTCCTTATAGGTTTCATATCATTTGTGGTTTATTCATTCATGGATAAGAAACTTGAGAATGAGATGGGCACTAATGGCGAGGAGAAGGATGATCCCTTCAAGATATCGGATCTCGGCCTTATTCTCTCGTCGAAAGTATTCTGGCTTGTGGCTCTGCTCTGCGTGCTTTATTATTCAGCTATCTTCCCCTTCCAGAAGTATGCCATCAATATGCTTCAGTGCAACTTGGGAGTTACAGCTCAGGAGGCGGGTTATGTGTTCTTCGTGTTCCCGTTTGGAGCCGCTGCCATCACCCCGATCCTCGGCAACTATCTTGACCGTAAAGGTAAGGGAGCCACAATGCTTATCTTAGGTGCAATCCTTATGATTATATGTCACCTAACGTTTGCGCTTGTTCTTCCGGCCACTCATTCGGCTCTCATTGCCTACACAGCCATCATTTTGCTCGGCATCAGTTTCTCTCTTGTGCCTGCCTCGCTCTGGCCCTCGGTGCCCAAGCTGGTAGACAACCGTCTTCTTGGCTCTGCATATGCAGTGATATTCTGGATACAGAATATCGGACTTTATGCCTTCCCGATGATTATCGGAGCTGTGTTGGCAGCCACAAACCCCGGTGTAGACAATCCGATGGAGTATAACTATACGGTTCCGATGCTTGTGTTCGCCTCTTTGGGTATATTGGCCTTCTTCATAGGCATTGCTCTCAAGGCTCTCGATGCGAAGAATCACTATGGTCTCGAACTCCCCAACATAGTATCCAAAGATACCAAAGCCGAAGAGCTCGAAGCAGAGGTTATCTCAGCCGAAGAGTAAAAGAGAAATATCATACAAGATTGCGAATCAATAATATCAGGGGCCGATATCGTAGGATATCGGCCCCTGATATTATTGATTCGCAACTATTATTGTATAATAAAATTGTCGATAGTTCTCGTTTTTGATGAGAATGAGGCACCTATCTTGAACACTTGCCTTTGATCTGTGAGGTACCTTCCCGCATAATCTTTTTCGTTGATTTGATTGATGGCCGCCAGTGAACTTCCATCGAATTTGAGTTCAATTATATACACATATTTTGGGGTTTCGATATTGATGTCTATTCGTCCTCTTGAGGTCCTTTCCTCTACTCTGGCATTCGCTCCTATAAGTGTCAAAAGGATATAGACGGCATTCTGAAAATTATTTTCATTCTCCATCTTCATTTCATATGGAATCCCGGAGAAAAACGCATCAAGTGTCTGCATCAATTTTTGGGGCTGTCCAAGACGTATGCTGGCAATCAATTCGCGTATCTTTCCTTCTATGGTAGCCCCTTTTATGTTTGTATATAAAGGTAGAAGCACCTTAGAGAGATCATTACTTACCTCACGATTGGGAACCCCAAGAGTAATCATATCCGTGTCATAATCATAGTCTTTGATTGTGAGATAACCGGTCTGATAGAGTAGGGAGACGGGATCGGCATTCTTAAGGTCAAAGCCAACGAGAGTGTCAAAATCGCAATGAGTGTTGAGCAACTCCTCAAGATTGAGATCTATGTTGCGTAAACATTCCGCGATAACGGAAGCACTCCCTGTCATACTCCAATAATTGGATATGCGTTGTTTCGAAAGACAGTTGATGACTGACCAAGGATTGTAGATATCATTACCGTTTAATGCAAAACGATATCCGTCGTAGTTATAGCGAAGCTGTAGAGATGCGTCTTCAAAAGATTCCTTCATTTTATTGGCTAATCCTTGAATACCTACATGAAGATTTTCTCGTAACTCCCTCTCCGTAATTCCACAGATGTCGGCATAATCATCGTCAAATGATATATCATTAAGATTATTGAGGTCTGAGAAGATACTCAATTTACTAAAGCGACTTACACCTGTAAGAAAAACAAGACGGATATGCTCTGCGCAGCTTTTGAAATTAGAATATAGAGAAGCTAATCTGGCTCGGTAATGTTCAAAGTTCTCATCATTGTTAAGATTTCCCACGAGTGGCTTATCATATTCATCTATGAGAATTACTACCGGACGCCCCGTGGCTTGGTGGGCAGTTTTTATAATTCTATTGAAACGCTGGGAGTATTCTTCAGCAATCTCTGTTATGCCATATTTGGCTTCCCAATCTGAGAAAAGATTATTAAGCACATCATCCAAAATACCACACTCCGGGTATTTGTCAGTGTTCAAATCAATATGAAGTACAGGATATTCAACCCAATCCCAATCAATCGAGTCGATGTATAGATTCTTGAAAAGCTCTCTTTCTCCTCTGAAGAAATATTCAAGAGAGGACAGAAAGAGACTTTTACCAAACCGCCTCGGACGCGCCAGGAAGTAGTAATGACTTTTACTCCGGGCTATTTTTGCGATAAAAGAGGTCTTGTCGATATAGTGGGCATTGTCTTCGCGTAGTTTCTTGAAGTTCTGCTCACCTATGGCATATCTGAATCTATCTTCCATATTTCTGAGTCGTTTAGACTACAAATATAACCATTTTATGCAAAATCAGCAAGTAAGGAACTACTTATATATTTATAGATAAAGGATTATTTGGGATCAGAAGAACTTCCGGGGATGAGGCGGAGCCATTTGCGATAGCCGAACCAGGCGATTACAGTGTAGATGGCGTAGAGGATGCAATAGAAGGGGATACCTTTGTACCAATAAAGGCAACTGCACACCAAGTCTACAATTAGCCATACAAGCCATTGCTCCGCATATTTCTTTGCCAGCATCCATAATCCGATTATGGATAGCGCGGTGGTGAACGCATCGGCTACAGGCACTGTGGAATCGGTGAATGTAACCAATATCCACCAGATAAACCACCAGAGCAGAGCTGTTGACACGGCTATGCCTCCCCATACCTTTAATGGGGTGTGAGAAACATGTAGCGCATGGGAATCAGCAGATACTTTTGCTGCTTCGGTATGAGCAGCCCCGTTATTAGCTTCGCTTTTTCTCGTCCAGTTCCAGAAACCATAGACTGCAATGATAAGATAGTAGATATTTATGCCAAAGTCAGCGTAAAGTCCTTTGGAGAAATATATCCACATGGATATGGCCGGCATCACTACAGATGCCAGCCATACTTTAGAATCGGCATGATACTCCCACCAGAGATAGAGCAGTCCGACTGTAAAACCTAATATTTGAAGAAACATAATTAATCAAAATATTATTTGACCAGTAAATAGGGTGTATTGCATAACTCTATCCGGTCTTTAGAACTTGAGAGTGGCAGTGGCCATTACATGGGTCGGAGCCTGTGCGGCATATCCGGCATAACGGTAAATTATGTCCTGACCGTTTTCCTTATAATATCCTGCACCGGCATAGCCATTGTTGAAATATTTCTCATTGAAGAGATTATAGATGGAGAATCCGAGTTTCAGCTCCTTTATGCCCCCGATGCGTTTGAAAGTATAGCCGAGATGAAGATCGGATACGAAATAGGCATCAAGAAGCGCCTCTTTGCTGGCGGCATTGTTCATATACTGCTTGCCTACATATCGGCTCTGCAGCTGAGCGTCAAATCCTTTCCATGTGAAATTGAATGAATTGTTGAATAGAATATCCGGAGAGAAGGCAATCGGTGTGTCGCCTCGGTCGAAATAGATGGGATTAGTCCACTCATCCTCATAGATAGCCTCCACGAAATTCTTGATTCTGTTGCGCGACCAAGTGAGATTGAATTGCCATTCAAACCAGTTGCAGGGACGTAGGGCAGTCTGCAGTTCGATACCCATACGGTATGAGTCAGGCACATTGACGCTGATGGCGTTGCCTGTATCAGAGAGCTCACCCGTGGCTACGAGCTGATCCTTATACAACATATAATAGAGATTTACGCCCACAGAGAAGATCGGAAGAGAGTAGGTATAACCCAGCTCGAAATCATTGAGACGTTCTGCTTTCGGCATATGATGGATGTCGCCGTCTGTAAAATTATCACGGGTCGGTTCCTTTTGCGCCACTGACCATGATGCGAATGCTCGGTGAGATCCCTTTGTGAAATTTAGTCCGACTTTAGGATTGAAGAAATTCCAGTCACGTCTTATGTCGAGCATATAGGGGCCCTCGGTATTCCAATCGTAGTTGTCGGAAGCACCTTGAATGGTATAATGTATGTGACGATACTGGAGATCTGCAAAGGCTGAAAGTTCGGTCAGAATATCATAGTTAGCACGGATATAAGAGTTGAAGTCGAATTTCTTACCATAATTGTTATAATACTCTTGCAGAGGATCAAGAGAACCGATGTAGTTTCTCACCCATTTGATCTGTCCGAAGTGGTGACCCTTGAAATTTGTGGCAGACACTCCTCCGACTACATTCCATTTCTCGTCTTGATAATTCAGTGAAACCTGAGCGCCATAGAAATCGTTGACATTATTCTTCAGTCGAATAAGATCAGATTTTTTAACCGTCTCTCCATCAGCATTGACGAAGGGAGCCAAGCCGTATTCCACAAGGGTGCGGTTGGTTTTATATTGGTCGTAATATCCGTTGTCCATTGTATAGTGGAGAGCCGCGTTGAGACGTAGCTTTTCTGTGAGATGACGGTAGAAAAGAAGTTGGAAGTGATGCTGTATGTAATTGTCAAACTGATCGCGGTAGTAGGCCGTGTTCCCCTCTGAATCAGTGTATTTCCCACAGGGATTGTAACGACGTCCATACTTCTCCATCTCCTCTTTTGACGCGTAGTCCCAGGCCATGTAGGTTTTCTCTTTGCCACCGAATACAAGAAGACGTATCTGAGTGGCTTCATCACGGTAGGCGGCCTGTGTGAAGTAGCTCCAAAGATCGGTTGATGCACGGTCGATATATCCGTCGGAATGGAGATGACTTATTCGCCCATCGAAACTCCAGTGACCACCGAGCATACCGGAGCCTACGCGGAACGTCTCACGATTAGTGTTATAGGCACCATATGCGCCTGAAATCTCTGCATAGGGAGTCTCCGAGGGAGCATCTGTTATCATATTGATGGTTGCTCCAAAAGATGCCGCTCCGTTTGTAGAAGTGCCGGCTCCACGCTGAATCTGCACATCGCGCAATGAAGAAGCAAGGTCAGGCATATTTACCCAATAAACGTTATGGCTTTCGGGATTATTTATCGGTATGCCGTTGGCAGTGACATTGATACGTGAGCCATCGGTGCCGCGCACGCGCATAGAGGTGTATCCGATTCCGGAACCGGCATCGGATGTGGTAGTCACAGATGGTGTAAACTGAAGGAGATAGGTCATGTCGCGTCCGTCATTATCTTTCAGTAATTCCCTCTTCGAGACGTTGGTGAAAGCTACGGGAGTTTTTGCTGTGGCACGATTATGGACCACTTCAAGTTCGGCAAGTGTCTGCACTAATGAATCAAGATAAGCATCCTGAGGGTCATTTGTTTTAGTCTTGACATTATCTTCGGGAGCTAATGTGTGGGTCGTTGACCCAGAAGAGGGTGAGAGTTTTGATGTAGCTGACACATCTGAATCTGCAAGCATTGATGCAGGCGCAACTCCCAAAATGGGAGTGAGTAGAAGAGTCTTTAGAATTGTCTTCATAATTAATTTCACTACGCCGGTATTACCCGGATCAGGTTCAAAGGGTATGATCTCAGATCGTCAGTGCTCCCACTCTTGGGAACGACTCAGTGACGAACACCCCTATTATGTAATTACTCTTGTTGTGTAAGTATGTGTCACAAATTAATTAATATATTTCTTGTCGCCCTCTAAGGCGATCTTTGACACCGCTTTTCAGTTATAATAGAACCCTATTACGCCTTCAAAACGGTCTCAAATCTCATCCATATATGTCACCAATCAATTATATCATTAATTTATGACACATACTTAACACTCTTGCAAAATTAGTCAATCTTAATCAAGTTGCCAAGAAAATTCGGTATAAGTTTAAAGCCATAAAAAACTCAGGTTTTGCGGTAAACTGTTTACCGCAAAACCTGAGTTGTATAATCTTAAATACGCTGTCAATGGGATTTTCACCCAGACTGACTTAGTATGCTAGGTTGAAATGACGTTTAATCAGTCGATTGGCTTATCATGCTCAAGAAGGAGCGTCATAGAAGGACGGTCGCAGATCTCGGAGGGACCGAAATACTGGATCGGGCCGGGATACTGGTAGAGCGTGTTGAGAGCAAGAGTCTCACGCATTGACGCAAACTTGAGGTAAGGACGACCGTTGAGGTTCACAAGAGCCTTCTGGATAACGGGCTTCATCTGACCGTGACGACGCTCCATATTCATCATCATAGTGATAGGTATACCACCTGCGATCCAGTTCTCAGTCTTGTCGGTAAGATTGCGTACAGAGCTCATATAGCCAGTGAGACCTGAGTTGATGAGCATAGAGGCATTGTAGCCGAGGGCGTAGCAGTAGTCAGCGTCGAAGTTGGTGGGATCGGCGCAACGGCCCTCATAGCCGAAGAAGTGATGCTGGGCATTGAATTTGCCGGAGTAGTGACCCTCTTCAGCCATCTCTTTAAGACGCTTTGCAACCATCTCGCTCAAGAGGCTCTCAGTCTGGATGAGAGAAACCTGAACGTTGCCGTGGCTGTCGCGGTCGAGGCTGAGCTGGAGAGCAATAGTCTTGGGAAGCGACTTGTAAAGGTCGGCATTGACAGGGCTGAGGAATGAGGGGATCTTCTCAAGCTTCTCGTCGGGAGTAAGACCGTCGAGCTCTTCATTGTGCTCAGCGAGCACATCGTTAAGTTCGGCAATAAGGTCCTTCATAGAGGGGATGAACTCGATAAGACCCTCGGGCACGAGGACAGTGCCGAAGTTCCAGCCGAGTTTAGCACGCTCTGAGATAACGTAGCAGATATAGTTTACGATATTGTCAAGAGTCATGCGTTTTGCAAGCACTTCCTCAGAGATGATACAGATGTTGGGCTGGGTCTCAAGAGCACATTCGAGTGCGATGTGAGAAGCCGAACGACCCATAAGTTTGATGAAGTGATAATATTTCTTCGCGCTGTTGCAGTCACGCTGAATGTTGCCGATAACCTCGCTGTAGACCTTGCAAGCTGTGTCGAAACCGAAAGAAGTCTCGATCCATTTGTTCTTAAGGTCGCCGTCGATGGTCTTGGGCACACCGATCACCTGCACACCGGCGCCGATATTCTTGTAGTATTCAGCGAGAATAGCTGCATTAGTGTTGGAGTCGTCGCCACCGATGATTACGAGAGCCTTGATGTTGAGCTCTTTGAGGATCTTGAGACCAGCCTCGAACTGTTCGGGAGTCTCAAGCTTTGTACGTCCTGATCCGATGATGTCGAAGCCACCTGTGTTGCGGAAATCCTTGAGATAACCTGCAGTGATCTCCATATACTGATGGTCAACGAATCCGGAGGGACCCATGAGGAAGCCATAGAGACGGTTCTCCTTGTTGAGGCTCTTGATGCCGTCAAAGATACCGCTCACCACGTTGTGGCCGCCGGGAGCCTGTCCGCCGGAGAGGATGATACCTACGTTGAAGGGCTCCTCTACACGCTCGGGTTTATCGTTTGACTCGAACTGTACGATAGGAAGACCATAAGTGTGGGGGAAGAGCTTCTTGATCTCTTCCTGATCGGCTACCGACTCAGTGGCCTCACCGATATGGAGTTTAACGGGACCCTGCAGGGCCTTGGGGAGTTTGGGCTGATATTCAGCTCTCACTCTCTGAAGAGGACTCTTTTTCATTAGAGTAATTGTATTGTTTGATTATAAGAGAGATGTGATATTAATTACCTCTTATTTTCTCACGTATTGATCAACAAGAGGGAATAAAGTAAAGTCCGCAGGCCGACCTATATAGGTCGTGCCTGCGAACTATGGTTAATCTGTTATTAGCAGGGGAGAGCAGCGTTGGTCTTGTGAACTGCCTCTGCGCTCTTCTTGAAGAGGGCTTTCTCCTCCTCGTTGAGGTCGATCTCAAGAATCTTCTTGATACCACCCTTGCCAAGCACACAGGGAACACCGATGCAGAGATCTTTCTCACCATACTCACCGTCAAGAAGAGCGGAGCAGGGGATGACAGCATCCTGATCGTGGAGCACTGCCTCTACCACCTCAGCTGTAGCAGCACCGGGAGCATACCATGCAGAAGTGCCGAGAAGCTTAGTGAGAGTAGCGCCACCAACCATTGTGTCGGCAGCTACCTTGTCGAGCTCTTCAGCTGAAAGGAACTCAGTCACGGGGATGCCACGGAGTGTAGCGAAACGCTTCATGGGGATCATGGTGGTGTCGCCATGGCCGCCGATTACGAAACCTTCAACCTCGTTGGGGTTAGCATTGAGGGCTTTGCTGAGGTAATATTTGAAACGGCTGCTGTCGAGGGCGCCACCCATACCGATGATGCGGTTTTTGGGAAGACCTGATACCTTGTGGATAAGGTAAGTCATTGTGTCCATAGGGTTGGATACACACACGATAACAGCGTTGGGGCTGTGGGCGAGCACGCTTTCAGTAACCTGCTTAACGATGCCTGCGTTTACACCGATGAGCTCCTCGCGGGTCATGCCCGGCTTACGGGGAATTCCGGAAGTGATTACAACTACATCGCTGTCTTTTGTAGCCTCATAGTTGTTGGTTACGCCGGAGATACGGGTGTTCATGTCGAGCAGATTGGCAGTCTGCATCATGTCCATGGCCTTACCTTCGGATACGCCTTCCTTGATATCGATCATTACAACTTCGTCAGCAACCTCGCGGAGTGCGATTACGTTTGCTGCAGTTGCGCCTACATTACCGGCGCCTACGACTGTTACTTTTGACATAACTTAACTTTATTATTTAAGGGTCAATATATTATGAATTTCCAAATTTCGTGTCGCCCGTCTATATGCCCGGATAGGTGTGGGCATACAGTGTGGATATTGAAGTTGATTGGAAAAGATATAAACTACTTCATTGCAAAATTAAAGAAAAAATTCCATAATCTCGCAAGTTTATCATTTTTTTTCTTAAAATTCTCCTTTCCCTTGTCTTGTGATCACAGGTTCGCCTCCTGTGCAATCCACTATCGTCGAGGGTTCGAGCCCCCCTTCTTCTCCTTCGAGAAATATATCCACTTGATTCTCATAATTGTCGGCTATCAGTCCGGGGCTTATCGCATAGTCCGGATGATCAAAAGCCACAGAAGTGGTGAGAATGGGGTGGCCAAGGCGCTCAGCGATGTCGCGGCAAAGCTTATTGTCGGGAATACGGATGCCCACTACTTTTCTCCCCTTGAAAGCTTTTGGCAGGGTAGGGGCTGATTTGAAGAGGAAGGTGAACGGCCCCGGCGTATAGTCTTTGAGCATACGGAAATCTTTGTTGTCAAAACGTGCATATTCCGCAGCCATCGATATGTCGGAACATATTATTGAGAGATTGTTCTTATCCGGATTCAACCCCTTTATCCGGCAGAGCCTGTCGATTGCTTTCGGATTAAGTGCATCACAGGCTATGCCATAGAGTGTGTCGGTAGGCATGATTATGATGCCGCCATCCTCCAGTTCCTTGCAGATTTCATCAAGCTGACGGGAAGAGGCTTCGTCATTCCATATTTTGATTGTTTTCATCGCATAGATTATTTTTTTTCAATTTCTGCTTGTTGCAAGAGTCGGCTAAGGTGCAACCGCAGCAAGCATCGAATTTTCCTTTTTTTCTAAGATGAATCAACTTGATCGCAACCGCTATGGCTGCGCCAATTATGATAAGGAAAACTAATATGTATTGTATTGTCTCGCTCATATTCTATTAACAATCAAGCTTGAGATTCTATCATGGCTTACACTTTTTCGAATTCGAAAAAATGTAAGCCATAACATTGCAAACTTAATTGTCGACATTCTTCTTTGAGTCGGAGGTCTTTGAGTCGGCAGTCTTGCGTTTCCTTGGTTTCTTCTCCTTGGTCGCGCTTCCTTTCTCTTTCTCCTTGGTGTCGGCAGACGCATTTGTCTGCTGTTCGGCTACGATGCGGCGGTTGGAATTATCGCGAAGCACCGACATAGTGATTTCCGTTATCATCGTCTTAATGTTTGCGATAAATTCCTGAGCATCATATTCGCGGTGTTCTATGCGGCGGAGACGTCCTTCCCATATGCCTGTGAGTTTGGCGCTCTTGAGCAGCTCCTCTTTGATGAGCCCGATCAGCTCTATAGCTGCAGGAGTGGCTCTCAACGACTTGCGCTCTTTTACAATATATCCTCGGTTGTAGAGAATCTCTATTATGGCGGCTCTGGTTGAGGGACGTCCTATGCCATTGGCTTTAAGCGACTCCCGTAGTTCCTCATCGTCAACCATCGTGCCGGCGGTCTCCATCGCTTTCAGGAGGGTTCCCTCTGTGAAATATTTAGGAGGCTGGGTGGTTTTCTTTACTAGACGGGGGGAGTGGGGTCCCTCCTCACCTTTGGTAAAGACAGGGAGACGAGCGGAATTGTCGTCATCGTTCTCATCCTTATCTTTATCGGGAGTGTCTTCAGTCGCTTTTTTATCGCCTGCGTAAACCAACTTCCACCCCGGGTCTATGATGACTTTACCTGTGGCTTTGAAATTGGTTTTGTCTACTTTGGCCGACACCACAGTTTGTTCAAAGGAACAATCAGGGAAAAACACCGATATGAAGCGACGCGCTATAATATTGAACACCTCTCGCTCCGCATTGGTCAGATTGGAGGGGAGTGGTTGTCCGGTAGGTATTATGGCGTGGTGATCGGTGACTTTGGAATTGTCAAACACCTTTTTGCTCTTTCTCAGCTTATGTCCTCTAATGGCCGTAAGCAGAGGCTGATACTCTGAGAGGGAGTTGAGTATCTGTCCGCATTTCGGGTAGACGTCATCCGTGAGATATGTGGTGTCGACACGTGGATATGTGGTCAGCTTTTTCTCATACAGGCTCTGTATGGTGCGCAATGTCTCCTCCGCGCCTAAATTGAGTTTCTTATTACATTCCACCTGGAGCGATGTCAGGTCGAAAAGTCTGGGGGGAGCCTCTTTCCCGGCCTTTTTTGCCACATCGGTCACAACAAGAGGAAAGTTCTTGAGATGCTCCACTATCGCGGCGCCTTTCTGCTCGTTGTCAAAGCTTTTGCCGGCAGCTGAGAATATGGTGTCGCGATAGAGAGTCTTAAGTTCCCAATAGTCGGCAGGCTTGAAATTCTCAATCTCAAGCTGACGATTCACTACAAGAGCCAATGTGGGGGTCTGCACACGTCCGATGGAGAGCACCTGACCCTGAACCCCATATTTAAGCGAGTAGAGCCGGGTGGCGTTCATTCCGAGCACCCAGTCGCCAATGGCACGGCAAAGACCTGCCACATAAAGAGGTTCGAGGTCTTCATGCGTTCTAAGATGATTAAATCCCTCCTTGATGGATTCATCGGTGAGGGAGCTTATCCAGAGCCTTTTTATCGGCTTCATGCATCCCGCCTTCTGCATCACCCAACGTTGTATGAGCTCACCCTCTTGTCCGGCATCGCCGCAGTTGATGATTTCATCACATTGTTCTATCAGGCTGCGGATTGTCTCAAAC
>CAZEOI010000043.1:0-31108 GCA_964513775.1 uncultured Sangeribacter sp. | reverse complement strand
TCTCATCGGTCGTTTAGCCCGCTAAACTTCCTCTTCGAGCTAAAAAATCACCTCAGAAAGCTGTCTAAATCCAAACAAAGAAAAAGTTGAAACAACTTCATAAGTAGTTGCTTAATGAAGATGGTTAGCTATCTTCATTGTCAGCATTACTCCGAGCGGAGGTAATCAACAGGGTTGCTGCGGGCAACGCGAAGACAGTTGATCACTACCACTGCTGTGATCAGAACAAGCAGGAGGATGAGGCAGAGGCAGAGACCCAAGGGGGAGAGCGACACACGTTGGGTGAACTGCGAGAGCCATTTCTCTCCGATTATCATTGCCACCGCACCGCCGGCTATGAGGGAGGGGAGCGCCACACGCAGAATGTCGATGCAGAAGAGCCGCACTATCATACGGGCCGAAGTGCCGTTGACCTTCCGGATTGCGATCTCTTTCGCTCTACGGTTAACTTCATCGGCTACATATCCTATCAGTCCGATAAGCGCTATGATAAGTATGGCAATACCAACCACCATTACTGAGGATCCGAAACGACGTACCGGATCACGTTTAGCCTCAATCTGGCTCTTGTAGGGGGTGATGTAGACTTCCGTGTCACCGCTCATGGAGTCGATCACCTTCTGGGCCTCTTTCATTCGCTCGGGAGTAAGCTCTGAGAATCTGACGTATACATTATTCCAAATTCTTGAAGCAGGGAACAACACTCCGACGCGGGTGTCGGCCTGATCGCTCTCAAAGCCTCCTCGATAGATATTCTCGATCACACCTACAATGGTCATCGGTGGATTGACCATCCCATCGTCATGGCCTGTGATATAGAACACTTTACCGATCAGATCATCCTCAGTGATGCCGAATTGCTGCTTGAAAACGGATATGGCCCTTTCCTCGACAATCACCTCGTTGACCGTGGAATCAGCCGTGGCATTGAAATTACGTCCCTGAATAAGCTTGAGACCTAATGCATCGATTGTCTCCGGATTGAAGAAATACATATCTGCCGCATTGACCTGATCTTCGTAATGATCTTCGGTCCACAGCATATTCCCGGAAGCGTAAGATGATATATCGGATGAGGATGAGCCTACACTCTCTACAAACGGAAGTTTACGCAGTTCCTCTATGATCGGTCTGAGCTGGCTTTGTTTCATTCCGTTGGTTGGAAATATGGCGAGATCCTCATATTCGAACCCCATCTTTACGTTGCCAAGGAGGTTGTACTGCCTACCGATAAGCACCAGCAGACACAGGATAAGGCCGGTGGCGAAGAACTGGATGGCAAGCAATACGAGTTTCCATCTGTTCTTCCCCGGGGCTGAGGAGCGGAAGGCGTGAACCACAGGGGTGCGGCTATAAATAATAGAAGGTATAATACCGGTGAATATCAAGAGAAAGAGGCATACCAACCCTTCGGTGAGCCATACGCGTCCGGTAGAGAAGAGTTGCTGAGGTGTGTAGCCTAACAATTCCTTACATAAGTTGGAGAATGAGAATGCAAGAAGCACGGCTATGCCCATAGATATGGCAAGGAAGAAGATGCTTTCGCCCATCACGCGGATGAAGAGTTTCCTACGCCCGGTGCCGTAACATTTACGGATAGCCATCTCTTTGGCGCGGCCCGCGAGCTGACCGATTACGATAAGGAGATAATTGAGCGAGGCACACATAAGCATTACCACAGCGAGGAGGCCAAGCATAAGCGACATTCTTTTTACACCACTGTTAGCGGAGTAATCACCTTTCAACGGGCGTAGCCATACCTTGTAATCGGATATGGTGAATGCCTGCTCAGGTAGCTTTGTTTTCAGATGCTCAAGGATGAGCGGGTGGAGATCATCAGGGTCAACCCCATCCTCAAGTGTCACATAGCTCAGGTAACGGTCATTCCCGAGAAGATTCTCCGTGCCGTCTTGCATGAAATGTTTTATAGTCGGCAATGCGATATAAATGGCATTAGTGACGGATGAGTTGAGAGGATAGTCTTCATACACACCGGCTATAGTGGCCTTATAATCATCACCCCATGAGACATTAGAGATGCGAAGGCCGATCACATCCCCACCTATTTTTTCGGCCACAGACCGGGGGATCATAGCGTTGTTCTCTATCCCGAGGGCCTCACGGGGATTGCCTTCGATCACAGGGGTAGACAGCACATCAAACATACATGAGTCGGCAAGCGCCACAGCATCAACATCAAACACACGTCCATCCTCTAATTTGATGCTTGTATTCCCATCTAAATAGGTGTATCGGGTGGCTTTGGTTATTTCCGGAAATGTACGCATGAGTTCTACGGCTGTGCCTCCGGGAGTCTGGCCCCATTCACTGTATTTATCCTGCATCACGGTGCTCTGTTTCACCTGATAGATATGGTCAATATTGGGAAAGAAGGAGTCGTAGGTTTGTTGGAAATATATCTTGGCCACAAGCAGGAACCCCACGGCGAGTCCCACCGACAGGCAGAGAATCTTTATGAGGTTGCGCCGAAGATCGGTAGTGAAGAATTTAAACATAATCAAGGTGTTGAGGGGTAAAAGATATGAGTCAGATTGCGGAGAGATTGTCAACAATCTGTCCGTCGAAGAGATTGATTATGCGGTCGGCTATAGAGGCGTCACGTTGAGAGTGAGTCACCATCACTATCGTGGCACCCTCACGATGAAGATCGGAGAGTAGTTGCATCACTTCCGCGCCGTTCTTGGAGTCGAGGTTGCCGGTTGGCTCATCGGCGAGAATCAATCCAGGACGGCTTACTATAGCTCTTGCGATAGCGGCACGTTGCTGCTGACCGCCGGAGAGCTGAGAGGGATAGTGGCGTTCGCGGTGAGTGATACCCATTCTGGCCAGTGCCTCGTCAACACGTTTGTTCTTCTCTTCGCGAGACAGGGGAAGATTGTTGAGTGGGAGCATGACATTGTCGCGCACAGTCATTGAGTCGATGAGGTTGAACGACTGGAATATGAATCCGATGCGTCCTTTGCGATAGTCGGTGCGTCCGCTCTCCTTTAGGCCGGCCACTTCATGCCCGTCGAGCCTATAGCTTCCCGATGTGGGGTTGTCGAGGAGCCCGAGTATATTGAGCAGAGTTGATTTCCCACATCCTGAGGGGCCCATTATGGCTACGAATTCACCATCGGCTATTGAGAGCGACACTTTGTTGAGGGCTACGGTCTGAACCGTATCTGAACGGAATATTTTTTCCAAGTCTTTTATTTCGATATTCATATACTTATGTGTTTTTATTAGCGGTTTATGTGTATGCGGTCGGCATCGTCGAAATCGGTGTAGGAACTGGTGATGACGGTCTCACCGGCTTCAAGGCCTTCCAGGATTTCGTAATATTTGGGGTTGCGACGTCCGATCTTCACCTCTCTCTTTGTGGCTGTCTTTCCATCGGCAGAGACAACGTAGACATACTTGCCGCCACTGCTGTTGAAGAAAGTGCCTTTGGCTATCATTAGCGTCTTGACCGGCTGTCCTAAAAGGAGATCGATAGGGTAGGTCTGGCCTACGCGGAGATTATCGGGGAGCCGGCCTACAATTTCGAGGTCGGCGCGGAACTTACCGTCGGTCACTTCAGGATATACTTTGCGTACCGAAACTTCGAATTCCTTACCTTGACGGTTGACTTTACCGATAAGTCCCGGCGACACACGGTCGATGTAATGCTCGTCAATATTCACGGTGAGCTTGTAATTGTCGAGAATATTGATCTGACCCACTTGCTGACCGGCAGACACGTTCTGTCCGATCTCTACGTTGAGGTTGCCGAGCTGCCCACTGTGAGAGGCTCGCACATTAAGATTGTCGGCTCTCTGACGCACAAGCGCGAAATTCTCCTGCATATTGGCGAGACTCTCCCTCATCATAGCCAATTGCACGCCACGATAGGCTGAATCCTGACGCAATCGCTCTTCGAGAAGGTGAAGATTCTCTTTGGCCAGATCGTAATCCTCCTGAGCCTTAAGGTATTCCTCGCGAGAGGTGAGGCGTTCGTCAAGGAGAGTCTTTTGCTGTTCGGCGGCGCGGCGTTTCCTGTTGAGCTCGGTTCGAGCCGAGAGAATATCTCGCTTCACCTGCAGTCGGTTAGTCTCCATAGATAGCTCAGTGTCGCGCAGCATATTCTGCTTCTCGGCGAGTTGCGATTCAGAGTCGAGAATCTGTTGGCGCAGAAGTGGATTGCGAAGGGTGAGTATCACATCGCCTTCATTTACCATTGCCCCCTCCTCCACAAGTTTCTGCTCCACTATGCCGGTTTCGAGTGCGGCTATCTGCACAGTCATGCCGGTTTCCACTTTTCCGGTGAGATAGATGTAATCGTTAAATTCACCATCCGTTACAATGTCGGTGGAGAGAGAGTTGTAATCAGCCCGGTAAGTTGTGGTGTGTGACGCTATTATTGCCCAGGTCACAACTCCGGCCAGAAGGAGAGCGACTGCAGCCCAAGGGCCGTATTTACGCAGTCGCGGGAAACGACGTTTTATTTCAGTATCCATAAATTCAATATGATGATCGGGTTATTCTTTTATGAGGGGTACACCTTGGTAATAGCGGAGTGTAATCTCAGAGATCACGCGCTGTATGCGTTTACCGGTGAGTGTGGCTTCCGCAGTGGCTAACTTTGAGCCGGCCGTGTATAGGTCGATTGCCGAGGCCATGCCTAATTCATATTTACGTCTGACTGCCTTATAGGCTATTTCTTCGGCCTCCAGACGTCGGTGGGCCGCTGTCAGTTCCTCGATGGCGGCGTCACGGTCGAGCAAAGCCTCGTCAGATGCCTTCCGTATCTGATATTCCGCTTCTTCGAGACGTGTCAAGCTCTCTTTGAGAGCGACTTGAGCCCGCTTGACACGGTTGGTGGTGGCGAGACCGTCAAATATTGGTAATGATAGCGATAGACCAATATATTCACCCATATTGTTGCGGAATTGGCTGCGGAATGATTCAGCTATCGTGCCCTTGCCTACGAGCCGATAATAAGATGAGGAGATACCCCCGGTGAGAGTAAGGTGTGGAGAGTAGCCGCCACGTGCCGCGTATAAGGAATATCTGCTTGCTTTTACCGCTAACTCAGCATCCTCAATCTCAGGCAATTTGTTGCGTCTGTCCGGCATGGTGGATAATCCGTTGTAATCTGATAAGTCTTGATTGTCAAGAGCATCGTAAATCAGATTCATAGGTTCCTCTGACAGGGGCATCCCCATTGAACCTCTCAGATCAAGATATCCCTTTTTGAGAAGATTCTTTTGATTGGTGAGTTCATAAAGGTCGGAGGCGACCACGGCTTCAAGCTCGGCTACATCTGCACCGCTTTTTGTGCCCAATTCCTCACCTCGGCGGGTAGCGGCGAGGTCGGTGGAGTCGCGGGTAAGTTGCCGCTCCATCTGTTCCACCATGGCCCGGCAGTAAGCCACGTTGAAGAAATTTTTGATTACTTCCAAAGAGACCTTATCCTCCTCCACAAGATAATTTTTATGGGAGCGGAGTTCCTCCATCCGGGCCGTCTTAAGATTGTTGATGCGAACGAGCCCGTCGAAAAGGGGGAGCGACAGGTTTATGCCGAGAGCTGACCCGAGGGTCTTCTTATTGTCGTAGGTATTGGTTTCCGGGTCGATGTTGCGACCGAAACTAAGGCTTGTGCTGCCACTGAGCGACAGGTAAGGCATCAGGTCGGCAGCCGCGATTCGCTTGTCGGCACGTGCCGTCTCGGTTTTAAGACGGTTAAGCCGGTTGGTGCGGGCATTTTGACGTGCGTAAAGCAGACAGTCGTTGAGCGACATCGGAGCGCGCTCCTTGCCGGAATCCTCTCCCTGATACTCTATTTTGTCGACGATGATTTCCGGCAATTCCGAGGAAGCTGCCGAGTGACTCATTGTCGCGATAGAGAGAATCGTTGAATATATTATGGCTGATATCTGTTTCATGGCGGCAAAGTTATGCGGTATTGTTAGGAATAATAGTGTATGATGGGTAAAACTATTGATTTTAGGGTTCAGAATGTCTAAAAAATAGACATAGGATGAGATCCGGGAGTATAAAATTGAGCATACTGTTTCCAGACCTCGTAGGGAATGGCTATTTTTGCATTGTATATCCGGCGCTGTGTCGGATACTTGCTAAGTTTTCGTATATGAAGCTACTGATAATAGATGATAATGCGGCTGTGAGGGCTACGCTCAAGATTGTGCTCGGACGCGATTATGAGGTTACAGCCGTCGGCGACCCTAAGCTGATACCTGCCTTGATTAATGGCGGGCGGTTTGATGTGGTGTTGCTTGATATGAATTTCGATAATGCCAAGCTCGACTGTAGCGATGGACTCTTCTGGCTGGAGAGGATAAAGGGGAGTGACAAGGCTCCGGCTGTGGTGGTGATTACAGCTTTCGGTGATGTGGATGTGGCTGTCAAGGCGATGAAACTCGGTGCAGAGGATTTCGTGACAAAACCCTGGGACAACGCAGTGCTTTCAGAGAAACTGCGCAATGCTATTGCCACCAATATAAAGAGGCGCAATGAGGAGGCTGCTGCCAAGCGCACCCGTGAGGTGGAGGATGCACTGCATGAGCGCGATAACCTCACTCTTGATGAGGTGAAAGTGCGCCATATCCGGAGCGTGATAGAGAGGTGTGGAGGCAACCTTTCAGCGGCGGCTGAGCAATTGGGGGTAAACCGCCAGACTCTCTATAATATTCTTAAGAAGATGCAATGATACGGCATTTGCATAAAGGCTTGAAGGAGCTTCATAAACTTCATAAATAGGAAAATGATGAAGGACAAGAAATTAAAACTTTGAAAAGAGGCTTGGAATGATTGAAAGATGAGGCATTTCAGATTGAATATCATGTTATTATTGGTGGCGGTTGTGGTCGCGACTGCTGTTGCCGCTATGCTGCTCGTCAAAGGGATGTGGGCGCAGGGAGTGCTGATAATGTTGCTGGCAGTGGCAGCCTTGTTCGGCATATGGCATCTTCAGACTCGCCTTATACGCACGATGTCGGGTTTCGTCAGCAGTCTGGAGCTCAACGACACCACCATGAGGATAGACACAGGCGGCGATGGCGAGCTGAGACGAATGTCGGATGCAATGAACCGTATCTCCGAACTTTACCGTCGTAATCTTCAAGAACTTGAGACACGTAAACTATATTATGACCGGATACTGAGGATAATGACGCATGAGATGCGTAACGGCATAACCCCTTTGGTAGCAATGACAGCCGACATGATGGAGCACCCCGAAAGTTATCCTCGTGAAACCATCAAGGAGATTGCCCGGCTGATGAACGGACAGGTGGAGGGTATCCGGCGTTTTCTTGATTCCTATTATACGCTGACCCATCTTCCTGAGCCGGAAATCACCACAGTGAAGGCGAGAGATTATTTCCGCAATCTGCGACTCATGGCGGAAGCCGAGCTCCAGAACCGGGGATTGGCGATCAACACGGTTCAATATGTAGTGCCTGAGGATATGATGCTGAGTATTGATCCGGCGCTGATGAATCAGGTGATGCTTAATCTTCTCCGTAATGCGCTTGATGCAGTCGCCACGATACCAAATCCAAGGGTTGAGGTTGTGATCTCAGTGTCGGATACGCATCCTTATCTCACTGTGAGAGATAATGGTGAGGGGATATCGGAAAAGGTGATGGAGAATCTGTTTCAGCCTTTCTATACAACCAAAGAGGGTGGAAGCGGAGTGGGGTTGTCGATATGCCGCCAGATAGTGAGACGTCATGGGGGAGAACTCACCATCCGGAGCCGTGTGGGTAAGGGCACAGACGCTGTGATTACGTTGTAGCCCGTTAAACTTCCTCTTCGACCTAAAAAATCACCTCCGAAATCTGTCTAAATCCAGACAAAGAAAAAGTTTAAACAACTTCATTCAAAAAATTTATGTAAATTTGTAACATTAAAAATAATTATAACTAACCTTTAAACTACCAATAGCATGAAGAAATTTAACACAGCGTTACTCTCTTTCGCTCTGTTCGGCTCCGTCAGCGGGTTTGCCCAACAGGGTTCGCTGTATGTGGATACCGGCACGAAGGGACATGAGATCAATCCCGGTATGTATGGTATCTTTTTTGAGGAGATCAACCATTCAGGCGATGGCGGTCTCTATGCCGAGCTTATCCAGAACCGAGGTTTCGAGGAGCAGACTATCCCCGGAGGTTTCCATGAGACAGGAACCGACAAGATAGCCACCGACCGTTTTGTGCGCTACACCGACCTTGTATCCAATCAGCTCAACTGGGACTGGAATTATGCCGCCAAGAGCATGACCGGCTGGAAAGTGGAGGGCTCGGATGCCAAGGTGGCATATGATGTGCTCACTCCTGAGATACCTCTGCATGAGAACACACCCAACGCAATGCGTATGGTGATAGAGAGCGATGGCGCAGATCCTTCCGCTCGATTAATCAACACCGGCTACTGGGGAATAGCCGTGGAAAAGGGGGAGAAATATAACCTTCGTTTCTATGTAAATTCATCGGAATCTGTAAGGGGTTGTGAAGCTTATCTGGTAGATTCATATGGCAAGAGAGTGGGAGAGGTGAAGCTCGCGCTCAACGGCAACGGTGAATGGCAGGAGCTTAAGGCCGAGATTACAGCCGAGGACACCCTCACCGATGCCGAGTTCGTGCTTCAGTTCAATGGTAACGGCACAGTGTGGGTTGATTATGTATCGCTCTTCCCGCAAAAGACTTTCAAGAACAGAGACAACGGTATGCGTCCCGACATCGCCGAGATGCTCGCAGGCCTCAAACCTAACTTCATGCGCTGGCCCGGTGGCTGTATAGTCGAGGGTATAGTGCTTGACAACCGTGTGAAATGGAAAGAGACCATCGGCGACCCGATGACCCGTCCCGGTCAATATGACCTCTGGGGCTATCGCTCGACATGGGGAATGGGCTACCATGAGATTCTACAGTTTTGCGAAGATCTGGGCATGGACTGCATGTTTGTAGGCAACGCCGGTCTCTCCTGCATAGGGTGGGGTGGACAATATGTGGCTCCCGGCAGTGACCTCGATCCTTATTACGAGGATATCCGCGACGCCATTGAATATGCCATAGGCGATCCGGCCACCAACGAATGGGCTGCCCGTAGGGCCGAGGCCGGTCATCCGGAGCCTTTCCCGCTGAAATATGTCGAGATAGGCAACGAGAACTTCGGTCTGCGCTATGATGCCAACTACAAATATATTTACGAACGTCTGAAGAAGGAGTACCCTGATCTTACTTTCATCAACACTATGGGACTTGATCATGCAGTGGAATTCGATATCCACACCGATATGATCGATCCTCATTGGTATGTGGCTCCGGAGTTTTTCTACAACAACCGCTCGATGTTTGATCAGGTGCCGCGCGGCAACTATGAGATCTATGTGGGTGAGTATGCCACCAACGTACGTGTGGGCCAAGGCAACATGGACGCGGCCCTGTCGGAAGCGGTGTTCATGATGGATATGGAGCGCAACTCCGATATTGTAAAAATGGCCTCCTACGCACCGCTGATCGAGAACAGCAACGCCCGCAACTGGACATGCAACCTTATCTGGCAACGTTCAGGCGAGGTGTTTGGACGCGCATCTTACCATGTGCAGAAACTCTTCTCCGAGAATATCCCCACATATAATGTGCCGTTCGCACTTCAGACCGAGCGTCTTGGTGCGGCCTACTCCGGCCGTGTGGGATTGGGGACATGGCTGACCACCGCGAAGTTCCGTAATATGACTGTCACCACCCCCGACGGCAAGAAGCTTTATTCACCTGACTTTGCCGGTCAGCGTCAGGAATGGACCGACATGCAAGGCACCTGGAATGTAAATGAGGATAGTGAATTCGTTCAGACCAACAGCGGTTTGTCTCGTTGTATCTCACTTATGAACACACTCGCTTTCAACGACTGTGTGATTGAGGTGGAAGCCTGCAAGATAGCCGGCTCGGAGGGCTTTCTCATAGTGTTTGGCGCCGATGACGATGACTGGGGTCATTATTATCAGTTCAACATCGGCGGCTGGGGCAACAAGCAGGTAGGCTTCGAGGAGGTTACTGACGGCACGGGCGCGGTTATCTCCGAGCGTCCCGACTTCACCATCGCGAATGGGAAATGGTATAAGATCAAGGTAGTGTGCAGCAACGGCAGAATAGAGGGCTACATAGATGATCAGCTCTATTGCAGCCATGATTTCGGCACAATCCAGCCGGGACGTATAGCCGCTCATGCCGGCTTCGACGAGAAATCGAATGCCATGGTGGTGAAGGTTGTGAATGCCGAGAGTGAACCCTTGTCACTTAAGCTCCATATCAACGCTAATCTGTATGGCGATGCCGAGAAGTGTGTGCTGAAATCTGCCACTCTCTTTGATGAGAACTCATTCAGCGCTCCCGACCTCATCTCCCCGTACTGGGAGAAATTCACTGCCGCCGATGGTATGGATATGGAATTTGATCCCTATTCACTCACTATCCTGAAGATCTATTCCACACCGGCTGCCGAGGCTATGGAGATGCCGGGGATTGTATTTACAAGCGATGTGCGTGAGCTTAACGCTCCTGAAGAGAACGGCAAGCGTGTAGAGCTTAAGGAGGCGATAGAGGAGGCTGAGAAGGTAGCCTTCTCCGACCTTGAAGGTTATGAGGCGCTTCTGGGTGCCGTGGAGGAGGCTAAGAGTATCCTCAACTTAGGAGAGGATACAGCATATGCCTCTGCAATCGACTCTCTGCGCAAGGCACTCAACGCCTATTATAAGCTACAGATGATTCCTGCCAACGAACTTGAAGGAAAGATCGTGAACGGCGACTTCTCTAAGGATGGCGACAACACCGGTTGGAGCGGAAATCCTGTGGTGCGCAGCCATGTAGCTGAGATATTCAACGCCGGATTCAATGTGTCGCAGACCATTGAGGGCCTCGATGACGGATATTATATGGTCTACTTCCAAGGCCACTATCGCAACGGCAGTCATCCCGATGCCAACGCGCGCCATGCCGACGGCACCGAGGAACTCCTTGCCCGTTTCTCTCTCAATGATATGGAGAAGCCGGTTGTGTCGCTGATGGGTGAGGTGCACGACGGCTACTGGTGGGGTGCTCCCAACACTATGGAGGAGACATGGGCTGTACACAGCGAGAATGCCGACCACTATGCCAACTATCTTATTGCCAAGGCCGATGACGGGAAGCTGACAATTTCGCTACATAAGTCGAAGCTATGCGACACCGACTGGTTTATCTTCGGCAATGTGCGTCTCTTCAAGGTGGCCACTTCGGCAGCCGCTGTAGATGCGGTAGATGCCGATCTCACCGGGTTCTCACCCGATGCCAGGATCTATGATCTTCAGGGACGCCTTGTCGGCAGCTACAGTGGTTTGCGCCGTCTCACCCCCGGAGTGTATGTAGTGAAGGAGGGAAACCGTGCGGTCAAGATCTGCATCCGATGAAATAGTAAAATGAGAAATCGCCTCTCCGGAGCTCTTATCAAAGATGCTTCCGGAGAGGTTATATATTGTAACATATGAAGTTGAAATATATATTGGGCGGTGTGCTTATGGTCTCCATGTCGGGCACCTCTGCCTCTGCCCAGGGCACCGTAGATGATTATAACCGGGCTTATTCGTTGCGCGATCGTTTTGGCTCGGCCAACGTGTATTATTCGAATGTAAATCCTCAATGGATCGGCGATACCCATAGCCTGTGGTATGTGAGGGAGACTCCGGAAGGCCATGTCTATACAGTGGTCGACGCCGACACCCGGAAGCGGAAGGAGCTGTTCGACCATAAGGCACTTGCCACTGAACTGGGCAAGGCTGTCGGTAAGGATATTGATTCCAAGTCACTGCGTCTGGGACGCCTTGAAGTGAGCGACCGTCAGGATTCGCTGACCTTCATCTACGACAATCACCGCTGGTTGGCAACCAAGAGAGGAGGAAAACTCACCGATCTTGGAGAGTTGCCCCCACGAGGGCCGGAGAAGCACTGGATGGAGCGCGACGACGAGAAGGATGCCCCTCCGATGGTGTCGCCCGACGGCAGCAAGACTGCTTTCATAAAGAACCATAACATCTATGTGCGCGATAATGCCACCGGTGGTGAGCGTCAGCTGAGCATAGACGGTTGTCCCGGCAACTACTATTCGAGCTATATACAATGGTCGCCCGACGGGAAAAAGGTGGCTGCCTGTCGCATACGCCCGAGCGAGAAGCAGTATGTATATTATGTGGAGTCGTCCCCCTCTTCCCAGCTTCAGCCGATACTCCACAAGCAGGAGTATGCCAAGCCGGGCGATGAGCTCCCCTTCAAGGTGCCCTGCATCTACGATGTGGAGAGCGGCGAGGGAATCATACCCTCGACAGAGCTTTTCGACAGTCAATATGAGATCTACGGTCCGATGTGGAATGCCGATAGCCGGGGAGTCACATTCGAATATAATCAGCGAGGACATAAGGTTTACCGTGTGCTCGAACTGTCGGCAGAGACCGGGAAGGTGCGTCCTATTGTGGAGGAGAGTCATCCGAAATATGTGAACTACGTGCGCCGCTTCCGTCACGATCTCTCTGACGGGAAACGGATGATCTGGATGAGCGAGCGAGACAATTACGGCCATCTCTATATGATAAACCGCGAGAAAGGGGAGCCTGCGTATCAAATCACCAAAGGCCCGTGGTATGTGCGCGAGGTGCTTGATGTGGATGAGCCGGCCGGTAAGATTTACTTTACAGCCAATGGCGTTACCCCCGGAGAGGATCCCTATCTGATACGCTACTACAGTATCAATATGGATGGCACCGGAATGACCGACATCACACCGGCGCATGGCACACACACTGCAAAGCTCTCTGCCGACAAGAAGTATATAGCCGATGTATGGTCTACAGTCTACGAGGCTCCTGAGGCAGCCGTACGCAGTGTGGCTGACGGCTCTGTGGTGATGCCCCTTGAGAAAGCCGATATCTCCAAGATAGAGGCCGACGGATGGGTAGCTCCGGAGGTGTTTGTAGCAAAGGGACGTGACGGGAAGACAGATATGTGGGGTATAATACAACGACCCACCAACTTTGACCCCTCGAAGAAATATCCGATAATAGAATACATCTATCAGGGTCCCGGTGATGCTTACGTTCCGAAAGCTTTCCGCCCCTATAACTGGTACACTACCTCTCTTGCCGAACTTGGCTTTATCGTGGTGATGGTGGATGGCATGAGCACCTCCTGGCGTTCACGCGACTTCGAGAATATCTGCTATAAGAATCTAAAGGATGCGGGACTACCCGACCATATGCTTTGGATAAAGGCTGCTGCCGAGAAATATCCTTATATGGATATCGACCGTGTGGGAATCTACGGGTGTAGCGCCGGTGGACAGGAGTCAACCAATGCTGTATTGTTGCATCCTGATTTTTACAAAGCCGCTTACTCCGCGTGTGGTTGTCATGACAACCGGATGGACAAGATCTGGTGGAATGAGCTTTGGATGGGCTATCCTGTAGATGAGAGCTACAAGGAGTGCAGCAATGTTGAGAATGCCCATCTCCTTGAGCGTCCGCTGATGCTTGTGGTGGGTGAACTTGATGATAATGTGGATCCCGCCTCTACGATGCAGGTGGCCGACGCACTTATAAAAGCGGGTAAGGATTTTGAATTGGTGGTGATTCCCGGTGCCCACCACACAATGGGTGAAGACTTCGGGGAGCACAAACGTTATGATTTCTTTGTAAGGAATCTTCTTGGTGTAAATCCACCGGCCTGGAAAGATGTGAAAACAAAATAATTTATAAACGGATAAAGATGATATTGGATGTTGAGAACGTGTTGCTCAAGAACACGACCCTTCTCTCTTTCGCCTCTCCCGAAGAGAAACGCATGATTCCGCATGGCACGGGACAATTCCCCTCTGTCGACCGTCTGAAGGATGCAATACGTCTGATCAAGACTGTTGTATTTCCCGATTTCTTCGATCGTCAGCGCAACAGCGCCACCATGCGCTCTTATTCCATAGGCACCGCTCTGGAACAGCTCTACAATCTGCTTTCGTGTGAGATAGCTCACGGACTCAAATTCGATAATGAAGGACTTTGCGATGAATTAGACACACAGGCTAAAGAGTTAGCCCTCAAGTTTATTGATCTCCTGCCGGAGATTAAGCGGCTGCTCTATACGGATGTGGAGGCAGTCTTCAACAATGACCCGGCGGTAGACAACTTCGGAGAGATCATACTCTGTTACCCGGTGGTTCAGGCAATGGTGCATTACCGTGTGGCACACGCCCTGCTCACGCTCGGCATACCGGTGATCCCGCGCATACTAACCGAGCTTGCACATTCCGAGACCGGGATTGATATCCACCCGGGAGCACAGATCGGAGAGTACTTCGCTATTGACCACGGCACCGGCGTAGTGATAGGGGAGACCTGCATAATCGGAGATCATGTCACACTTTATCAAGGTGTGACTTTGGGAGCGAAGAACTTCTCCCTTGACAGCGAGGGTCATCCTATCAACATACCGCGTCATCCGATAATCGAAGACAATGTAACCATCTATTCGAATGCCACCGTCTTGGGTCGCATCACCGTTGGTCGCGACTCGGTGATAGGGGGTAACATCTGGCTCACTAATTCAGTGCCACCAGGTTCGAGCATAGTGCAGCGCAAGGCTGTGCCGATGTCGTTTATTGACGGACTGGGAATCTAATTCCTAATTCAGAATGCATAATTCATAATTCATAATTCATAATGATTATGCATTATGAATTATGAATTATGCATTAAGCCTTAAGCAAATTCCGGGACCGGGGCGGAAATGAATATATTGAATCGGGAGAATCTCCCCGTCATAATGCAGATGGAAGGGAATCCCCTTGAAATCAACCGGACGGTAACTCCTATGATTCAACAATAATGCCTGTATATAAAAGAATCAAAAAAATATTAATTTTTTACTAAAAAAATTTGCACGATTCGGAAGTAAGATTTAAATTTGCAATCCCATAAAAAACTCATTATAGAAGACCTTTAACGTGTACCATCAACTTCATCAATGAGCAAACGCGATCCGTAGATGCTACGGCGCTCGCAACCATTAACTATCCGCAAAGCCGGATTTTGATAACCTGAGAGACTCATAATATCATGTCAAAAGATTATGCCGTGTGTCAGGTTGTCTATTCCTTGAAAGACCCTGAAATCTCGAAAGGAACCAATATTTGGAATATACCTTAACAACTGATAACAAAGAACTTTAAAACTAATCTGATGAAAATTTTTCCATCTTTTGCAGACTGTAAGCTGCGATTAGGGGAAAGGAAACTCTCCCTGTTAATCCTGCCGATGCTAATGCTACTGACCGCTTTGCCCGGTTTCGCACAGGGTAAATGGGTGTCGGGTATAGTAACAGATCAAGACGGAGAACCCCTGATTGGCGTGACTGTCAAAATAGAGGGTACCAATACTGGCACCGCCACCGATATTGATGGCAAATACCGCCTCGACGGAGCGCTCGGAAAAGAGCTGATGTTCTCCTATGTGGGTTATGCGTCACAGAAAATCAAAGCAGACAAGGCAGTTATTGACGTGGTAATGGCCACAGACGACGCACTTCTTGACGAAGTGGTAGTGGTGGGTTACGGCACGATGAAACGAAAAGACCTAACCGGTTCAATCACAACGGTCAATTCAAAAGATCTTAACGTGGGCGCATACACCGATCCCGGTCAGCTCCTTCAGGGAAAGGTGCCCGGTCTTGTGGTGGTTCAGAACTCCGACCCAAACGGTGGCGTCAACTCCCTTACACTGCGCGGTGCATCCACACTTAGTGATGCTACATCTCCTCTTTATGTAGTGGATGGTATTCCCGGAGTAAATCTCAACCTTATCCCGCCGAGCGAGATCGAGAGTATTGACGTGCTCCGTGATGCCTCAGCTACAGCTATCTATGGTTCGAAAGCTGCCAACGGTGTGATCATCGTGACCACAAAACGTGGTTCCGAAGGTCCTGCCCGCGTCACCTATTCAGGCTATGTATCTTGGGAGAAGATCGCAAATGACCATGATATGATGACTGCCTCAGAATTGCGTGCATATGCGGAGGAGAACGGCATTAATCTTCCCAATGATCGTGGCGCCGATACGAATTGGGCCAAGGAGGTGCAGCGTACAGGTTTCGCAACCAATCATGACCTCTCCATCTCCGGCGGCAGCAAGAATACCACTTATAACGTTTCGCTCAATTATACCAAGCGCGACGGTATCATCAAAGGCGTGGGGAACAATCTTTTCACCGGCCGAGCATATGTAGAGACAAAGACACTTAAAGATCGTCTCACTCTCGGTGTCGGTATTAACGGTAATATCCGTAAGGAATGGGGTGTCCCACGAGACATCAACGGTAGCTCGGTTTACGAAAGTATGTACTATTATTCACCTCTTGTGCCGGTGAAGAATGAAGATGGCACATGGTATTCCGACAAGACTATCTCACAAAACTACAATCCCCTCTCATTGGTGTATGAGAACCGTTCGATGGCTACATTCAAGCGTATGCAATACACCGGTAAGGCATCACTCTTTATTGTAGACGGTCTGTTCCTCAATGCCAATTTCTCTTACGACACACAGAACTATCATTATAAAGACTATACATCAACTCAAAGTCAAAACAATACACGTCATGGCGAGTCGTCACGTAAGGTGACCGACGATTGGGGTAAACTTATGGAGATTTTCGCAAACTACGACAAGGAGTTTAACGAAAATAACAAGCTTGCTCTCATGGTAGGTTACTCCTGGGAGGAGCATAGAAACGGCGAGGGTTTCGGAGCACGCGGATATAATTTCTATGATGACTCAATCGGATGGAACAATATCGGCCTTGCCAACAGCTGGGATACGGATCCTGTATGGGGCCAGCTTGAAGACCACACCAAAATGATCTCTTTCTACGGACGTGTCAATTATTCGCTGATGTCGAAATATCTCGTGCAGGCGGCCATACGTCGTGATGGAGCCTCCACATTCGGTAAGAACAACCGTTGGGCTACTTTCCCATCGGCATCCGTGGCATGGCGTATATCACAGGAAAACTTCCTGAAAGACAACTCATGGTTGTCAGACCTCAAGCTCCGTGTGGGCTGGGGCCAGAGTGGTAATGCAACGGGCTTCAATATCTATACCTCACGTTTCTACTACGATATCACAGATCCTATCAAGCGTTTCGATTATGTGGATCCTGTGACAGGCGTAGTCACCTCTTATAAGACACTCACCGCTGCACGTAATGTGAATGATAATCTGAAATGGGAAACCACATCGATGCTAAATATCGGTCTTGACTTCTCATTCCTCAACGGACGTATCGGTGGTACGATAGAGTATTACAACAAGGACACCAAGGATATGATATGGGAGTATCCGGTGTCGACAGCAGTATATCCGGTGAATAAGATGACTGCCAATGTAGGCAAGATGCGCAACCGAGGCGTCGAGTTTATGGTGCAGGCCTATCCGGTGCAGACACGTGATTTCACATGGAACACCTCTCTCAACTTCTCACACAATGATAATAAGGTGGTAAGCGTCTCCAACAGCGAGTTCAACGCCGGAGTGCTCAATCGCTATGATCCCCATCTTCCCGGATTGTCTCAGGGATGCAACACACAGCGTATCGTAGAGGGTAAGCCTATCGGTTCTTTCTATCTCTGGGATTGGGCAGGCTACAACGATCAGGGAATCTCTACCTTCTATCGCTATGACAGTGAAGGCAACCATATCCTTGATGCCGACGGTAATCCGGAAGTGACTATGGAGCCCGGTCAAGACGACCGTATCTATATGGGCAATGCACAGCCTAAGCTCACTATGGGCTGGGACAACAGACTAAGCTATAAGAATTGGGATCTCAATCTCTTCTTCACCGGAGTGTTTGGCCAGAAGATCTTCAACGAGCCTCATGCATATTTCTCTTATGTGGGTTCGATCTCACAGGGTAAGAATGTGATGGCTTCTGTTGTGAAAGATCAGAAAGCCACAGATGGTCTCGCGCATTATCCTTCGCAGCGTTATCTTGAAGACGGCAGTTATTTCAAACTCGCGTCAGTGACACTCGGCTACACATTCCGCAACTGTTTCAACGGCTGGCTGAATGATATCCGCCTTTACGTGTCGGCCAACAATGTCTTCACTATCACAAATTACTCCGGTCGCGATCCTGAGATCAACCTCGGAGGTCTTGATCCGGGACATGACACAAGAAACGATCATTATCCGCGTGCACGTCAGATACTCGTGGGTGCTACGGTCAACTTCTAATCCTTAAAATCTGAACTACTGAAATGAAATCGATAAAGAAATTACTTTCACTCGGTGCTGTGATGGCAGGTATGTGCATGGTGTCATGTACAGATCTTGACACCGATCTGAAAACAAGATATCCTCAGCTCCCCGACAACCCTATTGCTGTCGAGGGTGAGTTTAATGGCTGCTATCTCTATCTCCACGGTTGGTTTGGCCGTGATTTCAATGAGGGAGTGGTGTATCAAGGTGATGAGGTGATGGGATGTTGCTACGGAGTAGGTAACTATTTCGACGACGGTCGCTATCTCGATGCCTCTGTCCACAATCTGAATCTCGACAATTGGCGTACGCGTCTTATAGAGGGTTGTATTTCGGGTGTGACTTATACCAATACAAAGATTCTCGCCTATGGAGGACCGGAGATGAACGATCCGTCAGTGGCTCCTTTGAGAGCTATCCGAGCTTTTTACACTTTCTGGATGATGGAACTCTATGGGGATGCTCCAATCATGGATAAGCCGGTGGAAGACGGTGTAGCTGTTGACCGTGCTCCCCGTGCAGAGGTGGCACGCTGGATTGAAAGCGAACTCCTTGAGATCCTTGGTCAGGAGGATGGTCTCAGTAAGGCAAACGATATGTCCACTTACGGTAAGCCTAACTATTGGATGGCAGCCGCTCTGCTTGTTAAGCTCTATCTCAACTGGGGTGTATATACACACGATATAACAACAGTGACGAATGACACTCCTAATGAGAAACTGAACGACTGTGTGAAATGGTGTGACGAGATTATCAACTCCGGTCTTTTTGAGGTTGGCCAGGGCTATCGCCGCAAATTCTATCCCGATAATGGCGTTCATATAAAAGACTTCATCTATGCCTTTAATGTGGATCCTGCCACTCAGAAGGATGGCACAACTACCTGGTACCGCTGGTTCGGCTTCAAGAAAGATGGACTTTGTGTGCCTTACACTCTCGGATGGAAGAATGAGAAGTCGATAGCCGGAAATGCCGTGCTTACAAAGGAGGCTGTGGAGCGTTTCAATTTGCCGGGTGATGAGCGCAACAAAATTGTATTGAAAGGTCCTCAATATACTTTTGATGCCAACTATGAGCAGACTGACGTGCCGGTATATATATATTCCATACCCGGAAACGAGAAAACTCTCATAGGCCAACTCAACTATCATGAGGATTTTGATTTTGACGATGCGTCAATATACTCGTTGGGTGATGAGGCACTCCCGAAAGCAAACAAAACCAATATAGAAAACGGTACAGCACTCCTCAATATCCAGAAGGGTGCCCGTCTCTTCAAGTATCCACCCCGAGAGGAGGACTATAGTCTATGGGATCGTCAGCAGGCCAACGACCCGCCGATCTTCCGCTTCGCCGATATTCTTTTGACCAAGGCTGAGTGCATAATGCGCGGTGCCACTCCGACATTGGGAGCTACGGTCAACGAACTGGTGAATGTGGTGCGCCGTTGTTCGAACGCACCCGAAGTGACAGGAAATTTCACATTCCAGGACCTTATGGATGAGCGTTCCCGCGAATTTATCCTTGAGCCCTGGCGTAGGAACGACCTGATCCGCTGCGGAATGTTTGAGAACGATTGGGGGCAGAAGAACCGCTACAAAGTGTGGGATGATGCCGATCACACGCAATTCCATTGGGTTGACCGAGAGGGTGTAAAGGATCCCAACCGTCGATTGATGCCTATTCAGCGTGGCATTTTGGAGACCAATCTTAACTGGAAGCAGAATCCCGGTTATCAAGGTCTTTGAGAATTTGAGTAAATCAGCCCTACGGCAGATTTTGTATAGTCTGCCGTAGGTTGCAAATAAAACATATCTAAATCCATACTATCTAACCTTTTAATTATGGTAAATTTTAACTTTAGACGCAGTGCTATGCTGTTTGGCGCCGCTGCCGTGATGTTGACGGCAGGTGCAGCCGGAACTTATCGTGATGTAACCGGCCAGTACATGAAAAACCCAGCATTCCTTCCCGGGTGGCAAGGAGCTCTCACAGGTGTAGGTGAAGAGGTAGGTGAGGTATATAACGGTGCCTTCAACCTCTATCAGGTGCTTCCCGATATGCCGGCCGGTGAGTATGTGCTCACAGCCAACGCTTTATATCGTTGCGGTTGGAATGAATATGCTAAGGAGAACATGGTAGACGGCAAGAACTACTATGCTTTCCTCTATCTTGGAACTGAGGAAGTGGCTGTTGCCGGTCTTTTTGATGGTGGTCGTGTGACTGCTCCGGATAACCTTACAGAAGCAAAGGCTGCTTTTGATGCAGGCGAATATGTAAACACTGTAACGTTCAATCATCCCGGTGGCGACCTTGTTCTGGGTATCAAGAATCTCGGTGGCTATGAAGGTGAGTGGTGTGCTTTCGACAACTTCACTCTCAAGAGCGGTGACACTGATTACACCGACAAGATTGTCAATGCCGATTTCAAAGATGGTATTGACATGAAGGCTGACTGCTGGAATATGTTAAACAGTGTTGGTAGTGAAAAGACTCCTGATGTTGCAAAAGGTGGTGGCGTTTATCGTAAGACCAATGCTTCTCCTTATAACTTCGGTCAGCAGGTAGAGCTTCCTGCCGGAACATATCGCTTCAGTGCGCTTACTTTCCAGCGCTATGGTGGTGCCGGCAACTATGACGGCAAGATCATCACATGTAAAGGTGATTGGGGATTGACAGACGTGGATCCCTCTCCTAAACAGTGGTATGCTCAGAATCTATATTCAGAGGATAATTTCCTTGACAATGCTTATCTTTATGCCTCTTTTGAGGAGGAGAAACCCTCTAACATAGGAGTCTCTGTTGAGACTCTTGAGGAGGATGTTGTGCTCACACGTTTGAAGGGCCCATGGGAGATCTGTGAGGGTGACTACGCTTCTATGCCTGAGAATGAGACTCGTGGTACTGCAGATGGAGAGCAGATTATTCCGGCGTATGATGTTCGTAACGTTGTTGGAGGTTGGTGTGATTCCGGTAGTGAGCGTGAGTCGGCTGCAGCTTTCGTAAATAATCCTGAGAAATGGTATCAGTATGTAGAGTTTGAAGTAAAGGAAGACAACACAAAGGTTTGGGTTGGTCTGGGTAAGGATGAGAATCGTCCTTCTCAGTACTGGAATCCGTTTGCAGACTTCAAACTTGAGATGCTTGTAGAGGGTGATGACACTGCTGTAGAGGGCGTGGCTGTCGATGAGGATGCTGCTCCCGTTTACTACAACCTCCAGGGTGTTCGCGTTGCTAATCCTTCAAACGGTATCTTCATCGTTAAGAAAGGCAACAAGACCAGCAAGCAGGTGATCAAATAAATTTAGGCAATTAGGCAATTGACATATTTGATGAAGTGACAAGCCGCAAGAATTGCGGCGATTATTGAACAGTTTGTTATCAGAAAATGAAACCCGGCGGAAGTGATTTCCCCCGGGTTTCTCTTTTTGGAATTTTTTTTTTGGAATTATTTTGTCCAGAGGGATTTGAGATCGCTCCAGCGATAGAAGGGCTGAGTGTATGAACCGGTGCCGGTGGAGATCGGCAGGGTAACGGGCCGTTCGTTGTGGAGAATCAGCACGAGTGTCTCATCGTCGGTTGCGGAGGGGTTGACACCGGGAAGCTGATCCGAAATGAAGCCATTGTAGGCATTCGGCTGAAGGAAGATGAGCTGGAGATTGGCTCCCATAGGTGTTACCTTGAAGTCTTGCCAGGCGGCATAATATTTATCGGGATCGGTTTCGCTGTTGGAGAAGCCATCGAGTTGCATGAGGGCCAGCAGACGCACTAAAATAGTGTCATGCCCGAAGCGCAGCTGCACGTTCGGTCCGGCTCCTGAAAGCGCACTGTCAGCACGCCATATGATGTCGTCGAGCAGGGAGCGGGCGGAGTTCATGCCGGCACGCTGCCCCTCCGGGGAGTTGGCGTGACGCACATACATATCGTAGTTGCGCGACTGCCACAGACCGTAAAGCTCATCGGTGGTGAAGATGGGATACATATTCACATCGAGGTCGGTGTTCTGCGTGGTGATGGCGATGTCGTGGAGAGCTTTTACAAAGGTAACAGGATTCTTCAGCTCCGGATTCTTCTTGAAGAGGAGCGATATGATGCGCTCTGTGGGTATCACACTGTCGCGGAAAAACTTATGATTACGTTTCCACCCAAGAGAGTCATCAGTCACTTTACGATATTCCTCCGATGAATAAGCAATGAAATCCATGTCGCCGGGAGAGGAGGCCCGGGAGATCTGAAGCTCCGGATTCATCTCCTTCAGGCGCTCTGTGAAAGCCGACATACTGATGATGCAACGTGGCACGATCGACGACAATGCCGAGATCTGTGCGGAATCGGCAAAGAGGGTAGGAGTGCGTCGCATCATGCGTTCGGCTATGCCTTTGTGCTGGCGCTGTCCGAGAGGTGACAGCTCTCCGGCATGACCTTGAGCATGGTCGGCTATGGCCTGAACCTGTGACATAGCCTGTTCGCCCAAGGGGGTGAGATTGCCTTGTTCTTTCTGGGTATTGAAGATTTTCAGCACGTTGGTATATGGGCTCTCATGAATGGCCCAGCGGGAGCCGTGGCGACCGTAATGAGATATGTAAACGGGGGAGTATCCTGCGGGAAATTCGGGCACGGAGTCGGTGGTGAAAGGATAAGCGTAATATACGCCTCCTGACATCTCCGGTTTCGACTCAAACTGCTGCTTGATTTCTTGAGGAGTGATGGCTCCGGCTATCCCCGGCAGGCACAGTAGAAGTGGAAATAAACGTTTCATGGGGGTTAAGTATTAAGTGTTAAGGGTTAGGGTGGGGTCCGGTTAATTGCGGAAGCCGGCGTAGTTTGCGGCGGGGAAGGTGAGAAGATTTACGGAACAGTCGCGGATGTCAACGGCAGTGGCATCCGAGATATAGAAGCCGAATGTCTTGGTGTTGAGGAAACCCTCGCCGTCGCGGGGACGCAGATCGTAGACCATACCGGGATATGAGGTGGTCTTCACCAAGTCGAGGTTCACATTGTTGAAATAGATATGATTTACCTTGTCGGGGCTGTCGCCACCCACGAAGACACCGTTTTCTGATGTGGCATAGATATTATTGAAACGGATACGGCTCACCTCGCCACATTCACCCTTTGTGGCACCCTTAGGGAAACGCCATCCGGCATCCTTGTGGTTGCCTACAGCGCGAGGATAGGATGTCACGTAGATAGGCTCTGATTTGCCCCACCATACGTCGGAGAAGAGATGACAATCCACGTGCATGTTGGAGAATGTCACGTCGGTGACTGTACCCTCATCGCGGTTCTGAATCCCTATGCCACGGTTGCTGTCGCGTATAATGCAGTTGTCAAACACTACGTGATAGATGCTGTCCATATTCTCCGATCCGATTTTTACGGCACAAGACCGGGAGGTCATTATGCAGTTGCTTACGGTGATGTCATGGCATGAGCCATACTGTTCATATTCCCGACGGTTCTTGAGGCATATGCAGTCATCTCCGCTCTCGATGAAACAGTTGGCGATACGCACCTTCTTGGAATGGTCGATGTCGATGCCATCTCCGTTGCGGATTTTAAGGTTGTTGAGCAGAGAGATGTCGGATATGGCTGCGTCATAACAGCCCACGAGATGCACTGTCCAGTAGGCGCTGTTGCGGATAGTCACGTCGGAGATATTGATCTTCTCACCGTTGATGATAGTGAGCACATGTGGCCTCGGATCGAAGTCGGTCACCGGTTTCAGTTCGTAGGAATCGTCAAGTTCAGCTCCCATGAAGGCCACGCCGTTGCCATCGATAGTGCCGGTGCCGGTAATCGACACGTTTTTCACATCTCTGGCGTAGATCCACATCATCCCCTCCCCACGGTTATCGCCAAACGCACTTTCGGTGTATATGCTTTCGTCGGGCGATGCTATAAGTTGGGAATTGGGTTCCAGATGGAGATTGACAAAGGATTTCAGCTCGAAAGGTCCGGTCATAAACCATTCACCGGCCGGCACTATAACGGTGCCACCTTCCGCCTCGTTGCATTTGTCGATCGCTTTTTGTATAGCGGCGGCGTTGTCGGCGGGTGTGCCCGGTTTGGCCCCGAAGTCTATAATATTGTATGTATGGCTTGTGTTGTGGCCCGTGCATGCTCCGAGAAGAAACAGCAAGGGGAGGTAGAAGGGGAATTTCATGGGTTATATTTTGGAATTTAAAGTGGTTATTTCAAGTTGAATCTGAGTGTGCCTCCATTCATTATGTCGGAGTGGGTGATCCGGAAATCATTCAGAGGTTTGTCATTCAGAGTCACACTCTCCACCTCGAAGTTGTCGTAGGAGGCACCCGGGGCCTCAATCACAAACTTACGGCCGTTTTCAAGATTGATGACCGCCTGTTCGTAAAGGGGAACGCCCAATACATATTCCGGCGATCCGGGACAGACAGGATAGAAGCCCAAGGCTGCAAACACATACCATGCCGACATCTGTCCGGCATCATCATTGCCCGAGAGTCCGCCGGGGGAGTTGAGATACTCGGTAGCCATAGTGTGGCGCACATATTTCGCTGTCTTCTCCGGCCTGCCTACATAGGGGAAAAGCCAAGCCACCTGATGACAGGGCTCGTTGCCATGCCAGTAACGCTGCTGGGTGAACATCGAATCAAGTTTCTCTGCATATTTACGCTCTCCCCCCAGATGGTCTATAAGCCCCGGCTGATCATGAGGCACATACCATGTGTAGTGGCATGGCGCACCTTCGGTGATATGTTTGGAGAAGGTAAAGGGATCGGTAGGTATGAACGAGCCGTCGGCACGCCGGGGGGTGGCATATCCCGTGGCCGGATCGATTACGTTGCGCCAGTTGCCGGAACGCTCCATGAGCAACTCATAATCTTCTGTCTTGCCGAGACTTTTCGCTACCTGAGCCAGCGCGAAGTCGTCGAAGGCATATTCGAGCGTACGCGACACCTGCTCCTGTTTGTGGAAAGCGTCGGGCACACTGTCTTCCACCGGGATATAGCCATATTTCAGATATGAATCGAGCGCACGGCGTCCCATTCCGTCACGATATTCCTCAACAGATTCAGGCGACTCGAATGCATTGCGCCGCATGGCTTCATAGGCTTTCTCGATGTCGAAGCCTTTCACCCCTTTCACGTGAGCGTCGGCAATGGCAGCGATGCAGTGGTCGCCGATCATTGCGGCGGTGTAGCTGTTCCAGCAGGGGAATATCGGAAGCCATCCCCCCTGCTCATATTTAAGCACGAGCGACTGCATCATATCGCCACTGCGTGAGGGTGATGTTATATTGAGAAGGGGGTGCAGGGCGCGGTAGGTGTCCCACATGCTGAAGTCTTCGTAATATGAATGGCCGACGGGCATCTTCATCACCGGGGAGCCTTTGGAGAAGGCGGGATAGGAGCCGTCGACATCTTCAATGGCGTGAGGTAGAAAGGAGGCTCGGTATAGAGCACTGTAGAATTTCACTTTCTCATCGTCGGAGGGTGTCTCAACCTCTATCTTGGAGAGATGGTGTTGCCATATATTTTCGAGTTCGCGCCGGGTCCGGTCATAGTCGAAGTTGGGTATCTCCACCTTCAAATTGGCAAGCGCTCCCTCCATGCCTGTGAATGAGGAGCCGGCTTTTACCGTCACCTCCTCACCTTTAGCAACCTCGAAGGCGATATATCCCCCTATCTCTGTCGCGTTGGCTATCTTATCCTCGCCGGAGTAGATGCTGTCGCGCCGGAATGTGCCGTAAGCGTTCACTTTCAGCGATTCGGGCCACTCAACAATGAAATATCCGGCGAATCCGGCCGGCGCTCCCCAGCCCTGATAGATGCGGTGAACCGGATTGTAGCCTCTTATCTGCCGGGCGTCGATATCGATCTCCAGATAGCCTTGCCCCTCGTCGCTGTTTGGATTCACCACCAGATAGCCTGTGCCGCTTCTGTCGTAGGAGAAGCGGAATATGGCTGCGCGTGAAGTGGCGGTCATGGCGGCGGAGATACCCTCGTCGGGGAGCATCACGGTGTATTCGTAGGGAGATACCTCCTCCTCGGAATGATTGAAGCGGGTGGCCCGTGCCTCCGGGGTGGTGCGAAGTTTGCCAAACAGGGGCATAAGGGTCATTGATCCATAATCCTGCGTACACCCGCCGGTGATCCAATGGGAGTTGCGGAATCCTTGAAGAAGTGAATCTGCGTAATAATAGGGGGCTGAACATTTCTGTTCGGATGGGCGGGTCTGAGGAGTCCAGAAGTTCATGCCGTGAGGAACCAACACGGCAGGAAGGGTCTGCCCGAGTTCCTCGGTGCCTTTACCAAATTTTCCGGCAGCTTTTGTGGAGCTGTTGGCTGTGCCGATATAGGGATTTACAAATTCGGTTTTCGACACTGTGTCTTTACCTATGGAACACCCCGTAGCGATAAGCGCGGAGAGTGCGGCTAAAGCCAAGGCTTTGATATGTTTCATGGTTTAAGGAGGTTTGTGAGATGGGTGAGGGTGGGGTGATCTTCCGGCCCGAAAGCGGCTGTGATTATCCCCTCCCTGTCGGCTATGTATATTCGTGGTATCCCTGTGGTGGCGAACAGCTCATACACCCTGCGGTCAGGTTGCGGCGAATATGGAAGAGTGAGATTGTTTTCGCTCCAGTAGCGATTCAATTCCTCGCTCTCCTCCGCACGGGCTATGGCAAAAATCTCGACCGAGGGATCATCTTTCAGGTTTTCGTAAAGGCTGTTGATCAGAGGCAGACTCTCACGGCAGTCGGGACATCCGGTGTTGAAAAGCTCGATAAGCACCATCTTGCCCCGAAGTGAATGGGTGGTGAGGGTGCGTCCGTCGTCGAGCGTAACGGAAAACATGGGTAGATGATCCCCTTTCGAGACCCCCGTGTTTTTCGGCTCCCCCTCAGTGACGCAGGAGGTGAGCCCCAACACTGCCATAGCGGCTACCAGCAGGAATATATACAGGATTATCTTATCTGTCGCCATTCCTGCATGATGGTGTTGAGTTTCTCGTGCTCGATCAAGAAGCCGTCATGGGCGAAATCAGATTCCATCACACGTAGAATGGAACCGGGTATTGACTCAGCCAGTTCCTTTAGACACTCCGGAGGGAAAAGGATGTCGGAACTGATTCCGATCACGAGCGTATTAGCCTTAATGCGTCGAAGCGCTTCAGCAATGCCGCCACGTCCGCGCCCTACGTTGTGAGAGTCGCCGCTCTCGCATATTCTCACGTAAGAATATACATCGAATCGGTTGCAGAGTTTCTTCCCCTGATATTCCTGATAGGTCTGCACACGGTGGAAGAATGGATCTGTATTGTCGAGAGTGTCTCGCTGGCTCATATTGTAGGCGAAGGGACCACGATAGCTTATTAGAGCCATGGCGCGGGCGGTGGAGAGACCATTACGCGCAGCGTCAAGACGGGGCTCACCGTAAGAGGGATCGGATTCGATGGCCATATACATGGTCTTATTAAACGCTGCGAGCCAGGGGCTGCATGAGGAGTCGGTGGCACAGAACATAACGTTCTCGGCAATGTCGGGATCAGTGACCATCCATTCTATGGCCTGGAATCCACCGAGCGACACGCCTATCATCTCGTGAATCTTCCTGATGCCGAGATATTCGGCCAAAAGCTGATGGCATTTCACCATATCGCGGATGGTGACTTTCGGGAAATCACCACACCAGGGCTTCCCTGTGGCCGGATTGATTGATGACGGGCCGGTGGTGCCATAGCATGAACCGAGCACATTGGCACACACTATGAAATACTTGTCGGGGTCGAGAAATTTACCCTTTTCTACGGTATGGGGCCACCAGTCGGCTACATCCGAATTGGCTGTGAGACCATGCATCACCCAGATCACGTTGTCTTTCTCCGGGGATAGTGTGCCGAAAGTGTTATAGGCTATGGTAACGGCGGGGAGTGTGTCGCCACACTCCAATTGCAGAGGCCGATCGATATGACAATATTGAGTCATGATTGTTCAGGATAGTTTCGCTGCTTTCAACAGACGTTAGGATATGGAAGTTGGAAAGTCGAAGCAACTTCTCAGACAACTTCATTGCTAATTTATTGCAAAACTACATAAAAAACTTGGTTTAACATCGCTATGCGGTTTAAACTTTTCTATGTGGTCGGTTTTTTTCAGCTGAAATCACCCCCGGATAAGTAATTCTTGAATAAGAAGGCTCCTTTGTAGGCCGGCCGTCATACTGCTTTCACATCTATCAGCGCCGGGTTGATCTGTCAAACTTTCTCTCAGGGACAAAAAATCATCTCGGGAAGCTCTCTAAATCCGGACAAAGTGGAAATTTAAACAATTCAAAAGTAAATTTGGATATAATTTTAAAATTTTTGTGTCATTTTTCTTGATTTTAAAATATTTTGTTTATCTTTGCAAACAAATAACCGATTTTCAAGACATCATATACTCTCTCTCCTTATTCCAAGGCTCTTTTTGAGGTTGCTTCAGTTGCCTTTCTCCTCACTATCTCCTCTCTCTCTTGTTGATTCAGATTAGGTTATTATCGATATAAAGGATGCCGGAGCCCTTTCGTGAGAAAAGCTCCCGGCTGTTAAAACCATAAATAGCTTCGCAGTTGGCACGGAGCGACTCCGGGCCGGCTGCCATCAGTCGAGAATCAGAGGATTCGGAGACATGATTTTCTAAAGATTCGACTGATGTTAGTTTGGTTGAATAATGGTACATTGGATCAACCGATCTATCCCGATTATCGGTTGGCACGGATTTTTTAACGGCAATGAGTTGAATTATGGATGAAGAATGACCATTGCTTTATAAAAATTCCGGTATACAGGGGAGGTGATTCGAGATGAAACACCTCCCTTAATTTGATTTATTGGGATTTTTCAAGGATTTTGGCTAAATTTGTAGGCGTATTCCGTGGGCTTTTCCCGGCTTAAAGCTATGGAGAGCTTGCAAAAACGACAGTACTACCCCCCAGACAAACCACATGACACGAAAGGACATAAGACGCGGCACAATCGGGACAATCCTTTTCTCCCTTGCCGTTTACCTTTTAATATTCATTATATATTCATCCCATTCCTCTTGTAGCCATGCCGACGAAGTGTTGGCCGACGACACACCGGGGGTGATCTGGACAGACACACTCACCAACAATTCATCTTCATGGGAGGCTCTTGCGCCGATGGACCGTGAGATTGAGCGTTTCATGCAGAAATGGCATATAAAGGGTATGTCGTTTGCTGTGACGCGCCATGATTCTCTTCTCTATGCGAAGGGCTACGGATATGCCGATCTGGAGATTGGCCGTAAACTCGAAGCCACAGATATAATGCGGATTGCCTCGGCGTCGAAGCTCGTGACGGCTATCGGAGTGATGAAACTTGTAGAACAGGGGAAACTTACACTTGACACAAAAATTTTCGGCCCTGATGGTATATTGAACGACACGGTCTACACCAATGCCATGTGTGACAAGCGGATGCTTGACATAACGGTTGACCATCTGCTGCGTCATATGGGTGGCTTCGGACGTGGAGCCGGCGATCCGATGTTTACCACCAACGAGATTATCAAGGCTAAACGCCTTCCGGGACCTCCTACCCCGGAGGAGCTTGTGAAGATAGTGCTCGGGCGCCGTATTGCTTTCGCTCCGGGCCACGGGCGTATATATTCCAATTTCGGCTATATGCTCCTCTCGATGGCAATGGAGAGAGTTACGGGTGAGAGCTATTGGGATTATGTCACTGAGAATGTGCTCAAACCGGCAGGCTGCTACAGTTTCCGTCCGGCCACCAATTATTATGAGGAGCGACATCCGAATGAATCGAAATATTATGCACCTGACGATGAGCTTGTGGAGGAATATAACGGCAGCGGACGCATGGTGACGCGAGTGTATGGAGGAAACAATGTCAACGCGCTGATGGGCGCCGGAGGATGGTGTACATCGGCGGCGGATTTCGCCCGGCTTGTGGCTGCCACCGACGGCGATCCGCGTCTTGAGGATGTGATCTCACGATCTTCTGTAGCTACGCTTACGCAACATTCTGACGATGAGAAGATGTCGCGCGGATGGAGCGAATGTGACGCATATGGAAAGTGGACCCGTACAGGCACTCTCTCCTCAACGCATACTCTTGTGGAGCGCTTCCCGAATGGCGACTGCTGGGTGTTGATAACCAACAGCGGAATCTGGACGGGTTTCCATTTCACGCGTGATCTCCAGCGCCTTCTCGACCGATTGCGCGACCGCTATTCCGCTTCGCTCCCCCGAAGGGATCTTTTCTGACAATACGTTGGCGAAGAGGCGGCAGTGGTTTTGAACAAAGATAGATTTAACGTGTTTTAACTAATAGGGTGAGACAACTTCATCGTGTCGGTGGAGTGGCACTTTATAAATTTAGAATTATGGAAATATTACTTTGGTCGCTTACGGCCATCTTCGGACTGGGAATATTATTTGTGAGACGTTTCGACATGTCGTCGGTGTTAGGCTATGTGCTCTTTGCCGTGAGCATTATCACTTTTGTGCTTTTCGAGTATATGCAGTTGCGTAAGTATCTTGATCCGGCATGGACCGGAGCTGCCGTAGCCCTTTCGGCTATCATACTTATAAGGGTATCGTTCTGGATCACCAAGCCTATAAAGCATAGGAAAACCACCGAGAAATAGGCCACAGCGTCATGATGGGGATGTGGCTCATAATGCCACACCTTGTGAGAAAATGTTAATCTCGTGGGGCTGTGTCGTAATTAAGGTTTACGACACAGCCTCTTTTTTATGAGTCCTTA
>CAZEOI010000042.1:0-32204 GCA_964513775.1 uncultured Sangeribacter sp. | reverse complement strand
CAAACATCTCCCTACGACGCTGTATGAACTCACGACGTTCCTCGTCACTCATCTTATGCCAGTGATCCCGCCAATCTCCGCGACTATGACGGAGTGCATGAAGACTTCCAATCCCAAGGAATAACGGGATAATGAATCCAATGCTCAGAAGTTGTCCAAGGAAAAACAGACCGACTCCCTGAAGGAATGTGATGGCTTTAAAACCACAGATTGTCGTAACAATACCGTTCCATAATGCCATTATACCAAGCCCAGCCAATACCGGTACGGCAATCAGGACAAGAAGGGTTGCAAATATTTTAAAGGTTCTTTTCATCTTTAAAAATTATTAAGTTTTACATTCTAAGAGCTCTCTATCTCTTAAGACACATGACACCCAAAAATATTTTAAGAGCCATAAAAAAATTCCTATTGTAGAGAAATTGGCTCGCGATAAGGACTGGCATGTATATAAAATTATACAAATGAATTGGAATACAAAAATTGTAAGCCTTGAAAATATGAAAGGTGCAAATGGAAGGCTCATTTAGAATACAAAAAATGAAATTTGATACAGATAATGAATAAACATAACAGATAATGAAAAAACATAATAAAGGATATCCGTATCTGACATTAGACAGACGGATATCCTTTAATTTACAGATTCAAATATGTCCTTAAACAGTCGACATATTCTTCAAAAGCTTTCCTGCCCTCTTTCGTTATTGAACAAGATGTTCTTGGTCGTTTTCCGGACATCCCTTTTTCAACAGCAATATAACCAGCGGAGGAAAGTTTATCAATCTGAACACTTAGGTTTCCGGCAGTGGATTCGGTTTTCTCTTTGAGATACACGAAATCTGCTTCTTCCACATTCATCAGAATGGACATTATTGCAAGCCGGAGTTGCGAATGTAGAAGCGGATTCAGCTCTTTCATCCCTTTTTCGCTTTATGATTAATTATATGGCCGGGAACAATCATCATTACAACCCAGAAGATAATGAAAAGGGGCATGAACCAATTGGCTAAAAGAGGAATCTTGCCGGTCACGCAACATATCGAAACCATTCCGATAGCCAAGCCGACAAATCCGCCCCATGTAAGGGATTTCTCTTTAACTATAAGACCTTGTGCAATCTCACCAAAGGGAGCGGCAATAAGTGTAAAGATCATCATTGCAGTCCAGCATTTGATCCCGCCAATGAGTGAGAATCCGAGGCAAATCAAGGTTAGAACGATTTCGGATACTCCAAATATCGACCATAGTTGAGAGGTAATTTTTTCGGAATAAGTCACCGCACCATAGGTTCGTTTTTCACGACGCCTCATTATAGAAGTTAACGGAATTCCGATTACGGGAATGGCAAACCATAGCCAGTTCCATACATTTTGCTGTGTGACAGCGAGCAGTATCCATACCAGTATTGAACTAAATACAATAAGGTATCCCCACATAAGCAGGATGTTACCACTGCCGAGGTAGTGGGCTTTCGTGCGAGCAATCATCGAAGTTATCACTTCGAGGCTCTCTTTTTCAGTTAGTTTTTTCTCTTCCATTTTACAGGTTTTTGAGGGTTAACTTTTGGTTTATTTTATAAACCATTTTCTTTTGAAAAAAGAGCGGTCGCGCGATTCCGCTCTCTATTCGGAAGCAAAGTTAATAAGGTTTATAATATAAATCAAATTTTTATCGAAAAAAATTCATGTATGTATGCCCGAACTTTCAGACCACCGCTCGTATGAAGCTGAACTTACACAAAAAAATGGTTGCAAACCGGATTTGGTTTGCAACCATTTTATGTGTTTATTAAGCTGTTAAGCTGAAAATCGATTAATATTTCTTAGCGATTTTCTTGTAACCATACTGAGCGTCCTTGCCGAGTTCCTCCTCGATGCGGAGAAGCTGGTTGTATTTAGCCATACGGTCAGAACGGCTTGCAGAACCGGTCTTGATCTGGCCGGCGTTGGTAGCAACAGCGATGTCAGCGATTGTAGCGTCCTCAGTCTCGCCTGAACGGTGAGAGATAACTGCGGTGTAGCCATTGCGCTGAGCCATCTCAACTGCACGGAGAGTCTCGGTGAGTGAACCGATCTGGTTAACCTTAACGAGGATAGAGTTACCGCAACCCTCAGCGATGCCGCGCTCAAGATATTTAACGTTGGTTACGAAGAGGTCGTCACCTACGAGCTGGCAACGGTCGCCGATGAGCTTGGTGAGCTCTCTCCAGCCCTCCCAGTCATTCTCGTCCATACCGTCCTCGATAGAGTCGATAGGATACTCAGTGATGAGCTTCTCAAGATACTGAGCCTGCTCTTTGCTGGTGAGCTTCTGGCCGTTAGCCTCTTTTGCAGCACCGTTCTTCAGGTGAGTGTAGTCATATACACCATTCTGATAGAACTCAGAAGAAGCGCAGTCAAGACCGATGGTGATATCCTTACCGGGCTCGTAACCAGCCTTCTTGATAGCCTCCATGATTACGTTGAGGGCATCCTCAGTGCCTTCGAGCTTCGGAGCGAAACCACCCTCGTCACCTACTGCTGTGGAAAGACCACGAGCCTTGAGAACTGACTTGAGGTTGTGGAACACCTCAGCACCCCAGCGGATAGCCTCCTTGAAAGTAGGAGCGCCAACGGGACGGATCATGAATTCCTGGAAGCAGATAGGAGCGTCAGAGTGAGCGCCACCGTTGATGATGTTCATCATAGGCACGGGGAGCACATAGCTGTTGGCACCACCGATATATTTGTAGAGGGGAAGACCGAGATAGTCAGCGGCTGCCTTAGCAACTGCGAGTGAAACACCAAGAATGGCGTTTGCGCCGAGGTTAGACTTGGTGGGAGTGCCGTCGAGGGCAAGCATTGCCTCGTCTACTGCGATCTGGTCGAGAGCGTTCATACCGAGAAGAGCCTCTGCGATCGGGCCGTTTACATTGGCTACCGCCTTCTGCACACCCTTGCCGAGGTAACGGCTCTTGTCGCCGTCACGAAGCTCAAGAGCCTCGTTCTCACCTGTAGATGCTCCGGAGGGAACAGCTGCGCGGCCGAATGCACCGCTTTCAAGTGTTACGTCAACTTCTACTGTAGGGTTGCCACGTGAATCGAGAATCTCGCGACCTGTAATCTTTGCAATTTTCATGTCTTGATATATGTTTAAAAAAACTTTGTTTATTTCTTCCTAAAGACCTTTGGAAACGGCCTTTTAATGTTTTTCTTAATTTCGGGCCTCGACAGAGAGAATTAGCGTCTTTATGAACATTCTCTCCGTTTTTCACCTGCAAAAGTACAAAAAAATTCTTATTCCCTCCCAATATCTCTCATATTTTTAACCTTATTTTATTTTCGAAAGCCTAAATTTTATTTTATATAGCTTTCTCATCCCCTTTTTCCATATTTTTTAGCTAATTTCGCACATCGGTTGTCTCAACCTTTCCGTCATCACTGATTCTTTTCTATTATGACTCGAGATTCGCTTGTTCAGCTCATTCTCTCATCCCTGCCCTTCACTCCTAACGACGGGCAGTTTTCACTTATCAACGCTCTTGCAGCTTTTGTCGTAAACCGTGGCCCGAGAGATGTGTTCGTGCTCAATGGATACGCCGGCACAGGCAAGACTTCTGTGATAGGTGCCCTTGTAAGGGCGTTACGAAAGTCAGCTGTCAACACTGTGATTCTTGCCCCCACGGGACGCGCGGCTAAAGTGGCCGCGGCAATGTCGTCTGACCGTGCATCCACAATTCACAAGCGCATTTTCAGAGGCAACTCGCTCGATCCCTCCAACACCACTTTTTTCCTTGCGGAGAATCGCGACGCCGACACCACTTTTATTATTGATGAGGCATCAATGATAACCGACGGAGCGAATTCCTCCTCCCTTCTTTGCCAGCTCACACGCCATGTGTATTCCGCTCCCGGCTCGGCGATGGTGCTTGTGGGAGATCTGGCCCAGCTTCCACCGGTAGGAATGACCGACAGTCCGGCCATGAACCCCGAACGGCTTCGTCAGATAGGATTGAATCCCGTAACGTTCTCACTCGATGTCCCTGTCAGGCAGGCCGCCGGAAGCGGAATCCTATATAATGCCACCATAATACGTCAATTCCTCTATTCAAATTTCCCCTCCGAAAATTTCTCACTTTATGTCAGGAATTTTGCAGATGTAACCGTGGTTGATCCCAGGGAACTGGCCGACTATCTCTCAAGCTCCTGGAGCAGCGTCGGGGTTGAGGAGACGCTGATTGTAACCCGCTCAAACAAACGTGCCAACAATTTCAACAAGGCAATCCGCAACCTCGTGCTCTATGCCGAAGAGCCGCTTCAGCAGGGCGACCGACTCGTAATCTCGAAAAACGATTATTTCTGGAGTAAAGCCAACAAACTGAAGAACTTCATTGCAAACGGCGAAACGGCTGAGGTGACATGGGTGGGTCATGCGGAGAAAGCTTACGGGCGTTTCTTTGTAGATGTCGAACTTCGGCTTCCCGACACTGAGGCACCGGTGGCCGCCAAGATTATGCTCCGCAGCCTCGTGTGTGAAGGGCCCAATATCCCTCGTGAAGAGATGGAACGATTCTATAATTGCGTGATGGCGGAATATGATGGAGAGATATCACATAAAATAAAAGGTGCGATGGAAGATCCCTTCTATAATGCTCTCCAAGCTAAATACGCATATTGCGTCACATGCCATAAGGCCCAGGGCGGACAGTGGCGCCACGTGTATATCGACATGGGGGCGATAGCTCCCGACGCACTCGGCCCTGATTTCTACAGATGGCTATACACAGCCGTGACACGTGCCACCGAACATCTCTTTCTCATCAATCCAACACTACCCATAGAATAGTCCTCAGGCTCTTATGGCTCTCCCGATTTCCGTATATCAAAATTTATTTGTAACTTTGCGCAATTCATAAGCATAGGTCATAAATTAATGATATGATTGATTAGTGGCTTATTCTAATGAGATTTTACACCGTTTTGATGGCGTAATAGAGTTATGTTATAACTGAAAAACGGTTAGAAGATCGCCTTAGAGGGCGACAAGGAATAAATAATTAATTTCTGACACATATTAATAACGTAAATCTATAGGTAATGAAAGCATATGTTTTTCCGGGACAGGGTGCGCAGTTCGTAGGCATGGGCAAAGACCTCTACGAGACAAACGCTGAAGCCCGCAAACTCTTCGATCAAGCAAACGAGATTCTTGGTTTCCGCATCACCGACCTCATGTTTGAAGGCACAGAGGATGACCTCAAACAGACTAAGGTGACCCAGCCCGCTATCTTCCTGCACAGTGTGATCCTTGCCAAGAGCCTTGGCGACGACTTTAAACCCGACATGGTTGCCGGACACAGCCTCGGAGAGTTCTCCGCGCTCGTAGCCGCCGGTGCCCTCTCTTTCGAAGAGGGACTGAAGCTTGTGTCGGCTCGTGCCCATGCCATGCAGAAAGCTTGTGAGGCCCAGCCCTCTACTATGGCTGCCGTGCTCGCTCTTCCTGACGCTAAGGTTGAGGAGATATGTGCAGAGGTTGACGATGTGGTTGCTCCCGCCAACTATAACTGTCCGGGCCAGGTTGTTATCTCCGGCACTTTGGAAGGTATCGACAAAGCTTGCGAGAAACTTCTTGCTGCCGGTGCAAAACGTGCCCTCAAGCTCAAAGTGGGTGGTGCTTTCCACAGCCCCCTGATGCAGCCTGCTCAGGAAGAACTCGCCGAGGCTATCGCCGCTGCAAAGTTTGAGACTCCCATATGCCCCGTATATCAGAACGTTGATGCCAAACCTCACACAGATCCCGAAGAGATAAAGGCTAACCTTATCAAGCAGCTCACCGCCCCCGTGCGTTGGACTCAAGATGTCGAGGCCATGATCGCTGATGGTGCTGATGAATTTATCGAGCTTGGTCCCGGTGCAGTGCTTCAGGGTCTTGTAAAGAAAATCAACCGTACAGTAGCCACTTCCGGCAAACAGTAACAATACATAATCCCATTACTCTTATGAACGTAGCTATCGTCGGAGCGAGTGGCGCAGTGGGCCAGGAGCTCCTCAGAGTGCTCGACGAGCAGAATTTCCCGGTTGACAATCTCCGTCTTTTCGGTTCGCCGAGAAGTGCCGGATCTGAATATGAATTCCGTGGCAAGAAGATCAAAGTGGAGCTTCTTGACCATGATGCCGACTTCTCCGGTGTGGATATAGCATTCACATCAGCCGGTGCCGGCACATCAAAGGAATATGCCGACGTCATCACCCGTCATGGAGCCGTGATGATCGACAATTCCAGCGCATTCCGCATGGATGCCGACGTGCCCTTGGTTGTGCCGGAAGTAAACGGTGCCGATGCGCTCTGCCGTCCCCGCAACATTATTGGCAATCCCAACTGCACCACTATCCAGATGGTGGTGGCTCTCAAGCCTATTCATGATCTCTCCCCCATCCGTCGCGTACACGTGGCTACATATCAGGCCGCCAGCGGCGCGGGTGCTCAGGCTATGCAGGAGCTCATCAACCAGTATAAGGAATTGCAGGATGGCAAGGAGCCTACCATCGAGAAGTTTGCATATCAGCTCGCCTTCAACCTCATCCCCCATGTAGATGTGTTTACCGACAACGGCTACACCAAGGAGGAGATGAAGATGTATAACGAGACCCGCAAGATCATGCACGACGATGATATAAAGGTGAGCGCCACCTGCGTCCGTGTGCCTGTGCTTCGTGCTCACAGCGAGGCCATCTGGGTTGAGACTGAGAAACCGCTCTCTACCGACGAAGTAATGGCAGCTTTCGAGAAAGCTCCGGGGCTCGTTGTGAAGGATGTTCCGGCCGAGAAGCAATATCCCATGCCACTCGACATCACCGGTAAGGATCCTGTCTATGTCGGCCGCCTGCGCAAGGATCTCTCAGACCCTTGCGGACTCAGCTTCTGGGTGGTAGGCGATCAGATAAAAAAAGGCGCGGCTCTCAATGCCGTTCAGATAGCTCAATGGCTTCTCGCCAACGATCCTGTATTCAATAAATAACGACGTCAATCTTTTTCATAATGAAAGGTAGTCTCCGGTTATGGGTCGATCGATCCGCCGGAGACTATTTTATCTTGCAATAGGCTCTTATGATTTACTTCAATTGCGATTATATGGCGGGGGCTCATCCCGAGATACTGGCTTCCTTATGCGACACCAACCTCATTAAAAGTGTCGGCTACGGGTTCGATTCATTTACTGCCGAAGCCAAATCCACGATACTCAAGGCTTGCGGTCTTGAAAAGGGTGCGGTATTCTTTATGCAGGGTGGCACACAAACCAACAAGACGGTAATCGACCGTCTGCTGTCGAGAAATGACGGCGTGCTCTGTTGCGATTCCGCACATATCAATGTTCACGAATCAGGAGCTATCGAGGCCGACGGTCATAAAGTGATAGCTCTGCCGGGGGTAGACGGTAAACTGGAAGCCGCTGCTGTGAGCCGATATATGGAGGATTTCTACAATGATGACACCAACGAACATATGGTGCGCCCCTCTATGGTCTACATATCTTATCCTACTGAATTCGGCACTCTCTACTCTCATAAGGAGCTTGAACAACTCTCTTCCGTATGTCAAAAATTCAATATGCCGCTATTTATCGACGGAGCCAGATTAGCTTATGGTCTTGCCGCTGAAAATGCCGATGTCTCTCTTCATGACATTGCCGCTCTCGCCGACGTATTCTATATAGGAGGCACGAAATGCGGCGCTCTGTTCGGCGAGGCTGTCGTCACCCGTCGACCGGAACTGTTACCACGCTTCATGTCGGTAATGAAGCTCCACGGTGCTCTTCTCGCTAAAGGACGTCTTCTTGCCGTGCAATTCCAGACATTGTTTACCGACAATCTTTATCTCCGTATCGGCCGACATGCCGACAAGTTAGCCATGCAGCTCAAGGAGGGACTTCTCGCCAAAGGTTACACCACCTTTATAGATTCCCCCACCAACCAGCAATTTTTCATTCTCCCGAATGGGGTGATCGACAGTCTGAGCAAGGAGGTGGGCTTTGAACTATGGGGACCGCGAGGCGAGAAGGAATCAAAAGTCAGATTCGTCACCGACTGGTCAACCACCGAAACAGACATAACCACTCTCCTCTCACTCCTTTAATACAATATAGCCTCCGGTAGCATTCTGTTGCAACCGGAGGCTATCTTTTTTTACTATCTTTTTTATCTGTGGAAAATGAGTGAAGTGGAGCTGGTGGTGGTAGCCATGAAATAACCTAAGCAACCGGGAGACTCAGGCACACTCGTGAATAGTCGTGGCCCACTACTGTTATTGCCGATGGCCTCCAGATAATCATGCATAGCTTTCGTGATAGGAGACACTGTCACCGTAATCACATCGCCATCATTTATCAAGTCCTTCTCATCCTCTTCATCCGTGTCGTGCCGCGAGGTCATAGCAGTGAATGTCATTATCCCGTCGCTCGAAGTGCGGTCAGACTGCTCCTGCCACATATAGATTTCTCCGTTTCTATAAACCCTGACCCAGTAGCACTCCCCCGAAATCTCCGGATTGTCGTAATATCTCACCTGAAGCACGGCCACCTCATCATAAGGCATGCTTATCCATTCAAAACGGGCGGATTCTATGTCAACCGGAGCAAACATCATGGTTGACATTGTGTAAGACTCACCGTTACGCTCCACCTCCAGTCTATACTCTTCACCAGGAATTCCTACATCAGAAGATACATAAATACCATCTTCATCCGGAAGCAGGTCAACCGATTCACCTGAAGCCACATTCCTAATCATAACCTTCGCGTCGGTTAAAGGCGTATTGTCCATAGGCTCATCCATTGGTGTAGTAAGCGTAACAGATACCTTGGCACCTTCATCCGAAAGCACACCTTCTATCACAGGCATTGCCGGAATATCATGATATTCAAGGTCAATCTCCTTCTTACACCCTGCAAAACCCACACATAAAAAAACAAAAACGCAAGTTGCTATATAGGATTTGTTCATAGCGAATATCAATTGAATTTCAATGTACATGAAACGGATGGAATCAGACCATACATAGCCTGAAGCACCGCCCGTGTGCCGGAAGGCTTCGAGGGGTCATCTTCGAAATATACTATATACGGATTATAACGGCAATAGGCGTTATAGATGCCGAAGCTCCACTCGTAAGTGAATCGTTTCCCAACGTGCGTATAGTTTGCAGCTAAATCAAGACGATGGGTGGGAGGTGTCTTGTAAGAATTTCGTTGAGAATAATAGTAGCAGGTCATACCGGAAATAGTATATTTCACATCCGGAGCAGTAAGTGGTTGACCGGAATAATAAATCCAGGCACCAGACACATTCCACTTGTCATTTATACGGTAAAGAAGAGTTGCCGACAAATCGTGCCTGCGGTCGTTCGTGGCATTAAACCATCTGCCATCGTTCACCTCCGCAATCTTTGTCTGCGTATGAGTCAGTGTATATGCCAACCATCCCGAGAATGCTCCGAGGTTCTTGCGCATCATAAGCTCGAGCCCATAGCTTCGCCCCTTACCACCAGCGATAATCGACTGCAGATTGATATCGGAGAAGGAGTTCTTACCGTCAAGATAATCATAGACATTCCGTATTGACTTATAATAAGCCTCAGCCGACCATTCGAATCCGCCGTCAGATGTCATTCCCATATACCCCACTCCATATTGCAAAGCCCTTTCCGGTCGCACCTCAGAAGAGGTCACGGCATAACGGTCGAACGGCATACTTGTTGAGCTCGAACGTATGGAGTGAAGATTCTGCGACGCCATACCTATACCTGCCTTCAGGTTATGGTTTTCGTCAATATCAAACGTAACCGAAATCCGTGGTTCGAAATCACAATAGGTCTTATGGTGAAACGGCTGCGACTCCTGCGAGACAGCCACAAAATCATGAAAACGCGGTGAGGTAATCACAGAAGTGAGATTCAACCGACCACCGGCACTCAACTTCCATCTCTCAGCAAAATTTCCATCATAATTAAGCCACAGAGCATTCTCCCACACTGACCGCGACTCCTTCTCATACACCCCATTCATCTCCCATTCTCCCGATTTCACACCTAATAGTGCTGACCTCAACCCTGCGTCGAGTGCGGATGAATCTGAGAGTCTTATATGCAGCTTCTCCGTGAGAGTATAATTATGGATATATTGTCTCATCCTCTCGTCCATCTCCATAACCGACATCTCCATAATCGGGGAATAATGGTCGAATGAAAGATTCGTGACGAGAGAGAAGGCAGACGAACCACGCCACAACCAATTTATCGAAGCGCCCAAATTGCCCCAATGCATACCCATAACATCCTTTACAGCCATATTGTCGTGGCTGATGAAAAAGGATACATCTATCATATTACGGGTAGAGAGGTTATACCGCAATTTAGCCGACACATCGTAGAAGTTCATTACGGTGCCCCGATACTTAGGCACCATCTGCAGGAAGGCATCTACGTAAGAACGCCTTGCATCAACAGCAAATGATAGTTTATCCTTCACAATCACACCGTCTGCATGGAGCTTGGCTGCCAACATACCGATAGTGCCCGAATAATGATACCCCTCCATATCTCCTGAAGCCAACGATGATTCAAGCACAGCAGAAGTTGCACTGCCGAAAGAAGCCGGAAAAGGCCCCTTGTACAATGTAACCCTACCGAGCGCATTATCATTGAATGTTGAGAAGATACCCATCACATGAGAGGGATTGTAGAGGTTAATGCCGTCTAAGGTGATGAGATTCTGCGAAGCCGTACCTCCCCTCACCTCAAATCCGCCGCCGCCATCTGATTCACTTCTCACACCGGGGAGCAGAGAGATAGCTCTGATGATATCCCTTTCTCCCCCGAATGAGGGAGTGAGAGCAAGACGTGAGAGTTCAAGATTCTCCGCACCTAACTGCACATTATCAAGACGCTGACGGGCCGACTGTCCGGTCACAACAATTTCTGTAAGCTTATTTACAGAAACAGTATCCTCCGGAATCTCCTCTCCATTATTAGCGAAAGCCGAAGGATAAAAAGCAAGAAGTGAAAGGCCTGCTATAGTAAGACGGCCACACTTCCCTTTAAAATAATCAAGTTGCATCTCTGTTATTTATTCCACGAAGAGAAAGAAAATGAAGCTTCAATTTTCTTCTCCATATCGTCAGGCAAAGCAGAGAAGAAATCATAGCCCAATTCCTTTTCGAGAGCGTCTACGCTCATGGCGTAATTCTCCATATTGCCGGGAGCGGTCATATTGGGGTAGACGAACGCTATGGCTCGTGGCTCCTTTACGTAAGGGGCAAGGAAAACCTTGAAGAACGCGCTCGGCACCCTCACTCCGGCATTTCCGATTCTCTTGGTGTCGTCATCGGCATATATCGGCCCGGCTATTATCATAATTGCCGAATCGCGTTTGGCCCATTCCCTCTCCTTATTCTCAAGGGTGAGCCAAGCCCCGGCATTCAACGCATGCAACTGCGGACAGATATTGGCCATAACAAAACAATCATTCATAGCATCATCACTCCATTTCTGGTCGGCTGCCGGGCACATATGGCCTCTGTCATAGCCTGAACCGGTGTAGTCCTTTGTCGTAGGGCATCCTTTCAGCGAAGTGTCTTGCCAGAAATTGTCGGAACGGTCTATATCGTATTTCACCTCTTCGCCAAGCAACTCCCAAGCCACATAGTTGGGTGTCTTATTGTCGCTGTTGAACGACAGTGTAAACCCGGTATACTCCTTTACTTGTGAAGGAAGCTTCGATGGTAGTTTCACATTTTCCAAGTCAACATAATGCGATGGATAGTTCGGGTCTACCGGGTCTATGATTAACTCATTATCGTCAATAGTCGACGTGCAGGAAGCGGCCAGCAGAAGCAGGCCACCTGTGAGAGCTACACCGTAAGGAAAAATAAAAAGATTCGATTTCTGTTTCAAAGTTGATGTTATCATTGCGTAAAATATTATGGTATATAAATCATTTTGCGTGTCATCCCCCCGTCAATCACGAGGTCGGCTCCATTGATGAAGTCATTACCCGGAGTAGAGAGGAATACACAGGCTCGCGCTATATCCTCCGGCTTCCCTACTCGTCTGGATGGATGCTGCAGATGATCCTCCTCTCTTAGCTCACTGTCATCTCCGGTATGTATCCAGCCTGGAGAGATACAGTTTACAGTTATCCTAAATTCAGAAAGCGACATCATCAGCGCATGAGTAAGCGAGGCAATAGCCCCCTTGCTGGCCGAATACCCTTCCGTTCCGGCTTCGCTCTGTATGTGGCGTGTAGAGGTTATATTGATCATCCGTCCTCCATAATCAGATGGTATCGGGTATCTTTTCTTATGCTTGGCCCAAAGATTGGCCAATATGAACACAGGCCTCACATTCGACGACATAATCATATCGAAATGCTCCACGCTGCTCTCCACAAGAGGCTCGAACGCCCCTACTCCTGCATTGTTGATCACGATGTCAACATCACGCCATGCGTGGAGCACGTCCAGAAATGCCCTCTCCACAGCCTCCGCATCTCTGAGATCGACCCGGTAAAACCTAATCCCCTCCCTACGCGCCATCTCTTCGCCGGCCGCATCCTTGTCGAACACCGCGACTTTACAACCAAGTTGAAGGAAAGAACGGGTTATCGCCAATCCGATACCGTTGACTCCCCCTGTCACCACCACCCTACGAGGCGGGAATGTTATCTGAAGATATCCTTTTCGGGGGGATTGCCCCGCAGCTTGGGAAGCTGAGGAGCTGCGAAGTTTGCCGGAGCGCATATCCTCCATTCGCTGTTCAAGATAATTGTCGGCCATAAGTAAGTATATATAATTAATAATCAGGTGCCTGTAGCAACTGATCATATCAAGGAGTTGGTTTAAAAGATTTTTAGGGTAAAGACACCGATTAAGTATCATGCCATTTAAGTATTATGCCATCCCCTATGGTGCATTACCATGTCCGTTTATTTAACGAAAAAATTTGTCGAATATGCACCTCTTATTGTCATTTTCCTCAAAATTGGTTAAATTTGTCAAACTAATGAAAAAAGACACATGGCAAAACAATTCGGTATAATTTTCGGATGTCTGGCTCTTGGAGAGCTGCTCGCCCTCATTCCGTGGCTGAATATACCCGGCAGCATCTGGGGCATGCTTATTCTCACTCTGCTTCTCGAACGCAAGATCGTGAATCCTGAGACCATTCGCCCCATCTGTAAGTTTCTCATCTCAAATATGGCTTTCTTCTTTGTCCCTCCGGGAGTGGCCCTCATGCTTTATTTCGACCTTATCGCAGCTGAATGGTTGCCTATCACGGTAGCGACTGTAGTCTCGATCCTCATAGTGCTTTTGGTGACCGGCCATCTTCATCAGTTTCTACACAACCGTCTAAAACATCGTCATAATGGACATCGCAGTAATAAATGACCATCTCTCCCATCCACTCTCACTCATAGCAATTACATTTCTCATATACTGGGGCTCCGGTTGGATTCAAAAGAAGAGTGGAATTTCCTGGTTAAGCCCGATGCTCATAACAATCGTGGCGATGATCCTCTTTCTGAAAATCACCGGTATCACCTATGAGAAATACCACGAATCCGGATCTCTTATCGAGTTCTGGCTGAAACCGGCCATCGTAGCTTTGGGATTACCGCTTTTCAATGAACTGAAGCACATACGCTCCCAGTTTATGACCCTCTTCATAACTGAATTAGTGGGATGTATCACTGGTATCGTCACAGTAGTGCTGATAGCCAAATGGCTCGGTGCCACTCCGGATGTCATCTGTTCACTTGCCCCTAAATCCGTGTCCACCCCTATCGCCATAGAGATCACCCGTCAAATAGGTGGCATACCGGCTCTTACGTCTGCCATTGTGGTTGTCGTCGGCATGATCGGGGCAGCGTGTGGACTGAAAATGATGTACTGGGGTCATGTGCGCCATGCAGTGTCGCAAAGTCTAAGTATGGGCACAGCTGCCCACGTAATGGGTACAAACCGACTCAGCGAGATATCCGACCGTTACGGAGCGTATGCCACACTCGGACTCATCCTGAACGGAGTGCTCACAGCCTTCTTCGCAGGTCCGCTCGTAGAGATTCTTCTGTAACTTTATTACCACGTATCATTACCTGCCACTTAACATAAAGAAACGGTGAGGCGTCAGAGAAGTCTGACTCCTCACCGTTTTTTTAATCATGAACTTCGACTAATAATGTATTTTTTAGTTTTATTTCCGATAAAATTAGTTGTATTTTAAAAATTATTACTACTTTTGCCTCACAAAATCTCAAGTTATGAATACTACTACCAATAAACCAACTGGATTCTCAATGACCTTCATGCTCACCATGATGGCTCTGGCCTTTACTCCCGCCACTATTCAAGCTAATACCACCGATCACGCTCGCCTCAAGGCTGAGTACGAGACTATGGATAAAACCATCAACACCAACACCGGTGATACGATCACCAATACCGGTAAATACATACTTCAGTTGGCACCGACTGCGTCATACTATTACGATCCTCAAACCCACCTTATCGATTCGCTCGAAAATGATCCGGAGGGAAGAAGAATGTTAGAGGAAGCAGATAAAGCAGCTTTCGAAAAAGCCCAGGCGACCGGTGGCTCCTGGTTCAAGATAAGAAATGAGATGGGCATTTCTCGTAATAAAAGATACAAATGTCGTAAAGACTTCACCACCGGAAAGATAACCGTATGGGATACAAATATGGGCGACCGATATCGCTATGAAGTGGATATGGATGATCTGAAATGGGAGCTCGGTGACTCTACTAAGAATGTGCTTGGCTATGAGTGTCAGATGGCTACAGCTGATTATCATGGCCGAAAATGGATTGCTTGGTTCACCACAGATTTGGGTGTTTCCGACGGTCCGTGGCAACTATGCGGGTTACCCGGCTTGATAATGGAGGCTATCACTGCCGACAAGGAATACGGATTCACCATCAAAGGATTACAGCAGTGTGACGAAACCCTCAAAGACCCTTACGAGGATAAGGAAAAAACTTTCAACTCCAAAAGAATAGCAGTACTAAAGCAGAAAGACTATGTACGCCGCAACATGGCATCCCATATCAGCGCAATGACGGGTGGTGCCGTAAAGCTAAAACATACGGAATACAAAGAGAATATCGACTTCATCGAAACCGACTACCACGATAAGAAATAAACAGATCGGAGCCTCGACCGCCGGTGACTACTGTTACTTCCCGGGGTTCCTGTCAATCACGCAGGGACTACTATCGCTCGCAAGCAAGCAGCAAATTTATTGATTGACGAACATAGACCTTAATAAATTACAGAGGATAAATAAATTGTAGAGGATGTGCCAAAAGATTGTAATTTGACACATCCTCTATTTGTAGAAGTCAAGATTAATCGTTAAATTTGCACTAATCGCAAATGTAAAAATCCTTACACCTCACTGAGCTCATGAAGGGAAATAATTTTAATGAGGTTAGCCGAAAGTCATCGACTTGAGGCAGAGATTCTCACTCAACTCAAATCTCTAAAATTCAATAGATTATTACAATGACAAAGGAAATTCAATTTATACTATATAATTTACCTGACAATTCAGGCACCGTACAAGCTATTGTCCAAGGGGAGACAATTTTTCTTACTCAGAAAGCAATGGCAGAGCTGTTTGGTGTAGAGGTTAACACTATCAATTATCATTTGAAAGAGATATTCTCAACAGGTGAGTTGACCGAGGAAGCAACTATTCGAAAAATTCGAACAGTTCAGACAGAGGGTAATCGTCAAGTTGAACGGGAAAGAGCTTTTTATAACCTTGATGCGATTATTAGCGTTGGCTACCGAGTTAACAGTCGGCGTGCCACTACTTTTAGACAGTGGGCAACCCGTGTACTGAATGAATATATTCGCAAAGGGTTTGTGTTAGATGATAACCGTCTGAAGCAAGGTAATGAAGTGTTTGGACGCGACTATTTCCGTGAACTTCTTGAGCGAGTGCGCTCCATCCGAGCCAGTGAGCGACGTATTTGGCAACAGATAACTGATATCTATGCTGAATGTAGCATAGATTATGATCGCCTTGCTCCAACTACAAGGGAGTTTTATGCAATGGTGCAGAACAGATTCCATTATGCCATAACCGGCCATACCGCCGCTGAAATTATCCATTCCGGAGCAGACCATAAGAAACCTCACATGGGACTGACAACATGGAAATATGCACCTGAGGGCCGTATCCTGAAATCGGACGTCACAGTTGCTAAAAATTATCTCTCTGAGAAAGAGATCCGCTCACTTGAACGCACCGTAACATCTTATTTCGATTATATTGAGGGACAGATTGAGCGTGGCAACGTATTCAATATGGATCAGTTTGCTAAGAGCGTTGATAAATTCTTAACCTTCAATGACTATAAGATACTACCCGATAGAGGTAGTATCTCAGCAGCACAGGCAAAGGCCAAAGCTGAAGCTGAATACGACCTTTTCAATCCGACACAACAAATCGACTCCGACTTCGACAAAGAAATCCGAGGTCTATTCGATAAGTAATAGTTTACAATGATTTAAAAAAGTTTAAGCTAAAAGACATCTGGTTAGAACTTCATAGCGAAGTTTATATATCTGTAAAATCAATCTATGAAGTTGGGTCCTATCCGGTATTCGGAGGTAATTGCGCTTAATCGTGAGATAAATCGCAATTAAATTTTGAAAGGACTGATATTTCATCAGACCTCTCAAAATAGAAAGAAGACTTATCCGTACTCTTCATTTCCAGACAACTTTATACTTATGTTTGATTTCTCTTTGTCGTTCAATGAATGTAATTTCTTCTTTATTTGGTTTTTCCAGAGCCACACGTATAGCTGCCCGTCTTATCTTTTCGGCATTGTCTCCCGAGAGTGGAGAGGTATTTTGCTTGATTCCTAACATAATGATCAATTTTCAGCTTATACGCAAAGATAATAACTTATTATTCTATTAACAAATAATCACAGGCTCTTTATAATAGAAATAGTCATATGACAGTTTGCATTACACTCCTCAGCCATATAATATCAACTTAAAGTAAGATTGAGCGTTATAGAGTTATAACCCTCAATCTTTATGTCTATGAATACACATCTCCAACCATACAAGAAGTCGCAAAGCACCGGAAACCTCCGGAAGCACGGAAAGCTATTCTCTTTGTGCGCAATGTTTATCGCCACTACCCTCTCCTTTACTGCATATGCCCAAGGAACCAATCCTCCATTAACACAGGAAGCCACTACTGCATCTGCATTGGAAGCTACTATTGCATCTGCATGGGGAGCCATGCCTTCATCCACCGTATCATTACCCGGTTCATCCGAGTCTGCGCAGAGCAATATCGGGCAACGCTTTTCATCGGTCGTCATCTCTCTCTCAGATCATTCTCATCCGGCTTACCAAATACTTCCGGCGACCTACGACGGGAGCATGATGCCTTATGATTTCTCTGCATGCAGTCCGGCCGAAGTGCCCGATTCCCTCACACCCTTCTTCATCAGCTACGTAGGCCGACATGGCGCAAGATTTCTCTCCTCTGAAAAGAAAATTACAAAACTTGAAGAGGCAATCTCAAAAGCCCGCGAGGCCGGAAATCTTACCCCTCTTGGCGAGGAGATGGCAACGCTCGTAGACCTCGTGAAAAAGCACACCGACGGTCGCTGGGGTGCCCTTGACTCTGTAGGTGCCTATGAACAGCAACGTCTCGCAGTTCAAATGGCTGAGATGTGGCCCTCCGTCACTCAAGAGGGAACAATCAACGCTACGGCCACATATGTGCCCCGGGTGGTTATGAGTATGTATGAATTCACCCATTCGCTCTGCTCACTCCAGCCAAAACTTGACATATACACTGCCGAAGGACACAAATTCGACCCACTACTCAGATATTTCACCACCGACCCGGCATATGTGAGCTATCTGAAAGAGAAACCCTGGCAGAAGGAATATGATAATTTCATTGATGGGTATGTATCTCCTCAACCGGCCATAAACCTGTTTGGCTCAACTTTCGATGAAAAAGAGAACCGTAAGCTCACTCTCGACATATACAGTGTGATTCAATCGCTCCGCGCTGCAGGACTGCCGGCCCCCGACTCCCGCTGGATGTCGCCCGAGGAATACAAAAACTGCTGGAAGGCTGCAAATCTCGAACATTACTTCGCACGCACCGATAATCCCATAAGCTCTATTCCGGTCGAAGGTGCCACACCTCTGCTCTCACGACTCATCGATGATCTTTCCTCTGCAGCCTCCTCTGCCAATTCTCAAGTATCTCCTGTATCAGAAAAGACCTACGATTCAGCAATACTCTATTTCGGTCATGCCGAAACACTCATGCCTCTTCTCTCTCTTTGTGATGTGGCGGGATGCAACGCCCCTCTCGCCACCCCGGATAACGTAGATGAATTTTGGAAAGACTATGAGGTTGTGCCTCTCGGAGCAAACTTTGAGATTACTCTCCTCAAGGCTCCTTCAGGCAATATATATGCTCTGACTCGCCTGAACGGACACGACGTGAAAATCGGAGACCTCCCATCTTCCATCGTTCCCTGGCAGTCACTGAAGGATTTCTGGGCATCGCGCGTGCAGAAATTCACCAAGCAGACTCCTGCACAATAATTGCACATACCGCACTCAAAAGTCAGCTTAATGCCAAAAAATAGACACGAGAGAGCCGGAACCCACGTGGATTCCGGCTCTCTCATATGTAATACCACTGAATATTTTTACTTCAGCGGGCCGACCTTCACTCTCTTGCTATCCCAGATAAGATAACCGATCAGGAGAAGATAAGCCACACAGCCGAGAATCTGACTTGTGATCTCGCTGAGAGGATTCACATATTCAAAACCTGCGAAGCGGGTGATCGCTGCAAACACTCCGAACAATGCACCGCCGGCGATAAGACCGGATGAAAGCAATGTGCCACGATCCCTGCGGGCATCGTTCACCTCTTTCTTGTCGGATGAATTACCCACATACCATGCTATAGCACCACCCACGAGCATCGGAGTGTTAAGGCTCAAGGGGATGAACATACCGAGACAGAACGCCAAAGCAGGCACACCGAGCCAGTTGAGTATACATGCCAGAATAGCACCCACCATATAAAGGATCCAGGGAGTGTCGCCACCCATCATAAGCGGCTCGATCACCTTAGCCATAGCATTGGCCTGAGGTGCCACAAGAGCATTCTCACCGGTGAAACCATACACCTGATTGAGCACCATGATCACACCACCCACAGTAGCGGCAGACACCAGGGTGCCGAGGAATTTCCAGCTCTCCTGCTTCTTGGGAGTAGAGCCGAGCCAGTAACCGATCTTAAGGTCGGTTACAAAACCACCGGCCATTGAGAGAGCGGTGCAGACCACACCACCTATCACCATTGAAGCCACGATGCCGGAGGTGCCGTTGAGGCCGATTGCCACGAAAATTGCCGAAGCGATGATAAGCGTCATCAGGGTCATGCCCGACACAGGATTAGAGCCTACAATTGCTATAGCGTTGGCAGCCACTGTAGTAAAGAGGAAAGCGATCACAGTCACCACGGCCCAAGCGATAATCGCCTGCCAGAACGTGTGGATCACACCAAACCAGAAGAACAGAAGAACGGCCACAAGTGCAAGAACGATGAAGAACACGATATGCTTCATCGAGATATCCATCTGCCAACGCATCTCTTTTGCTGCACCGCTCTTTCCCTTGAGCTCACGCCCGGCAAGACCCACAGCCTGCGAGATTATAGGCCACGACTTGATGATGCCGATCACTCCGGCCATTGCGATACCGCCGATGCCGATCATTCGCGCATAGTCGCGGAAGATAGCCTCCGGGCCCATAGCGGCGAGCTCGGCATTGCCATATGTTCCCATCAGAGGTATGACTATCCACCACACAAAGATTGAGCCGGCAAAGATCACAAACGCATATTTGAGGCCTACGATGTAGCCGAGACCAAGAAGAGCGGCGCCTGTGTTGCAACTCAGCACGAGCTTTGTCTTCTCTGCTATAGCCTGACCCGCTGATGAAGCTAATGACGTAACATTCTCGGCCCACCAGCCGAACGTAGCCACGATGTAGTCATAGATACCGCCGATGAGCGAGGCCACGATTAGAGTCTTGGCCTGGCCTCCACCCTCCGCGGCCGATGCCTCACCCGATATGAGCACCTGCGTGGTGGCAGTGGCCTCAGGGAAAGGATACTTGCCGTGCATATCCTTTACGAAATACTTACGGAAAGGTATAAAGAAAAGGATACCCAAGATACCGCCCAACAGCGACGACAGGAAAATCTGGTAGAACTGAACGGTTATATCCGGATATTTCGCCTGAAGAATAAAGAGAGCCGGAAGCGTGAAGATTGCTCCGGCCACAATTACACCGGAACATGCGCCGATACTCTGGATAATGACGTTCTGTCCCAGAGGGCTCTTTTTCTTAAGCGCCTGGCTGAGACCCACCGCTATGATAGCGATCGGGATGGCAGCCTCAAACACCTGGCCCACCTTAAGTCCGAGGTAGGCGGCGGCTGCGGAAAACACTATGGCCATCAGAAGGCCCATGCCCACCGAATAAGGAGTCACCTCCTGCTGATCGTGGGCCGGATGCATCACCGGCGTGTACTGCTCATCGGCTGCCAGCTCACGAAAAGCGTTCTCGGGCAGTCCGGTGCCGGTGGTGATGTTGTCATCGTTTGTCTGCATTTTATTTACGATTAGTTTGAAATATTATTGGCGAATTTAATAAAATTATATTAAAGTTAAAATTATTTTTTATAAATTCGCATATTGAAGTTCTCACTTCCCTCTCCATTCCACTTCATTACCCGAGTATTCACTTAAATTTTCTCAATTATGGATAACGTTATGTTTATGCGCAGGGCTAAAGCCCAGCTTGCCGGACAATGGATGTATGCCGCGATCGGCACTCTTATTTATCTCGCCATTCTGAGCGCCGCATCTTTCACCTACATCGGAGAGCTCATCATCTACGGGCCTCTCACACTTGGCTATATTCTCTTCTTGAGCCGTCTTGTTGACACTAAGAACAATAATTTCGACATCCTCTTCGTCGGATTCAACCGTTTCGTAGAGACACTCGTGGCAGGTCTTCTCTACTCTCTCGCCACAAGCATCGGAACTTGTCTACTGATTGTACCGGGCATAATTATCGGTCTCGGATTCAGTATGACTTTCTTCATAATGGCCGACGACCCCAACATCTCCGGCATAGATGCCCTCAAGATGAGCTGGAATATGATGCAAGGTCACAAGTGGGATCTCTTCTGTCTTCAACTGAGATTTATCGGATGGATCCTGCTCGCCATCATCACCTGCGGCATAGGTTTCCTATGGCTCTACCCTTACATGCTCACCGCTACCCTCAACTTCTATCGTCAGCTTCGCTACGGCACTTTCTGATTGCCCTCAAGCCTAAACCGTAATATCAACTAAAATCACCCCAAAGGTATCAGAAACCTTCGGGGTGATTTTTTTCATGTCCCGCCAACTATCCTGCCCCTGATAAAAAAATTTACTCACGCTTTTAAACCTTGAACCTTCTCATGCGTCACAAATAACGGGCTTCATTCCAACATCTCTTTCTACGGTGTTTTCCACTATATACCCAAAAAGAGCGGAAGCCACGCAACTTTGTTTCTACAGATATTACAACTTCCTGACTATAAATTATGAACCTTAGGTTTCTTATTCCGTGTGCCATCGGTATGGCCGTGCTTCCGGCCTATGCAATCGGCGACATCACCGGCAAAGTTTTCAATAAATCCACGGGCGAGCCGATGGATTTCGTCACAGTCCAACTCATTAATGCAGCTACAGGTAAGCCTCTTCCTATCGGTACGAACACTGATGAAAACGGCGTCTTTACACTAAAAGGAGTGAAAGATGGCAAATATCTGCTTCGATTCTCCAACGTCGGTAGCGTCACCCAAGAACGTGAGGCTAATGTAGCCGGCGGAAATATCAATGTCGGCGATATTAAACTGGCCGACGATTCAAAACTCCTTCAGGAGGTGGTGGTTGAGGGCGTAAGAAGCCAGATGCGTTTCGAACTCGACAAGAAGGTGTTCACGGTTGACGCTAACGTCACAGCAGCCGGACAATCGGCTTCCGAGCTTCTCGAATCGATCCCCTCTGTGGAGGTTGATCAGGATGGAGAGGTATCTCTTCGTGGCAACTCCTCGGTGACAGTATGGATCAACGGCAAGGAATCGGGACTTACCGCCGACAACCGTGCCCAGATTCTCGAACAGATCCCGGCTGAGACAATCGACCGTATAGAGGTGATCACTAACCCTTCGGCTAAATATAGTCCTGAAGGCACGGCCGGCATCATCAATATCGTACTCAAAAAAGACCGCAAAGCCGGATATTATGGCAGCGCCGAACTCAGCACCACCTCTCGTGGTGGAGGAAATGCCGGAGTCAACATCAACTATAACTCATCCAAAATAGATGCATTCGCGGGCGTAGGCTTCAGAATGAGACGTAACACCGGCGGCTCCAGAATGGATCGCCGCTTCTTCGATGAAAACGGTGAGGAGAACGGTCTCTTCACTCGTTCTGAAGGAAAGAGCCCGAACCGTGGCAACAACCTCTTCGCCCGTCTCGGCTTCGTGTTTCACGCCACCGATAAAGATGACATAGGGCTGAACGGTTTCGGAATGTTTGGACACAACAGGAGTAAATCTACCACCCTCTACACATCAAACGTGCCGGGCAACTGGCTCGTCAACAACGATATCTCACACAACAGCGGCGACCACCGGGGTATGCATGCCGAGTTTAACTACACTCATAAATGGAACGACAACCACACCCTTGATGTAGTGGCCGGATTCAACCATTGGGGTGGTCCCAACGACCGCTCATATCTTGAGGAGATTGAATATGCCGACCATGATGATCTGAAATATCAGGAGCAGAGCATGGATTTGTCTACCCGTTCATGGGAGGCGAAGGTTGACTACACCAACAAACTTTCCGACTGGCTGAAACTGGAGGCGGGATATAACGGACAATACAGCCACGAAGACACCCCTACCGACACCTGGGCGGGAACTTCCAAAGAAGATATCCAACAGAAGACCGATCTCTACAACCGCTTCATCTACAACAACAATATATCGGCACTCTATGCCACTCTCGGTGGAAACGTGCAGAAGTTCAACTTCTCGGCCGGACTCCGTGCCGAGGCTTGGCAGATACGCACCCGTTCGCTTGGCTTCGGAGAAAAGGAAGCCGACGTGGAGCCATTCAAGAAGAATAACTTCGCACTCTTCCCCTCTCTCTTCCTTTCTTACAGTCTGCCGCATGACAACGAGATGCAGGTGAACTACACCCGACGCATACGCCGTCCCTGGGGCGGTCAGCTCAATTCGTTCCGCGACATCTCCAATCCAACCAATATCAGTTATGGTAATCCGGAGTTGCAACCGCAGTATTCCAACTCTTTTGAGCTCAACTACATCAAGAGCTGGACATTCCATATGATCTCCCTCTCGGCATATATGCGCACGAGTACCGACATGATGAACCGTATCAGCTATCTTGACGGCGACGTGATGTATTCCACATGGGCAAATATTGCCGATGAGATGAACTCCGGTTGCGAGATTGTCTCGAAAAACTCCTTATTTGCGAGCAAACTCGACCTCACAACCACTGTGAATCTCTACAATAACCACATCTCCGGCTGGCACTACGATTTTCAGGCTGAAAGCGGCAACCTCATACCTCTGAGCGGTGATAAGCAGAACAGCTTTGCATGGAGCGCGAGAATGATGGCAAATGTGCGTCTCCCCTGGTCGCTCTCGATGCAGGCCACCGGCAACTACAATTCCAAGATGCTCTCCGCTCAGGGTTCTCGTCAGGGTGGCTGGAGCGTTGACCTCGGTTTCCGCCGTGTGTTCGGACCATGGTCTTTCTCTCTAAACTGCCGCGACCTCTTCGATTCGCGTAAGTTCAAAGGCACCACCAACGGACCCGATTACACCCAGTACAGCGAAGGCTGGAGAGGCGGACGCACCGTGCGTCTCACCATCAAATTCTCCTTCGGCAACATGAACGGCAAGCGCGATCAGCGCGATGGCGGCGACGAAGGGGGTGGTCTCGATGGCGGCTATGAAGGTGGCATGGAAGGGTAACCACAGGAATTAATATTATTAGAGAGGCCCGCAGAATCTGCGGACCTCTCTTATTTTTTTACCATTTTTTATAACTGCAACTTATATAGCTGCCACCTACTGAGAATCGCGACCTATAGATTGAAGTAATACGTGCCGGTAGTCAAGGGGGCATAGAAATCATAAGTCTGGCCGTTGATATAATAGCTCGTGTTATAGGCCGGCATATCCACACCCATATTCCAGCTCTGGGTCCATGGATTCCAGGCATTGAGCACAGTGACATTATACTCGAAGCCTGTGTAAGTGTAAGACACATACAACGGTATCGTGCGCCATACTCCCCGTGCATCATAACCACAGGCCACCACATTGGTAGTCCCCTGATTCATAATACTTGGTCCTATATTCCAACCCGGATTCGGGCCACCCCAGCCGGGACCGGGATTCCACCCTATTCCGTTATTACCCCAGCCCGGACCAGGGCCAAAACCCGGACCCGGACCAAAGCCTGGGCCTCCACCGGGGCGACCGGGATTGCCGCCACCTATAGGCGCAGGTTTGAAACTACCTCCGGAACCCGGAGCTGGAAGACTATTCTGTGCCGTCATACCGGCTATCGCGAAAATTCCCATAGCGGCAAATGCTAACGCACGCCATGAAAAGCGCCCTTTCGAGCATATCTCTTTATCAGTGTTTTTCATAATAATTCTCGACTATTCAATTAATCATTGCCAAGCGGCATAGCCACTTCTTTTTTCTTAACTTTAAAACAATCAGACCACTTGTTTGGTTTATTGCCCGATTTTTTGTAAATTTGCCGATTATTGTGGCCCGATAAATTCTTTTACGGGTCGCACAAGCTTTACTCTTATCCGATTATAAATCATCGCCCTGAGGGCAACACACTAATAGCTAAAACAATGGCAAAACAAGAAGACGTTTTCAAAACCATCGTGGCCCATGCCAAAGAATATGGATTTGTGTTTCAGTCAAGTGAGATTTACGATGGTCTCTCGGCCGTATACGACTACGGCCAGAACGGTGTAGAACTCAAGAACAATATCAAACGCTACTGGTGGGAAGCTATGACCATGCTTCACGACAACATCGTGGGCATCGATTCCGCAATATTCATGCACCCCACCATCTGGAAAGCTTCCGGCCACGTCGACGCCTTCAACGATCCTCTGATCGACAACAAAGACTCCAAGAAACGCTATCGCGCGGATGTTCTTATTGAGGAGGAGATCGCAAAGTTTGACGATAAAATAAATAAAGAGGTGGCTAAGGCCAAGAAACGTTTCGGCGAATCTTTCGACGAGGCTATGTTCCGCCAGACCAATCCCCGTGTGCTTGAGCATCAGCAGAAGCGCGATGAGCTCCACGAGCGTTTCGCCAAAGCTATGAACGACAACGATCTCAACGATCTCCGCCAGATTATCCTCGACTACGAGATTGTAGATCCTATCTCAGGCACACGCAACTGGACTGATGTGCGTCAGTTCAACCTCATGTTCAAGACCGAAATGGGCTCCACCGCCGACGGCGCAATGAACGTATATCTGCGTCCCGAGACCGCACAGGGCATCTTCGTAAACTATCTTAACGTGCAGAAGACAGGCCGTATGCGCATCCCCTTCGGCATCGCTCAGATCGGTAAGGCCTTCCGCAACGAGATTGTGGCCCGTCAGTTCATTTTCCGTATGCGTGAGTTCGAACAGATGGAGATGCAGTTCTTCGTTCGTCCCGGCGAGGAGCTGAAATGGTTTGACTTCTGGCGCCAGACACGTCTGAAATGGCATAAGGCTCTCGGCCTCGGCGATCAGAAATATCGCTATCATGACCACGAGAAGCTTGCCCACTACGCCAATGCAGCCACCGACATCGAATTCGAGATGCCTTTCGGTTTCAAAGAGGTGGAGGGTATTCATTCACGCACCAACTTCGATCTCTCCCAGCATGAGAAATTCTCAGGCAAGAAGATACAGTATTTCGATCCCGAGCTCAACGAGAGCTACGTGCCCTACGTAATCGAGACCTCCATAGGCGTTGACCGTATGTTCCTCAGCGTCTTCTGCAGCTGCTACGAAGATCAGCAGCTTCCCGGCGGCGACCGTCGTGTGGTGCTTCACTTCCCAGCTCCTCTCGCACCCGTGAAGTGTGCGGTGCTTCCTCTTGTCAAGAAAGATGGTCTTCCCGAGAAGGCTCGTGAAATCCAGCACCGTCTCCGCTTCGACTTCACCTGTCAGGTTGATGAGAAGGATTCAATCGGCAAACGCTACCGTCGTCAGGATGCGATCGGAACCCCCTTCTGTATCACTGTAGACCATCAGACTCTTGAAGACAATACCGTAACACTACGTCATCGCGACTCAATGGAACAGGAGCGCGTAAATGTAGATGACCTTGAGAAGATACTTTCCGAGAAAGTGAGTCTCAACAGCCTTCTCCGCAAACTCCTTTAATACGCATACTCCATGATTCTAATCAAGAAAATATTGATGGCAGTGGTGGGCATCGTGATGGCCTCATCACTCTCATCATGCAACTACAACTCGCTTGTCGATAAACAGCAGGACGTAGATCAGGCTTGGGCTCAGGTGGAAAACCAGTATCAGCGCCGGGCCGACCTCATACCTAATCTCGTCAATACTGTAAAAGGCTATGCCACCCATGAGAGCGAGACTCTTGAGAAAGTGACCGAGGCCCGCGCCAAAGCCACCTCGATCAACATCAATGCCGACGATCTCAATGAGGAGACCCTCGCTAAATATCAGCAGGCTCAGGGTGAGCTCTCTCAGGCTCTCGGCCGTCTCCTCGCCGTGACAGAGGCTTATCCCGACCTCAAGGCCAATGAGAATTTCATGAATCTCCAGACCCAGCTTGAAGGCACCGAAAACCGTATCGCCACAGAGCGTATGCGCTACACTGAAGCTGTACGTGAATACAACGGTTCTATCAAGAAATTCCCTACCGTTATTTATGCCGGTTGGTTCGGATTTAAAGAGAAGCCCCAGTTCAAGGCTGAAGCAGGGGCTGAAAAGGCTCCAGAAGTGAAATTCTGAAACTCTCCTTCATTTTTACTTTAACGAAATTTGTAAATGAAACTAAAAAAATACGGTTTTCTTCTGCTCCCCGCCTCTCTCGCACTTCTTTCCTCTTGCATGGGAGATGACGACGATGACTCCGACTACTCGGAATGGCGCACGGAAAACCTCAACTACATCACTGCAGCCGAGGCTGAAATGCTCAATGGGCAGAAAAGATATGAAAAGATCTCCCCGAAATGGGATCCGGCATCTTTCGTGCTCATGCAGTGGCATAAAAAAGGGAATGCCCAGACCGGCCTGAAGCCTCTCGACAATTCCACCATCAGCATAAAGTATCTCCTCACCGATGTGAGGGGCGATACTCTCGACTCCTCCTACTCGCAGACTGACAGCATCTACAACTGTCAGCCTTGCAACATGATCACCGGCTTCTGGATAGCCACTACCAATATGGTGCCCGGCGACAGCGTCACAGCCATTGTGCCCTACACAAGCGGCTACGGCGTAATGGGCAGTGGAAGTGTGCTCCCCTATTCTACGCTCACGTTCCAGATCAAGCTCGACAGTATCATCAACTACGACAAGCGTCCATGAACATTCAGCCGCAATCGCAAACTTTTGATGACATAAAAAACTCCGCAGCCACATCTCATGGCTGCGGAGTTTTTTATGCCGGGCTGATCGCCTTGAATGTTTAAACGGCATCGTGACAAACAAACTATTGCATCAACTTGTTGTTATATTACACAACAGGAATGTTATACTGCAAAACAGAAATACTTACTCGGGAAAAATGAAAGCTATAATCCTATTTATTCCAATGCTGCTGACGATGATCGGTTGTTCACAGACAGAACGCACCGAGGCTATCACAGCCGAGATAACTGCCGCTCAGATGGAAGGACGCAACGCCGCCCGCGACATTATAATATACAACTGGAAAGATACCACCGGCATTCACAAGGCTATTGATCAAGCCAAGATCACCCGTCATAAATACGACTCGGTTGGCCATGACGCAGCTTCCGCCATGTTTGACTCCGCCTTCAATAAGACTATCCGCACCGTGCAGCCGGATCTTGCCAAAAGACTCGGGATTTAACCCCCGCTCACTTGCTTCCACGCTCCACACCTATGCCGAAGAGTGCGAAGTCGTAGATGCAAGGGTCATCTGGGCGCAATGTGCGCAACACTGCCGTAAGCTGGTCGACACTCTTACGGTCGTTCGACTTTCGTGTTATCAGTCCCAGCTCACGCGACACATTGCCAACATGCACGTCAAGAGGGATGTAGAGCTTGCTTTTCGGTATAGACTTCCACACTCCCAAATCTACGATACCATCATCGCGTACAAACCAGCGTAAGGCCATATTTATGCGCTTGAGAGCCGTATTCTCCAGATGCACGGGAAGACACTGACTACACGTAGCCCCATCGTTGACATCGCTCATTATCTTCTGCATCTCCCCCACCAGTTTCCAAGCTGGCGCCTCATCCTCACCTGCCCTTATAGCCGCGGAGAAAGCATCAAGACTTCCATAGTCCTTATATATTCGATGCATACCGCGCAAGAAATACTGCATGTCGCGGGCAAAGAATGTCCTGTGCAGATTCAGATCGGGATTCAGATCTTCATATCCCTCATCCATTACATATGCATAAGGCTCGTTGTCCATGAGGTTAAGGATCTTGTCGGCATCCCGGCAGATCATGCTCCTTTTTCCCCACGCTATAATTGCCGCCAACAATCCCGAAATCTCTATATCCTGAAGCTTCTCGAAACGATGTGGAAACTGCACCGGATCTTTGGGTATGAAATCCACATTATTTATTCTGGCCGCCTCCTGATTAAGAAGGTCAACTATATCTTGATCCACTTTCTCCATAGCCTGTGATTATTATCTTTTAAATCTGATCATGCTCTGATTTCTTATCTCATCTCCGCTTATTTCGCCACCACACTCTGAGGAGTGCTCTCACGGTTCATCCTGTCGAGAGAGGTCACTACAAACCGGCACCCTTCCATCGACTCAGGATCGAGAAGCAATCTACGCTCAGGGGTCATTGCAATGATGGTCTGAGAATCTTCAAGATTCATCTCCTCGCCGGGGAAAAACTGATAGACCACATATTTCACCGCATCCGTATCCTGCTCTTTCGCACTCCGTGAAGGAGCGTTCCACACCAAGAAACAATCCTTGCCTTTCTTCTCTATCTTGAGATCGGCCACAGGCTTCGGACGCTGCTTCAAATCGCCGTATGCCGGAGGAAGAGCTATTGTAGACTGATGTTTGAGAGCCAAGGAGTCGGCCACGCCACGCAGGTTTTCTGTGACCCAATAACCGTGCCACCACACATTACCCTTCACATTAGGCAGATCGCGTGACAGCTTCACTTTTGTAGCAAGCTCATTCTTATCGCCCGCCTTCGGGTCGGCATTGGTCATTGTGCGCTGCACATCCTGGCCTATATACACATCCACACCCTCACAGTTGTCGTTCCACCATTGAGCGAGATGACGGCTGGGAGCTGCCTTCATGTCGAGTGTCCAGTAGAGCTGAGGAGCCAGATAATCTATCCAGCCCTCCTTGGCCCATAACAATACATCGGCATAGAGGTCGTCGTAGTTCTGGAGTCCGGAGCTTTCACTGCCACGCGGGTCACTCTTTTTGTTACGCCATATGCCAAAAGGGCTCACTCCCAATCTCACCCAAGGTTTCTCACCCTTGATAGTGGTGTAAAGCTGCTCGATAAGAAGGTCTACGTTATTGCGGCGCCACTTGTTGCGATCCATGCCGTTGCCAAACTTGGCGTAACTCGCATCATCTGCATTGAATTTCTTACCGTTGGCCGGATAAGGATAGAAATAGTCATCTATGTGGATCGCATCTACATCGTAACGCGCCACGATATCCCTCACCACATCGCAAATGAAGTCACGGTTCTCCTTATAGGCCGGATCAAAGAAAGTCTGACCGTTAAACTTCACGAAACGGTGCTTCTCCTTATTAGCCATATGAGAAGCAGGAAGAATCTCCTTAGCATTCGAAGTGACACGATATGGATTCAGCCACGCATGAAATTCCATGCCTCGCTTATGGGCCTGCTCTATGGCATACTCCATAGGGTCCCACTCCGGAGAGGGTGCCTTCCCTCGTTTGCCTGTAAGCCATGCCGTCCACGGCTCAAGGTCTGACTTATACATAGCATCGGCTGTGGGTCTCACCTGAAAGATCACGGCATTGCAACCGGCATCCTGAAGCTTCTGAAACTGGTCGTCGATATACGCCTTGGCCTGAGCCGTAGACTTATTCTGCCATTGTGTCTGCCCTATCACATGGAGCCATGCGCCACGAAATTCCCTCTTGGGATTCTGGGCAGACAAATCGCCGGATGCCGCGACGCCACACGACATGGCCGCGCCACCCAAAAGCACTGCCATCGCGGCAGATAATATCTTATTCCTTATCATTATTATCAATAATTCATTTCCTCTACTTTTCAACGTAGAAGTCCCTCCACTTATTACCCCCGATCCGAATTTAAGACATACAAAATTAACTCCAGATCATTCAAAATCTTTTTAAGCCAATCGCTTTACTTCCTTATCAAAGTCAGGAAAAGTGCTAATCGTCCAGTTCATCTAAAAGATTATCTAAAGTGTTAAGACGAATCTTTCCCTCCTTGGCTAACTTCACCTGTTTCAATCCATTTGCAATATGAAGAGTAATATCCTCTTCATATTTTTTTTCATGAACAGATTTTGCAAGTTTCTTAACATATGCCAATAACTTATTCATAGCACTATCGTTATCCACAATAGTACTCATCTCCTTAATTATTTGCGCGCTTACATCCATAATTATTTTTTTACATTATAACGAATTGTATTTTATATTATTACACATAAAAAAAGCTGACTAAATACGAATAATAAAAAAGTTTATACAGCTACATTTTTTTGATTGGATTCTTTTGGTTACTTTTGAATCGGAATTTAAACAAAAAGATGGCAATGAACAATAAAGAGACCAATTTTGAGGAAGCGGAGATTTTCAGTCGGTCAAGACTCCTCTTGGGCGATGACGTTATGAAGAGACTCGATGATGTGAGGGTAATCATTTTCGGAGTCGGAGGTGTAGGGTCATGGTGTGCCGAGAGCTTGGTGCGTACAGGAATCAAACACCTCACCATCGTAGATAGCGACCGAGTGAGCATTAGCAATATCAACCGTCAACTGATGGCTACCACCGAAACAGTCGGTGAAGTAAAGGTCGATGCACTCAAACGCCATCTGCTCGCAGTAAGTCCCAACGCAGAGATAAACGCTCGTGCCGAACTCTTTACCGAAGAGACGGCCTCATCCTTCCGACTCGAAGATTACGATGTGATAATCGATGCCATTGACTCGCTGAAGCATAAGGCACTCCTTATTGATATGGCCACACGCACAAAAGCCCAGTTTCTATCCTCTATGGGAGCTGCTCTCAAGATTGACCCCACACGAATAAAGGTAGCGGAGTTCAGAGATGTCAAGGGGTGTCCCCTCTCAAGAGCGCTTCGTCAACGTTTTAAGAAAGCCGGACACTGGCCGGCCAGAAAATTTCAATGTGTCTACAGCGATGAGCTACTTGAAAATAAAGGTGCCGCTCGCTTGGATGTGGAGGTTAAAGGTGATTCTGTAAAGGCATCCACCAATGGCAGCCTTATGCACATCACGGCAATATTCGGTCTGACATTGGCGGGACTCGTGATAAAGAAACTTTTCCAATCCACAACTGATAAAAATAAGTAAGTATCCCACGAATAAATATTGGCCACTAAGCCCGTAAAAGTTTGAACTTATTCAATATTAATCACTAAATTTGCAATCTATCCGGCAGAATCCGAATAGACAGCTCCCTTTATTCCACATTGAAGTTGTATAAACTTTTTCTTTGTCTGGATTTAGACAGCTTTCGGAGGTGATT
>CAZEOI010000041.1:0-32652 GCA_964513775.1 uncultured Sangeribacter sp. | reverse complement strand
CTACGCCCCGTGTGGACTTTCACCACAGATGTATGACATGCCCGTCATACAACGATAGGGAGATGGAGTTAACTCCATCTCCCTATTAATCTTAGAACGCAGTTTAACCGCGTCATGAGATAATTCTAAATACATTTGACACTTTTTATGTGGTTTTTCAGTCTTCCGACTCAACCACGAAATCATCCTTACCAACACCACATACCGGGCATACCCAGTCATCAGGTATATCTTCAAATGCAGTGCCGGGGGCTATGCCATTATCGGGATCGCCAATTGCTGGATCATAAATCCAATCGCAAACTTCACATCTATATTTTTTCATAACTATTTGAATATTTATTTATTGTTTAATTTATTTGTTATTAATAACACGACGCGGGCAAATATTGTTCGCTGAATTTGATTTTTAAATTTGTTTTTTTCATTTCCATCTGTTAACTTTGCATTGAAGACGCCTAAATATATTGAGGATTTTTAGCCTTCAAATGCACTTCTCTTCAGGTGCACTTCTAAAGCAAAAAGCCTTGTTTTATATCTTCAGTCATCTTCTAAGATATTTTTTTCGATAGAACGTTGCTGTTCTCATAGGATAAAATATTGGAATGATTATTGAGTTGTATATAATATATTGTAGGCAAAAATGTAAGTATCTAAGAAGACTTAGGATAAGAGGTATGGCAAACCGGAAGATCCGAACTCCTCAAATCGACAGCTTACATTGTGATTTTAGCGGCATCCCGATCATTCCAATAAAACCATATCAATAAAAACGAATTTTTAGAAATTTGGATACAAAACCACATACAGCAGTAGAAAGATTCACCTCTTTTCTGAAATCAAAACGTCTGAGGAAAACCCCCGAACGTTTTGAAATACTACGTGTGGCATTGGAGTGTAAAGGGCATTTTGATGTTGACAGACTATACACATTGCTTGACTCCCGCGGATATCATGTGAGCCGGGCTACAATCTACAGTACGCTTGAGCTTCTTTGTTCAAGTGGGGTAGTAAGAAAACTATTGTTTGATACGCATCAAGCTCGTTATGAGATGGCTGAACTTACACATAGTCATCTCGTATGTACGGAATGTGGCGAAATCAGAGAAATTGATCTTGATGAAGTAGATAGTCGATTGGCAGAAATGAAATTTACAGGTTTCACCCCTGCTTACGTATCGACCTGCATATATGGGCTATGCGATAAATGCAGAAACAACACACGCATCATCGATAAACAACAATAATAACCTATTTATTAACCCAATCTAAAATTTAAGCCATGGCGAAAGTCAAACCATTCAAAGGACTGCGTCCTCCACGTGAATTGGTGGAAGAAGTGGTTTCACGTCCTTATGACGTGCTCAACAGCATCGAAGCAAGAGAGGAAGCAGCGGGAAATGAAAAATCTCTCTATCACATAATTAAGCCCGAAATTGATTTCGAAATCGGATTTGATGAACATCATCCAGACGTTTACGATAAAGCCGTAGAGAACTTCAAAATGTTCCAAGAGAAAGGATGGCTCGTGGAAGACGATAAGGAGAAATACTATATCTATGCACAGACTATGGATGGCCGTACTCAATACGGTTTTGTGGTGGGTGCTTGGGTCAACGACTACACCGAGGGCAGAATCAAAAAGCACGAGCTGACCCGTAAGGATAAGGAGGAAGACCGCATGAAACATGTGCGCATCAATAATGCCAACATAGAGCCTGTGTTCTTTGCTTTTCCCGACAATGAGAAACTTGAAGAGATCATACGTCAGGTAGCCGCTACTACTCCTGAATATGATTTCATCGCCCCTGATGGATTCGGCCATACACTTTGGCAGATTGACGATGATGCTCTCATTGCTGAAATAACAGAGGAATTCGCAAAAATACCCAATCTGTATATAGCAGATGGTCATCACAGATCGGCCGCGGCGGCACTTGTTGGTGCGGAGAAAGCTACTCAAAATCCGAATCATACAGGAGATGAAGAGTATAACTACTTTATGGCTGTGGCTTTCCCCTCATCTCACCTTAAGATAATCGACTATAACCGTGTTGTGAAAGATCTTAACGGTTTATCCGACGAGGAATTCCTCAAACGTCTTGAGGAAAACTTTATCGTGGAACTCAAAGGTGAGGAGATTTATAAACCGACCGCTCTGCACAACTTCTCATTGTATCTCGGAGGCAATTGGTACTCACTTACGGCCAAAGAGGGAACCTATGATGATAAAGATCCCATTGGAGTCCTTGATGTCACAGTGTCGTCAAACCTTATTCTTAGAGATATTTTAGGAATAACTGACCTTCGTACTGACAAAAGAATTGATTTCGTCGGAGGTATTAGAGGACTTGGTGAGTTGAAAAAACGTGTTGACAGTGGAGAGATGAAGGCGGCTTTGGCGTTATATCCTGTTACGATGCAACAATTGATTGACATTGCTGACAGCGGAAACATCATGCCTCCAAAGACAACCTGGTTTGAGCCCAAACTTCGTTCCGGCTTAGTAATACATAAACTTGACTAAAAGTTTTTCATAAAAAATATTAAAAAAAACGATCTGCAGCCTCATCTGCAGGTCGTTTTCTCATTTTTCACACAACTTAAAGCTATTTCATACGTTATTAAGATGAAAAACACGGAAATAACACTTTTCCCGAGAAAAATAGCAAAATTTTAACTATTCATAACTTAATACACATTTCAGATGAAAAAACTATTTTATCTTTTATTTCTCCTCCCATTGGCATTTCTCGCATCCTGCAACAGCGATGACGATCTACCACAAGTAAAGCTAACGCTTACAGCATCCAATGTATACCAGGCTGAGTCAGATGGAGCCTTCTACTACGTAGAAGATGAGGAAACTCCTATCGTGATTGATGGCCTTAGTGCTCAGTCTCTTCTTGATGGTAAAAACGCAGCCGTAACAAATGTGTTCTATTCTGTGAACGGAATTCCGCTTTTCGGCACACAGGAAGAACCCGCTAAACCTGTTATACCTGCTGAATATCTAAAAGAGGGAACTAATTATATTCATATAAATGCTACTGTTCTTCAAGTAGATAAAAGCATTTCGCAATGTGCTCTGGACGTGCCTGTAAATGCTGTTGCTTCTGTAGATCAACTTCCTGAGTCTATCAATAAGGAAGAGATTGGCACATACACTATCTCAGTAAATATCCAGCCAAAGAAATAAATAGCCATGTCCAATAAAAAAGCCTTCTCATCAATGAGAAGGCTTTTTTTTATTGGTTACAACTATTGAAGCTACTAAACAAAGGATTAAACATTGAGGATAAAACAGATATAACCAAGGCGCAACAGGCGATATACCCGCTAAAGAGGTGGCCATGAGAGTCTGTGCGCCATACGGTAATAAAGCCTGAACCACACAGGATCCTGTATCAAGCAATGATGCTGATTTTCGGGGAGATATGTAAAAATATTTCGAGATACTTTTAGCCATCGAACCGACAGTGATTATAGCCACCGTATTGTTGGCTGTGCATACATTAACTATGCCAACCAATAAGGCAATACTTGCTTGTGCCCCTCTTGTAGAAGTAATATTACTACCTAAAAGTTTTAATATAAAATCGATACCTCCTGCTTTTCTTATTATACCCAACATTCCGGCTGCCAAAAGCGTGACAACGATCAGAGAACCCACTGATTCAACTCCGGCTCCGGCCGTATAACATATGTCGAGAAGATATTGACCTTCAATCAAGGCCGCAACAGACGCACTGACTATTCCAAGAAGCAACACTATTATAACATTTACTCCACAGACTGCCAAAATGATCACCAAAAGATAGGGGATAACCAACCATAACGGCCTTGTATCAGACATATCGATTTCCGGTATTTCAGGACTGAATACACAGTACAGTATCAATGATATCACCGCTGCTGGCAATACGATTCTAAGATTGGCAAAAAACTTGTCTTTCATTGAGCATCCTTGAGTTCTTGTAGCAGCAATGGTAGTGTCGGAAATAAAGGAGAGATTATCACCGAAAAAGGCACCACCCAAAACAATTGCCACAAAAAAGGGTGTACTTCCACTAATCTCAGTTGCCAAATCAACTGCAAGCGGAGTCAATGCCACAACAGTTCCTACAGACGTTCCAATTGCCATTGAAATAAAACAAGTAGCGACAAAAAGCCCCGGCACAATCAAAACTGATGGAAGGTAGGTCAAAGCAAGCGACACTGTTGCTTCTACTGCTCCGGCACTTTTTGCAATAGAAGCGAAAGCCCCGGCCAATATAAAAATCCAAATCATATAGAGTACGTTGCCCGAACCTGCTCCTTTGGAAAAAATTTCTATTCTCTCTTGCAATGTACATCGTTTTAATGTGAAAGCAGCCCAGACAGACGCTATCATAAATGCCACACTCAGAGGCATCTTATAGAAATCACCGATAACAAGAGAAGTTACAAGATAGACAAGTAGAAAAACAACAATTGGAGAGATGGCGAGTAAACCTCTTTTCCATCCGATTTGTGAATTATCAATCTCTGACATCAAACTATACAAATAAGAACTAAGATAATCCCGGAAGAGAAACACTCTCTCCCGGGATACTATCTGTTGCAAGATGATTCTATAAAGGTTACTTGTTTACCTGAAACTTATTCCAACCATCTTTTAAATAAGCAATTACCTGCTCTGCCGCTGCGACTCCGGCATTGAAATTGGCTTCCGCTGTCTGAGCACCCATCTTTTTCGGGGTAAAGAAAACTCTTGCTCCGAAAAGCTTCTCAAATTCATCAGCCTTTGAGGGACGAATATCGCTTACATATCGTAGATCCGGGCGTTCCTGAAGAGCTTTGATTAATCCATCTTCATCAATCACCTCTTTACGGGCAGTATTAACGAGGACTCCATTCTTAGGCATTTTCATCACAAGATCATAACCTATCGAGTTCTTGGTCTGAGGTGTTGCCGGTATATGAAGTGAAACAAAATCGTTGGCCGAGAAAAGTTCATTGACATCATGCACAGGTGTCACGCCTTCGGCTTCCATAACCTCATCAGCTACAAACATATCCAGAGCCTGAATCTTCATATTGAACCCTTTGGCTATTCTGGCCACATTACGGCCAACCTGACCAAACGCGTATATGCCAAGAGATTTGTCTTTAAGCTCTGAGCCGGATGTGCCGTTATATTGATTGCGACACATCATAACAATCATGCCGAATACAAGCTCCGCAACTGCATTGGAATTCTGTCCGGGTGTATTCATCACGCAAATGTGATGATCAGTTGCAGCTGCAAGATCAATATTATCATAGCCGGCTCCTGCTCTGACAATAACTTTAAGCTTTGGAGCAGCATCCATAACCTCAGCGTCTATAACATCGCTACGCACAATAAGACCTTCCGCATCCTTCACAGCCTCAAGCAGGTCGGCACGAGTGCCCCTCTCTACAAGCTCCATCTGATTGCCGGAGGCATTAATCACGTTGGCTATGGCTTTTACAGCAGCCTGAGCAAACGGTTTTTCGGTGAAAACTAAAATTTTCATATTCCTGAAGTTATCAATGATTAGCCTCAAATTCCTTCATACATGCCACCAATGCCTCAACACTTTCCATAGGAAGGGCATTATACAGCGATGCACGGAAGCCACCGACATCTCTATGACCCTTGATACCCATCATGCCCTTGGCAGTAGCGAAATCGATAAAGTCTTTCTCAAGCTCTTTATATTCCGGTTTCATTACAAAGCAAACATTCATAATCGATCTGTCGGCATGATCGGGGACAGTAGCCACAAACATCTTACTACCGTCTATTGCAGAATACAAGCAATCAGCCTTCTCAAGATCCATCTTTTCGATTGCCCTAATACCGCCTAATTCTTTATAGTATTTTAGAGTCTGAAGTGCAGAGAAAATCGGAAGCACGGGAGGAGTATTGAACATCGAACCCTTCTTTACGTGAGTGCGATAGTCAAGCATAGTTGGAATCACTCGGTCAACCTTGCCGAGAGCATCATCCTTAACGATAACGAATGTTACACCGGCGGGTGCGAGATTCTTCTGAGCGCCTCCGTAGATAAGCTCATATTTGGATATGTCTACAGGACGTGAGAAAATATCAGAACTCATATCTGCAATCATAGGCACAGACACTTCCGGATCTTTGCGAATCTCTGTTCCATAGATTGTGTTGTTGGATGTGTAGTGAAAATAGTTGACATCACCGGGAACAACATAATCTTTCGGGATATAATTATAGTTCTTATCTTTTGAAGAAGCCACAACATCGACCTCCCCAAAAAGTTTAGCCTCCTTGATAGCCTTGCTTGCCCAGACACCTGTGTCAAGATACGCAGCCTTTGTGGAGAGCATATTCATAGGCACCATAGCAAACTGCAAGCTGGCACCTCCTCCGAGGAAGAGCACACTGTATCCCTCTGGAATCTCCAGAAGCTCTTTGAAGAGACTTACAGCCTCATCCATCACTGCCTGAAACTGTTTGCTGCGGTGTGAGATCTCAAGGATCGACAAACCCATATCAGCAAAATTACGAACTGCCTCAGCTGTCTTGTCAATTGTATATTGACTCATAATGCTGGGTCCGGCATAGAAATTGTGCTTTTTCATTAGAATGTCATTTTAGAATGAAACTACGGGCAAATTTAATTGTTTTAATGATTCCTGCAAAATTTTTTCCATAAATTTTTATACCCAACTTCTGATTTTTTGCTTTCACCATAATAATTTGTCAATTACCCATGTTGCAGAGGCAATCTAAATACATTCTCATGGATCATTTCTTAATTTCTCAATTCTATCCCACATTTTCGCCTCCTGCGGGTTATCACAGGGTTGCCAGAATCGGCTTCCTGTCAATTTATCGGGCAGATATTGTTGGTGTGCATAATTGTTTTTATAATCATGCGCATACTTATATCCTTCATGGTAACCAAGATCTTTCATCAGCTTTGTAGGAGCATTCCTCAGATGAAGAGGCACTGGAAGATCACCGGTTTTACCTACAGTTTCCAATGCTGCATCAATAGCAAGATAGGCGGAATTACTCTTCGGTGAGTTAGCAAGGTATATCGCACACTCCGATAATATTATCCTACCCTCGGGCCATCCTATTTTTCTTAATGCGTCGAAGGTGGCATTCGCAAGCAGAAGAGCATTAGGATTAGCCAATCCTATATCTTCAGCCGCGAGTATCACAAGTCTTCTTGCAATAAACTCAGGATCTTCACCCCCCTTTACCATCCTTGCAAGCCAATAGACCGCCGCATCCGGATCGGATCCTCTCACAGATTTGATAAATGCCGATATAATATCGTAATGAAGCTCTCCGTTGCGATCATAAGCCATAGGATTTTCTTGCAATCTCTCTACAACTGTATTATCATCGATCACTACAATTTCATCAGCAGGTGTTGACTGTTCTATAAGATCAAGTATATTAAGCAATTTTCTTGCATCGCCACCGGCATACCTGAAGAGTGCTGTGGTTTCTTTAACTTCTACCTCTCTTTTTGACAAAATTATATCTTTATGGATAGCATTATCCAACAGTAACTGCATATCATCAATCTCAAGAGGACGCAGCGTATAGACTTGAGCACGCGAAAGGAGAGGACGTATTACTTCGAATGACGGATTTTCGGTGGTTGCGCCGATCAAAGTAACGATACCCTGTTCCACAGCCCCCAACAAGGAATCTTGTTGAGCCTTGTTAAATCTATGGATCTCATCAATAAAAAGAATTGGCCGTGCTTTGGCAAAAAGACTTCCTGCCTCAGCCTTACATTTCTCTATGACATCTCTGACATCCTTGACACCGGAAGTGACGGCACTGAGTGTATGGAACGTAGTGTCAACAGCTTTTGCTATGATTTTCGCCAGTGTTGTCTTTCCCACACCGGGAGGCCCCCATAAGATAAAAGAATTAATCCGGCCTGATTCTATCATCTTCCTGATTATTCCAGTTTCTCCTACAAGATGACGTTGGCCTATGTAATCGTCGAGACTTACAGGACGCAACCTTTCTGCCAAAGGTATATTATTATCTTGCATGCAACTCTTTTTTTAAGGAATCCAAATTAATTTCTTCAAGAGAGTGTACCAGAAGATCGCAATAAGGCTCAAGCACATGACGGGGGAGAGTCCCGATTACTCCAACCACATAAGCGCCGGAACTTCTCCCGGCCTTAACCCCCTGAAGAGAATCTTCAAAAACGATACACCTTCGGATATCTTTTGCAATCAATGAGGCACCTTTAAGATATCCCTCAGGATCCGGTTTTGATTTTGAGATCATATCAGCAGTGACAATATATTGAAAATATTCTCTTATGCCAGGTAATTCTTCATCAAGATGCCGCATCTTATCATCGTTGCTGCTGGTGACCATGACAGCCGGGATACCGGCCTTACGTAAGCCTGCAAGTAGATTCTCTGCACCCGGAAGATAGACATACCTCATTTTACCCTCAAGTTCATAAAGGCGATCTACTACCTTACGTCTTACCTCAAGATCGGGATAATAGTCATCAAGAATTTTATCCAGGGTACATCCTTTTATCCGTACTTCAAGATCCGGCACACCTGTTGGAAATTCCTTATTAACTGTAGACCAAATACGGGAATACTCTGATTCACTATCAATCAATACTCCATCAAGATCGAAAAGAAAACCAAGTTCACAGGTAATATCTTTGTCATCCATAATTAATATAGTTAATGGTAAGACTTAAGGTCAAGACGACCCGTGTCTATAGATAGCTTAATTAAATTATTATCAAAAAACCAACAATTCTATCTGAAAGCATAACAAATTAAATGGTAAGCAAACAGGAAATGCCGATTATTTTATTACAAAATTAGGAAAAATTATAAGATTAAATTATATTTGCAGTTTAAAATTAACGATTAAATCCATGATTCAAGACATCACATTAAGAATCAGTCCGAAAAAAAGTGCTGTGCCGGAGTTACTCGAATCGGAAATAGCAGCTGTGCTTGGAATCGGAAAATCAGAAATTAATGATTATAAGATTTTGCGACGTTCCATTGACGCACGGCGTAAAAAAGTCATGGTAAATCTTAGCATGCGTGTTGCCACAGGTGAAGACAAAAATATTAGTCCTATTGAGAAATTCAAAGACTTCACACCTGTAGCAGAAGACGCTGGAGTTATCATAATAGTTGGAGCCGGGCCGGCAGGGCTGTTTGCAGCATTAAAGGCTATTGAATTAGGATTACGGCCTATAGTGATTGAAAGAGGTAAGGATGTGGATGCCCGACGTCTGGATCTTGCAAAAATCAGCAGAGAAAATGTAGTTGACCCCGATTCCAATTATTGTTTTGGAGAAGGGGGTGCCGGCACCTACAGCGATGGAAAACTTTTTACGAGAAGCAAAAAGAGAGGTAACGTGGAAGAAATTCTCCAACTTCTTCATCAGCATGGCGCCTCAAAAGATATACTTATTGATTCTCATCCCCATATTGGTAGCGACCGTTTACCTTTGGTAATAAAAAATATTCGTCAGACTATCATTAATGCAGGTGGCGAAGTGAAATTCTCCACAAAAGTAGTGGAACTTATTATTGAATCCGGAGAAGCCAAGGGAGTCATAACAGCTGATGGGAAAATATATAATGGTGCGGTGGTGCTTGCAACAGGTCATTCTGCCCGTGATGTCTACAAGATGCTTAAGAGTCAAGATGTGACTTTGGAAGCTAAAGGCATCGCTATAGGCGTGCGTCTTGAGCATCCCCAGAAGATAATTGATCAGCTTCAGTATCATTCGCCGGAGGGGAGAGGCAGGTATCTACCAGCAGCCGAGTATAGTTATGTCACGCAAGTTGACGGCCGTGGAGTCTATTCCTTCTGTATGTGTCCGGGAGGAGTCGTGGTACCCTCCATGACCGATGACGGACAATGCGTGGTCAATGGAATGTCGGCCTCGGCGAGAGCAAGTCAATGGGCCAATTCAGCCATGGTTGTGGAGCTACATCCAGGAGATATTGCAGGGTTTTCTGATAAAGATGAGCTCGAGATGATGTATCTTCAGGAATCATTGGAGAAAAAATTCTTTGAATCTACCGGGTGCAGCCTCCTTGCACCGGCTCAAAGAATGGTAGATTTCACCAACGGTGTGAAATCAGAATCACTTCCGAGAAGCTCATATGCACCTGGTATCATTTCGGAAAGGATAGACAATCTACTTCCTTCAGAAATATCCGGCAGACTTAAAGAGGGATTCAATATATTCAATAAGAAATGTAATGGCTTTCTTACCAACGATGCCATTCTGATTGGTCTCGAATCAAGAACCTCAAGTCCTGTCAGAATACCGAGAGATAGCGAAACGCTTCGTCACATCGATATCAAAAATCTTTACCCAGCCGGTGAAGGTGCCGGATATGCGGGTGGAATTGTTTCAGCCGCCATTGACGGTCAACGATGTGTAGAAGCTTACTTTAATGAAAAAAATCGATAAATGGCAACAATAATTAATATTGAGACATCATCGCGCATATGTAGTGTAGCTCTGTCTAATGACGGAGTTATAGAACTCGAGCTCGAAGACGACAAAGGGATGACGCATGCGGAACGCCTCGCCCCCTTTGTTGAAAAATGTGTAAAAGAAGCAAATAGGAAAGGTCTTAAGATTGATGCGGTTTCTGTAAGTTTAGGGCCTGGTTCATATACAGGGTTAAGAATAGGGCTCTCGCTTGCTAAAGGATTGGCATTCAGTCTTGATGTACCTCTGATAGGTTTATCCACACTAAAGGTCCTTGCCGTAAAAGCTATGTTCAGAAATATGATCTGGGAAGGTGATGAGACTATTATGGCAATGGTTGATGCAAGAAGAATGGAAGTGTTTGGTGGAGCATTTGATTTTGCACTTAACGAAGTTGTAAAAGAATCTCCATACATACTGACAGAGGAGTCATTCGAAGAATTATATAATAAGAGAAAAGTGTTATTTATCGGCGACGGGTCCGAAAAATTTAAATCTCTATATAAGGGTAACAATGCCGAATGGCTGGGTAATCTATATCCGCATGCACGCGACATGATTGCCCTTTCGGAGAAGTACTACCGTGAAGGCAATTTCATAGACACAGCTTATTCTGTACCAAACTATCTTAAAGAGTACCAAACAACCATTCCAAAGAACAACGTATTGTAACCTAAAGAAATTTGACAGTAATGAACAATATTCCTTATAATGTAAGCGAACCTCAATTGGTTTTGCCGGAGTATGGACGCAATATTCAAAAACTAATTGACCATTGCGTAATGATAGAAAACCGTGAGGAGCGAACAAAATGTGCATTTGCTATAGCAGATGTAATGGCTCACCTTTTCCCATCTGTAGTTGGAGAAGGGGGAGATCGTCAGAAAATTTGGGATCATATCAATATCATGAGTCGTTTTGAACTTGACATTGATTTCCCGTATGACGTGGTTACACCGGATCAGCTTAAACCCTCCCATGCAAAAATTCCATACAACAACACTCTGACAAGATATAGATTTTATGGCAACAATCTGCAGAGTATGATCAGTAATGTAGCAGAAATGGAAAATTGCGTAGAGAAAGACCAATTGATATTCCTGCTGGCAAATCAGATGAAAAAGCTTCTTTTGATGAATAACATAGAAAATGCCACGGATCAGAAGGTATTTGAAGATATAGCCAATATCTCGGAAGGAAAGATACTCATAGATCCGGCTAACTATCGACTTAACGAGTATGTCGACAATTCGAATTCAAAAAGCAAGAAAAAGAAAAATAAATAAGTATTATGGCATCATTTATTGTAGAGGGAGGACATTCCTTATCCGGCAGTATTTCACCTCAGGGGGCCAAGAATGAAGCCCTACAAGTGATTTGTGCCACTCTTCTCACCTCGGAGAAGATTACAATTTCCAATATCCCCGATATCGCGGATGTCAGAAATCTCATACATCTTCTTGAAGAGATGGGAGTCTCGACTGAACATATCTCAGAAAACACAGTGAGTTTTGAGGCCAAAGAACTTGACATGGACTATCTTGAGTCTGAAAAGTTCATTAAAATGGCTCAGAGCTTAAGGGGATCGGTAATGATAATCGGGCCTCTCCTTACAAGATTCGGAAAAGCATTGCTTCCCAAACCGGGAGGTGACAAAATTGGAAGAAGAAGGCTTGATACACATTTCATCGGATTATGTAAATTAGGTGCGACTTTCGACTATTTATCAGAGAAATCAAGCTATATGATAGCAGCCCCGACAGATGGTCTTAAAGGCACCTATATGCTTCTTGATGAAGCATCTGTGACGGGAACTGCCAATATCATCATGGCTGCGGTCTTGGCCAAAGGTACAACCGTAATATATAATGCGGCATGTGAACCTTATATTCAGCAACTTTGTCATATGCTTGTGCGCATGGGTGCCAAGATTGAGGGCATAGGGTCAAACTTATTGACCATAACCGGTGTAGAGACTCTTAATGGCACTACTCACAGAATGTTGCCCGATATGATAGAGGTAGGTAGCTTTATAGGGGTAGCCGCAATGACTGGGTCTGATATCATTTTAAAAAATGTTGGATTGCGGGATTTAGGAATAATGCCCGATGCTTTTCAACGATTGGGTATAAATCTGGAAATGGAAGGTGACGACATCCATATAAACCAGAAAGAGATCTACGAGATCGATCAGTTTATCGATGGTTCCATCATGACTTTCTCGGATGCACCGTGGCCAGGGCTTTCTCCGGATCTATTGAGCATCTTTCTTGTTGTGGCCACGCAGGCCAAGGGTAGCGTGCTGATACATCAGAAGATGTTTGAAAGCCGACTTTTCTTTGTTGATAAGCTCATAGATATGGGAGCAAGAATAATTCTGTGCGATCCTCATAGGGCGGTTGTAATAGGATCCGGTAAGTTTCATTCCCTCCATGGTGCCAATATGGTTTCACCGGACATTAGAGCAGGCATCGCAATGTTAATAGCCGCCTTAGGTGCGAAAGGCACGAGCAAGATTCAAAATATTAACCAGATAGATCGAGGCTACGAAAAAATAGACCAAAGATTGAACCATCTTGGAGCCAAAATCATTAGAATTGATGAATAGAAGGTAACCGGTTTACATTACGGACCACCATAAAATAATTGGTACCTAAAATTAGTGGTTTTAAACCTTATGCCTTAATATAAATCAATATATAATGATTGGATTTGCTGCTTCTCTATATAGCACTTTCCGATTGTTTAATCCAAAATATGTCTGATATTAATATCATCATTAACCAATTGCTTATTCACGTAGTGTTTCAGGTTGCTTGAGAATTAAATACCCAAAAGCAGCAACGCAAATTTAACTGATAGGCCTATATGATCGTTATTAATCTTTGACACATTATTTAATCTCAACAAATATATGATTGAACATAGTAATATTTCAGCAATCGGCAAATTTCAGAAGACGCACGCCTTAAAAGGTGAGCTGAATGCAATATTGGACATAGATCCAATATTTCTGGAGGAGGGAAATGCAGCAATTGTCGAGATCGACGGTATTTTGGTTCCGTTTTACACAGCGTCAGTTAGACCAAAAGGTTCAACATCATTTCTTATACGCCTTGATGGTATAGATACCGAAGGGGAGGCAAAGAATTTCGTAAATAAAATCATCTACGCTCTGAAGTCAGAACTTGCCTCTTTTCTTGATGTAGATGAAAGTGAGATAACCGATGATGAGGATTTGATCGGTTACCAGATTTTTGATATCGAGAGTAATGAGCCTATTGGTCGCATCACTGGTATTGATTCATCCACAAGCAATCTTCTTTTTATAGTAGAATCTGCTGATGGAGAGGAGATTTTTGTTCCGGCTGCCGATGAATTCATCATTAGTATTGATGATGACAAAAAATTAATAGAGATGAACCTGCCATCAGGTCTTATTGATTTAAACTAAACTTTAAATTCTTAATAATATGGATGACCAACAATATAAATTCGACGAGGATAACGCAGTAAAATTCATTCGAGCCTCCATTCCACAAGAAGTCTCGGAAAAATATGATGACGACGAGATCTTGTGTATAATTGATATTATATGGGACTATTATGAGAAAAAAGGGTTCCTCTCTTTAAATCTTGATGAGACAGAAGAGGAGGTCCTTGATATTGATGATCTTACAAAATATGTAAAAAAAGAGGTCAAAAATGATAAGGAATTGATAATGGATCCCAAAGATACAGAACTCATAGTGAAAGCTGAACTTAATTATGAAGAATCACTTGAAGATTATATATAAGAGGGTGATGAAAGGATGGGTCTTTATATTCCTTCTCTCTTTGGCATTTATTCCGGCTGCTTCAGCTGAAAATCCCGATAACAAAGAAACCACAAGAATTGAAAGCCTTGATGAACTTGATTTCATTGAGATGCTGAATTCCGTAGATGTGTCTAAATATTCTGATCTGATTCAGAAATTTCAAACAAAAGAAGGTAAAACAAAATTGCTGAATGGCAAATATAATCCCAAAGGAGAATGTACTGTAGAAGCTTATAGAAATAAGGAAGTGCTTCTCATTACCATTCCGGCTCATTTGCTGTTTAATCCTAATGACACAGAGCTAAAAAGAAGTGCATCTGAATATCTTAATCCAATAAGACGCTATCTTAAGGAACCAGATATGTATCGCGTTATGTTAGTGATGCATACTGACAATACAGGTAGTGAGCATTACAGAGAACAACTTACTGCAGATAGAGTAAACTCTGTATTTGACTGGTTTGATAATTCAGGTTCCGATACACGCTATTTGTTTTCGTATGCACTAAGCGATGATATGCCTTTACGTCCTAATGACTCTATGGATAACAGAGATACCAACCGGCGTCTTGAGATCTATCTTGTGCCAGGACAATCAATGCTCGAACAAGCTAAGAAAGGCAAGATATCTTTCTGACCTATAAAAGTAAACACCCCGCCATACTGATGCTGAAGATGGCGGGGTGTTTTTTTAATCCATTCTATCTCGATAATCCTCATACGAGAATTCTCTTAACAAAATAGGCTGACCCTCTATTGGCTGAAACCATATGGAAGGATGTTGTATACCATTAAACATATTCGTCTTCACTGTAGTATAATGATTCATATCAAGCAAAGTAAGACGTTGTCCGGCCACAAGAGGCTGATGGAAGCGCCAGTCGCCTACAAAATCGCCACTCAGGCATGAATTACCACCTAATCGATAAGCCTCACCTTCTTTTGAATCATCCGGCAACGCCTCTGCAATAGCCGGCTTATAGGGCATTTCAAGACAATCTGGCATATGGCACGCAAACGATGCATCAATAATACCTGTCTTTATACCAGAATCCTCCACCACATCAAGCACTTCTGTGACCAAATCTCCTGTCTGCCACGTAAAGGCACTCCCCGGCTCCATAATCAATTCAAGATTTGGATATTTATCATGCCATTTCTTAAGAAGACGTATGAGATGCTCGGTATCATATCCCTTTCGTGTCATCAGATGGCCTCCACCCATATTCAACCATTTAAGCTGAGGTATCCAATGTCCGAATTGCTCTTCTAATGCCTCCAGGACCTTCTCAAGATCATAACTTGAAGATTCACATAACGCATGAAAATGGAAGCCTTCAAGGCCATCTGGTAAGGTCTCAGGCAATGCTGAGGGTGAGACACCGAAACGACTTCCGGGCACACAAGGATTATAAATATCGGTGTCAATGACGCTACAATGAGGATTTACTCTTATACCGCATGAAACCTGTATATTTGCCTTATCTTTATTATATTCTTTTACTTCCGGATAAAACTTCTTGAACTGTGCAAGTGAATTGAATGTGATGTGAGAACATCCTTTTAGGAATTCACTAAAAGTTTCCTCCGTGTAGACCGGACAATAAGCATGTACATCATCTCCAAGATAATCCAGCGAAAGACGCATCTCGTTTATCGAACTCGCCGTAGACGAGCTTACATATTCTTTGATGATCGGAAAAGTTTTCCACAGGGCATTGGCTTTAAACGCCATTATTATCTTAACATCGGCTTTCTCACTTACCTCTTTTATAAGTGAAAGATTCCGCCGAAGACGGTCTTCATAGACAATATAGTATGGTGTTTTCATTAATATCTTATTTAATTATCTTAAATTTTGCAAACTTAAGTAGCAACTTTTTGGTTCCTACCACTCCAAAATCTACTGTAATCATATCTTCTCCTGAAATCTGAGAAATCTGTTTTATCACACCTTTACCGAAACGATCATGTTGTATGGTAGTGCCAACACGAACTTCATCAGGTGTATGAAGGGGCTTTATCCCTGCACCGACATCCCCGGATCCCGCTGCAAGAGATATGACCTGTTTTGGTTTAACATTACCGGCTCCATACGAATAATTACGTGATGATGACGTGACAAGACCAGACTTATGAGAAGCATAAGGATTTCCAGTTGATAATCCGGAAAGGCTATCATTAAATTCATCTGCATCTCCCATCGTATTCGACATCCGAATCTTTAGGTAACGGGCATCGATATCACCTAAAAATCTGGAAGGTCTTGTCATAACAGTCTGTCCGTTTCTGAATCTGCTACTTGCATAAGTGAGAGTACATGTAGTTTTAGCTCGAGTTATCGCGACATATAACAGTCTGCGTTCCTCTTCTATCTGAGCCAATGAATCCTGACTCAGCAATGAAGGGAAGAGATCTTCTTCAACTCCCACCACAAATACATGCTTGAACTCCAATCCCTTTGCCGCATGCACAGTCATCAGCGTAACTTTCGGAAGATTATCTTCATCAGTAGAGTCTTGATCAGTTGAAAGCATGACCTCCGATAAAAAAGCTCTCATATCCGTTTCCTCTTCACCAGTTTGTTCCCGCAACTCTACAAAATCTTTTAATCCACCGAGAATCTCTGACAGGTTCTCCTGCCTACTTATGCTTTCAGGCGTAGAATCATGGGCAAGCGCGGTGAGAATTCCGGTACGATTATAAATTAACTGACCCAACTCAAACGCATTTGCTCCGGCCGCATTATCTTTAATAAAAACATCAATCAGATCTACAAATCTGTCAAGTTTCCCAAGTGTGCCTTTATTAAAACCCGCCGCGGAAAGATCATCATGATTAAGAGCCTTCCATAAACTGATATTTTTCTCAGAAGCGAAAGATTGTAATTTCTTTAGTGTTGTTTCACCAATACCTCTTGCCGGATAGTTGATGATTCTTCGCAATGCCTCGTCATCATCAGGATTAATGCTCAGACGGAAATAAGCTATCATATCCTTAACTTCTTTCCTCTGATAGAAAGATACTCCTCCGTATATACGGTAAGAAATATTTCTTTTCCGCAACGATTCCTCAAGAAGTCGCGACTGAGCATTAGTTCGGTATAAAATAGCATAGTCTTCAAGACTATCATGGAGTGTGAGTTGAGAACGACTGACAAGATTAGCAATCATGAAAGCCTCCTCAAGATCACTATATGTCTTAATTACATTAATTCGCTCTCCCTTTTCATTTTCGCTATAGACTACTTTGTGCATCTGTCGGGTGTTCTTGTCAATCAAACTTCCGGCAGCATCGATAATATTTTGCGTAGATCTATAGTTACGTTCCAACTTAAATATTCGAAGTCCTTGATAACGTTTTTCAAGATTCAGAATATTATTGATATCAGCACCTCTGAATGAATAGATGCTCTGGGCATCATCACCTACCACACAAAGTCGCTTGTTTTCATTAGCGATTTGAGAAATCACGAGATGCTGAGCAAAGTTTGTATCTTGATATTCGTCCACAAGAATATATTTAAAGAATTCCTGATAGTGACGTTTTATATCAGGATGATCTCTCAACAATATATTCATATAAACCAATATGTCATCAAAATCCATGACATTTGCCCGCAGGCATCTATCAACATACTGTGAATAAATTTCACCGGTCATTGGCCTTTTCGCACGTCGGTCAGCATCATAAAAATCCTTGTCAGTCTTGTATCTTTCAGGAGATATCAAAGCATTCTTTGCATTAGATATCACTGATGCGATAGTAGCCGGTTTATATTGCTTTTCATCAAGACCATATTCCTTGATTATTGTTTTTATCAAAGATCTTGAATCATTTGTATCATAAATGGTAAATCCGGGGTCAAATCCTATTTCTCCTGCATGATTGCGTAATATTCTTAGAAAGATAGAATGAAATGTGCCCATCCATAACTTTTTAGCAATATTACTGCCGACAATGGATGTGATACGCTCCTTCATTTCTCTGGCCGCTTTATTAGTGAAAGTGAGTGCCAGAATACGATATGGTTCAAAACCATTTCTTAAAAGATCAACTATCTTATATGTCAGGACTCTCGTTTTACCGGAACCAGCTCCGGCAATAACCAACGATGGTCCGTCTTTATACACCACGGCATCTCTTTGCTGTTGATTCAACTGATCAAGATAGCTATAATCTGGTTTAGATTCCATTAATAATATATTAATTGTTTTTGCCAGCAATTTCGGTGTATTCCGGCACATTTTTTAGGAAGGAATATGAATGTTCTTTGTAATCCATCCGACAGCAATATGTACTTAGACCATTTGTAACCACAAGATACCTTGCACGAAGAATCAGATTATATCTCACAACCTGATCAAAGACAATTTGTGAAATCTGAATTTCCGGTGCCTTATATTCAATTATCATGATTATCGAGCCGTCTGAATCAAATACTACAGTATCGCATCTTTTCTTCATCCCATTCAACTCTATTCCAATTTCATTTGCGATTAATGAAGATGGATAATGCAGATAATTCTGAAGATAGGCAACAAATTGCTGTCGCACATATTCCTCGGGAGTAAGAACGATATATTTATGTCTTGAAGAATCATAAATCTTTACTACTCCCTTTTCTCTCTTTAGAGTTATCTTTTGCAAAGGAAAATTCAGGCGAGGCAACTCGCCTGAATTAACTAATGATTGAGCCAAATTATTTTTTTACGATTAAATTATTTGGTGAATAATATGGATCAAAAATCGAATTAAGCAAATCTGCCAATCGTAATCCACCCCGAAGGAATTGTGTTTCTATCACCGGTGTCCAATCTGCAATATAATCGTAGCTCACATTGGTATTTTCCGGTGTACCAGCATATACTTCACTTGCAATCTCGTAGGTTTCTTTAGCCCACTTCTCAGGAGTACCCTCATATGTAATTTTTTTCTCTTCATCATCCGATACTCTATCAATCTGTTGTTGCCACTCAGTATAGGTCCATTTGTGAGCGGATTCCGGTAGGGAACTATCCCAGATAGAATGAAGATTATTATCTCTACCGAAATATTTTATACCATGCTTATTACCTCCGCGATCAGAAGCACGACCCATGTGCATCGGCTGATGTATATCTCCAAGTAGATGAACCACCATTTTAAGAGCAAGTTGTTTATCTTCCCTTGAAGAAGAAGGATCTTCCAGAATAGCCGACTGTTCATATATTGCTCTTACAATATCACCGGTCTCCAGAAGCTTTGCATTCTCAAAAGTTTCATGTTCATCAATATTCTTATAATGCCATGTCTTGCTATACGCATACTCTGGTGTATGCGATGCATTGTCAAGCCAATTGGCATAATAGACAATTGACTTGCCATCAAGAAGGTCATCTATTACAGCCTTAGTAATAGGGGTTAGATGATTTTCAGCTATAAACGCTGTCGTATCATGGCCCTTCTGTCCCCATGCAAAACCCATAAGAGAGCTGAAAGAGAACAGACCAGATACTAATAATGTCTTGCAGTTCATACTCATCGTTCAAATTATTAGTCTACAAATTTACAAAATAATTTTGAACTTAAGAAACCCATTCACACATTTTGACATATGGAAAAGTAAGTACAGAAAGAAGAATCCAATCTTTTTCTTCGAACCAAACTTATCTTGGCTCTCAAAAACGCTTTGGGCTCAATGTATAAATTAGACATATATAACCAAGTGAGATCGTGCGTTAGGAAAAAATTATTCTATTAAATAAGAGAGATTATCACTATATTACTTGTAACATAGAAATATATTATGTCCGTATCATACATTAATGATAAAATTTGTTGATGATACATAGGGATTAGATTGGACACAGTTATGATGACATGCAATAGAGTTCTATCATGGCTGAAAACGGTTTCTATGATCGCTTTAGAGGGAGACCAGTAATATAGAATTAATTTGTACAAACTAATTCTATTTATTTAAAATATTATTGTAACTTTGCAGGAAGAGTAATAAATGTTCATTAGAGACGATAGGCTCTCGGTAATATCACCCGTATACTCTTTAATAATATCCCATATTATCTTATTATAGATAATACGAGTTTACTTAGAGACTATTCGAGTCTTAATAAAATACAGAGTTAATTATGAACACAAATACAACTGATATTAAACAGAAGATCATGAAATTATGGAAAGACACATTTCATGATTCAGATGCCTACATTTCATTGGTATTCGAAAATTATTTTGATCCGCAGTTTGTAGAATACTATGAAGAGAAAGATCAAATTATTTCAGCCTTGATCGGTATACCGTATGATTTTAGTAATGGCAGCCAAAAAATAACTGGATTATATCTCTGTGGCCTTGCTACAAAAGAAGATTTCAGACATAAAGGGATAATGTCTGAACTGATTAAACGAATTAATGACAAGGCAAGAGATAACGGCTTTTCAATATCCTTTCTTATTCCGGCATCAGATATGCTTCGTATGTACTATCAGGGTAAAGGTTATGTAAATGCTATATTCCGAGTGGAAGAACGTTATACGGATGTTCATGACTTCTATAATGATTGCATATCTACTCTCAATAAAGAAGAGGATAAAATACGTGAATACCGAAAAAGATATTTGGATGAATTGACTGCAAATATACTCGGTATTGAAGATAAAAATGAAAGGGAAAATATTGCAAAATATATCCAAAGCAAGGAGAGAGAAAATAAAAACTATCTCTATATATGCCATACGGAAAAAGACATACATGCCATCTTGAATGAGAACAGCATATCAGGTGGAGAGATCTATTATATAAAAACAAAAAATAACGAAATAAAAGGGGTTGCATTTATCACATTCGATGAGCGCAAAAGAATAAATATTCCCAAAATATATTACGATGATAGTTATGCATACTATCGTTTATTAGACAGAATAAAAAAAGCTCATTCAGAATCACCTATTAGCATATGGAGATATCCGGAAGAGATTGATAGGTTTGCGCTGTGGGATAAAGTATACGGAGCTCCTAATCCTGCTGGCATCACAGGAGGAGCATATGGGATTGCCGAACGTGTGTTTGATGTCAGTACACATTCACAGCCGTATGGCATGGTGAAAATTCTTAATATTTCTGAGATTCTAAAATTCATTGTCAAAGATCAAGCCGGCTTAAAATTTTCGATTCTCGTAAAGGATGATAATATCGCAAAAGAGGGTACGCTATTTGATGTTGAAAGCAGCAAGGTTGTAAGTAAAAGAATTTCTCCATATCAAATGATTCATTACAATACCTCCAAAGGGATAACTATTCTAACATATAGGGATCTCCTTGAAATTATATTCCGAAAGAAAGACAGCAATAGTCTTATAATGGAAGCATTCGGTATTCCCAGAATTGGATTAAACATGTCGCTGATGCTTGACTGAATTAATCAATAATGACTGAGTATAAATGTATATACATGATATGTAGGCAGCCATTATAATGTAACACGAGACTGATCATGATATCTGTATATGATGGACATACAATACGTATCCAAAGTTCATAGGTATCTGTTATGAATTTGGCTATTAACTAAGAAATAAACTAAATTACATCCGTTATTGACATAAACATTTATTTAAATCAGAAAGTCCGGACATTTTGAAAATGCCTGGACTTTCTGATTTTTAACATCTTAATAATCATAAGAGCTCAAATAAGAGCCTTGAGAATTTAAAATTAATCTATCGTGTAAGACTTATCAGCTAAAATTTGAAAATATCTTCATCTTCGTTAATTAAGACCATCCATAAGTCAACTTTAAGTCTGAGGGTAGGGGAGAGGTTACATTTTTTAATTTTGCAAATGTTCTATTTATAACCATTGGAAAAAGCACAAGATATTCTATTTACATTTTTGAATTAAATATCTTAACTTTTGTAGATTTGCATTTTTAAACTTCAATCTCAAATTTGATTCGTTAATTTTAAAATCACAATTTCATAAATTCTTAACAAAGCTGATAGCCGCAATTTACATATATAAATGATATATATTTGTTAAACCTATATTTAAAAATACCATTTAACATTCATTAGCATTAAGAATATCAACCATATTATCAATATTTTAAATTAATTTTATAGTATATAATCATAGAAATAACCATATTTCTTTAACTAAACCATAAGATAAAGGAATCTAATTACATCTATATACTAAATATAAGTTCATTATCGAATTAATATAAACCAAAACATCAATATAATAGGAAAGTAAATTATGGATTTGTAAATAACGATTCAACAAATACATAATTTAAAAAAGTTATATTTAACACAAATCCAAATTTGCATTTCTTCAATATATTTTGTAAATTTGCAATATAAAATTTGAAATTATTAATAGTCATGACAGAGGATAATATCGCAATTCGTCTAAAACTCCTGATAGCAGATCTTGGAATTAACAGCTCTGTGTTCGCCGATACCTGTGGTATTTCCCGTGCAACGCTTTCTCAATTATTAACAGGAAGGAATAAGAAGATCAATGATATCTTGATATCACAGATCCACAAGGCTTATCCCAATTTATCAATCATGTGGCTATTGTTCAACGAAGGCGATATGTGGTCTAAATCCTCTCATCAAGACAATACGTCTGATTCCTCTGAACCTAATGATCCAACAGAGGAGATTTCAATTAATGAATCAAATTCAACAGATAATCCCTATTCAAATAGAAAACAAGATACAGGATACTCTAAAAATCCTTCCGACAATCAAAATTCCTTGACAACCGGAAGAGACGACATGCAATATGCCAAGGAGAATGGCCTTAATCAATTAGAAAATATCACTAATGAAACTATTAATCAGGAGATTAATGCTCGAATAAAAACTGCTTCATTAATGAATGAAATAGAGATTTTACGCTCCAAAATTAAAAAAGTGGTACAGATCACTATCTATTATGATGATTCTACCTTTGAATCCTTCTATCCAAAGTAAAAATATACTATCTAAGAGATAATACAATTTAAAGCACACAAAATATCCACCTCGTTCTGACCATCCTCTCCTAATTAATAAGCCATACATCTCCAGAATCACTACATTAGTTCCTTATTAAGTATATATCATAAATTAGATAACATATGTGAATGGTAACAGACACTATTTTGTCAGCGAGATAGTGTTGAAATCGTCATGGACCACGCTAAAGATTTGCTACATACACTTGCTATAAGAAAGCTTACACAATAAGGAAGTTTACTAAAACGTTATATAGTGATAAGATGGAAATTTTGCTACAATATATTTCCAACTTAAACCTATATCATTCTATCAAAAAGAAATGAACAAAAAATACCGGGTGCTGAAGTATCTCAAACCATCCATAATCGTCACGATGTTCTCTATATTTTCCGGTGATGTATTTGCCGAGCGATTAAATATAGAGGGAGATCATTATATGCCTATGTTTATCACTCCGGAAAAATCAACTGGACTCGCGGGAGTAATCGTAGTTTATGATATCGAAAAGGTTACTATAAAATACAAAACAAAAACTCCAGAGGCACTAAAAATATCGTACTTCTCTAATCTTGGGGCGGCCTATAATTCACCTTTGGAATCTATTAATTATGACGGTGAATATGTGGTTATCGACCATCCTCTTGGAGACGTTGGATATATCTTCGAATCTGATGATTTAATCGAATATTATTGGGTGGTGGATTACTCAAAGCATCGCTATTATCCATACTCGTTAGAAATATCTTATCCTACCGAATGTGAAGAGACCTCTCTAATCTTTTCAGGAGAGGCCTCTGCTATTAATTATTATTCTATTAACGGACGTAAAGAGACACTTTCAAGAGATCTGGAATTATCTTATAATACACTTGAATTTGACGAAGAATCCAAACAGTTCGTTGAAATAGAATATAAAAAAAATATCGCAGCAATCAATGAGAGTATTTCTATAATTCCTGCCATTACATGTCAATCCGTTTTCAATCTGAAAGGCGATAGATTTCTGAGTTATTGGAATCAGGAGATGTCTACAGAAACAAGTCTATTAACTCCAGTAGCAACTATTGTAAAAACTGAAGCCATCACTGAAAACTCTACAGACGGCACAGTAGATTCATCAAACCAAATTACATCAAATACTGACGGCCTTGGAGGATCAGCACCTGCTACAATTTCCTTTCTGTCCTACATATCTGATGCTGTAATCCACTGCGAATGGCAAATGGCGAATGACGAATCTTTCGAGGATATTCTTTACCGATTTAATCAGCAGGATTTAACTTATACATTCACATCAGAAGGCACGACATTTGTTCGGTTTATTGGTAGTAATTCTGATGGATCATGTGAATCCTACAGTGAAACGTACACTGTGGAAATCGGCTCGTCAGAATTACAAATACCTAATGCATTTTCGCCCAATGGAGATGGCATCAATGACGAATGGAAAGTAAGTTATAGATCTATCATAGATTTCAAATGTTGGATCTTTGATCGTCAGGGTAATGAATTGTTCTACTTTACAGATCCAAATATCGGATGGAATGGCAAATCCAAGGGAAAGTCTGTGCCTTCAGGTGTTTACTATTATGTAATAAATGCTACCGGGTCTGATGGGAAAAAATATAAAAAGTCCGGAGATATTAATATTATTAAATCGAAGGGTCAATTTTCTTCATCAGATCAGTAGAGATTACGTGATCTTGAGTTTAAGATTTCGATTATTTACTTTCTGAATTCTAAAAATATCTCTAAATAATTTAGTCTATCATTTATCCTTACTTAGATTAATCCAGCATCCAAAATGATATTATAAATCTACGAAACATGTTTCGGATGTTACACTCAAAATGCTTGGATTTGGTTTAGTCCGTGTAAAGAGATCTCTTCATATGAAATAAACTCCATATGAAATAAAATAGACTGAAAAAAGACAATATCAATAAAACTGGTCAATTTCATTGTATCTATGAAAAATATAAATCAACAATCAGCTGCTGTAAATGTTTACGGTGCCAGAGTGCATAATTTAAAGAATATTGATGTAACAATCCCGCACAATTCGTTGACAGTAGTTACAGGTCTGAGTGGGTGCGGTAAATCATCTCTTGCTTTTGACACTATATTTGCAGAAGGGCAGAGACGATATATTGAGACATTCTCTGCCTACGCCCGTAATATGCTTGGTTCGCTTGAGCGTCCGGATGTAGATAAAATAACAGGCTTAAGTCCCGTCATAAGCATAGAGCAAAAAACCGTAAATAAAAATCCGAGAAGTACAATAGGTACAACAACTGAGATTTACGATTTTTTTCGATTATTATATGCCAGATTAGGTGAAGCCAGAAGTTATATTTCAGGCAAACCAATGGTAAAATATTCCAAAGACAAAATTATTACACTTCTTCTCCAAAAGTACGCCGACCGCAAGATTCAGATTCTTGCTCCTTTAGTTAAAAATAGAAAAGGGCATTATAAAGAGTTGTTTGAAAATCTGCGAAAAAAAGGATATCTGAACGTAAGAGTTGATGGAGTGATCAAAGAACTTAGCTACGGCATGAAGCTCGACCGATACCGTAATCACTCCATCGAACTTGTAGTAGACAGATTGAGAGTAAAAGAAAACGATATTCAACGGCTCAGATCAACGGTTGATGAAGCTCTTCGTCAAGGAGGAAAGCAATTAATGGTCCTTGATGTAGAATCCGGTCATATCAATCATTACAGCCAATTATTGATGGATTCAGAGAATGGTTTGTCTTATCCGGAAGCTGCGCCACACAACTTTTCGTTTAATTCACCCCAAGGATATTGCGAGAAATGCAAAGGATTGGGTAGTGTAAATATTATTGATGAAGAAAAGGTGATGCCTGATAAATCTTTATCAATATATGACGGGGGAATCATACCTTTAGGGAAGTATAAAAATTCTCTTGTATTCTGGCAAATCGAAGCAATCTGTAAGCTCCATGGAGTGTCAATTAAAACTCCATTGAAAGATCTTCCTGAAGAAGTGATTGACGATATTATGAATGGCACTGATCAGCGACTTGAAATTTCCAACGCCACGATGTCTACGAGTCACTACCAGAGCTCCTATGACGGGTTAATCAAGTATATTGAATTACAACAATCGGAAGATGCGGGCGTTACAGCCAACAAATGGAGCGGACAATTTTTTTCTAAAGCTGAATGTCCTGTATGCAAAGGGAAAAGATTAAATAAAGTAGCACTCAACTATTTCATCGACAATAAGAGTATTGCCGATGTGTCAGCTATGGATATTTCTGAGCTTCATAAATGGGCAAAAACGCTTGAGGAGAAAATTGAACCTTCAAGAAGAGTTGTTGCACATGAGATTCTTAAAGAAATTAATTCCCGACTTCAATTCCTGATGGATGTTGGTCTTGGATATCTATCATTAAACCGTAACAGTTCCTCCCTAAGTGGTGGAGAAAGTCAGCGTATACGTCTCGCTACTCAGATAGGTTCACAGTTGGTCAATGTTCTCTATATTCTTGACGAACCGTCTATCGGACTTCACCAAAGAGATAATGTAAGATTAATCAACAGTCTGAAGCAACTACGCGATGCCGGCAACTCGATAATTGTTGTCGAGCACGACAAAGATATTATGGAGGAAGCAGACTATATAATAGATATTGGTCCGGGAGCAGGAAGACATGGGGGAGAGGTAGTATTTCAAGGCAAGGTAGAAGATCTAAAAAATACAAAAACGCTCACTGCCTCCTATCTTAACGATAGCAACAGTATTGCATTGCCGGAGAAATTACGCGAGGGCAATGGTAAGTTTCTTGAGATTATAGGAGCAACCGGTCATAATCTCAAGAATACAGATTTACGACTTCCTCTTGGTAAATTTATTTGTGTCACCGGTGTGAGTGGAAGTGGTAAATCTTCACTCATAAACGGCACTCTGCAGCCATTGCTCAGTCAGAAATTTTATCGGTCTTCGCAAGCACCTTTGCCGTATAAAGAGGTAAAAGGCATTGAGAATATTGATAAGGTCATAACAGTAGATCAATCACCATTAGGTAGGTCTCCGCGATCAAATCCGGCTACATATACAGGAGTGTTCTCTGATATAAGAAAATTATTTGTAGAACTTCCTGATTCTAAAATAAGGGGATACAAACCCGGTAGATTCTCATTTAATGTATCGGGTGGGAGATGTGAGACGTGCAAAGGAAATGGATACCGTACCATTGAAATGAATTTCCTTCCGGATGTACTCGTACCGTGTGAAACATGCCATGGTAAACGATACAATCGAGAGACCCTTGAGATTAGATTCAAAGGTAAATCCATTGCAGATGTGCTTGAGATGACGGTGAACCAGGCTGTAGAATTTTTCGAAAATGTTCCATCAATTTTGAAGAAGATCAAGGTGCTTCAGGATATAGGCTTAGGATACATAAAACTCGGCCAGCCATCCAGCACATTAAGTGGGGGAGAAAATCAAAGAGTGAAACTGGCTACCGAGCTGGCCAAAAAAGACACTGGGAAAACTTTATTTATTCTTGATGAACCCACAACCGGTCTTCATTTCGAAGACATTAAAGTGCTTCTGAACGTGATCAATCGATTAGCCGATAAAGGTAACACAATAGTAGTTATCGAGCATAATCTCGATGTGATTAAATGTGCGGACTACATAATTGATCTCGGACCGGAAGGAGGAAGAGATGGAGGCATGATAATGGCAGAAGGCACTCCTGAAGAAGTGGCAATGGCTGATACCCACACAGCCATGTTCCTAAGGAAAGAACTTAAGCCAAGATCCACTAAGACAAAGGCATCTATACGGAAGAAAAAGAATAAAGATGAGAAATGCCAATAACCGCAGTTGATACCAAATAAGCCGTGAATTCTTCGTTATAGTATTTCCTTATACTTATATATATAGGAATAATTTACTGATATCAGAATAAAGCCTGGATTATTGATCCAGGCTTTATCTTTGTATATAGAAAAGGCAATAGATATGGCAATTATTGGTAAATACACAGGTTAAGAATACCTTTATATAAATACCCATAATCTATATTATGTTAAATAGGATGATAACAACTATACTTTTACTGTATAAAACCACCCCCTTTTCTAATTTATGTTTTATTCTATTTTAATTTTCCAATTTATTTATCTAATTTTGTCACATAGGTTCTGCCTATGAAAATACTAACCTTAAACACATTATTTTTATGCTTTCACAAGATTTAATCCAAGGACGATCTTATCGGTTTGAAGTGATTAAAGAGAAATCTTCAAGAAACTTTTTTAAAATCAAGATTGACGAAGATACCGACTACACCCTACCGAAATTTAAATTCCAGCATGGCCTCCCGGTTCCGGATTTCCTAGACTGTTATGTGAAGTCTGTCTTACCACTTTCTATTGGTCAGGATATTTCTGTTTTCATCAATGATTTTTATGAGATTGGGAAAAGCTATGACTTTACCGTCAAAGATATTAAAAAAGACACTGAGACCGTTTATGAACTGCAGGATAAGTATAATTTATGCTTTAAACTTTATAATGCTCCGGAATCTTTAGCTAAAGGCAATAAAATTAAATGTCGTATTGTAAAGATCAATGGTATTAACGTAACCTTAAAATATGTAGGAACATTAGCAACAAAGCTGCCGCTCGATTTCCTGGACTTTGAACAATGGCTTTCTCATCTTGGATACGTTAGAGATCATGAGTGCGTACTTCGTTTATTAGAGCATTTCCCCCAATTTGAAACTGCCCTAACCAGATATGACAATGATGATCCCGCTTGGATTTTTGAAGTACTTAATACTGTGTCACAGCATATTACCGATTGGCTAATCGAATGTAAGGACAACAGATTACTTCTTGCCAAAACATTAAGGAGACTGAAACTTGCTAAAAAATTGGCCCTCTTCATACTTGAAGAATCCGATTATTTGAGAAACTGTAATCCGGAGCAACGCACTATGTTGCAGTCAAGGCTTTCAAATTACGTTACACAGTTCACTCAATATGGTCAGGCGGCCAAGATGATCCTTAACAAGACCTATATTGAATTCATCGATAAGATGTTCCACCGTCTTAAAGAAGCAGGTTATCTTTATGAACCGGCCACTCAGTTCAGAATCATGATGACGATTCTGAAGCTTCGGCCGGAAATGATTAATTCAAGAATGGGTGAACTATTCGATGCCCTTCATAACTGGGAAGTCTCCAACTGGCAACTCGAACCCTTCCGCTCTGCACTTGTGCAGCAGTTGCAGATATTTATAGAGGGCAATAGCCGGCAAATCAATATGCTGCCTGCTCATGATTCAAGTGAAGACAATAAGACTATTGTAAGAATGATTCTCGCAATAGCAGTGCAGTCATTACTCGCAACAGATGAAGATACGGTTGATTTAAAAATAAACCGTGCCATGTTATATCGTTATATATCTTATCTTAACGCAGATAATGTCAATATACTGCTTAATAAGAGCACGGAAGCACTTCTCGGTATAGAACGTCCCTGCGAGTTTACCTGGAGTGATACTGAACACCCTACTCTGCTCATCATGAAATCCTCTTACCCATGGGCTGAGATTCCGGATAATAATGCACTTGTCAAAACCTACTCCACTTCTAAGGCTATTGTAAGACTACGTGCCGATTCATTGCATATTATTGCCAAGAATGCTAATCCTGACTACACAGCTTTACCCAACAATCTTATTGACTGGTTGAATCCCACCATTTCACTTGATGAGGAGGTAAAAATTCACAATGTGCGGAAATCTAAAGATCTCAACTCATTCAGCAAGATGTGGGACGATATACGCTGGGCAATTTTTGGCTACGATAATACCACTATAGACCGTATAGAAAAAACAAAACCCTATGGTGGTGAGGAAGTTAAAGTAGTGATTGATGATGTTAGATTTCTTGAAACCGGTAACGAACGTCAACGCCTCCAATTTCATTGTACGATTCACGATGAATTATATTATGGAGAGGGTTGGATGCCTTGCGATACATACCATATGATCGGTTGGCTCTCTTATCGTGACAAACCCGGCAACTATGACGGATCTCTCCATTTTGCCCATAATGAAGATGGTACTCCCCTATTGTTCGATGCCACTGTACTTCGAAAAAACGATGAGTTAGAGTTTTCGATGAAAAATCAAATTGAAAACTTCCTTCATGAGAGTCTTTGGCCGGGATGTGAATCTACTGCAATAGTAACTCACTTTGACCGTCTGAACAATGCTTGGTTATGTCTTTCAGATTTAGGATGTACATTTAAGGTGCCATGTGATGAATCCACCTCAGAGTTATGTGAAGGACAACTTGTAAGAGTCAAATATATTGAGCCTGACAGAAGCGGATCATTAATTCAATTTTTCATTGGTGAGCTTTCAGAAAATCAAGAAGATATTCCTTCTGCCCTAAAAAAGTCGGATTGTCTTGTAAATCTGATGCATGCCATGGGCCAACCGATAGCCGATGATTATAACGAAAACTCAGCTGTGGTTGAAGTTGAAGAGGTAATGTCGCGCGAGGAGCTTATGGAGCTGATCTATATGCTTCAAAGAAGGGCTTTCTCTGAAAGTGAGTATATCAAAGCATTTAATTATCTCGGATTAGCTACCATTCTGTCGCGGATAGCCGACTCTTCAACAATCCTGAATGAAATATCAACCCACATGGAGCTCCTGAAACTTCTTCAGGATTTTGGGAAAAATCAAAAGATAAACCGGGAATGGCTGGAGGCATGTGAGAATAAGGCTAAATCATCGCCGGTGCTCGAAAGAATTTTCACACGTCTAAAGATTGTAGCAGATCTTGAAACAAATGAAAATAGCGAGTGGCTGTGGTCTGTGAGAAGGAATCCAAGAAATGACATAGAACGTCGTCTTGCCTCTCTTGTGCTATCATACAATATGTTGCCAAAAGAATTGGAATCTTCTCGTAACGATATATTGAAAGAGATCTCTACCTTACTTAATGTCAACAACACTGCTCCAACATCAAAATATTATGGTGATGAATCACAAACTGTCGAGTTTAAGAGTAGTCTTATCTACTCCACACATGGTGGTTCTCGTCCAGATGTGCGCGAACAATTGCGTGAGATTGTAAGAACCATCTGTGCCTTTATGAATGCACGAGGTGGCATTTTGTACATTGGTGTCAATGATTCAGGCTACGAGAATGGCCTTGACGATGATCTGGCATATAGATTGTCTCATGGACATAAGGCTACAATCGATAGCATGATGGTGGATCTTCAGAATCACCTTGACCGCACCATGCCTCCTCATGCCAAAGATCATTGGGAAATAATGTCGGATCCTGATTCGAAGAAGGGTGTCATTATGGTGAAAGTGGCTCCCGTTGAAATGCCTGTTGAATTTGATGGCATAATATATGTGAGATCAAGTTCCACTACCAAGCCTCGTCTGGATAAAGAGCGAGATGAATTTATCAGAAACAGAAGCCATAATTATAAGTTACTGATGAAGCTCTGGGGAATCGGACAGGAAGAGGAAGCTAACAATCTACCTTTCCATAGTGAGGAAAAAGAAAAGCGCACAACCAATATTCCGAAGATTAATCCGAAGCCGGAACCTCCCACAAGCGAGAACCAGGTTCAAGATAACACTGTTAAAAAAATCGAGACCGGACGGCATAGGCCGAACGTACTTCATTCATATGAACCGAATTTCGCCACACCCTCTCTATATGCTTATTTTATGGAAGGGGCTTCTCTTCGAGTCACTCCTGATGATGCATATCTTGATTATGAACCAAACTGCTTGCTTGCCTTGGCGGTGCAGCAAAGAGAGAAAGGATGGTTGGTATTAGCTTATGAAAACGGTGAGATAGCCAAATTCTCTCTGGATATTCTTGATCAATTTGCTCCAAACGAAACCAAGGAACATTACAATGGCACCCGACTGGAATTCGTAAACATTGCAGGTGAGACCGATTATCTCCTGACAGTATTGAAAGCTACCTATGGCGCCCTATTCTATCGGTTGGACACAATACACACTCTACCGCTCCATACCGATTTGAAAGAGCAAGGCCAAACGTTATGCGACAATCTGCATCAGATTCTCGCCCAAGAAATTGTGACAGGCGATCAATTGGGCTTCTTCAATGCCGATGCAATTGATAAAGAGAGACGCTTCTTTGGGGTGCCGCTTCCGGTGGGAGATGGCACTCTTACCGAAGAGGAACGCATCTATGAATTATTCAGACCACTAAGAGACAAGGAATAAAAATCAACAAAAA
>CAZEOI010000040.1:0-33508 GCA_964513775.1 uncultured Sangeribacter sp. | reverse complement strand
CTTGTGGCATAAGGGAAGGTTTCAATCCCGATTAGATCGGTAAGATAATTATAGAATCGTTTTGACGTGACCCTCATCCCGGGATCGCTCATTGAATCTCCCAGGATGCCAACTTTCTTTCCTGCCCAATGCGTGGAGTCGGATACATGATATGCAGGCACCTCTATAGGCACGGAAGCCCCGACATAGCCGGATCCAAGCGAGGCGATCAGAAGAGTGAGAAGAAGATGTGTGTGTGGATATTTCATGATGTCAGAAATCTTAGGTGGTGTATGCCCGGATTATCGGGGTAGTTTGATGGTCTGCAAATCTTTTGTCGGGGTGATGTGGTCAGGGAAATCCTTTCCGTTGAGGCCCAATGGGGTTATATATAACCAGGGCCCGTCATCGCCGTGTAGCTGTCCGTGGCAACAGAACCATATTTCGCCATCGGGACCGATAAACAGATTGTTGTGGCCAATGTCGGAGAAATCTGTCTCGACGGCATCTTTCCATTTGTTCTTTGTCTGTGATCCGAAGAAGGGATTCGTGGGGAATTTCTTCCAGGGACCTTTGATATTATCAGCTGTCACCAGTCCCACTTCATATCCGCGTGTCCAACTCGAATATGTCATGTAATATTTACCATTATATTTGAAAAGACAGGCGCCCTCTACCCCTGCCGAGTCCCATTCGCCCGGCGTCCCTTCGAATATAAGGGTGCCCTCCTCTTTGAGTTTGCCTGAGGAGAGGTCGATCTCGGCAATAGTCATACGGTTGATATTGCCGCCACCACACCAGGTGACATACACTTTGCCATCATCATCCTTGAAGAGATTGGCATCATTGCCACCGTGAATAGGTGCATCATCACTGATTACGGTGTATGGTCCTTCGATATTGTCGGCCACTGCGAGCCCGAAAGACTGAGAGATTCCCATATCATCGTTCTTGCAGTTGAAAGTGCAATAATACTTATCATTGATTTTGGCGATTTCAGGAGCCCAGAATCTCTGATAATACCATTTCGATTCGCCGGGGTTTTTCACAATAGTGTCAACCTTCACCCATTCTGTGAGGTTGTCCGAACTGTAAAGCACCACTCCGGGGTTGCCTTTGCCATCACCCCAATGAGGGGCAGACGTGCCGGTCATGTACCATTTGCCGTTGTCAAGAATAATCTGACAGTCTCTGAGTCCCCCCTTGTCGATCCCTTTCTTAATGGGGTTTTGCCAAGAGAAAGTATGTTGGTCGGATGAGCTATGATGAATGTTTTGAGCCAATGCAGAGCCTGAATGAAAAAGGATGCACGCTGAAAAAATCCACTTGGGGATAAGTTTCATTTTCATAGTTTCAGATGAGTTTATAGTTTAAGGCAAATGTAGAGTATTTATTGAAAATATTATTGTGTTATTTTGCCATAATTGTATTTTATCTTGTAAATGTCGTAAGGCAGATGAAAGAATTGCGTATAGTTGATTTAGGTATATTGCTATCATTTAATATGTTACTAAATTTATACTTGTATTGTTTGATGAATCCCTGTTTTGCAGAGAATTTCACTCCGATTTTGAGCTTTGGCAGAATCGTCAACAAACTTGTCAGAATTGAGATATGAAAATTTGAGAATGGAGGGTAAATTTGCAAAAAATGAATGGGGAGCTTATCAGCCACATTTTTTACAAATAAATGTATGTCTCGAAAAGAGAGGCAGACACTTCAATAATAGCCTGACATATGAACAAAAGAAATTTATTATTTTCAGGAATCATATCTGCATCATTGGTAGCCAATGCACAATTGGTGATAGACAAGAGTCATCTTGATGTAGTGAAGTCGGAGCTTAGTCGTCCGATCTATTCCAGAGCATATTCCTCACTACTTGGGGAGGCTGACAATATATTGACTGCCGATGGTAAAGCCATTCCGGCGGATACTGCTGTATCCGATCTTGCGCTTGCATGGTATTTGAGTGGGGATGCACGTTATGCCGACAAAGCTGTAGCAATTCTTGACAATACATTTTTGAATAAGAAGACAATGGTCTCTCCGGATTCACAGGAGGCGGCTTCACTTAATCTGTCAGGAATCATTGACGGTGTATCTCTGCTCTCAGGCTCAAAGGGGTGGACTGCAAAAAAAGATAAGGAGCTGAAGAAATGGCTCTCGGCTTATGTTGATCACCTTGGAAAGAATAATGAAGTGAAGGGATGTGGCATACGGAGTTCTTCCTCTCTGATGGCGGCTTCTCTCTATATAGGTAAAAAGGAAGTAGCCGATAATGTGCTTGCCGGCCTCAATATCGACAATGTTAAGAATTGCTGTGCTCCCGGATTGGTTGACATTATCGAGATGGGAAAAAAATCAGGATGTCAGGGCGTTGAACGTTTATATGGCGCTCTCAACGGGGTTAAAGAGACGGTTTTCAAGGATAACGGCTTATATGTCAATCCAAAAGTAGAGGAAAAAAAGCAATACGCTTTGGAAGCACTCTGGAGAGCGGGTAAGAGCGGAAATAAGCTGGAATATGTGAAAACATATGAAGACAACCGTGTCTTCAATCCCGAAAGCCGCTTCATACTGACTGCCTATGCGCCTGATGATGTGGACGATGCCTTTGCAAATGCAGAGCTTTCGCTCCGCCAGCAGATAGATGAGGCAAAGAGGGCTTCAAGAAAAGAGAATAACAGGAAAGGCCATAGAATGAATCCTCATTCCATACATAAGGATGGGGAGATACGTCTTAATGAAAGCACTGAGTGGACTTCAGGTTTCTTCCCCGGGGAATTATGGATAATGTATGACTTCACCCGCAATCCTTATTGGCGCGAAGAAGCGGCCACTTTCACATGGGCTATAGAGGATGCGAAGACTTACAGGGGCACTCATGATCTTGGCTTCATGTTTAACGATAGTTTCGAACAGGGGTGGGAGCTTACGGGCGAACGTAGTTATTTCGATGTGGCCCATCAGGCAGCGAAGACACTCACTACGCGCTATAGCCCCAAAGTGGGTCTTATCCGTTCGTGGGACCACAATAGAGAAGTGTGGAAATATCCGGTGATAATAGATAATATGATGAATCTGGAGCTCCTGTTTAATATGAGTAAGCTCACCGGCAATGAAGAGTTTGCTGAAATTGCCCGGAGTCATGCCGACAATACCCTGAAGAATCATTTCCGTCCCGATCATTCCTCCTACCATGTTGTGGATTATGATCCTGAAACCGGCGATGTGAGAATGAAGGTGACAGCCCAGGGTTATAGAGACTATTCATTTTGGAGCCGTGGTCAAGGCTGGGGCCTTTATGGGTTCACTATGTGCTATCGCTACACCAAAGATCCTCGTTATCTGGATCATGCAAAAGGAATTGCAGACTTCATCATCAATTACGAGAATATGCCGAGCGATGGTGTGCCTTATTGGGATATGATGGCTCCCGGCTCAGAGATCAAAGACAATCCGGAAGTGCCTCGTGATGCCTCTGCCGGTGCGTTGATGGCATCCGCGCTTTATGAACTCGCAGGATATGTGGATGCTGAGACTTCAGCCCGCTATCTTGGTCATGCCGACAAGATACTTTCCTCGCTTTCCACCGGCAACTACACGATTGCTCCCGATGCTAAGCGTGGCTTCATTCTTGATCATAGCACGGGTAGCAAACCTCATAACAGTGAGGTGGATGTGCCTTTGGTGTATGCAGATTTCTATTATCTGCAGGCACTTAACCGGAAGCGTAAGTTTAAAAGGTAATACTTATTGAGCTACCGGTATACAACATTAATTATTAGTATTAACATATAACATATAATATGAATATGAAAAAGATATTGTCTATTATTATTGGATTGTGGAGCTTGAATGGAATGGCTCAACAGAATCCGGGGTGTCTGGTGCCCTCTACGCCATCTCAGGCCCCTGATTATTATTGCACCTGGAATTTACAGGGATTCGCCTCGGGCCATACTTTTGGAGCGGGCTCCAATGATTTCCGTGCGGAGATGAATGAAGATAATTTGTTTGGTACGCATAAAGTGTATGCGGAGAATGAATTGAAAGCAATAGATGGGGTGGAATATAGAGTTGACAGTCGCTATCAGGGTTGGCTTGATCATTTTCCCTCCATACGTCAGGATCTGACGTTTGTGATGGATGATTCCTGGGATATTCCTTACGATTCCAACAGCAAGCGCCCTCATGGTAGAAATTATGACAATGAGTATCTTGCTCTTCTGACGATAGACCCCACTCGTTTCCCATCTTTTGAGGGTAAAGACGTGGAAAGGATGAGTAAACTTGTGACTGCCGTAAAAGAGAAAGGTTGGAAAGGATTGGGTGGCTGGATATGCGCTCAGAATCCTATTGCACTTACCAAAAAGTACACGGGAAAGCCCAATACATTGGAGAATTCGAAGAAGTGGACACCCAAACAGGAGGAGAAGTACTGGAAGATGCGCCTTAAGGAATCGCAGGATGCAGGATTCCTCTACTGGAAGGTGGATTGGGGCAATAAAGACCGTGATGATGAGTTCCAGCGTAATCTGAGTAGGTGGGGTAGGGAAGTTGCTCCTGACGTAGTGATCGAGCATGCGTCATTTCAAGACGGAGGGCCGCATAAACCTTATTATATAGATTTCAGTGAGGTGTTGCGCACCTATGATGTGCGTCCTGATTTGTCGCAGGCTCAGACAATCAGTAGGGTAGCGGAGGTATTAGGCTCCGGGAAAGCCGAACTTGATAACTGGGGCATAATTAATTGCGAGGATGAGGCTTATATTGCCGTCGGTTTGGGATGTGCGATAGGCATCATGCGTCATCCCTATGTGGGCGCTCTCCCCAATGGAAATATTGATGGAGTGTTTGAGGCAGGCAATCGTAAGATGAAGAATCGTCTTAATGAGATTGTGCGTGCGGTGCGTTGGCATAGAATTGCCACCCCATTCAGTGTAGATGGTGATTTTGTGGTCTCTGATGAGAAATTATACGATAGCGGAGAGAAGAATCGTTATGAGGCTCCGGGCAGAGTTAGTCGCCGCATGCCGTTACCGGAGATTGTAGGTGTTGATAATTTCAATGAAGAGAAACCATATGTGTTGGCTTCACTCTACGACAATGAATGTGCTTCCGTGGCCGTGATCAACCGTCTTATCGACGGCGATTACAAACAGCATAAGGTTGATGTGAGGGTGCAGCCTAAACGCTGGGACCGTAAGGTCGGGATATTCGGTCATTACCATTCTTTGACCTTAGACTATCAGAATGGCCTGCCTGATGGTAAATTCAAGGTATTTGCTCAGGATTTGGCAAGTGACGAAGCTCCTGTTGAGATACCTTATATGTTAAGTCAGAATGGACGTGGCATCGTGATTTCCGGTGCCACCATAGAAAATCTGTGTAAAGATAATAAATACGCATACTCTGAAGTTTCGCACATTGATGCTGACTATACCGATCTTTCCGATCCGGGTATTGTCCTGTTGGTTGTGGCGCAATAAACCGATGAGAATTAGTCAATTTTTTATCAATATCAAAGCCATCGGGGAGATATCTTATTTCAAGGATGAGATGTCTCCCGGATAAAGATTGAAAGATTGAATTGACGGAGAGCTGAAAAAGAATGATTTAGTGGTAAGGTACTTAATATTAACCTATTGGATAATTGTAGGGAGAAGTGTAAAATACTATATTTTTGTTGAAATGTCATAAATGCAGATAATTTTGGCAGAAAAATAGACAATTTCGATGCTTCTTATTTGCAACTTTGCAACATAAATCACTACTGCCCACTATAAATCGGACGGATAAAACAATCCGAATGAACAAGAGTGAAATTACGTGAAATTACAGTGAATTCTTATGATCTATAGTGGACGCTAATGAACATATATTTTTTAAACTAATTAATTATAACCATGAAACGAAAAAGTTTAATTGCTCTGCTTATGGTGTTGGGTTGTGCAGGTTATGCCGACTTCGATCTCTACGCGCAGGCAAAAAAAGCAGGAGGCGGGACAGCTCAAGCCACTTCGATTGCTTCAGGTGTAGTTTGTGATGAGGATGGTGAGCCTCTCATCGGTGCTACCGTCATGGAAGTCGGAACCCAAAACGGAGTTACCACAGATATTGAAGGTAACTTTAGACTCAATGTTAAGCCTAATGCGATGCTGAAGATATCCTATATAGGTTATCAGCCGGTTGAGGTGAAGGCAGCTCAGGGTCTTAAAGTAGTTATGTCTGCTACTAATACCATGCTCGACGAGGTAGTAGCGATCGGCTACGGTACTGCTCGTAAGAAAGATCTTACAGGTTCAGTGTTTCAGGTAAAACCTGATGATATGAAGAACTCAAGTGTGGGTACTGTGCAAGGGTATCTCGCGAATGTCCCCGGTCTGAATCTTGGCTTGGACAATAGTGCCAAAGGAGGCGGTTCACTCCAGATTCGTGGACAACGTTCAGTCTATACCGGCGGTGGTCATAACGATCCATTGCTGATTGTAGACGGTATGCAGTTCTATGGAGATCTCTCCGAGATCAATCCTAAGGATATAGCACAGATTGATATCCTTAAGGATGCATCCTCTGCAGCGGTATATGGTGCGAGGGCTGCCAATGGTGTGATCATCATCACTACTAAGAAAGGTAAACAAGGCAAACCGACTGTCAATCTCACTGCCAATGTTGGTTGGACTCAACGCGCAAGCTACGAACGTTACTTCACTCCTGAAGAATATATTCAGCATAAAGTAGACTGCTTTGAGTCTTCCACCGCCGGATATAATGAAGCCACAGGAAAGTGGGATTATTATCAGAATGGACAGGTAAATTATGGTTTTTATCGTAATCCGTCTAAAGTCTCTGATCTACAGGCTTGGCGAAGCTGGTCGGATAATGAAGGTCTGTCAGATAGAAGAATCTGGGGATCGCGTCTTAACTTGCACGATGAACTACTCGATAATTTCGAAGCGGGTCAGGAATACAATCCTCTCGATGATGTCTATAGAACCGGTTTCCGTCAGGATTATCAGGTGTCGGTGAGCGGTGCTACTGATAAAGCTAACTATTACTTCTCCGCAGGCTACCTGAAAAATGAGGGTGTCCGCATCGGTGATCAATACGAAAGTGTACGTATGAGCACCCGCACCAACATGGATGTCACAAATTGGTTCTCTTTTGGTGGACGTGTCAACTTCCAGCACCGCAGCGATGGCAATAAGGGGGATCTCAATCCCTCCGGTTTGATGGACTATTCTCCCTACGACAATGTAAAGGATGCAGACGGCAACTGGTTGCAGTATGGTAATATCTCTTATTCCCAACGTAGAGAAAACCCTTACTTTGATGCGCAATACAAAGATCTGGAAAAGGGTTATACTGCAGTTCAGGGTCAGTTTGACATTACGATCAAGCTCCCATATGGATTCCAGTATCAGTTTAATGTAAGCCCACGCTATGAATTCTACTATGATCGTTTTTTCATGGCACAGTCCAAGCCCAACACAGATCCTACGGGACGTGGAGTAAACCGTGAACAGACAAGACGATTCGACTGGACGCTCAACAATATTATCACCTGGAACAAGACTTATGGAGATGTCCATGAGATCAACGTGACATTGGTGCAGGAAGCAGAGGAACGCCGTCGTTGGAGAGATCGTATCGAAGCTCGAAACATAACTCCTACAGATGCAAATGGTTTCCATAGCATTACAGGTTATGATAAGACAGCGGGCGGCAGCAATATGAGTGTCAGCGACCACCATGAGACGGCTGACGGCATGCTTGCGCGTGGTCAGTACACTTATGATTCACGCTATATGCTGACTGCTTCAATACGTCGCGATGGTTACTGTGCATTCGGTCGCAATAATCCTCATGCTGTATTCCCGGCTTTTGCAGGTGCATGGACCTTTACTAATGAAAAATTCTGGAATCAGGAATGGCTCAACTTCGGTAAGTTGCGTCTCTCTTGGGGACAGAACGGCAACCGTTCACTCAGCGATGTATTCATCGGTCTTTCCAACCTCAGCGTAGGCACCTGGGCCAATTATTACTACAACAATAATACATATAACTACGCTTACCTTTATGTAAGCCGTCCCGAAAACCCGAACCTCAAGTGGGAAAGGTCGGAAGCTTACAACATCGGTCTTGACTTGAATTTCCTCAACAACCGAATCAATGTCACTGCAGATTACTACTATACGCAGACAAAGGACATGATCATGAGTCAGACTCTTCCGGCCTTCCAAGGCTTCCCGAACTTCACAACCAATCTGGGCCGAGTTGATAACAACGGTATCGAACTCAACATCAACACGCAAAATATCGTACTTGACAACTTCGCTTGGAACACTTCGTTCAACTTCTCTTACAACAACAACAAGATCAAACATCTTTATGGCGAGTATGATCCCGAGACCGGTAAGGAACTTGATGATATAGGAAGCGGATGGTTTATCGGACACTCAATCAATGAGATCTGGGATTATAAGTGTATCGGCATATGGCAGTCTGACGAATGGGAGGAGGCCGCTAAGTATAATCAGCAACCCGGCGATCCGAAAGTATGGAACAATCCTGACAACGATGTGTATGACGAACAAGGCAATCTTGTACGCGCTGTCTACAACAACGACGACAAGCTCTTCCTTGGTCAGAGAAATTACCCTGTTCTCATGGGTATGCGTAATGAATTTATCCTGTTTAAGAATCTCTCCATCTCTTTCAACCTTACTTCGAAAATCGGAGCTAAGTCAAACCGTGGAGAATATCAGTATGATGCTTTCCTCAATCAGGATGATGCCGGCGGATTCCTTAAGAACGGTATGAGAAACCAGAGATGGAAAGAATACTGGACAATCGATAATCCTTCTGATAAGTATGCGCGTATCAACGCTCTCGGTCCTGCCGGTGCAGAAAATGTGAAACTGTATCAGAATCGTAGTTTCGTTCGTCTTCAGGATTTGGCTATAGGATATACATTCCCGGAGTCTATAGTTAAAAAGATGTATCTCACCGGACTGCGTGTTTACGGTAACGTCAACAATCTTTTCGTAATCAAGTCTTCTGACTGGTATTATGGAGATCCTGAGAATCAAAACTATGCTCCACGAACATTTAGTCTTGGTCTTGATGTAACATTCTAATCAAACAACAGGAAATCAATATGAAATTCAATAAATCTATATATTTGGTGCTGGCTCTTTCGTCTGTATGCATGTCAAGCTGCTCCGACAGTTTCCTTGAACCGGATCCGTCTAACATGTATGAGCCTTCGACTACTTTCTCCACAGAGTCCGGTCTGGCTGCCGCTCTCGCTCAGGTTGACAATAGCTTGAAGATCGCTTGGTGTGGCGATCAGTCAAAAGACCGTATCTCGACTCAGATGCAGTTTGCTGATCTTGTCACCATAACAACCGGAAATGCATCGGGCTACACAAATATGTACGAGCTTCTTACTCCCAACATGGGTGGTAGTGAGCTAAATGACGTAGCGGAACATGCCATAATCGGCTATTGGAACAAGATGTTTGACGGTGTGAAGTATGCCAACACTGTCATTCAGTATGCACCTTATGTAAAGGGTCTTGATCAAAGTATTCTAAATCAGTATGTAGGGCGAGCTTTGTTCCACCGTTCTCTTCGTTATTTCGCACTCATCAATGAGTTCAGAAATGTGCCATTGGTGACAAAGGTGCCTGAGATACCTAAGTTCAGCTTTAAGTCATGCTCTCGTGAGGCTATCCTTGAAATGATTGCAGAAGACATGAAGAAAGCTGTTGAATATGTGCCTGTGCAGGAACCGGGCAAATACTCCAAGGAGTTCCCCGGTGGCTACGTCAACAACGCCGCTTGCCGTATCCTTTATGCTAAGATCCTGATGTCGCTCTTCAGATATGATGAAGCTCTCGAACAACTAAATGCTGTCGAGGCTCAGGGCTACCGCCTTATGATGGAACCTTTCGGCAAAGAAATTCAGACGGCGGCCCCCGAGACATGGCCTATCAAACGAAATGTAATCTGGGACCTCAACCGCCACGAGAACGTGTTCAACTCACAGAATATGGAGACTATCTACGGCTTGTCGAACAGTGGCACAAACTTGAGCTCATCAGGCAGGATGCGTACTTATATGCCTTTCTTCTTTGCCGATCAGGTTCATGCTCCAAACGGTGACTTTGATGCCGACCCCACAGCTCCTACAGGTAAGCAGGCTCTCAGTAATTATACCTGGAACAATCTCAACAGCTGGGGTCGTGATGAATGGAACAAGCATGACTGGTTGCACGCTGTCGGACGTGGCATCTGCTCTCGTCGTCCCACTCCATGGTATCAGCATATGCTTTGGGGTAATATTCAGCCGGGTGCCGGTCATGACGACGGCGACCTTCGTCATAGCAGTGAATATGGCAACTGGCTTCGTATGGAAGATCTTACATACAACCATAAGGACACTCAGGAGCCTGACAAACTTGGTAGAGTTTGGTTTGGCGAGCACCTGACACTGTATGATCCTTTGGATGTGAATAAGGAACACCCCCTTTGTGTGGATACACTGCGTCGTTGGTATAATGTGCCTTTCCACAAGATCTATGAAGTAGATGAGGGTAAAATGAAAGATGGCGACAATCAGTATAATGGAGTGAGCGGTGGCTTCGCAAATGGTTGCGGCGACCTGTGTTTCTATCGTTTCGCTGAGGTAATTCTTCTTCGTGCTGAGTGCTACATCTACAAGCATCAGCCTGCAATGGCCGCCGAACAGCTTAACCTCATCCGTAAGCGCGAACATTGCGATCAGATGTATGGCGCTAACGTGACAATCGACGATGTTTTCGATGAGCGTGCACGAGAACTTTATCTGGAAGAATGGCGCCACGATGAGCTTGTTAGAGCATCCTACTGTATGGCACATGATCCGAGTCTTACCGATAGCCGTGGTATGTCTTACAACATCGACGGTATAGAAAAGGAAACAGGTACTGACCGTAGCGGTGGTAGCTACTGGTATCAGCGTTGTATCAACTATAGTCTTTATAATGACGGTATCACATATCTTACTTATGGTGATTCCTCCAAGCCGGAGCTTTACTACAGCATGGGTAAGAACAATATTTACTGGCCTATCCCTGACTTTGTGATCAACGCTAACAATAAGGCGGATCTCTACCAGAACTTCGGGTACGCAGGTTACGACTCGTCGAAGCCTTTGTTCACTGACTGGAAAGAGGCTGAGGCCGATCAGAATGTACAATAATTAATATTTTTTTACTCTCCGGAGGATTTATTGATATAAGTTCTCCGGAGTTTTTATTGTATCATCTCCTGTCTAACATAATAGAAACAATGAAGAAGATTATTTATTTTGTAATGCTTTTTCTTGCTTCATTATCAGTGCATGCTGCCGATGATCGTCCTGATGTAAACACTGACGAGAGTAAGGTAAAGCCCTATACTCTTCCTGATGCTTTGATGACAAGGACGGGTTGAAAAGTTAATACCTATTACATCATATGAGATTACTCACATTATTCGTAGCCGGATTTCTCACAGCCGGTCCGGCTTTTTGCAAAGACCTTCAGATCACACCCTCATCTCAGCCTGGCGGGTTTCCCCTTGTTGCTACCGGCAATATTGCCAGCATTGTGATCGACAGCAACGACTCTCCTGTCGTAGGAGTGGCGGCCAATGCTGTAGCTGGCGACATGAAGCTTATCACAGGTAAGGAGATGGCAGTTGTCAACAGCGTTCAAACCGGTACTCTGCCAGTGATAGCCGGCACGATCGGCGACTCTGAACTTATCGATGCTCTCATCAAGAGCAAGAAAATCAAGGTTAAGGACATCAAGGGGAAATGGGAGACTTTCCTTATTCAGGTGGTAGAGAATCCAATGCCCGGAGTTTCGCAGGCTCTCGTTGTGGCCGGTAGCGACCCACGTGGCACAGCTTTTGGTCTCTTCGAGCTTTCAAGACTGGCCGGTGTGTCGCCATATGTATGGTGGGCGGACGTATTGCCGGAGGAAAGGGAGTCTCTTTATGTGAGTGGCGACCCGATGATTTCCAAGGAACCCTCGGTTCAGTTCCGCGGAATGTTTATCAACGACGAGGATTTCGGCCTCAATCCCTGGGCTTCTAAGAAGATGGATCCTGAAAGAAAGAATATCGGTCCGAACACTTACGCCAAGGTGGCGGAACTTCTTCTTCGTCTTCGTGCCAACACTCTTTGGCCCGCTATGCATGCCTGCTCGGAAGCTTTCTGGGCTAACCCGGAAAATGTAAAGGTGGCCCGTAAGTATGATTTGGTATTAGGTTCAAGCCATTGCGAGCAGATGCTTCGCGATAATGAATGGGAATGGCGCAAGCAGGGGCTCGGTGAAAAGGAGTGGAACTGGAAGACCAACAGAAAAATGGTGCAGGACTACTGGGCGCAGCGCGTAGGAGAAAGCCGTGGCATCGATGCGATGTACACTCTCGGTATGCGTGGCGTGCATGACACCGGCATGAACGGCTATACCGACGAAGACCGCGTGCAAGGTCTTTCGGATGTCATTGCCTGGCAGCGTCAGCTTCTTGCCGACTCTATCGGCGATCCTACCAAGGTGCCGCAGATTTTTATCCCTTACAAAGAGGTGCTTGAGGCATATAACGATGGCCTGAAAGTGCCCGAAGATGTCACTCTCTGTTGGGTTGACGATAATCACGGCTATATCCGCCAGATGCCTACTCCGGAGGAGCAGAAGCGTAGCGGCGGCAACGGTATGTATTACCATCTTTCCTATCTCGGCACCCCAGTGCCCTGGTGTTGGCTTTCATCTGTGTCGCCATCTCTTGCCTCTTTTGAGCTATCCAAGGCTTATGACAACAATGCAAAGAAACTTTGGATTATCAATGTGGGCGATATTAAACCTCAGGAGGCCGATTTTGAATTCTGTATGGATCTCGCATATGATATCAACTCGTATCCTCCGGAGACTGCCTACAAGTACACACGCGATTGGGCTGCCCGCACATTCGGTGAGGAGTTTGCAGATGACATCGCAGATATCCGTCGTGTGAACTATCATCTCTCTTCCGCCGGCAAGCCGAAACATATCTATAGAGTGCCTTATAGCATCAAGGAGCAGGATGCACGTATCGCGGAGTATGAGCGCGCTATTGCAAAAATCGATTCATTGCGTCCTCACATCCCCGCTCGCCTGCAGAATGCTTACTATGAACTTGTGACTTATCCTGTGAAGGCTGCCGGTTGGATGAACCGTAAGGTGTTCCGCGACCAGCAGAGTGAAAAATATGCTAAGGCCGGCATGAGAGAAGAAGCTGTGAATGCATATAATAGCTCCGCAGCTGCCTATACCTCTATCCATAACATTACTGACCGTTACAATCGTAACATTGCCAACGGTAAGTGGGATGGTATGTTCCGCTATCTTCCTTGGGGCCACGGTCCCGCTTATAAAATGCCTACCGATTTCACTGATTCTGTAGCTTCAGTGAAAACTCCTCTTGATCTCGGGCGTGAGCAGGTGGTTAAAGGAGGCGATTTCAATCAGGCCTCAAAGACTGTGAAGGCAATCGAGGGCCTCGGCACATCTGATTTCGCTGCCACTGTGTGGCCGTTAGACTATAAGGCTTATGATGTAAAGAATCTTGCAAAGGCTCCCTACGTGGAATATACAGTGCCGGTGAAGAAGGGTGAGAATAAGATTGATGTAAGATGTCTTTCATCTTTCCCCATCAATCCCACCTATGACCTGCGTGTGGGTGTAGCGATTGACAATCAACCTGCAGATATAATTTCTGTAAAGACAGAGGCTACCAAAGGTAAATGGCATGAGACATCAATTGCAGGTTATTCCCCTGCAACCGTCGACTATAAAGCCGACAAAGATGGAACGGTCAACATCAAGGTTTATCTTATGGATCCCGGTGTGGTAATCAATGATATTGTATCAACTCCAATCTAACACAAAAAAATGAAGAAGATTATTTATTTTGTAATGCTTTTTCTTGCTTCATTCTCAGTGCAGGCGGCTGATGACCGTCCGGATGTAAACACTGACGAGAGCAAGGTGAAGCCTTATACTCTTCCGGATGCATTGACAACCAAGAAGGGTAAGAAAATAACTAACTCAAAGCAATGGGAGAAAGAGAGACGTCCCGAACTTTATGATCTCTTTGCAACTGAGGTTTATGGCAAAATGCCTTCAGGCAAATTCGATGAGAAGTTTGAGGTGGTTGCCGTTGACCCCAATTATGCAGGCGGAAAAGCAACCCACAAAACCATCAAGGCCACTTTCAGCCGCAAGGGTAAGAGCAAAGATGCCACTTTCCATCTCTACACTCCGAATGGTGTGCAGAAAGCTCCCGTGTTTATGTATTTCTCAGGAGAGGCAAAGGCAGACGACCCGAAGCTCATCCGTCTTCTTGATGCAGGCTATGCTCTTTGCACAGGCGACAATGGCCAGTTTTTCCCCGACCGTAAGGAGAATCCCTACGCCGACAGTGTCCTCACCCTCTGGAAATATGACAGCGAGGATAAATTGCCTAAAGACTGCGCACGTGCTCTTGCTGTGTGGGCATGGGGTCAGAGCCGTGCTCTCGACTATCTGGAGACAGATCCCGATGTCGACGCATCAAAAGTGGCTGTAATGGGCTTCTCCCGTGGTGGCAAGTTAGCCGGTTGGGCAGCTGCAAGCGACCCTCGTTTTGCAATGGCTATTCTTAATGACTCAGGTTGCGGTGGTGCGGCTCTTTTCCGTCGTAAGTTTGGCGAGAATACTTATCGCATCAACAATGCATTCCCTTACTGGTTTTGCGAGAATTTTCACAAATACAGCTATAAGGATCCTTCCAAGCCTGCAAGCCAGGATAATCTTAATGAGGAGGCACTTCCTGTAGACCAGCATGAGCTCATCGCACTCATGGCTCCACGTCCTGTGTATGTAGGTAGTGGTGAAGACGACACTTGGTCAGACCCCAAAGGTGAGTTCCTCGGAGCTGCCAATGCAGAGTCTGTCTACAACCTCTATGGCTATACCGGAACCGGCACTATGCAACAGCCTGCTGTAAATCATCCTGTTGGCGACCGTGTGGCATATCATGTGCGCACCGGTGGTCATGCAGTGAAAGATTTCGACTGGGAGCACTATATCCGTTTTGCGGATAAATGGTTTAAAAAAAAAAGTAACGCAGAAAGTGCAGTAGAATCAGCCGACCTATTGCGTACAGATTATAATGCCGGACCGACCGTTTACCTTTATCAAGGAAACGGTCAGTTCGGCAATTCTGTTGGTCCCCTCGGCCTTCATCTGCGTCCCGAGCAGAAGAATGCACGCTGGGGCAAGACAATGCTTCTCAATCTCAATCATTACGGACGTGGCAAGTTCAGCCAGGACTATGTGATGCCGATGGCTGAGATGTATTGGGGTAAGAATTTCGATAAAATCACAGACTACACTCAGAAGCAGTCTTACTACAACGGCACTATCTCAACCTCTTTCAAGGGTGATGGAGTGTATTATGATGTGAAAAGCTGGTTTGACCCGGTTGATAAGTCGCTCGCCGTTTACACTATCTACACAGGAAAAGCTGGCACAGAGGTGGTGTTCGCTCCTTTTGAAGAGGTGGATATCCACTATTCTCAGCATCTCACTCCCGAGGTGAAGATTACTCCTGCCGGCGACCAGTGGAAAGTTTCCATTGATTGTCTTGGCAAACATTCCGATCTTTATCTCAAGACAAATTCAGGTGTTAAACTTGATGGAAATAAACTCCTCCTTACTCTTAAGGAAGGCTCGAACGATATTGAGATAGCTTATGGAGCTCCGGTGAAAACCACTGTTGGGAAATCGCTTAGCCAGACCAAAGATTGGTGGAATGCCAAATGGGAGAATTCCTATTTAAATATTCCTGATGAGACTGCACAGAAGACATTCGTGCGCTCTTTGGCTATGATTCTCTCCACGTATGATGACACGAAGATTGGCCTTGGCCCTCCGATGGGTTACACAGGCAACTGGTGGCCCGGCTATTATCCGCAGGATGTGTCGTATGTGCACGCCGCGCTTCTTCCCACAGGAAATCTTGACATTGCTAAATCTTGGATTGAGTATTGGGCTGAGCCTGAGAGAATCAAAGGCTTGAGAGAATACACCAAGCGTTTCTATGGTAAAGATGGTCTTCTGGCACCCTGGGTTTATCCTTACGGAAGCTTCGAGGGCTATCATAACCCGACTCCTCCCAACAAGTTCTTCTATGAGATTCATAATTCCGGCTATTTTGCCCGTATGGCTGCTGAGACCGCTGCTTATGTAAACGACCCGGCATGGACTGAACGTTACGCCAAGCCCATACTTGAGGGATGTGCCGAATTCTATTCCAATATCCTGACAAAGGAGGATGATGGCAAATGGCATCTTTTTGTGTATCCCTCTATGGGGCAGGATGAGCAGGGTGGTGAGAATCAGAAAGATTATCTCTGCGCCTCTACGAGTGCTGTGTATTGTCTTCAGCAGGCTATCAAACATGGTCTTGACAAGGACGGCCATTATGCACAGATACTCAAGGACGGACTCGGATATGAGAATCAGAAGTCGCCCATGGGTTTCTACTATTCTTCGGCTGGTAGTGGTGAGAAGGAGTTTGGCCATCAGAAACATCCGGTGCAGCTCAACGAGCTTGCTTTCCTCCCTATCGGCACACAACCTTCGGAATCAGCAAAAGTGGTCTACGACCGCCGTTATGACATCACTAATGGTGCGAAACGTCCCTTCTTCTTCGGTTGGACTCTCGGTGAGTTCCTTCTTGCCGGCTCACGCCGTGGTGATGTGGAAGGCTGGAAGTATGACTGGGCCAATATGGAGAAGTCAGATTATGTAGACCCTGAGTGGATTCAAATCTATGAGACAAGCGGCAACACCACAACTCCCTTCTACAATGTGACCAACGGACTTGTGTTGCAATCGCTTATCAATAACCTCGTATGCGATTGGTATGGCGAGCTTGAGCTTGCCAAGTGCAATCCTTGGGATGGAAAGGTGGAGCTTAAGGGTATCAATTCCATTCTTGGTGTGACAGTGGACGGTGATATCGAGGGTAAGGACTACGATGTGGTTCTCACTGCATGGAAAGACACTGATTTCAAGGCCCACGGCAAGGATATCCGTCTCAAGAAAGGCGACAAGATGCATCTTACTTCAAAGTAATAGTTAGTTATACCGATAATAAAAAATAGCCTATGCATCAGTGCATAGGCTATTTTTTATTATATCAAGCAAGTTGTAAGATTTACTTATCCGGGGTTATCCGGTGTTATTTCCTGATGTAACCTGTTACGTCTTTGCGAATCTTGCTACCATCTTTGCCTGTGAGAGTAATAACTGCCACATATGGTTTTGAGGGATCCTCAACTGTAGCGTTGAAGGAGAGGCTATCAGCCTTTTTGTTGATTTTAGCCGGAATATTCTTTCCTTTGGCATTCCAAAGTTTCACGTCGACAGTATAGTCGCCGGGAGTGAATGAATCAACATCAAAGGTGACATTATCCTTGCCGGATGGGACGGCTGAAATCTGAAGTGTGGCTGGAGCAGCCACAGGCTCATTGTAGACAGCCATGGTACCCATGCAACGACTTACAGGGGCTATCCACATCTCCTTGCATGTAGCATAGGCTGAACCGTTCCAGTGTGGAGCGTCATTGCTCATGCAGTCCATACCCACCGGCATCGAACCCACAACATTCTTGGTGCAGTAGGCGAATTGAGGAGTGAAGTTGTAGCCTACGCCATACATAAGTGTCTGAGTGAATGGGTTGTGGCCGAATGTCCACTCAAGCTGTTTCCCGGTGAGTGCAAGACCATCCTCATCGTTCCTGAGCTGAGAGGCTTCTCCAAGAGCCCATGAATTTGAGAGATGACAGCAGGTGCCTCCGTGGAAGAGGTCGCCGGCCCATACCGGGAATGTGCGGATCACGTGGTTGTTGTCGAGCTGTGTCCCATCGTCATATTGCACCTGTGTGAAATATTTCTGACGCTCGTTGCGCATTCCGTCGATGTCGCTCTGGCGGTAGACCGCGTTGGGCACAAGACTGTAGGGCCCTGAGATAACGGATCCGTTTTTCTGCAGGAAGTCGGCATGGAGTGCTGCCGCCGCATACCAGTCGATCCAGTCTTTCGAATCGGGGAACGTCTCGCACAGCGAGCGCAGTGCTATGATGGGGGATTCGTAGAAGGCTCCGTGGTTGTTCTGCACTATCGATTTTCGTTCCGGTGAGTTGTAGAAATATCCGGTGATGGCAAGGTCATCGCCGATGACTCCGGTTTCCTGACATTGTGTCAGCAATCTTCCGAATTTCTCAGCGTCCTCTTTATATTTCTCCTCACCTGTGGCTTTATACAAGAGTGTGGCAGCTGTGGCACCCCAGCTGAGTTCAAGCACTTGATTGGTCTCCGCCCTTTTTGCTTGCTCATAATTATCAAGCGCTACAGCTTTCATTTCATCGGCAAAAGCCTTGTCGAGACCCGGTAGGATATCTGCCGCATAAGTCATGACAGCGGCTCCGAGGAAGTTTTCGAAAGGCACATTGGCTGTCTTGATAGCTACATCATCGACTGTGCCCTTTATATTGTCGGAATATACTCGCTGACGTGCCCAGGAGATGTGCTGACCATCGCTGAAATGATTACGTACAAGATATTTAAGACCCCATTTGATTTCATCTTCAAGTTTTGCTTCTATATCTTTGTTTCCTTTGCCATTCTGAAGATTGGCAAGGTTTCGGAGCAGGGCGTATGAGCCCATGGCAGTGCGATAATATCCCTGCGATAGGTCGCCGGCATCATGCCAGCCGAGTCCGATATCTTTCACTTCGTCGCCATAGAACCCGGTCCAATCCTGATGACACACGCCATGTATCCCCTCTACAGGATAGCCGCAGCGCTGGCAGTAATAGAAATTGATGCCGGAGAAGACAGGAAGTAACCATACATCTTCGTTGATAGGGAATTTTTCGGATTTCACATCGGCATATGCGATGGTGTAAGTGCCTGGAGTGGTGAAGCCTGAGAAGTCGAGGAGTGCATATTTACCTGTAGGGTCTTTCACCTGCTTGGGAGTGCCTGTAAATACGGTCTTGCCATTCTCATCAAGAATCGAGAAGTTTTTTGCTCCGTGCCATGCTGCGAGTGCGGTTTTCTCATCGCCGGGACGATAGCCGATATGTGAGTAGGCAAGTTGGTCGTCAGGCATCTGCCAGCCGTCCTGATGGTCACCCTTTACCTTTTGGAGTTGCAGGCGGTCGAAATCGAATGTCTCATAGAGATCGTTGCCCGGTTCCACACCGATAAGAGTCTGGAATATGTTGAATTCCTTCACCTTGTTGCGAGCTACGTCAGAGATTTCCCAAACCACTTCATGCCATTCTCCGGGGGTAAGATCCTCTATAACTGTGTCGTGGCGAGGAGTGACGGTGTTGTAATCTGTGCCTTCGTTAACTATGTCGAGGAAGAAATGATGAATAGGTGTAGAGGTAGGGTGGATGTAGACCCATACCGAGATACGGTTGAAGTCGGTCCAATCCTGGGGTTGGTCGAAAGTGAGCCCTACTTTCGAACCGCCACCTTGCTCGCCACCGAATGTGCCCCATGCCGTACGATTATTCTTCTTTGCCATATGAATCGTATCGCGCATGATTGTGCGGTAGCGGAGTGAGTTCTTGCCGTCAATTGCTCTTTCGTCACTTAGTTTGATTGTGACCGGACCCTCTTTCACCACCCATTTTCCTGGCGTCTCCATATCGTCGATAAGGAGAGAATCCAGCACCGGTTTCTGTGCCCACTTATGAAGCAGTGAACGTGATACGTCGGGAGTCAATGGAAATTTGGCCCCGAAATTAGTGGAAGACTGAGCGTAGCCAGTCTGAACGGCCGCCATACATAGCAGCGGCATAATATACTTATTCATCAAGGATAATTTGTTGGCTATACTGGAAAATCCCGGTTGTCTGCAGTGGTATTAAGATTTCCATTCTGACCATGTTAGCGTTTGAAATAAAAACAGTTGTTTTGTAAAAGACTGTCAGCAATTGAATCATCTTTTGATTTTCTTAGCCGAGCCCATGGGGATATAGATGAATTCTATACCTTTGCCGTTTTTCGGGTCGAGGTTGCGTGAGTAGCGCATTGTCTCCGGGCTGTCCCAATGCTCGAACACGCCAAGACTTTCCACAGGTTTCCCTCCCTGCATATACTTCACTCCTGAGGGAGCGTTCTGCGGGTCGGCCATCTCTATGAGATAGTCACTTGCGTTGTTACGCACAAGAATGCGAGGTACATTGTAGAACCCCGGCTCCGTATTGTTGAGGCTCTGTGCATAGAGGAGGTCAAGCCCTACCGATTCGAGAGCTACCTCATCGAGCGAGGCGAGGAAACATGCCGGCCATTCAGGATTCTCATACTCGTCAACTTTATTGTAGAAGGGTGCGTTGGGGAAGTGAATAGGGTAGGTGCCATGTTTACGACCGCAGTAAAGACCATCAAGCACATATAGAATGGTCTTTGCTCCAAGGTTGGGCGAAGCATTGAGGTCGACAAGAGGAGAATATGCGTGAGGCTTACCATCCTGTTGTGTGTTGAGGAAGTGGTGCATCTCCCATGGAGCGCGCACACTGCCGGCATGATTCTTGGCAGTCATGGTCACAGCTGTCTGTCCTTCATCGCCCATCTCCATATAGTTGTAGGGATAGCTGTGGAGCTTGAGCATAGCGAGATTCACAATATAATCAGCATCGAAGATCTGCTTCGGAATGAGTTTTGCCCCACTGAACTGCCCGTGTGAAAACTCCACTCCCTCTACCCATTCAGGTTTCTGGAGAAGTGAATAATCACCTGTCTTGGGATTTACAGGCTGATAATCTCTGATGCCGGGATCATCCTGCACAAACTTCACGTCGGGATACTCTCCCCATATGATATTAAGGATCTCAGCAGCTATAGGACGGCGTCCGTCGTAAATGATTATATCTTTAGGATCAACACCGGCACCTTTCACAAGCTGCTCAACCATAGCAAGGATCATCTGAGGTGCGGTGTCGCTCATATTGCTCGCTTTCTCTCGCGCCTTTGCATTGTTGAGGTTAACTTTCACGGCCACTACCTGTCCCGGTTGGTAGCCTCCCTTTCCATTGTTATGATACTCGAAAATTTTCTTCCAGGCATCTTTGTCGTTCTTAGCGCCGGTGAGTTTGCATATTGTTGCCGACACCATTTTGCGCACCTTGTCGATATCAGTATTTTCCGGTAGAAACCACTGGTCTTCTTCAAGCTGCCAGCGACCTTTCCATTTGCAGGCCTCAGGATAACGAGACATTACCACACGTCCGGGATATATCCCTTTTGCTATACCTACAGGCTGATTGCTTACGCCGGGTTGCCATGTGAATTCAGGAATGAGCGTCTCATTGATGGGCTCGGCATTAGGATATTTCTCTTTATTCCAAGTGCCTTGAGCTGCCATCAGTCCGCATTGAAGCATTAGTAATGCCCCTAAGGCTATTCTGTTCATATTGATAGATATTAAATTAGTTTATATGAATGTGAGATACCAACTCCGGATGAATCATTATCCGGAGTTGGTAGCTTATTTGTTGATTTGAATCATATCCACGTCGTCGAAAACCATTTCCGGACGTCCATCCGGTTGCTCCACATTGAAATTGAGTCCATCAAGAGTGAGATTCTTGACATGACGAGCCCACAGACCATAGGCAGGCTGAATCTCAAGATCCCGGATGTTGAAATGTCCAACTCCGATTTCGGGACATTTAAGAAGAGCATGTTCCTCCGGATGTCCCCCTTTAGCGGTGAAATTGATATCTGTGAGCTTCACATTCTCTATATATCCTGTAGAGCGTCCGTCAGGAAGAGTGAAATCTAATCCACCCTCCACCTGTTCGTTATCCGGGAGTTTGAATCCTGCAATGATTGGGGCTGATTCAGGTTGCTTCCCATCGTAGGGGCGCCAACGGTTTTTCGAGCCATCGGAACCGGCATAGATTTCAGTGCTGTCGAAGTGGCGTAGATCAATGTCTTCCACCCGGCCGATATTGATATTCTTCACGAGCATCTCATCGCGAGTGCGTCCGTTTTCATGATATTTATATCTTTTCACATCTCCACCGATCACACGGCCACGATTTGATATTGAGAGAAATATCGGAGTGCGAGTGCGTTTCATGATGGAGCGGTGATGAAGCGGACCGGTCTTGCCACTGTTAAGAGTGATGCGGGCCACGGTGCCACCATCGTTGCTTGAGATACTGAATCCTGCTTTATTGGTGCCGAGCACATAGATATTGTCTACCCATATGTCAGTAATGTCATCGGCTGTCTCTGATCCGATCTGGAAAAGATTGCAGTTGGTGTCGCCCACGATGTTTCTTACGTATGCGTTTCTTCCGGGACGCGTGAATCCTAATGCACAGTCAGAACCAAATTTTACGATATCATCACCGCATCTCCGACAATAGATATTGCTGACGTAGACATCGTTACACTCCATGAAATCAAACATGTCGCGCGCGCGGTTGAGACTCAGCCGGCAACAGTTGATGTCATGAACGTTGATATTGTCGCAACCTGTAGCGAGAATCACGAAGTGGCCTCCCTGGTCGACATCAAGCATATTCTCTACAGGCTTGAGATCAAGATTGCCGTTTGCATCCAGATATGCCGGACCATCGGAGATTTCGTCATACCACATATCTTCAGGACAGTTCTCGCCACCCACTTCTATATCTTTACACAGTTTGAAAGCCATCATCTTGTCGGCACGGAGCCCATCGGGTTGCCGCATGACTCCGTTGCCGGAATCAATCACCCCATCACCGGTGATGCGTCCACTGCCGTAGATGTGTATATCCTCCTGACGGTTGGCATAGAACATAGCGTTGCGGAAGAAAGAGTGTCCTACATCCTGCTTGACCATATAGCATCCGAATGGATCATAAACGGAATCATCAAATGAGCTGAAACCGGCTTCGTGATTATAATCTGCAAACCATGTGGGTTCGTGTTCATCAAGTCCGGGGATTGCTTTCAGCGTGGCATCTTTCTCTACATGAAGCCACACATGGCTAAGGAGATGAACCGTGCGTAGATTGAACGTGCCATCCTTGAAGTCAATTACGCCTCCACCGTTGGCGTTCAGCTGCCGGATAGCCTGATTAAGCGCTTCAGTGTCATCTGTTGATCCATCACCTTTAAGGCCAAGTGCGTGTGCATCGTAGTGTTTGCGTGATATAGCCTTGAAAGGCTTGAATTCACTGGTGGCAGTAAAAGATTGATTAGGATCGTGAACCTTATACAATTCACCCTGCACTGAATCGGGAAGGAGAGGGGTTGACATTGACCATTGGGCTTTTACCGGAGTCTTGACATTCTTAACGCCTTTGAAGAGCAGGCGGATGTCGGCGCCATTATCCGGGCGAAGATCGAGATCATAGAGCTTTATCCGGTAGTAACCGTTTTGAGGAGTTGGCATGATTTTTCCATCGCCCACTTTGGTGCGAGGAGAGAGCGAACCTTGGCGTCCGATTGACTGTGAGGAGAGTTGCTCCACCGGCACATCTCCGCGGCCTATGACATTGACCGTGACATCTGAAAGACAATCTTTGCCCCAGCTTTTGGGAATAAACAATGTGATACTATCCAGGATGCCACGCTCAGGTGCGTAAAAGTCAAGTGCAGTTACAGTTGCCCTGCTATCGAGCGGGGCAACTGTGACTATTTGAGATTGCGCAGTCTGAAGAGCACAAACTGACAACAGGCTTAACAAAATTGATTTTAGCTTCATCAGTCCATCTTTTGTATAAGTGATTCGAGGGCTGCAATCTTACTGTCGAGACCGAAGATGCGGTCTGTGGCATACCAAGTGTCAAACACTCCATGCTGAGAGCTGTGGAGAGCTTTCCGGGCATTCTTGAGCTGGCGATGGGAGTCAATGAGGTGTTGTTTACGATCGCCGTCTCCCTTATATGCTTTGAGGAAATGGTCGACGCTGTTGGAGAGAGCCGCCATATAATGAGCATAGCCGGCGAGGTTATCGTAGAAGAAGTGCTGTTTATCTTTGGGCACTCGTTTCATCATCTCATCGCAACGTGCAGCCACTGCCTGAAAGCGTGGACTGCTCTGTTCCATACCGCCTATGATCTCATCTACATGATTGTCGGTGGTGAGGCGGAATGAGCGACCTTTCACACGTTCGAAACCGATGTCGGTGAGTGGATTCTGCTTGAACGTGTCAAACTGTGGAATTATCTGGTTGAACACCTGAGCATGACGGAGGTCTTGGAAGATAAATTGACGGTCCATGCCGGGGAATTCAGAGGGACGCTGTAGCCAGTAGGCTTTGTAATAGTCGCGATAGAGGTCGGCAATTTCATCGGCAAGATCCTCGCCGTAGTATTGAGCGCAGAAATCATTGAGGAATTTGTCGGTGTCATACGATGCCATATCCCACATCATCTTGGCATTTGCCGACATCTCCATTACGAATTCACGGATGTTGCCCGCGTTGACAACACTGAATTTAAGCGGGCTACGGGATGTGACATAACGATAGTTCTGCTCCATCTTCCAAGGACTTTCGGCAGGAGCGAGGTGGGCACCGGTAGATGTGAACTGGAGGTTCATGTAGTAACCGAGTTGCATAGGCTTTGAGAAGTCATAGTTCACGAGGTCGTCATAGGGATAATGGTCGCGACGTCCTGCCACAAATGTCCAAAGCATATTAGATGCTGCCGGCGGCACGAGGTAACCTTTTGCGAGAAGATCGGAAAGTTCATCGTAGAAGGTCATTCTGACGAATGGATTCGGGTCGCCTGTGGCCTCCTTGATCATGTCATATTGTATGCGCACCATCTTGTTGATTACCTCGGCACGTTCCTTATCAGTCTTGGGTGCATCAGCAAAAACGTTCCAGAAAGGTTCATCTCTACGACCACGGAATGCTATCTGCCAGAGATTCTCCTGATCGTTTTGCATGATGGTCTCCACATTGTAAGCCCAGAACTCCTTCATGGCTTCTTCGTTTGAAAGCAGAAGCTCGGGAGCCTTTATGCCTCTCACCTGTTCCCAGTATTTCTCCCAGTTTGCAAAACTGTTGTTGAGTCCCACCATATGATGAGAAGTAAGCACGAGTCCATATTTCTTGAGCATATCTGCGTTATGGCTCATCTTATGGTCTGGGTAGGTGATTGTGGGTCCATATTCTACGGTGTTGAGTTTGAGACGTAGCATAGCCTCAAGCCATAGCTCATCATTCTGCCATGTTTTCTCTCTCCAGGGGTTAACGAGATCCTCGTCATTCGGGAACCAAGCGCGGAATCTCACCTGTGGCGACTTCACGAAGTTGTCGTAATTGGCTGCCACTTCAACGGTGGGTGTGTATTCAGGTTTCCAGTCGCAGAAATACCAGAGAGGAGGCACGCCGAGAAATTCTTCCGAGAATGTGTAAGTGGCATAAATCGCTCCACGCATATCTTTACCGAGAAGATATATGTTGCGGTTTTTCTCATCAGTGTAGAGACGGTGAGATTCGAAATCATCAAGCGGCCTCAGGTTGAGACCCTCGATATTCTTTGCATCTTCTGAGTCGAGAGCAATTATATTGATGGTCTTGCCGTCATTGGCCATAACGGAGTCAACGTCGGGAATCCAACGCATCACTTTTCCGAAATCTCGTGCGAGAGAGTTGGCTGCAAGTTTCACGGGAGCGGGTGATCCGACGGGTGTGACGATTTTGAAGTTGCCTCGTTCAAGGGTAAGCGACATGGCCGGCAGAGCCATAAGCACCAAAGGCAACATTGAATATCTTTTAAGATTCATGCTGTTGAAATTAAGTTAGTATTTGATTACAAATTAAGTGAGAAAAAAAATTATTTCTGTACACAATCCTGCCAATAATAGACAATATTATGACAAATAAAGCATGGCAATTGTCAACGCTAATTGATTGGTAGCACAAATAAATTGGATGAAAATCCTATGTTTGAATACTTTACTTATTTATATTTTTTGTAAATTTGCAGAGCTGTTGATTACTGGCTGTAAGTGAGCTTTAGTTTCTTTGGCAGTCTGGTGTTGACTCTATTCATCCGCATAATTTCCCTTCGACATTATGAGCGAAAGCAGTAAAAAGATAGACTTTGTGAAGATACTGAAAATTCTCGGGCGTACTTTTCTTGTCACCGTGATACTTTTGTGTGTCTTGCTTTTTTGTGTCGTGAAATTTCTCGACTCAAAATATCTGCCTCCGATTGTTGAGCAGATCGCTGATGATTATATCGACGGAAAGTTGAAGGTTGGTGGTATAAAACTCGGTTTCAAGCTCGGTTTTCCGATTTTGAGTGTTGAGGTTGACAGCCTGACCCTAACCTCGAATGCGTTCGCCTCACTTACGGATGAAGAACGGGGACTTTTGCCGGATTATGCCGATTCTCTCCTCACTCTTGACCATATGAGCGGCTCACTTGACATAAAACGCCTTGTTGCCAATAATGAATTGTCGCTTCATGATGTGGTGCTTAGAGGGCTGAGTGTTAATCTGGTGATAGCCCATGACGGAAAAGCTAACTATGAAATCATTAAAGAGGCGCCCGACACTTTAAAGGCTAAGGAGAAAGGGAAATTACCCGGATTCCGCATCAACAGGTTTGCTCTGGAGAGTCCTAAAGAGATACGTTTCTATAATGCTGCCGATTCCACCTCGGCATCCGTTGTGCTTCTGACAGATGCAGCGGTGGAGAGCGATAAAGAGCCTACCTACCGACTTAAGATCAATGGCAACGTGACATCTCCTAAAGCCAAATTGATTACTAATCTTGAGCAGATCAGTTTTGGCTTAGATGGAAAAGTATATTGGAATCCATTGAAACCGGGTCTTGTGGCAATGGATGAGTTTGAGATGCGGGGAGCCTTTATCAGAGCTGTGGTGACAGGTGAGATCGATCTCACCGATAGCCCTATCGTAAGAAGAGCCTCGGTTGATGTGGCTCCGATAGCGGCGGCAGATCTTCTGACTCTGTTGCCTGATTCGATACGTGCCCTTCATCACCTTTATGCACCATATTTTGCCACTGATCTCAGAATCGGGGGGAGGTTTGAGCTGACAAAACCGATGAATCTTGCTACTGACACGTTGCCCTCAGCCCGGATACGTCTGGAGGTTCCTCCGGCTACGCTCACATATGGCAAGGCACGGTTTGAGGAGCTTGCATTAGACGCTGACATAAGCACTGTTACCAATAGACCTGACAGTACGGTGGTGAATATCACCCGTTGTGTAATGGCTGGCCCGGCCACCCGACTTGAGGCATCTGCATTGCTTACTACGTTGATTTCCGATCCATCGTTTGCCCTGAATGTGCAGGGGGATCTTGATCTTAACAATCTTCCTCCATTTGTGCATGAAAAGATTCCGGGCTACATATCCGGTGTAATTACGGCAGATCTTAAAGCTGATGGAAGGGGATCGATGCTGACACAGGAGCATATCCATAAGCTCGTGGCAGATGGCTATTTAAAAGCCGAAAATATCTATTTCCTTTCTGCCGACACAAGCAAGATGGTTCAGCTCGGCAAAGCGAGAATTGACTTCGACTCCAAGAAAATTGTTGCTGACATTCCACAGCTGAATGCAAAGCTTGACGTTGACACGGCTAATATTCTAATAGGTGGTGTGGATGTTGCATTCAGCTCCCTCTCCCTTAATGCAGGAGTGGAAGGTGAGGTAGATAAGAGAGACACGATTTCAGTGCCACCCATAGGTGGTAGGCTACAGGTAAACAGACTCAATATTATATCCATCACCGACAGTGCCGGAGGACGAATACGCAATTTAACCGGTGATCTCACGCTGCAGCGCTCAAAAAAACGAGACCGTATCCCGGAAATATTGGCAAATCTTCAGACGGGTCGTGTCTCCGCAGGCTCCCTGTCAGACCGCATAATTCTAAATGATACAAAGATACAGGCATCTCTTCTTAAACTCCCCTCATCTCCAGAGAAACAGAAAGCATCATCCAAATCTAAGGAAATCAGCAGGGAGTATTCATATATAAAGCCTGAATCGGTTTTTAAATATGTGTATGCCAAACGCCATCATAAAAAACACACAAAGCGAGTATATACTACCCAGACCTCGGAACATAATGAGATGCTTGAATGGAATCTTGCCAAGGGTTTCAGTAAGTTTCTTAATCAGTGGAAGCTGAGAGGTGCGGTCACGACGAGAGATGCACGGTTGTTGACGCCCCTTCTGCCGCTTCGTAACCACTTCTCACATATCGACCTAAAATTCAATAATGATACTGTCAACATATCGGATATCTCCCTAAGGATCGGGAAGTCGGATATCGCCTTATCAGGGCTTGTGACTAATGTAAAAAGAGCCCTGACCTCAAAGACTGATAACAATCTTAAGGCCAATCTGGCGTTGTTGAGCGACACTATCGATATCAACCAATTGGCTTCCGGAGTGTTTATCGGATCGGCTTATGCCCATCGCAAGCGCAAGGGGAGGACCAATAAGATGGATTCCAACAATGATGCTGATCTTGAAAAGGGAATTATAGCTCTTGCCAAGGAGGATCCCGGAAAGTCGGCACCATTCCTGATCCCTTTGAATGTGAATGCCAATCTGAAGGTAGGTGCAAGTAAGGTGCTTTACAGTGATCTTATTCTCAGCGATATGGGAGGTGATATGCTGGTATATGACGGTGGAGTGAATCTGCATGATATGAGGGCGGTCTCTGACGCGGGCAGTCTATCGATATCGGCTCTCTATTCAGCTCCCAGACCTGAGAACATGCAATTTGGGTTCGGCTTAGACCTTAAGGATTTCAATATCGGTAAGTTTGTGAGGTTGGTGCCGGCTATCGACTCGATCACTCCATTGCTTCATGATTTCTCAGGCATGATAAATGCGGACATTGCCGCCACCTGCCGTATAGATTCAGGTATGAATATCGTTCTTCCTACTCTTGATGCCGCCATAAGAATTACCGGCGACAATCTTGCCTTCATCGACCCCAAAAAGTATCGTACTTTGGGAAAATGGCTCGGGTTCAAAGATAAGGCTGACAATACGATTCACCGTATGAATGTGGAGATGACTGTGGCAGACGGTGTTATGCGTGTATATCCATTTGCTTTCAATATTGACCGTTATCGTCTCGGGATATATGGTTATAACGATATTGCCATGAATTTCGACTATCATGTATCCGTATTGAAATCGCCGTTACCTTTTAAATTCGGTATTACTATTTCGGGTAATCCCAAGAAGCATAAGGTGAGATTCGGGGGTGCCAAATTCAAGGAAGATACGGCCATAGAGAGTGTAAGTGTGGTGAACGATGCACGTATCAATCTTATAGATCAGATTGAGAATGTGTTTAAACGTGGAGTCAGAAATTCACGCTTTTTAAAGCTACAGGTGGCCCGTCCTGCCGGTTATGATTCCGTCGCGGATCCTGGATTGACTGCCGCCGATTCGCTTCAGCTTATACGCGAGGGTCTGATGGATGCTTCTCTCCCCGGCGCCTCTTCCGATTTATCCACCCAAAAGCGGGACAACTCTAAGGATAGTAGCCACGGACGCAAAGAGAAAAGTGGAGAGAAGAAGAAAAAACGTAAACGCTGGCTTTTCTTCTGACTTTTTCCTCTGCTTTTCCTCTTGCTTATTCCTCTGCTTTTCCTCTGCTTTTCCTCTGCTTTTCCTCTGCTTTTCCTCTGCTTATTCCTTTGCTTCTTTCTCTGTTTGCCTTTGTTTCCCTCTGGCAGGCTCGGGAAGAATTGATAGATTTTAGATAGAAAATATGCATTTTCGTATAATTGAAACTCTCTTGTATAGTTGAAAGAAGATATGGCTGTCTAAATGTGATAAAACCAGACACAATGGCAGTGGTGAATACAAATATGGCAAGAATGTAGACTTTGGATACAGGTCAAATCAATAATTTTGTGACATATATTTAGGGAGATTTTGTTAATGACCCCCATAAATTGATTAACCTGTATATTATGAAAATGAATCTGCCATACTCTGCAGTATTTTCAGCCTTGATATTGACCGGTGGTTTTGTATCGGCCCAGGGTGAAAATGCCGTGTTGAAGGAATTGAGTCGGAATTTCGAGTTTCTGAAGATTTCAAACAATGACTCCGGTAATTTTGTAAAAGTTGAACCCGGGAGATCGGATATAAGTCTGCCGAGCGAATTTGCCGACAGATTTCTCTTGCAGTTTAAAGTTGCCGGGAGTAAGTTGCAATCTTCCGATAAACTTATCAGCATTGGAGAAACACTGAAAATTGGAGTGGATAATGGGGAACTCAAAGCTATAGTCACCCTGTGTGATTCACTCACCGGAGATAAAACGCAGTTAAGAGATATGAGTGTGGCTGTCCCGGTCTCATTGCTTGATGTGTCAAAGCCCGAACATGACATTTCCATATATTACAATGGAAGTCATTTCTCAATATACGCTGACGGACGACTATATGACAATGATTTTCCAATAGGCACGCCATCAGTAGGCAAGATGCCGGCTATAGTGTCGCCCGATATAAAGGATTGCTTTTTGAGGACTGCCTCGCTTAAACCGGAAAGAGTAGGTGATAACACATTTGCCGATGTTCAATATTGGACTCCCCCTTTCCACAATGCATGGGTTGGAGATGTGGCCACTTGTTATGCCGACGGTCGCTATCATCTGTTCTATCTCCTCGACCGTCGCGGACATAACAGTAAATTTGGAAAGGGTGGTCACTATTTTGAGCATCTCTCATCTGCCGATTTGGTAAATTGGATTGAGCATGAGGAGGCAACCCCTATTGAGGAGCAATGGGAAACTTTCGGCACAGGCACTCCTTTTGAAAAAGATGGAAAGATTTATCTGACTTACGGATTACACACCACCCGCATCTATCCGCAGGAGCGGACCATACAGCCCCGGATTAAGGAGGATGTGAAAGAATATGGCGCTACCTTATGCATAGATTATGACACATTGACAAATCTGATGCCTGCGGGAGCCACTTATTCTGTGAGTGAGGATGGGGGCAACACTTTTAAAAAGTCGCATAAGATATTCCACTATTGTGAGAATCCAAGCATATGGGTTGGAGATGATGGAAAGCTTAAGATGTATGCCAACTATGGAGCCAAGGGTTCATGGGAGAGTGATAAGCTTGATAGCGGGTGGAGATGCACCGATGTAAACTTCCCCGAGGGGCGAGATTGCACCTTCCCCTTTACATTTGGTAATTATGATTATGTGATCGGAGGTTTCTCCGGTATGTGGAGAAAGCCGAAGGGGAATAATAAGGCGGCTTTTACGGATCTATCCAAAATAGGGGAGGATTGCTATGATGGGCTCTCAGTGCCGGCGGTCACTTCGCTTCAGGATGGACGCACTCTGATAGCCGGATGGCTGAAGATGCAAAATTGGGGTGGTGCGTTGGTGATACATGAGCTGGTGGAGTGTTCTGATGGAGTTCCCGGCACAAAGTTTGTGGAGGAACTGATTCCCGCTTTTCCGTTGATAGGCGATGTGAAAGAGGGTGAGACGAGGATGGTGCCGGAGTCATATCGTTATGAATTTTCAGTCACTCCGTCGAAGTTGAAGGATGGCAAGGTTCATCTAAAGTTTGGTGAAAATACTTGGTGGACCCTTGATTTGAATGACGATAGAATTCAGTTTTCTTCAGATCCCTCCGCTAAAAGCAAAACATTGGCAGAGGGAGGTGATGTCTCTACAGCACGAGACTATGCAATACCAGCCCGTCTCAAAGGGATATCCCGGAATAAAAAGATACCTGTAAGGGTAGTGGTGAAGTACGATCCTAAATATAATGGTTCGGTCATAGATATAGAGGTTAATGGGAATCGTTCCATGCTCTCTTTCCGGCCCGATTTTAAACCGAAGGAAATCACACGTCTTTAATTCCTGCTTTTGAAAATATATTCATCGAATGGTTTACTGATGTAATACATTGTTGGAATTGTTCGGTAAAATTTCATAAGACAAACTAGTTTAAACAACTTCATTGTTAAAATCAGCCAGTTGACAAATCTTTTGCTCTTCTTGGTTGTAGTATTTTCAAATACAGACTTACACCGCAAGGCGAAGACCCTGAGAATCGCCAAAATGTTCATAGCCTAATGCTTTTATAATGAACGTTTTGGCGATTCAGTTGTATCTGGCAAATAGACATATTAATTTAATTTTCAACAAATTCGCATCTTATCGTTACCGTAATGAGTTTATTTATGTTAAACCCGAATACTACCTGAATTTTGATGTTGTTTATTAGGAGAAAAAGCATTAACTTTGTAATTTAAATTAAGAAAGGCCATGAGTTTAGGCATAACAGCAAATAGAGTAAAGACAGGAGCTTTATTAGCTTACATCGCTAATAAAGTCCCTAATATCAATATGCGTAAAATGCTAAAAATAGTTTATTTGATTGATGAGCGTTTTATGCGGTTGCGTGGATTCCCGCTTACATGGCTGGATTATTATGTATGGGAGAAAGGTCCTGTTGCCCCTGAGATTTATTCTCTAAAGAATAAGGATAACTATTTTTCCGATTTTGTCAAAGCCACAAAATCGGAAGATGGGAAATTGATTATTAGTCCATTGATACCAATTAACAGTGATCCTTCCGGTCCTTTTGGCGAACTCAGCGAATATGATCTATCTATCATTGATGAGGAATTATCTAAATATGGAGATAAGAGCGCTGATTGGTTAACAGACCAGACCCATTTGCCGGATACTTTATGGACTAAAACCAAGTCGGAAAACAAAGTGGTGTTTAAAGATGGCAAGTCAGATTGCAGCATAGATCTCACAGATCTTATCAAAAATGATAAGGATCTTTGTGAGATCTACGAGGATGCCAAATGGAATATCGGCTTTCAAGCACAGCTTAAAAGTCAAATATAATTGACGCATTATGTTTGAACCTGGAGAAGTCGTGTACGCCTTTGTAAAGAACATCCATCCTCCTAAGAATAAATATTTCGTCACAATTTATCGGGATGATGAACTGAGGATAGTGACATGCTTTACCACTACGCAGAATAGGGTCGGTGTTCCCTTAGAACAGCTTTCACATGGTTATGTGAAGAAAAACAACCTATTGGTGGGCTATTTCTTTGACAAGGACATAGAAGTGGGATTAGATCCTGAAGGAGTTCCATTCAAATTTCCACGTAGCTGTGTAATACCTTTTGATTATGGTGTGCAGATCGGCACCAAAAGTCAATTCTTAAACTCCATAGAAAAGGAAAAGGTTGTATGCAAGTTACATCCAAAAGAATATGTGGATTTGGTCTATGCAATGTATAAGAGTCCTATGACGGATTCTAAATATAAACCGTATTTAGACAAAGTCTTGCAACAAATTTGCCAGTAATTCATCCACAAAGGGTAGTTTCCTCTTTAACGAAATACTTCGAGTGCGAAAGCAACGA
>CAZEOI010000039.1:0-36275 GCA_964513775.1 uncultured Sangeribacter sp. | reverse complement strand
GCATAACCGATGCTCAGGGTCTGTTGGTTGAGGATGTTAATCTGTTCAAACCTGGTGTGTTGGTGGTACCTGTGCATACACGTGGTTTCCAGAACTGTGACACTATCTTTGATAAGGTCTTTGCTGATGATGAGGGCCATGTAAAAGGCTTCAAATATTTCAATCAGTTCAGGGAGTTCGGAGAATTTGCCAATGTGCTCGTAGATGATATCAAGGGTCGCGAATCTGATGAAGAATGTATCCTTTCTTACAATATTGGCTTAGGTCTTCATGATATTTTGTTTGCGTATAAACTAAGATTTCTATTGAATCATCAATAATGATTTGAGGACCTTATTTCAAAGGCATTAAATATTTGATTATTCGAATGTGATTCAGATATTCTAAATTCTGGCTGTCGTAGTATAGAATTAATATCAGATTATTTGTTCTTTCTATCTAATTAAGGATAAATATAATCTTGAGATACATATTATAGATGTCAGTAGATCAAACACAATCTTCACTGAAGAAACGGGCGCTGTCGGCTATTCTGTGGAATGCCACTCAGAAGTATGGTACTCTGATCATTGCTTTTTTTTCAAATATCATACTTGCACGATTGTTGTCGCCGGGAGATTTCGGATTGGTAGGACTGCTGACTGTATTCATATCAGTTGCAAATGTGATTGCGGAAAGTGGTTTTAACTCTGCCCTTATTCAAAGGAAGGACGTTGATGAGGTGGATTATAATACAGTATTCTACTGGAATATCTTCGTATCCATTTTTTTAGTAATTATCTTATTCTTTACGGCTCCTCTTATAGCTCAATACTTTGACCGTCCGATACTCTCAGAATTACTGAGAGTTGAGAGCATGATTCTTATCATAAATTCTTTCTGTATCGTGCAGACCACGAGACTGATGAAATTTTTAAAGTTTCGGATTCTCGCTGTGAGGAGCATTATCGCCACCGTATGCTCAACCATAGTTGGAGTGGTACTTGCATGGCAGGGTTATGGAGTATGGGCATTGGTTTGGCAAGCCATAGTAGCGGCGACGATGAGTGCAGTCCTGCTTTGGAGCATTACTGACTGGAGGCCGTCACTTCAGTATGATTGGGGAGCATTCCAAAGGATGTTCAAGTTCGGAGCTTATATCTCAATATCATCTTTGTGTAATACCTTGTATATCAATCTTCAGTCATTCATAATAGGTAAATCATTTTCCATAGCGGATCTTGGTTTCTATTCTCAGGCTAAAAAGCTTGAGACTATTCCTGTAGATGGTACGGCATCGGTATTAAACGCAGTGCTCTTTCCTGTCTATGCTACAATAGTAGATGATAGGGAAAGACATATTCGTCTTGTGCGCAAGAACGTAAAAATAATCACCTTTATCACCTTCCCCCTGATGATGATGCTTATTCTTGTGGCTCCATATCTTTTCCCAATCCTTTTTACAGATAAGTGGAATGCATCTATCCCCATGTTTCAGATTCTATGTGTATTCGGAATGTTTTCACCATTGAATATGGCTAATGTGGAGATTTTCAGATCAATAGGGGAGGGAAAAGTCTACCTGTTCCTTCAGACAATTAAGAGAGTTCTTGGAGTCACTATTATTCTTTTCTTCGTGCGTTACGGTCTTTTTGTTTTGCTTTGGACTATAGCTGCTACAGGTATTATCACTTATATTTTAAATATAGTATTTACACATAAGATATTTGGTTATAGCTATTCGAAACAACTTTCGGATATGATACCAAATTTGTTGCTATCAGGGTTGGTTTTTCTTATATTTGAATTTCTATTTAAAATAATTAGTGGTGATAGTAATTGGCTATATCTAATATGCGGGAGTATTGGTTATGGTTTATCGTACCTTGCCATTGCCTATATCTTTCATTATTCAAGTTTTAAAATTTTGAGAGAAGTATTGAAAAGAACCTAATATCTCCCTAGGAGGTAAGTTTATTGAGTTTTCTCAAAGATTATATATTCAACACTATCCGGTCACAATTACTGAGATATAATTAAGATAGATTTATGCAGGTTAAAAATAAGTTGAGTTTCCATAAAATCCGAATTTTTTTGTCGGATTTGAAAAACAGATATAATAAATATAGGATTGTATTAAGAGAGCGTAAGGAGGTAAATGGAATTCTCAAGACTATCCCGGATTATAAACGTCTGCAAGATAGTCAAAACGATATAATACAGAATTATTATATTGAAAAAATAGGTAGACAGATCAATACTCTCTGGCACACCTTATATTTGGAAGGTGAGTTTGGATTTGATTCAAAATATATCCCGGTGGATATCCTGTTTACTGAGATTATACCGAAGTTAAATGTAAGTAGATTTAATGAAGCTTATGCAGATAAAAGTGGGTATGAGGCTTTATTCCCTTGTATAAGTCATCCCATAACCATTATGAAAATGATTAATGGTAGTATCTACGTAAATGGTAAAATCATTTCTAAGGAAGTTCTGAGACCATATCTTCCTGAAACGGGGATATCGATCTTGAAGCCGACATTGGATACATCTCGTGGAAATGGTGTCAGAATTATTAACTGGGAAGACATTGACAGTCAAGAAAAATTGAATGCATTATTGGAAAGAAGTGGGGATAATTTCATAATTCAGGAAAAGATTGAGTCGCATGAGGTAATTAGAAATTTGAATTCCTCTTCATTGAATACATTGAGAATAGTATCCTACAGAAAAGATAATGATGTGTATATCTTATCCACAACCCTAAAGATAGGTAAGAGTGGATCAATAGTAGATAATGGCCATCATGGTGGATATTTTTGTGGAGTAACCGATGATGGCAGATTAAAAAAATATTTATATACCCTTAATCCTTTCAAAAGAAGTCGTTTTACAGAGAATGGAATGGAGATTGAAGGAATAATGTTACCGAATTTCGATAAAATTAAATCCATTGTGAAACAATGTGCTCTACGATTACCTTATGCACGCTATGTAGGTTGGGATATTGGAATACGAACTGACGGTGAGCCAGTTCTTATTGAGATAAATCTAAGGTGCCCTGGGGGAAATATTATGCAGATTCCAAACGGCCCGTTATTCGGTGATCATACAGACGAGATACTTGAAGAGGTCTTTTAGGTGATAGATATATAAATGAGATTTAAATGATACCACATGATAACGGGCTCTGATAAGAATATGGACTAATACATGTGAGGCATGAGTAATTGAAATTTTCAAAACTGATTGAGTAGATTTTATTGTATCTTAATTATGAAAAAACTTATCAAAAATACATTTTTATGGGTAATTAGGAATCTTTATTCAAAGCCAAAAGCTGTAATCCACTTTATCCGGAACAGCAGTCATTATTGTAACCACAATTCATATTTTCCAACTCAACCACGTAAGTCTTCTGTACGGATATGGACTGATCAGTTAATACAATGTCTGAAATTTGGTTCGGCTAATGAGTTTTATTTCCCATATGGTTTCGATGTAAAGGATAAGTCTGAGATGGATGGATATCTTCACTATCTACCCTTTATGAAATTGAGAGATCAAATGAATCTGAGACTACATTCAGGTACCACTATACTAAGAGATAAATTATACTTTGGATTCTTTACTGATTCCTTAGGGATTAATAGTGGTGAGAATATTGGACTTATTACAGGTTTAGATACTTTTATTCTCTCGAATAAACAAACAGTATCCACCGAGGAATTTCTTCATTCACTGAATGGTAGTTATTTTTTCAAACCAATAGATGGAGAGTGTGGAAGCGGAATAATAAAATTGGATATTGAAGAGGGTGTGTGTAGGGAAGGTGTAAATATTATTACTATAAAGGAAATATTGGATAAGGTTAAAGAAGATCGTTATTTGGTTCAGAAACTTGTTATTCAACATCCAATGATGGCATCTTTGCATCCGGAGTCTTTAAATACGATGCGTCTTGTCACAATCAGAGACCAACATACTGGAAAGATAGTAGTATATCCTTCAATCTTACGTATCGGAACAGATAAGTCTTTTGTTGATAACAAATCATGGGGGGGATTGGCAGTTGCTGTTGATTTGGAGACAGGAGGCTTAGGTGAATATGGATTCTATAAGCCTCAATATGGAACACGTACTCATATCCATCCCGATTCAGGAATTGTATTCTCAACCTTTAGGATACCTTTTTTTAAAGAGGCAAAAGAGCAGGCTATAAAACTACACTCCATGCTGCCAACTGTTCAATCTATAGGATGGGATATTGCTATTGGTGAAAGAGGTCCAGTATTTATAGAAGGAAATGATAATTGGGAAATTAATGGGCCTCAGATATGCAATGGCCCTCTAAAAGAGAAGTTCTATAAACTCATAAAGGTTTGAGTATTTTCATAGTTGACTGTTAGAAATGATTGATTCTAAGTTACAAATAGAACTCAGAAAAAGGTATAATCCTGATGGGTCAGATTTAAGAAAGGCCCAGTTACGGATGTTATCTGTGCTCATCTTTTTGGATAAAGTATGCAAGGAAAATGGTTTGGAGTATTGGCTTGATTCCGGGACCCTTATAGGAGCAGCACGACATGGTGGTTTCATCCCATGGGATGATGACATAGATGTATGTATGATGAAAAAGGATGCCGATAGATTAAAGCAGATTTTAGGAGATAAGATTTGGGATGATCACATAGTCTTACAGTCTAATGATACAGATTCTCATTATTATAATGCGTCATGGATGACTCTAAGAGATACACAAAGCGAATATGTGACAGATTCATATGCGCATAGAATTCTAAAGTATAGAGGTGTACAGATTGATATCTTTGTGATGGAAGAAGATATACCAATCAATTTATTGAAGTTTTCGAATAAGTTATTTAATTTTTTTATAACCTCTCCTTTGTACGGACGTCATGGTTTAACTTTCTTACGGCCATTGGTTAGATGGAATTATAAATTGATAAATAAGGGACTTTTCTCAATATTAAGAAATATTCGAAAAAAAGGCATTACTATAAGTTCTGGGTTAGGTTGTGGTTTCCTAAAAATTCAAGAAAAAGACACAGTATTCCCACTCAGCACCCTTGAATTTGAGGGATATTATTTTAACGTGCCAAATGATCCTAATAAATATTTGACAAAGCTTTACAAACATTGGATTCAAATCCCTTCTAATATTAAAGTTCATACGGAAAAGATTAACATATATGAATAAAAGAGAGTACACTTGGGATGTAGCATTATTAATTTTAAATTACAATAGCTATCAGTTAACAATAGACTTAGTAGATGATTTGTTAACTCAAGTTACAGATTTAAGGATTTTATATCTTATCGTTGATAACAACTCTCAGAATCAATCATATGATGAACTAAGTAATAGGTTTAAAAATAATAGTAATGTCATTGTTGTTCAATCGGGTAATAATGGAGGGTATGCCAAAGGGAATAATTACGGATTGCGATTACTTGAGAAGTATATAATAGAATATGTTGTGATAATTAATAACGATGTGAAATTTAATATCAATATACTGAAGAAATGTATTAATGTAGACAAGAGTGTACCAGACGCTGGAATGATTTCTCCAGTACAGTATTTACCGACTGGAGAAATAGCTCCTACAAGATCCTTAAAAATACATTCTTTTAAAGATGATGTTAAACAATATTTAGGAAGTGAAATTATATTGCCGAAAATTAAATATAAAAGTAACTGTGAATATCCAAATCTAATGAGAGTAGGTATAATACCTGGTTCATTTATTTTTACAAAGTTCTCAAAAATACGAGAGGTTAATTATTTTGATGAGGATACTTTTTTGTTTTGTGAAGAACATTTCATATCACGTAAGTATATAGAACATGGGTGGCATAATTATATTATTATAGATGATTCATATATTCATGAGCATTCAAAAACAATTAAATCAGTTCATAGTATAAAAAAACAGTTCAAATTACTATTGGACAGCCAAAAAAAATATGCGAATAAATATTATCGGTGTCCCAAGATACAGGTTCCCATACTGACTGTTTTGAACACCTTGTATGCGAATCTACTATGTCTTGTAAAGAAAATTCGTTCTTAAGATAAATGGCGCAGATTATTGTCTTATATACGCTATTATTTCTTTCCTTGTTAGGAAGTTGGCATTTTACAGGTAAAAGTATAAAACATCAACAATCTTCAAAAGCTGAGCTAATTTATTTTATTGTATTAGTGATAATTATAACATTCAGAGATGGTACTGTACTAAGAGATTACAGTAATTATGTAATGTTATATGAGCAAGGGAGATTAGAAGGAATTGAGGCATCATGGAGAATAATGTGTGCAATTCCAAAATTTTTCGGCACAGATGTTGTTGGTGTCTTATTTCTATATGCAATACTAAGTATTGGTATAAGATTCTATGCTATAATTAGATATTCCCCTTTCATTCTATTTTCATTATCTGTATGGTTTTCTAGTACACTACTGCTACACGATATGATTCAAATCCGAGCGGCTATCTCAAGTGCCTTATTACTTTTGTTATTGCCACTTTTATACGAGCGGAGATGGATGGTATGTGTAGTACTTTTTTTAGTTGCTTTTTTCTTTCACAGATCAGCAATCATATTTTTGCCATTATTTTTCCTCAGCCATAAAAGAACAAATTGGATATTTTGGGTAGGACTATTGATATTGGCTATGATATTTAATATCTTACAGATAGACATTATAGGATTTATGGGATTGAATGATTTATTTAGAGCAGTTCAGCTTGTGGAGGGTGATATATATAATATTAAACAGGCGAAAACAATGGTTAATCTATTTTCTCCACTTGCATTCTTGCAGATTATTACCTGTTGTTTTTGTATATATCGGTACGAGCGAATAAAAATCATATTCCCTTCCTGTGGCCTTTTTATTAAAACAGCGATTATAGGAATAATAATTAATTCTTTGTCGTTAGGAGTAGTTTCGACTCGTCTGGCAGAATTATTATCTGTAACCTTAATTTTTCTTTATCCATGTGCTATGTTATGGTATACAGGTAAATATAGTGTTGTACTGGGGAAGGCTACAGTTTCTATGATATGTATTTTTATTCTTACGAATTATATTTTTCTTCAACATTTTATAGAGTTATAGAATATGAGATTACTAGTAGATTGTCATTGTTTTGACTCTAAAATGAGCCAAGGAATAACTTCTTACATTAGAGGAATATATACAATTCTACCACACATCACCAAAGAGATTGATTTCTATTTTGTGGCACAAGATATAGAAAATATCGAAAGAATATTTGGTAAATCTCAAAATATTAAATATATACGTTTAAGCTCTAAAAATAGAATCTATCGTCTTCTTTTTGAGATACCGGATATCATCAAAAAGAATAAGATAGATATAGCTCATTTTCAATACGTATCACCAATAATAAAGAATTGCAAGTCTATCGTCACTCTCCATGATGTTTTATTCTTAGATTATCCACAATTTTTTCCATTTTCCTATAAATTCTCCAAATCAATTCCTTTTAGGATATCAGCCAAAAGAGCAGATTTATTGTGCACAGTTTCTAAATACTCTCAGCAACGTATATCAAAACTGTATGGTATTGATGAATCTGAAATCTTGATTACACCCAATGCCGTGGATCCCGAATTCTATAAGATTGAGGATACTAAACCTGATTATTTCCCCAATAAATACATACTATATGTAAGTAGGATAGAGCCTCGGAAAAATCATAGAGCTATTGTAGAGGTCTTCAATGAAATGAAATTGAATGAGAGGGGATATAAACTTGTTTTTATCGGAAAAGAGACTGTTGCTACCCCTGAATTACATCAGTATGTTAATACCATAGATCGGAACGTGAGGGATAATATAATTTTTATTGAACAGTGTTCCTTTAATGAATTGAAATTATGGTATAAATATGCAAATCTCTTTCTATATCCTTCATTGGCTGAAGGATTTGGAATACCACCTATTGAAGCTGGAGCATCGAAAACTCCTGTTATATGTCATAATGATACGGCAATGTCTGACTTTACTTTCTTCGATCATAACTTAATTGATATGAACGATAAATCTTTATTGAAAGAGACTATAAACCGTAATCTTAAAACACAGAATAATCAAGAATTGGATTATATCTCTAATAAAATAAAAGATAATTACAATTGGGTACATATAGCTAGGGATTTCAAGGAGACCTTAAAAAATAAGTTTGGATGTATCGGATAGAGGGAAGATTCACTGTGGATATTTACCAAGTTATCTATAGCATATACTAAGTATGTGATAGAAAGTTTATAATTGCTCAATGGCAGTAATGTATATATGCAATTAACAAGATATCTAACTGAATATTCATAGAATTAACATTGGAGATTCTCGCACAATGCTATCTATTTAGTGTAGATGGTAATTGGGTCTAGAGATCAAAGGTTAAATTAAAAGAATAGAAATGAAGGTGGCTATAATAGGGACTGTAGGAGTTCCGGCTAATTACGGTGGATTTGAGACTCTTGTGGAACAATTGGTTCGGCATAATAAGAGTGATGACTTACAATATGCAGTATATTGTAGTAGGAAATCTTATAATGATGAACGTTGGGTTTACCATGGAGCTAAAACGGAATATATCGGACTGAGTGCGAATGGTATGCAAAGTATACCTTATGACATTGTTTCTCTGATTAAGGCATCAAGGAGAAGCGATGTCATTTTAGTTTTGGGCGTATCCGGATGTGCGTTTTTACCTATATTCCGATTATTTTCCAAAAAGAAGCTCATTATCAATATCGATGGACTCGAACATCGTAGGGATAAATGGAATAAATGGATAAGAAAGTTTTTGAAATTTTCCGAAAAGCAAGCTGTGAAATATGGTGATGTGATAGTGACCGATAATAAGGGAATCACTGATTATGTCACTGAAGAATACGGAAAGGGGTCTGAATTAATCGCCTATGGGGGAGATCATGTCCTTACGGAGGTTGATCAGTCATTGACGGAAAAGGTGTTGAAGGATTATGGTATTGAGAAAGATCAATATGCTTTAGGAATCTGTCGTATCGAGCCAGAGAATAATGTCCATGTGATACTTGAAGCGTTTGAGAGAGCACAAAAGAAAATCGTATTCATAGGCAATTGGAGTAAGAGTGAGTTTGGTCGTAACCTTGCAGAAAAGTATAAAGACTCGGCATATGTAAAGATTACACCTGCGGTATACGATCTTAATGTGCTGAATGTGATTCGTTCAAACTGCTCTGTATATCTTCATGGACATAGCGCAGGTGGCACAAATCCTTCTCTTGTGGAGGCCATGTTCTTTGGGAAGCCTCTGATTGCTTTTGATGTCGTGTATAATCGGGAGTCCACGGAAAATAAGGCTGCCTATTTCAAGAATACGGATGATCTTGTGAATATATTATCGGGTTCGCGGGATGCTTATAATAATGGCGAAAAGATGCTTGAGATTGCACAGCGTCGCTACACCTGGGCAACTATAGCCCGTCAATATGAATCTCTGTATTAATCCTAATATCTTTATTGGCATTTACAGTAAATGTGATTCTACTGGTGAAAAGTTGTTGGCTTTGACGGAGCGGGGATGGAGGAGCTTGAGGGTGGCCGGAGAGACGACGGGAAGGCGGAGGAAGCCTTTTGCGATTGATACAGTAACCGTGTCGCCTTTGTGAAATTTTGAGTAATTTGTGCGACTCGTCTCAATCTTGACGATACGTGAATATTCTTCAGAATAAGGATACTGTTCGGTTGACGTGGATGATTGGCTCTCTGACTCAGCTTCGGAGAGGGTGGGGAGGAGACGGAGATCGAGGTTGTAGACTTGATAGGGTTCTCCTCGTTCGTAGGAGTGGCGACCTGAACGACGTGTGCGGTGACGTGTCTGCTGATATTTACGGCAGACTATGGCCCTGGTTGGTTCCGCTGAATCGAAATCGGCTGTAAAATAGTTTATTGTCAATGCTATGCCGCTGATCACCACAAATGTTACAAATGCTGTGGAGATTATCCGGAGTGCTTTTATTTTCGTAACCGGCAGAAGATGACCATACCATGCGCATATTACCGTCAGTCCGACTGAGATGACGAGTATGCAACCGAAAAATAACCAATGGTTTACCAGGGTATATTCTGACATTACCCAAACACCTCCGGCCAAGAGTATAAATAATGTAATACCAAGCCACAAACCTATAACTTTCAATGCCTTCGACATATTTCCCGGATTATTGCAGATTAATAAATGGAGAGGATTGGAGGGGAGTAAGTGAAAAAATATAAAAAGGAGGTGGAGTTGTTTCGATTTCTCCATGAAGCCTCACTCTCTGCAAAGGTATATATTATTAATCGGTTCACCAATTATTTATCTTCCTTTTTTAGAAGTATATTTTTTTTATTAAATTTGAGCCTTTGAAGTTTGATAAACCAAGTGGCTGATACGATTTCTATATATTGGCCATCTCTTTGCTTGTATTCAGTTGGTTTTGGAGTGATTCCCCAAAGATTCCTTCGGGAGCTTAGAGTGATAAACTCCGGATGGGAAAGCGAAGATAATCTCCAAAAGAGGTCGGAATCAAAGCAAAGAGATAGTTTAGATAACTTCGACCGCTTTTAGGGGGCATCTTTGCGATAGGATGGATGGAAATAAATTTGTATATTAATTATTTAGCTTAAATATATAGCTTATGAAAGGTATTGTTCTTGCAGGCGGGTCCGGTACGCGCCTGTATCCGATCACCAAGGGTGTGTCGAAACAGATGCTACCCATCTACGACAAGCCGATGGTGTATTATCCGATCTCGACACTGATGTTGGCGGGCATCCGCGACATCCTGATCATCTCCACGCCTCAGGATCTGCCCGGTTTCAAGCGTCTCCTTGGCGACGGTTCCGATTATGGCGTGAATTTCTCTTATGCAGAACAGCCTTCTCCCGATGGTCTCGCCCAGGCGTTCATCATCGGTAAGGAGTTTATCGGTGATGATTCCGCCTGCCTTGTGCTCGGCGACAATATCTTCCATGGCGCCGGTTTTTCGGGTATACTCAAAGATGCCGTGGCAACGGTTGAGAATGAGGGGAAAGCCACCGTATTCGGTTATTGGGTGGATGATCCTGAGCGATATGGAGTGGCTGAGTTTGATGATAATGGCAATTGTCTCTCTATTGAGGAGAAACCGGTGCAGCCTAAGAGTAATTATGCTGTTGTCGGCCTCTATTTCTACCCCAATAAGGTGGTTGATGTTGCCGCCACCATCAAGCCGTCGGCCCGTGGAGAATTGGAGATTACAACCGTCAATCAGGAGTTTCTTAAGGATGGTGAGCTAAAGGTACGTACTCTCCCGCGTGGGTTTGCATGGCTTGATACGGGCACGCACGACTCTCTCGCGGAGGCTTCGATATATGTGGAGGTACTCGAGAAGCGTCAGGGACTGAAGATAGCCTGTCTGGAAGGCATAGCCTACAGCAACGGTTGGATCACAGCCGACAAGCTCCGTGAGCTGGCCAAGCCGATGCTCAAGAACCAGTATGGACAGTATCTCATGAAGATCGCCGATGAGGCCCATCTTCAGAATTTCGACTGAAAAGATGAATGTAATAAAAACTGACATAGAGGGTGTGCTGATCCTTGAGCCGAGAGTGTTCAAGGATGCACGCGGCTATTTTTTCGAGAGTTATAATAAGGAGGAGTTTGACCGTTTGGTGGGAAAAGTCAACTTTGTGCAGGATAACGAATCGTGCTCCACACGCGGTGTGATGCGTGGACTTCATTTTCAGCGTCCTCCCCACACACAGGCCAAGCTGGTGCGTTGCGTGCGTGGTGTCGTGCTCGACGTGGCGGTAGATATCCGCAAGGGTTCACCGACATACGGCAAGTATGTATCCTGTCTGCTCACGGAGGAGAACCATCGCCAGTTTTTCGTGCCCCGTGGCTTCGCCCACGGTTTCGCGGTGCTGAGCGACGTGGCCGTTTTCCAGTATAAGTGTGACAACTTTTACGCTCCACAGGCCGATGGCGGTATCTCGATTCTCGATGACTCGCTCGGCATCGACTGGGGCATAGATATAAAGGAGGCCATCCTCTCTGAGAAAGATAAGAACCATCCCTTGCTGAAGGATTTCGAGACACCATTCAGTTTTTAAACTCTCGATTCTCAACTCTCAATCATAAACCCAACGAAATGAGAATACTTGTGACAGGAGCCAATGGACAGCTCGGCAATTGCATACGCAACGCTGCCGAAGGCTCCAAAGATGAATATATATTTACCGACGTTGATGATCTCGATATCACCGACAGGGAGGCTGTCGACCTATGTATCAGGTGTAACAACTTTGATGTGGTGGTGAACTGTGCAGCCTATACAAATGTGGAAAAGGCGGAGGTACAAGAGGAGTTTGCGGAGAAACTGAACGCGGAGGCTGTGCGTAACCTTGCAGACGCCTGCAGGAAGTATGACGTTACTTTCATTCATATCTCCACCGACTATGTGTTCGGCGGATCGCTCGGCAATACTCCACGCACTGAGGAGGAACCTGTTAACCCCACAGGAGTCTACGGACTTACGAAGCTTCACGGGGAGCAGGCTGTGGAGGAATCGGGTGCCAACGCGCTTATCTTCCGCACGGCATGGCTCTACTCTGAATATGGGAAGAACTTCGTCAAGACGATGCTCAACCTTACCTCCACGAAGCCGGAGCTGAAGGTGGTGTTTGATCAGGTTGGCACGCCGACATACGCGCAGGACTTGGCAGACCTTATCGTGAAGATAATCACCGACCGCACTTTCCGCGATCATCCGGGCATCTACCACTACTCAAACGAGGGTGTCTGCTCATGGTATGACTTCACCAAATCAATAGCCGAGATTGCGGGAAACAACGGCTGCGAGATCAAGCCGTGTCATTCGGATGAATTCCCATCGCCTGTGACCCGCCCCTCTTATTCGGTGCTCGATAAGACGAAGGTTAAGACCACTTTCGACATCGAGGTTCCCTACTGGACAGACTCCCTCAAGAAATGTATCAGCAATTTAATGCATAATGCATAATTCATGATGCATAATGAATTAGTAATTAGGAATTAAGAATTATGAATTGTAGAAATATATTGATCACCGGCGGTGCGGGCTTCATCGGAAGCCATGTCGTGCGCCTCTTTGTGAATAAATATCCCGATTACCATATCGTCAACCTCGACAAGCTGACCTATGCCGGCAACCTCGCAAACCTCAGGGATGTTGAGGATAAACCGAACTATACCTTCGTCAAGGCTGACATCGCCGACCTCGACGATATGCGTCGCATCGTGAGGGAGTACAGGATAGACGGGGTGATCCACCTCGCTGCCGAGAGCCATGTTGACCGTTCCATCAAGGATCCCTTCACCTTCGCACGCACAAACGTGATGGGTACGCTGGCGCTGCTCCAGGCCACCAAGGAGTACTGGGAGTCGTTGCCGGAGAAGTACGAGGGTAAGCTTTTCTACCATATCTCCACCGATGAGGTCTACGGTGCGCTGGAACTGACGCATCCGGAGGGAATCGAACCGCCGTTCACCACGAAGGCATCGAGCAAGGATGATATGGCCTACGGCACGGAGTTCTTCCTTGAGACCACAAAGTACAATCCCCACTCACCATACTCGGCATCGAAAGCTTCGAGTGACCATTTCGTGCGCGCCTACCACGACACCTACGGTATGCCTACGTTGGTGACCAACTGCTCGAACAACTACGGCCCTTACCAGTTCCCCGAGAAGCTGATACCGCTTTTCATCAACAATATCCGTCAGAACAAGCCGTTGCCTGTCTACGGCAAGGGTGAGAACGTTCGCGACTGGCTCTTCGTTGAGGATCATGCCCGTGCCATTGACCTCATCTTCCATGAGGGTAAGGTGGCTGAGACCTACAACATCGGCGGCTTCAACGAGTGGAAGAACATTGACCTGATCAAGGTGATCATCAAGACTGTTGACCGTCTGTTGGGTAATCCGGAGGGTCAGAGCGAGAAGCTGATCACCTACGTGACAGACCGGGCAGGGCATGACCTGCGCTATGCCATCGACAGCCGCAAGCTTCAGAGTGAGTTGGGGTGGGAGCCGAGCCTGCAGTTTGAGGAGGGTATCGAGAAGACCGTTAAATGGTATCTCGACCATCAGGACTGGATGGACAACATCACCTCGGGCGACTATGAGCGCTACTATGAGGATATGTATAAAAACCGTTGATTGTTTTTATAATTATGACATTTTGAGGTTGTAAGACCAAAATAAATCCAAATAATGAATCCTGTATTGCTTGCTGTGTGTAGGTAATACAGGATTTTTTTATTAATTTTGCGGTGTAATGCGTGTCTGCTTCCAAGAATATTGAGGTGGCCACTCATGATATAAGTCAACCCAAATTATCAATATGACCTCTCAATCCAAGTCTGTCATGGCAAAAATCGCGGGCCCTCTTTATTGGGTGCTCCTTGTCATCATGCTCTTTCCTTTTGACATAGTGTTCGGAGAGCAATATCAGTTTATCACTCCTCCGGTGGCTTTGTTCACAGGATTGGTTTTTGCATTTATCTTCGGTATTCCATACCCTACGTTCAACAAGAAGCTCTCCAAATATCTGCTTCAGGCATCGGTTGTGGGTCTCGGTTTCGGCATGAACCTGCAGAAGTCGCTCCAGAGTGGAGCCGACGGTATGCTCTTCACGGTGGTATCGGTGATTGGAGTCATGATAATCGGCGTATGGCTTGGACGATATATGGGAATAGCTCCCAAAACATCCTATCTCATCTCTTCAGGCACGGCAATCTGTGGCGGTAGTGCCATTGCCGCTGTGGGCCCCGTCATGAAGGCCGATCAGGATGAGATGGCTGTTTCGCTTGGTGTGATTTTTATTCTCAACGCCATAGCTCTCTTCATATTCCCTCCCTTGGGACATCTCTTCGGACTCTCTCAGACTCAGTTCGGCACATGGGCTGCGATCGCCATCCACGACACCAGCTCGGTGGTGGGAGCCGGCGCGGCATACGATCAGATGTACTTCCCCGGCTCTACGGAGGCTTGCGATCTGGCCACTCTCATCAAGTGTACAAGAGCTCTCTGGATCATCCCTCTCGCATTCTTCACCATGTGGTTCTTCCGTAATAAACAGGGTGGAGAGGGGAAGGCAAAGATCTCGATTCCCTGGTTTATCCTCCTTTTCGTAGTGGCGATGGTGATCAACACCTACACTCCCGAAAGCGCGATGTCGGTTATGGGCCCTGTCTATGCGGCATGTGTGGCTATAGCCAAGAAGGCACTTGTGGCTGTATTGTTTGCAATCGGAGCGAGCCTCAGCTTGAAGGTGATAAGACAAGTAGGTGTGAAACCTCTCATTCAGGCTCTCACGCTTTGGATGGTGATTGGCGCCACAAGCCTGTTTGTTGTGCTCTACACGCTGTGATAAGTTTACTTGAAGTCGGGCCCTTTCGTATTCGCAGTTTGGAATGGCCTGCATCTTTAAAGTCATATTTACCAAATTGTTTTCTCCCTACAATAATATTATTGTAAATCACTAACTAAGTTGGAAAATGGGCAAACCGGAACCGTTATATAAAGCATTGGGTGTCAGTTCGCTGATGCTCGGAATCGGTGCTGTTCTAAGTGGCAATGCTGCAGCGCAGGTGCATGGCAACGCAGAGTTTTTCCCTGCTACAATCTGTCTGCTCTTTGTGATTTTCTCACAGTTGGCTGCCAACGCATATCATCGCTATCATGCACTGCTGGTGCTGAAAGGGCTTACTCCCGATTCTGTTGTGAAGCTCTCCGGCAGCAGAGGGGGCAACGATCAGTTGCTCTTCTACCGCGTGTTTTCTTTCGGCCTCGGAATCCTGGCACTGATGACGGGACTCACACTTGTTGCCATGGGTGGATTCTGGTTTGGGGCAATCGGTGTATTCATATTGATTGCCTCATGGATGCTCGTTGGAGGGAATAGCCCGTTGTTGCTATCGACATGGGGATTTGTATTTACATTTATCATGTTCGGCCCTGTAGCGGTGATCTCCACGAGTCTTCTGCAGTCTTCTCATGAGTCCACCGATCCTTTGAATTGGTTTGATATCTCTCCGGCGATTTTTATGAGTGTTGTGGTAGGGTTTATGGCTGCCAACGCATATCTTGCCTTTGTCTATGCCTCATATTTCAGATCGAAGAAGATGATGCGTTTTACTTTCACGGCTCTTTATGGACGTAGAGCTACCCGTATCACCTATCTCTGTTTCGGCTTGGTGGCGAGTGGTCTATATATATGGTCATGTTTTGCAATCGGTCTTGACAAGCCTTGGTTTGCTGTTGTCCCCGGCCTGATATGTCTTGGCTTTGATATATATATATGGCGAAAAATGAAGACCTCTCCACGGCATAGGTTGGCAAGTGTGGCGGAGCTTTCATGCCTTAACGTGCTGCTTATGGGTATCATATCGTCAATACTGTCTATCTGGATAGGTATACCTGACGACAGTAAGTTGCAAATTTTTTGAAAAAATCAGCGGGTTTTATTTGGTCAATACAAAAAAAATGACTAATTTTGCACTCGCTAACGCAATCGGGGTGTAGCACAGTTGGTTAGCGCGCTACGTTCGGGACGTAGAGGTCGGGCGTTCGAGTCGCCTCACCCCGACTGGCCGTCAGCTCTCTCAGGGCTGACGGTTTGTTTAAAATAGGATTCCCTCTTTTGCAGGAGGAATTCAGGGTATGTGGAGGTCGCTCCGGCGGCTCCCGGGCCAGTGGATAAATTTGGCTGCTTGCAACCACTCGAAAAAATGCTAAAACTGCTCCAGGATACGGCGAAACAAAATGTGGCGCGATTTATGGATGATGGCTAAGATTTCGCCTGAAACCATCGGCCCTCTTGCCGTAGAAAGGATAAAATTTTTTCAAAGCCCAGAGGCTTCGGGGATTTGCAGATAAGAGCATTCGGAGAGAGTTCACAGCCCTTTTCCGTATGCTCTTTTCCTGTTTCTGACAGGATCGATATTCTCTTCACGTAAAATAATAAATAAAAATAAATTATGAGTTACCTTTTCACCTCGGAATCAGTGTCGGAAGGACACCCCGATAAAGTTGCCGATCAGATCAGCGACACCCTGCTTGATGAATTTCTCGCCCGCGATCCTAAAAGCCATGTGGCTATAGAGACCCTCTGCACCACGGGTCAGGTGGTCGTGGCCGGTGAGGTCAGCAGCGATGCCTATGTAGATATACACAACGCCACACGTGAACTAATAAAGGAGATAGGTTACGATAGAGGTGCCTATCGCTTCGACGGAGACTCTCTCGGCATATTGTCTGCAATACATGAGCAGAGCGGCGACATCAACCGTGGCGTGTCGCGCGGCGACCTCCTCAGCCAGGGAGCCGGCGATCAGGGAATGATGTTCGGATATGCCGTGGATGAGACCGAGAATTTCATGCCTCTCACTCTCGACCTTTCTCATCTTATGCTCAGGGAGCTCGCCGATATACGTCGCGAGGGGAAGGAGATGACTTATTACAGGAAAGGGAAGCTGAAGACATATCTGCGCCCTGATGCCAAGTGTCAGGTGACGGTGGAATATAACGACGACCGGACTCCGAAGCGTATCCATACCATAGTGGTGAGCACCCAGCACGATGATTTTATAGCTCCGCTTGCCGACACCGATCAGGCCCGCTTGCGCGCCGATGAGGAGATGCTTGCCAAGATACGCAAAGATGTGCAGGAGGTGCTTCTTCCGAGAGTGATGGAGAAATTGCCGGAGAGCATACGTGCTCTTTTTGACGATAAACTCGTGCTCCATGTGAACCCCACCGGCAAGTTTGTGCTTGGTGGCCCTCATGCCGACACCGGACTCACGGGGCGTAAGATAATAGTGGATACATATGGCGGACGCGGGGCTCACGGTGGCGGTGCATTCTCGGGGAAAGATCCCTCGAAAGTAGACCGCTCGGCCGCTTATGCGTGCCGCTATATCGCCAAGAATATGGTTAAGGCAGGGGTGGCCCGTGAGATGCTCGTGCAGGTGAGCTATGCCATAGGCGTGGCAGAGCCGGTGAGCATATTCGTTGATACATACGGCACTGCTGCTCCCGGGCTGACTGATGCCGTTATAGCCGACAAGATTAAGGAGATGTTTGATCTGCGTCCCGGTGCCATTGAGGAATGGCTTAAGCTGCGCAATCCCATCTATCGGGAGACGGCGGCATACGGACATATGGGACGCGAGCCGCGCACTGTGGTGAAAACTTTCATCAACCGTTATGAAAGCCAACCTATAACCCGCGAGGTGGAGCTCTTCACATGGGAGAAGACCGATCGTGTGGATGAGATAAGAGAAAAACTTCTTAATTAAACACCGCTGTGTTTGCACATTATCCGAAAAAGTGTTATCTTTGCGCCTAATTACGCAAGGCGTGCGCCAGTGTATGTTACCATCCACGAGGCTCGCCGGATCCCTTTTCGAATTAACAAACACAAATTATTCAGCTATAGCACAGAATGGCAACTTTAGAGAAAATCAGAAGCAAGTCGGTGTTCCTCATCGTCGTTATCGGTGTGGCGCTTCTTGCCTTCATTATCGGTGATGCTCTCACCAACAGCCGCAATCTCTTCGGCGACCACACAACCGTGGCCAAGATCGGCGGCGAGAAAATCGATTACACAGACTACGCACGCAAACGTGAGGAACTCAACAACCAGCTCGAACAGATGCGTCGCCAGAATCCCGCTCAGGCAGCCTCTTTCGACAATCAGCTCCTCTCTCAGATGGCTCTTGACCAGCTCGTGGCAGAGCGCCTCCTCGACAAGGCCGCTGACGATGCCGGCATCCGCACTTCGGGAGAGCAACTCCGTTTCTACGTGATGGACAACCCGATCAATCCCTCTATCCAGACAATCATCCAGCAGCTCAATGCCGCCGGGCTTGCAGTGTCGACTCCGGCACAGGCTTATGAGGTGATCTTCAATCCCAAACGCAATGGTCTCACCGAGGCTGCCATGGCTCCCTATCAGCGTCTTTGGCTCAACATGGAGCAGGAGACAATGCAGATGATCAAACGCCAGAAATATCAGCAGCTCCTCTACGGCACTGTACGTGCAAACGAGCTTGACAAGAAGGCTCTTTATAATGACTACGTCTCCACCAACAACGTGAGCGTGGCATATCATCCTTTCGGTCAGCTTGACCCGGCCAAGTATGCTGTGAGCGATCAGGAGATCGCCGCCGCCTACAACGAGAGCAAGAACCGCTTCAAGGTAGACGACCTCACCAAGGATGTAAGCTTTATCGCTGTCAACATCTCTCCCTCAGTGGCCGACCGTGAGGAAGCCCAGATGCTTGCAACCAAGACCGCCCGTTCTCTATCAGACAGCGCCGGCCAGGTGGCTAAGGATCTCAGAAAAGAGGGTGTGGTCGTAACTCACAAAGAGCTCCGTGCTTCCGACCTCCCCGCCGGTCAGGTGAAGGATTATGTGCTTTCAGCCGCCCCCGGTGAGGTGAAAGTGCTTTCACAGAATCTCAAGGGCTTCACAATCGTGAAGATGGGCAATAAGACTTCGGCTGTTGATTCAATCCAGCTCAACATCGTGCAGGTGGTGGGTGAGCAGCTTCCTGCCAAGGTGCTTGCAAGCCTCAATGCTGGACTCCCCGTCGACAGTGTAGCATCCCGCTTCTCTGCCGATAGTGTGATGGCTCAGACTGCACAGTGGATCCCTCTTTTCAGCGCACAGGGTCGCACTAACGCTCTTGAGAGCGCTCAGCTTGATTCTCTCAACAAGGCGGGCGGACGTTTCATCAATCTTGTTTCAACTCCCCAGGGCGCTGTGCTCGCTCAGGTGGCTAAGCGTAACGCACCTGTTGACATCTACTCATTCGAGGAGGTGACATATGAGCTCAAGCCGAGCACCAAGACCATCAATGAGGAACGTGAGAAACTTGAGAAGTTCCTTGATGAGAATAACTCCACCAAGAATTTCGTGGCCAATGCCGCCAAGGCCGGTTACTCAGTGCAGCAGATCAGCCTTGACGCTTCATCTCCGGCAGTGCCCCGTATGGCAGGTATGCAGAGCTATTACCCCGACAGCCGTCAGGTGGTGCGTTGGGTGATGGTCAACGGCAAGCCCGGCGAGGTGAGCCATATCTATGAGAGCAAGGATGCTATCACTCCCGCTCTCTATGCAGTGGCTGTGGTTGATGAATATGACGACTTCGTGCCTCTCACCAACAGTGATGTAAGCTCATATGCCACAGATCGTGCCCGCAAGAGCAAGGCCGGCGATGAGCTCGTGAAGGAATATCAGGGTAAGGCAAGCTCAATGGCTTCCGTGGCTCAGGCTATGGCTGTTGAGGCAAGAAATGACTCCACATTCCGTTTCGGTCGTAGCGCCACTGTGCGTGATGCCGCCGTAATGGGTAAGATAGCAGGTTCTCAGCCCGGCAATGTTGTGGTTGTGAAAGGCGACAACGGTGTGTATGCTTACCAGATTCTGGGTCAGAACACAGAGTCGTTCCCTTTCAGCGAGCAGCAGTATGAGCAGCAGTATTATCAGCTCGTAAATCCCAACATGGGCGAGATGCTCTTGGGGTCGAAGAAATTCAAGAACAATATCTTTAAGTTCGAGGCCGGCGACTGATCGCCGCGCCCCCGGCAGAGAAACTGATAGAAAGGGTCGTCGCCACAGTGAGGCGACGACCTTTTCCACTTCTAATACGTTATCTCTTTATATGATACAGAAACTTCCATTGATTGGCCTCACTCTTGACGGCCTTACAAAGATAGCCCTCTCCGGGGGGATGCCTAAGTTTGTGGGCAAACAGCTCGCCGACTGGCTATATAAGAAGAAAGTGACGGAATTCGATGAGATGGTCAACATCTCGAAGAAAAATCGTGAATGGCTCGCCGAAAACTATGTGATCGGCCGTGAGAAGCCCGCTTCCCATCAGAAGTCGACAGATGGCACTGTGAAGTATCTCTTCAACGTAGGGCAGGGGAGAACGATAGAGAGCGTGTATATCCCTGACAAAGATAGAGCCACACTCTGCGTCTCTTCCCAGGCAGGATGCAAGATGAACTGCTATTTCTGCGCCACAGGGCGTCTCGGTTTCAAGGCGAACCTTACTCCGGCTCAGATCATAAATCAGATTCTGAGTATTCCTCCGGCTCCGGCCAAAGGTGTGGAGCCTATGGCGGAGCTTACTAATGTGGTGTTCATGGGTATGGGCGAACCACTCGATAATCTTGAGGCTGTGCTTCCTGTTATCGAGATTCTCACGGCTCCCTGGGGATTCGCATGGAGTCCGAAACGAATCACGGTCTCTACGGTAGGTAAACTACCACAGCTAAAAGACCTCCTGGAGAAGACACAGGTGCATGTGGCTGTCAGCGTACACACTGCCGACCCTGTGGAGCGCGGTCAGCTCATGCCTGCTCAGAAGGCATTCTCGATCTCAAGCGTAATGAAGATGCTCGCCGGTTATGACTTCAGCCATCAACGACGTCTCTCGCTTGAATATATAATGTGGAAAGGGGTGAATGATGATATAGCTCATGCCGATCAGCTCATACGTCTGATTGGAAATCTTGATTGCCGTGTGAATCTGATTCGTTTCCATGCCATTCCTGATGTGGAGCTTAAGCCGGCAAGCGACGAGAGAATGTTGATGTTCAGAAATCATCTCAATTCAAAAGGTATCACAGCCACTATCCGCACCTCAAGAGGTGAAGATATCATGGCGGCATGTGGTATGTTGGCAGGAAAGAAGTGACTTCTCAGTTGCTTGTCGGGCTGCCATGACGGTAGTCAGGAGTGACAGTTGTTACGGAAAAAAGACTGAAAAATTGTAGAAAAAGAGAATGACACGACCAGTGAAAGTGGGTATAACCCACGGCGATATAAATGGAATAGGCTACGAGGTTATACTCGGGGCCTTGGGCGAGGAGGGAATGACCGAAATCTGCACCCCGGTGGTGTTCGGCTATCACTCGCTTGCAGAGAAGGCGCGAAAATTGCTCGGCCTCGAAGGGGTGCGCATCTATAAGGCTCACAACGCTGCGGCTGCCCAGCCGGGCAGGATAAGTGTGGTGGAGGTCTCGCAGGAGTTGCCTGAACTTAATCCGGGAGTGCCGACTGCTGCTTCCGGGAAAGCGGCGGTTGCCTCACTTGAGATGGCTATGGAGGCTCTTGAATCGGGAGATATAGATGTGCTTGTCACAGCCCCGATATCCAAAGAGGCAGTGCAAAGCGACCAATTTCATTTCCCCGGTCACACGGAATATCTGGAGGCAAAAGCGGGGGAGGGGTATAAGTCGAGAATGATTCTTTTCGACGACCATATCCGCGTAGCTCTTGTCAGCACCCATTTGCCTGTGGCCCGCCTGGCAGAGGCGGTGACCCGTGAATCTGTGGGAGCCGCCATAGAGAGTCTGCGACATTCCCTGAAGCAGGATTTCGGCATCGTGCGTCCGCGCATAGCAGTGCTCTCGTTGAATCCTCATGCCGGCGACGGCGGTCTGCTCGGCTCGGAGGAACAGGATGTTATAACCCCTGCCATAAATGAGGCCCGGGAGAAGGGCACTCTCGCATTCGGACCCTTCGCCGCCGATGGATTCTTCGGAGTGGGCGACTACCGTAAATTCGATGGAATAGTAGCGATGTATCACGATCAGGGGCTCGCTCCTTTCAAGGCTCTTGCCGGAGAGAGGGGGGTGAACTTCACTGCGGGGTTGCCCTTTGTGAGGACCTCGCCCGACCATGGCACAGCTTTCGGCATAGCGTGGAAAGGGGAGGCCGATCCCACATCGATGCGTGAGGCCATCTATAAAGCCATCGATCTGCTGCGAAACCGACAGCGTTTTCTTGAGGCATCTGCCAATCCGCTCCGTAAGATAGTGACCGAGCGTCCCGACAAGGGTGAGCGTCAGGAAAAGCCGGAGCGCACTGATAAGACGGAAAAGCCGGAGCGCAATGATAAGCCGGGAGGCACAGATAAAAACATTAAGAAAGACTCCGTAGAGAATACGGATGAAAATCAACCCAAAGAGACAGAGACAGTATGAATTTCGGAATTATAGCAGCCGGACAAGGTTCGAGGCTCGTGCAGGAGGGAGTGGCGTTGCCGAAGCCTCTTGTCACGATTGACGGGCGTCCTATGATAGGACGTCTGATAGAAATTTTCACTCGTTGTGGAGCCGACTCCGTAAGCGTGATTGTCAACGAAGAGATGAAGGAGGTGGCCGAGTATCTCACCGTCAACGCTTCGAAACTCCCATGTGCATTCGATCTTGTTGTGAAGACCACACCAACCTCCATGCACAGTTTCTACGAACTCTCGAAACTTATGGAGGGGAAGGGGAGATACATAATCACCACCGTCGACACAATTTTCCGTGAGGAGGATTTCAGTAAATATGTAGATGCCTTCAGGGCTGCTCCGGAGAATGTTGACGGAGTGATGGCCGTGACCTCATTTATTGATGATGAGAAGCCGTTGTATGTGGCTACTGATGCCGATAACCGTATCACGGGTTTCCTCGACAGTTGGCGCGCAGGGGTGAGATATGTGAGCGGAGGAATCTACGGTCTCTCGCAGTCGGCCATCCCTGTGTTGCGTGAATGTCTTGACAAAGGAGTGGGAAGGATGCGTAATTATCAACGTGCTCTGGTGGAAGCCGGACTCCATCTGCAGGCCTACGACATGAATAAGATTATCGACGTAGACCATGCCGCCGACATTGCCACCGCAGAGGCTTTCATATCCGGACTCAAGTAGATATAGAAGATTACACTTATAACAATGTCTGACATAAAAATTGCGGGAGTCATGAGGGCCGGAGCCTTCTCTCCCAATCATATCGGCAACGACGCCGCCATATTCAATGCTGCTGTCGAGCAGCTCAGGAAGAGGGGGTGTGAGGTCAACGTCTATAGTGAAGACCAGTTCAACACCACAGAGATAGAGGAACCTATTATCCTCGATATGTGTCGTGAGCAGGCATCCATCGCCAAGCTCCAGGCCCTCGAAGATGAGGGCAGGCTCGTGATCAATTCAGGATATGGAATAGAGAATTGCACCCGCGAGAGAATGACACGTATCCTTCTCGGCAACAAGATCCCTTATCCCGACAGTCTGATTGTCAACACCAACGAGAGTGTTGTGACCGATCTCAAGGAGGCCGGCTTCAAATCCTGCTGGATAAAGCGGGGTGATTTCCATGCCCAGCATAAGGAGGATGTGAGCTATTGCCGCCATCCGGAGGAGGCTCAGGAGGTGCTTCATGAATATTTCTACCGAGGCATAAAAAGGGCGGTGATCAACCGTCATCTTGTGGGCGACCTTATCAAATTCTATGGCGTGAGTGGCCAACCCTTCTTCTTCTGGTTTTATCCTTTCGACGAAGGACATAGCAAATATGGATATGAGGCTGTCAATGGCAAGAGCCGTGGACTGCATTTCGATCTCGAACATCTCAAGGATATCTGTCAGCGTGCGGCCGATATACTTGATGTGAAGATCTATGGCGGCGACTGTATTGTAGATCCCGACGGCACGGTGCGCATAATCGACTTCAACGACTGGCCGAGCTTTGCCCCCTGTCGTGCGGAGGCTGCACCTTATATAGCCAAGTGCGTTCTCAGCGCGGTTAAAGAATGGAGGAAAAAGAGATGAGCGAGATTGAAAATAACAGCAAACTCTCGGATGCGCATTTGTCGGGAAGCTCCCAAGGAGATAAGACTCAGGCAACCATGAACTATAAGGACTCCCTTAAGTCGATGGACACTGAGGAGACTTTCGACCTTATATTCTACCGTCCTATAGGTTTCATGTGGGCCAAGCTTGCCGCCAAGGTGGGTGTCACTCCCAATGCCATCACGATCGCTTCTATCTTTTTGGGTGTTGGAGCCGGTGTGGCTTTCTATTTCAATAATTTCTGGATAAACCTTCTCGGGGTGGTGCTTCTTATGTGGGCCGACTCTTTCGACAGTGCCGACGGGCAGCTTGCACGTATGACCAAGCAGTATTCCCGCATAGGCCGCATACTCGACGGCGTGAGCGGTGATATCTGGTTTGCCGCTATCTACGTAGCCATCTGCCTGCGCGAGAACGTAACAAGCGAGTTCTTCTCGGCCCATCATTGGATTATATGGGTTATGGCTGTGGTGACCGGTTTATGTCATGCCACACAGGCGGCTATGGCCGACTATTACCGCCAGTTCCATCTCTTTTTCCTGAAGGGTAGGGAGGGGAGTGAGCTCGACACCGCGTCGAAACTCTGGGAGCGTTTCCATCAGTTGAGTTGGAGCCGGAATTTCTGGCAGAAACTCACACTTGCCTTCTACACGAATTATACGGTGGGCCAGGAGAAGCGCACACCCCGTATGCAGGCTTTACGTAGGGCGTTGGCCCGGAAATATGGAGATAATATCCCCCAGAGCTTCCGTGATGCCTTCCGCGCCAAGAGTAAGCCTTTGATGAAATACACCAATATTCTCTCATTCAATACCAGGAGTTTTGCTCTCTTCGCGGCTATCCTCATATTCCGTATGCCTTGGCTATACTTCGCTTTCGAACTTACGGTGCTGAATATTGTTTTAATTTATATGATGTGCCGTCACGAAAAGATCTGCCGGGAGCTTACGGAATCGCTTGAGAGGAACTGAACTGTCAGCACGCAATCATAAGCTGATCTTTCAGATTATGCCATTCACAGAACTGTCAGAATGAGCTTCGGATATGGATTACGTTGCGGTTAATCTCTCTATGAGATTGCTTCGAACCGGATAGAGGTTCTTGCCCGGATGCTGGAGTGACGGGGTTGCCGGATACTAATTTACCATAAAAATCAAGGATTATGAATATAGACATCACAAAAGTAAAAGGTATAATTTTCGACTACGGAGGCACTCTCGACACAGGAGGCGACCATTGGAGCGAAGTGATATGGAGTGCCTGGCAACAGGCAGGAGTGGCGTGCGACAAAGCGGAATTCCGTGAGGCTTACGTATATGCCGAACGAGAACTTGCCCGCACCCTCCACATTCTTCCTCACCATAACTTCCACGATCTGCTTGACATAAAGATGCAGATAGAGCTTCAGAAGCTTGCGGAGACAGGGCATTTCCCCCCGGCTCAGATTGAGGATATGGCGGCGAAGATCGCTGAGATCTGTTATCAGTCGGCTAAATCTTCGGTAGATAAGGCCAAGCCTGTTCTTGATGCTTTGTCGAAAAAGTATCCTCTGGTTCTTGTAAGCAATTTCTATGGCAATGTTGAGACAGTGCTCAAGGATTTTGGCATCGACGGTTATTTCAAGAAGGTGATTGAAAGTGCTGTGGTTGGTGTCAGAAAACCCGATCCAAAGATTTTCACACTTGGAGTGGAGGCACTTGGTCTTAAGCCGGAGGAGGTTTTGGTGATAGGCGACAGCTATGCCAAAGACATAGTGCCGGCTGAGAAGGCAGGTTGCCAGGCAATGTGGCTGAAGGGTAAAGGCTGGACCCAGGCTGAAGACGACACCATGCACCCCAACATCATCAGTAGCCTTGATGAGGCGCTTGGTTTCCTTAAGGGTGCATGACTATAAGCTTTCAAGCTCACGAAGAGAGATTGACAGTTGAAAGGTATTGTTTTATACGAAAAATAGACAAAAATACGGCCTTACCTTAATTTGCATTAATTAACAAATGTGTGAAATAACATGATATTATTAACATAAATTGGCTAATCGGGTAAGTGTTTAATAAAGTTTAAGAAATTGGTCTGAAATTTCAGGCCAATTTTTTTTGTAATGTGCAAAAAGGGAGGTAATTTTACGCCGCTTTTCAATAATTACCGGATCGCGCAATGATTTCGGAGTCATTTTGAGGCTTTCAGTCGCTCCCGTAGGGAGAGGCTGCGATAATACTACAGACAACTAAACTGATAACAAACGTTATGGAGAATAAGAAAGCTGAAGCCCCCAAGGGGAAACTCGGAGTGCTCGTAGTGGGTCTCGGAGCTGTAACATCCACATTCATGGCAGGTGTGCTCGCCGCTCGCAAAGGTCTTGCAAAGCCTGTCGGATCAATGACCCAGTATGACAAGATCCGTGTTGGCAAAGGAGCTGACAAGAAATACCTTCACTATAAAGATATAGTTCCTATCGCCGATCTCAACGATATCGTGTTCGGTGCTTGGGATGTATATCCTGCCAATGCTTTTGAGTCTGCTGTAAATGCAGAGGTGCTCAAGGCAAAAGATATCCTCCCCATTCAGGCGGAGCTTGAGGCTATCAAGCCTATGAAGGCTGCGTTTGACAAGAACTATGCAAAGCGTCTCGACGGCGACAACGTGAAAGACTGCAAAGACCGTTGGGATATGGTTGAGCAGATTCGCGAGGATATCCGCAACTTCAAGAAGGAGACCGGTGTAGAGCGCGTGGTTGTGCTCTGGGCTGCATCTACGGAGGTGTATGTGCCGGTTGACGAGGAGATCCACGGCACTCTTGAGGCTCTTGAGGCTGCCATGAAGGCCGACGATAAGGAGCATATCGCTCCCTCAATGTGCTATGCATATGCAGCTCTTTCCGAAGGCGCACCTTTCATCATGGGCGCTCCCAACACCACTGTCGATATCCCCGCTATGTGGGAGCTCGCCGAGAAGACCAAGATGCCTATCGCCGGCAAGGACTTCAAGACCGGCCAGACTCTTGTGAAATCCGGTTTCGCACCTATCATCGGCACCCGTTGCCTCGGTCTCAGCGGCTGGTTCTCTACCAACATTCTCGGCAACCGCGATGGTCTTGTGCTTGATGAGCCCGCCAACTTCCGCACAAAAGAGGTGAGCAAGCTCTCCACACTCGAGAGCATCCTCGTGCCTGAAGAGCAGCCCGATCTCTATGGCCACGGCAACGATGAAGACACTCAGTATTATCATAAGGTGCGCATCAACTACTATCCCCCGCGCAACGACAACAAGGAGGGCTGGGACAATATCGACATCTTCGGCTGGATGGGCTATCCTATGCAGATCAAGATCAACTTCCTCTGCCGCGATTCTATCCTCGCAGCTCCCCTTTGCCTTGACCTCGTGCTTCTCAGCGACCTTGCACAGCGTGCCGGCCGCTATGGCATCCAGCGCTTCCTGAGCTTCTTCCTCAAGAGCCCGATGCACGATTACACTAAAAACGAGGTGCCGGTGAATAACCTCTTCCAGCAGTATGTAATGCTGAAGAACGCTATCCGCGAGATGGGTGGTTACGAAGCCGACGAAGAGATTGATTGATATTTATCTCCTATGTAATATGGAGGCGTTGACAGCCGTTAAATATACGGGGTCAACGCCTCTTTTCATTTTCATATACTTATCATGCGAATAGATATACTTACTGTATTGCCCGAGATGTTTGAGTCTCCGTTGGGATGCTCCATACTCAAGCGGGCCCAGGAAAAAGGTCTTGCGGAGATTGTGGTGCATAATCTCCGCGACTATACCACCGACAAGCACCGGAAAGTAGACGATTATCCTTTCGGGGGTGAGGCAGGAATGGTGATGAAGATCCAGCCTGTGGAGGCTTGCATCAATGCCTTGAAGGCTCAGCGAGATTATGATGAGGTGATCTTTACATCTCCCGATGGCGAGACTTTCAATCAGAAGATGGCCAATACACTTTCGATGTCGGGCAACCTCATAATTCTTTGCGGTCATTACAAGGGTATCGACTATCGTATTCGCGAACATTTGATCACCAAGGAGATTTCAATAGGCGACTATGTGCTCACCGGCGGCGAACTTCCGGCTCTTGTGATGACTGATGCCATAGTGCGTCTTATCCCGGGAGCCATAGGTGATGAGCAATCAGCTCTTTCCGATTCCTTCCAAGACAACCTTCTTGCACCTCCCATCTATACTCGTCCGGCCGACTACAACGGTTGGAAAGTGCCCGACATACTTCTTTCGGGACATGAGGCGAAGATAGACGAGTGGCGTCATGAGCAGAGCCTTGAGCGCACGAGGCGGTTGCGTCCCGATCTGCTTGATTGATGATTATTCCGGATGGTGAGTGCGATAAGCCGGTACCTGTTGTAGACAACTACACTTATATAAATTTATAAGGCGCGACTCTAAAGCCGCGCCTTATAGGTTTAAATGAATTTTGGTATAACGGGTAAATTATAAATAGGGGGATAAAAAACTGCAAAAGTTAAATCCTATGTTTTTATAATTTGGGTTTATCATTATCTGTAATCTTTAAGAACATTTTGGAGACGTTTGCGGGCAAAGAAAATTCTACTTTTAACAGTGCCTAAAGGAAGACCCATATGTTCTGCAATTTCACTATATTTATAACCTTGGACGTACATTGTAAAAGGAATACGGTAATCTTCTGAAAATTCCTGAATGGCTGATGATATCTCTTTAGCTGCAAAACTTCCTTCCGGTGTGGAAAATCCTGATTCTTGGGAAAGGTTAAGATGATATAAGTCTTCAGATTTATCTATTACTGTAGCACTTCTAACTTGTCGTCTGTAATTGTTAATGAAAATATTGCGCATTATGGTAAAGACCCAGCCCTTGAAATTGACATTGTCAACATATTTGGATTCGTTGTCAAGCACTTTTAAAGTTGTGTCCTGCACCAGATCCTGTGCGGTTTCTTTACTTGTGGTTAACTGATAAGCGAAATTTAATAGGTTACCTTGTAATCCGAGTAATCGCTGTTTGAATGTAACTGAATCTGCCATTGTTGTATAGTTTTAAAGTGGTGATCGGTAAAGCCTTTTATTAATCGAGGCTCCACCCGAATTAATTATTATATCTCTATAACAACGCCTGAAGAAAAGTTATCATGAAAAAGTGAAAAAAATCTCTTTTTTTTTAATTTTTTTATTTTGGATGCCTTTTTTGTTGTTTTTGGATGCTTTTGGTACCTTTTTTATAGTGTTGTCTCGGTATTTTGGGGATATCTTATGTATTACAAGGATGTGTCTGGAATTAATTGATACATCCCCGGTTGGTCTGTCAGACATTCCATGTCTCCGTTTTTCAGTTATCGCGGCTCCTGTAGCGCCATCAAAACGTTGTCAAATATCATCCTTGATGTGTCACAAATGAAATTCGCCACTGATCAATGACACATACTTTATATGTTTTTCCCATTTCTCATTGAAGTTTAGGTGGCTTCTTAGTTAAATTTTGAAAAAATATATATTGTAATTATGAAGTTATGGCATATAATCATTAATTTTGTGGTTGCAAAAACTACATTTCAAAAAACGACTGACAAGTGAGTAAGACTGTTAAGAAAGCGAATTTCTGGATCAGACGACGCTCTCACATCCCGGTGATAGCGATCGGAACTCTGATGGTAGTGCTCCTTTTGGTGAACGATGACACCTCATTGTCGCAGAACATGGAGTATCAGCGTCAGATCAACGAGCTCACCGATGCCATCGCTGAATGTCGAGACTCCGCTGCATATTACAGAAATCAGCGGGAGTCGATCATTCGTGGCACTGGTAGCCTTGAACATCTCGCAAGAGAGAAATTCCACATGCAGCGTCCCTCGGAGGATGTCTTCATATTAAAATGACTCTTCATACTCAGATGACAGTGTTTATATAATGAAAAGTTCTTCCATAAGGCCCGTTGCGGCCGCCGACAAAAGATTACGACTCGCGGAGGGGACAGCTACAGGCGGTCTTCTCCTTATATGTGTGTCGTTGGTAGTGCCGTTTTTCGCTCCGTCTGACTTTGGACTTGCTTCGGTGCTCAAATGGATATATGCAGCCGGTGCCATTATTTATACGGTGGCGAGGGTTGTGGGTGCCAAAGTGCCGGGCGATTCTCTGAGGATGCGTCGTCTGCGCAGGATGGAATTCTGGGCAGGGGTAGCTTTCATGGTGGCCGGAGCATTCTGGTTTTATTCCGAAAATCATCTCGGTCAGTATGCCGGGATGTTGGCTCTTCTGCGGCAGACCATTCTTTTCACCCTCGTTGGAGCCGCCATACAGGTGATCGCTTCATGGATGATTGTGTCGAAAAGCAAAACAGAGGGCCGGGTTGCGGATTCCGCTGATAAGAATAGGAAAGGAGATAGGAGATGAACAATGCATTTGATATGCGCCTGCTCACTATAGATCAAGGCAACTCTTCCGCAAAGGCTACGGTATGGTCGGGAGATAAGGAGATGGCATCACAGCGATTCTTCTCCATGACTATTGAGGATTTGCTTCCGATGCTGGAGGAATATGGAGTGGAGAGCTGTGCCTATTGCAGTGTGGGGCATACGGATGCGAAATTTCTTGAGACTTTGCGCCGGATGCTCGATGGCAGACTGATGGTGCTCACTTCCTCCACGCCTGTGCCGTCGCGTATAGTTTACGGCACCCGTTCCACTCTCGGCAACGACCGTGTCGCGGCTGCTGTCGGAGCCGCAATGCTCTTCCCCGGAAGTGGTTCTCTTGTGGTGGATGCCGGCACTGCTGTGACAATAGATGTGGTGAATGCCGACGGCACATTTGTGGGTGGCAATATCGCACCCGGCATACGTCTGCGGTTTGCCTCTTTGCACGAAGCCACCAGTCAGCTTCCCCTTGTGGGGGCTGAAGGAGAGGTGCCATCTTTCGGCCATGACACACTGACGGCGATACGCGCCGGAGTGGTGGGAGGAATGGTGAGCGAGATCGCAGATTCCTTTGGGCGAGCCTGTGCCGATTACGGTTGCCGCCGGATTCTGCTGACAGGCAACGACGCTCCGTTGCTTTATCCGCTGCTTGAGCAACGCAGCCTTCCGGCCGTGTTGGATTCCAATCTCGTAGGGCTTGGCCTTGTGCATATCTTCCGACACAATCAGGAGGAATTGTAAAATATAAATCACACCCAGAGTCCGGCATCATCCGGATGATGGCGATAACAACTATAACGACATCCCTAAGTATGTGTCATAAATTGATGATATGATTGATTGGTGACATGTATGGATAAGATTTGACACCGTTTTGATGACGTAATAGAGTTATATTATGACTGAAAAAGGGTTTCAGATACCGCCCATAGAGGGCGACAAGGAATATATTAATAATTAGAGACACATACCTATCTATTATGAAAAGGATAAAACTTCTTCTGTTTGCCGTAGCTGCCTCTGTGGGCGCTCTGCATGCCCAGAATGTCACCACCCCCTACTCAATGTATGGCTATGGTATTCTCGGCGACCGCGCCACCTCAATGCAAAGGCAGATGGGTTCCGTGGGCTACGCGATGAACTCCGGACGTCAGATCAACGTTATGAATCCTGCCTCCTACGCGGCAATCGACTCTCTTACATTTCTTTTTGATCTGGGAGCCGATGTCACCATCCTGCATCAGAAGGAGTGGGATGCTACACAATCCAAGAATGTGAAGCAGCGCTCCACCGGAGGCGGACTTGACTACGTGACCATGCAGTTTCCTATCTCGAAACACTTCGGCGGTTCTGTAGGTATGTTGCCTTATTCATCCGTAGGCTATGCTTTCGGCAAGGATATAAAATATGGTGCGATGGAGAATCAGGGCTCCGGCGGCATAAATCAGGCTTATCTCGGTTTCGCCGGGCAGTATGCCGGATTCTCGCTCGGATTCAATGTGGCATATAGCTTCGGCAATATCATCAATGATGTCTATGCCACTCCCGAAACTGTCGGTCAGTCGCTCGTGGAGCACGTGATGGAGATACGCGACTGGGATCTCGTTATCGGTGCGCAATACACCGCCCGTATCTCCCGGACCGACCGTATGACCGTGGGCTTGACATTCACTCCGAAGAAGTCTTTGCACGGACGTACATGGGTGACAGCTCAGGAGCTTACCCAGACCAGTGTCCCTGCCGACACTGTGGCTTATGCCAATATGGCCGGAAAATATTTCACTCCTATGTCGTTTGGTGCCGGTGTCTCCTATCGTCACGAGCGCACCTCCAGCTGGATGGTGGAGGCCGATGTCACTTATCAGGAATGGTCGAAGGCCGGTTATGCTCCGCTTTATGAGAAGGGGAAGGAGCCGGTGGCGGATAATATGGTGTTTCAGGGGATGAAGTTCAACAATCGTCTGCGTTATGCAGCCGGTGGTGAGTATGTTCCCAAGATCAGAGGCAATTATCTTGAGCGGGTGTCTTATCGTGCGGGTGTGTATTACACCGACGATTATCTAAACATCCGAGGCAACCGTCTGCGGGAGTTTGGAGCTACCTGCGGCTTCGGACTTCCCACGCCCGAGGGTAAGACAATGATCAATCTCGGCTTTGAGTGGAAACGTCGTGCCGCTCATCCTCAGTCTCTTATCACCGAGAACTATTTCAATATTACTTTGGGCATCAACGTCAATGAGCTTTGGTTCTGGCAACGTCGCATTAAGTAATGATGAAGAGGAGGCAACGTGCAGCTTACGGCAGCCGCGATATGAGATATGCCGGATTTGGATTCGTGGCTTTTCTTATGTGGAGTCTCTTTGCCGGTAGCTGTACACAGGAGACCAAGATAGATGTGGCCGATAAGATCAGTCCGAAGAATATGCCTTCCATGGTGACCCATAATGTCAATACTTTGATTTCCGATTCCGGAGTTACTCAATATAAGATAGTGGCGCCGGTTTGGTATGTCTATGATGAGGTCGACACCCCCTATTGGGTGTTTCCGGAGGGGCTGTATCTTCAGAAATTCGACCGTAAGTTTAATGTTGAGGCCACCGTGGCTGCCGACACCGCCACATTCTATCGGATGCAGAAGCTCTGGAAGCTGGAAGGCAATGTGGAGATGACCAAGGCTCCGAAAGATCTTTTCCTCTCACCCCGTGTCTTTTGGGATCAGCGTCGACAGAAACTATATTCCGACACTTTCATACATATCGAAAATGCCACACATGTGCTTGAGGGCACCGGCTTCGAGAGTAACGAGCGTCTTACAAAATACAGAATACTTCACCCGACGGGAATTTTCCCCGTCGACCGTAATAACCTCAAATCCGACAGATGACTTTAACCACCGCCATTGTAGTGACTGTGATCGCTTTGATTCTCTCGGCCCTTTTCTCAGGGTCTGAGATAGCTTTCGTGCAGTCGAGCAAAGTAAGAATGGAGATAGATGCGGCCAGAGGAGGGATAATAGATCGTATCATACGCGGTTTCTCACGCCATGAGGATATGTTCATATCTACGCTTCTGGTGGGTAATAATGTGGTTCTCGTAATCTACGGTATCGCATTCTCTGTCATTATAAATCCTATATTGGAGCGGTGGCTGCCATCTGAGGCTCTGGTGCTTGTGTGCAACACGCTTCTCTCGACAGGCGTGGTGCTGATAGCCGGAGAATTTATGCCTAAGACGGCTTTCCGCATAAATCCCAATCTGATGTTGAGGCTTTTTGCGTTGCCGCTTTATATCATCTATCTCGTGCTCTATCCGATAGCTTTGCTCGTGTCGGGAATATCAACCGGGCTGATGAAACTTTTCGGATTGAAAAAAGAGGAGGAGGCGTCAGACCAGCTCACAATCGAGGAGCTCGACGATTATCTTCAGAAGCAGCTTCATGACACTGCCAACCGTGATATGGTGGAGAATGAGGTGAAGATATTCCGCAATGCCATAGACTTCAAAGACACTGAGATGGGGGAGTGTATGATACCACGCAATGAGATTGTGGCTGTAGGGATTGATCACATCAATCGTGAGGAACTCATTCGTAAATTTATTGCCACCGGCTTGTCGAAGATTGTGGTTTTCAAAGAGGATATCGATGATGTGTTGGGCTATATCCATATCTCAGAGCTATTCAACGTGAATGAAGACTGGCGTGAACACCTGAAGCCTGTGATATTTACCCCCGAAACCATGCTTGCCAACAAGATGATGCGGCGTATGCTTGCTGAAAAACGTTCAATGGCAATTGTCGTGGATGAATTTGGAGGCACGGCGGGATTGGCCACTTTGGAAGATCTTGTCGAGGAGATATTCGGAGAGATCGAGGATGAGCATGACCGGAAGCGATTGCTGGCTCGTGAAACCGCTCCCGGTGTCTATGAGTTTTCGGGGCGTGCGGAGATTGAGAATATCAACGAGGAATTCGGTCTTGATCTTAAGGAATCCGACACTTATCATACGCTCGGGGGATATATTCTTGATAATCTCGGCGCACTCCCTGCTCAGGGTGATAGTTTCGAAGTGGGGAATCTTAGGTTCACCATTCTCCGTATGTCGGCCACCCGCATAGAGTTGGTGAGGGTAGAGCATGTGTGAAGAAAGTAGCCTGAATCCGGGCAAGTCGGATTCTAAGACCCCTTCAACATGCAAGGAAATTATGATTCCGGACCATGAAAAAATTTTTTTAGAAGAATTGTAACATTTTTACAAAATCTTTTGGAATTGAAAAAACAAATTCTTACCTTTGCGGTACAGTTAACAGCTACAGTATAGAATTTTTAATAATTAACATCAATGAGCGGCAAGTCCACTTTTAAAACGTCGGTACTTGGGATGCAGTCAAATCTACTATCGTTCGCAATGAAGCTCACATTGAATAGAGATGAGGCTCAAGACTTAGTGCAGGATACAACCCTCAAGGCCCTCAATAATGAGGAGAAGTATGTAGACAATACAAACTTCAAGGGTTGGATGCTCACTATTATGCGCAACATCTTTATTAACAATTATCGGAAGAATGCGCGCGAGAACACGATGGTTGATTCCACCGAAGATTTGTATCATCTTAACTTGAAGCAGGACTCTGGATTCGAGACTCCTGACGGCGCCTATGCTGTAGGTGAGATTTCAACCATTATCTCCGGTTTTCCGAATGATTATCGCGAACCTTTTAATCTGCACATTGCCGGTTACAAGTATGAGGAGATTGCTGAGAAGCTTGGTATGCCATTAGGCACTGTCAAGAGCAGAATCTTTTTCACTCGCAAGCGTCTTCGTGAAATCCTTAAGGATTATCGTTGAATGAGGAAGCATCCTGAAGTAGACGGTTGCTCAAGTAGAACTCCTCTTCGCGCATAATGCGATGTCATTCTTTGATGTAATTTTTAAGAAAATTATCTTTGGAGGCATTGTTGAAGTGTAGGAGATGATTTTTTACAAAGGTATTTGAATTTATTTCGATGTCTTATTGAGAAAATCCTATTAAGAATGCATGGATTAAGCTCTGAGATTAACGTCTCAGAGCTTTTTCTTTGTATGACGGGCATGTCATACATCTGTGGTGAAAGTCCACACGGGGCGTAGTTG